>REBA01000019.1 GCA_004294225.1 Cytophagales bacterium | reverse complement strand
AAAAACAAAATTAATTAAATCCAACATCGTGAATTGCAGAAAGAATAAGAATTAAATTTAATAAAATATAAGAGCCCAAAACAGCTATAGAGGCAACCTTTATAATCTTATTAGAAAATAAATAATGTTTCTTCTTATAAAATAACAGTACAATAACACTAATAAAAATAATGATAAATAGATAAATAAATGTCAGAGCATGAAGGGAGTCAACTAAGGTAAATGAAGATGTCTCAGGCAAAGCAGAATCTGTAATATATTTGTTTCCAACAGCGGCAAAAAGCCCTCCCACTTGAAGCCCAAAACTGGCTTCTATATGATCTACGTGTATAAAGAAGCTCACGTAACCAATCATAAATGCCACATACATTCCAATAAATATTTTTAGAAACAAGCCCCAAGCATCTCTTTGCAGGTCAAAACTGATTTCATAACAATCGTACTCTGTGTAGGGGTTTTGTAATCTTCTGTCTCCAAAAGCAGTATTATAGCTGCTTGTTGTTGTTTTAGTAATCATATTTTTAAATTGCCAACCATCTACCGCCAGGTGAGGGTCTACATGTTTGCCAAAATTATCTGGCTTAAACACGAAGCTAGTATTATCAAAAGCTGAATTCTCAATCTTCACAATCAAGCTTTGTTTATCAAAAGGGAAATCGTTCACTTTCCAAGCCTGCTTCATCACACATTTCATTTTCAACAAAACCCAATTTTGACCATTTATGCTATCAACAAAAACATCAGGCTTTTCAATACTTTTAGCATTGGGCACTTCTACTCTATTCTCAAAGTCAAATTCTTTATTATTATAAAGCATCCATAACCAAAACCTTATAGTGTATTCTTTGTCTTTAAAATTAATATCGTGAAGACTTATTATATAAGAACCTATAGTAACTGTGTCAGGTGCTGTTTGATTTGCATAGGAATTGAATGGCTGGAAGCAAACAATGAATAGACCGATGATTAAACATCTTACCGTTTTCAAAAACATAATTAATAGATTTTACTTAACATTCAAGCAATTTACAAAACTTAACGAAGCCAAAAAAAATATTATTAATTGTATTATTATTATTTATATCATTAATTAAATCACGAATTAAATATTGCATTTTATCAATATTATCTTTAAAAAAGCTAATATGTCAGAAAATAAATAAAGTGATAAACTAATAAAGTGATAAAAATATTTATTATTTATTATCAACTATTTAATAATACAAATAATATTTAAAACTAAAAAAAATTACATATTTGTTGCAATTAATAAAAATAATGATTCTATTTGTACACAATATAAAATAGGAATAATTATGGAATTAATGGAAACTCCAAAAACTAAAGGAATAAAAAGTCATATTAATAATTTGGTATCCATCGCTCAATCTGATGGTGAATTCTCTATGGCAGAAAAAAGACTAATATTTAGTATTGGTCGCCGTCATGGCCTAAAAGATGAAAAGCTCAAGAAGATAATTAAAACCAAAGAACCTATAAAATTCAAAACACCTGACAATGATAATGACAGAGTGAATATGGTAATGGATTTGGTAGAAATGCTTTTGGCTGATGGTGTAGCTACAGAAACAGAAATCGCAGATTGTATCGCTATTTCTGAGAAATTAGGCTTCAGAAAAGCTATAGTAGGTGTATTGGTAAGAAAAGTGATTATGGATACTACCGAAGGAAAATCAAAAGAAGAAATCAAAAAAGAGTGTAGCAACTTTCTTTACCTATAATAAACAATTAAATATTTTTTTGTTTACCTATTGAAGAGTATTGGTTATAAGCCAATACTCTTTTTTATTTCCCCACCATTAAATCATTTAACTATTCGTTATGATTTGTAATTCTAGCAATAATTAACCTATTTTAGATTCAAATTGTACCAATTGTAACCTATTTATTAATGAAAAAAACTTCCCCTTCGATTGCATTCTGCTTTTTAAGTGTTTTGCTACTCTTTTCTTGTAAACCATCATCACAAAAAACATCATTAGAAGCCTATTTAGATGCCAATCAACCAATAGAAATTCGTGTAGAAGACTTATTAAAAAAAATGACCTTAGAGGAAAAGATAAATCAACTCAATGGTCACGGATTATTAACAGATACTAATGCAAGACTTGGCATTCCAGCATTCTATATGTCAGATGGCTCTGTAGGAGTTAGAACTGGGAAAGCTACCGCTTTCCCAGCATCTACTGCACTTGCAGCATCGTGGGATACTACACTAATTTACAAAGTAGGGAAAGCCATGGGAGAAGAAATGATTGGCAAGGGATTAAATTATTACTTATCTCCCTGTGTTAATCTTTATAGAATTCCTAATGGTGGTAGAAACTTTGAGTCTTACGGAGAAGATCCGGTTTTAACTGCTGCTTTAGGTGTCGCCTATATTAAAGGAGTTCAGAGCAAAAATGTGATTGCTTGTGTAAAGCACTTTGTGTGCAACGAGCAAGAATGGGAGCGAAGAAATGCCAATTCAGAAGTAGATGAACGAACTTTAAGAGAATTATATTTTGTTCCTTTCAAGGCTGTTATAGACGAGGCTAAAGTAATGTCAATCATGGCCTCCTACAATTTGCTCAACGGAACATATACTAGCGAACACGAATGGTTGCTAAACACGGTGCTAAAAAAAGAATGGGGATACACAGGTCACGTAGTGTCTGATTGGGATGCTACGCATAGCACTGCAAAATCTGCTAATTCAGGATTAGACCTAGAAATGCCACAGCCAACCTTCTTTGGAACAAAACTACTTGCTGCTGTAAAAGCAGGCGAAGTAAAAGAAAGCCAAATTGATGATATGGTCAGAAGAATACTTAGAACAAAATTCCAATTTGGTTTGTTTGAGCACCCACCAAAACTAGATTCTTCATTGGTAAGTTCAGAAAACACCAAACAAATTGCATTAGAAGCTGCACAAAAAGGAATTGTGTTATTAAAAAATGAAAGCAGTATTTTACCGTTAGATATCCAAAAAATTAAATCGATTGCTGTAATTGGACCAAACGCAAAATTCGCCAGAACTGGTGGGGGTGGAAGTGCATTCGTTATTCCTTCCTATGTATCAAACCCACTAGAGGAGATAAGCAATAAAGTAGGTAACTCGATAAAAATAAATTATGCTCTAGGAGATGTTCTAGATAAAAAAGAAGCAAATATTATTGGTACAGAATATTTATTTACTGACGGAGACAGAAAACAAGCTGGACTAAAAGCAGAGTATTTCAACAATATGAATCTTGAAGGAAAGCCAGTCTTAGAAAGAATAGACCCAAAAGTAGATTTTGTCTATAACGATGGCTCCCCTGACCCAAAAATTAACAACGATGGTTTTTCTGCAAGATGGACGGGAGTATTGGTATCGCCTGTTCCTAGAAAATATGTGATTTATACACTAGCAGACGATGGGGTAAGGCTATACATCAACGACAAACTAGTTTTCGAAAACTGGGATGTGCATGGTACAGAAAAAGATTCCGTTGAGATCTTTTTAGACCAAAACAAACTCCACAAAATTAAGCTTGAATATTTCGATGGTCAAATGGGTGCCAATGTAAAACTAGGTTGGGATTTTGGAGACGAACCAATCAAAACTTCTAACGCCAACATCTCAGAAGCAGTGCTACAAGCAAAGAAATCTGATATTGCAATTCTCTTTGTAGGTTTATCTAGCCAGTATGAAACAGAAGGCAAAGATACTCCCGAAGACCTATTGCTTCCAAACAATCAAAACGAGCTTATTAAGGCAGTCTCTGCCGTGAACCCCAATACAATTGTAATCTTGAATGGTACTGTTGCATTTGATATTTCTTCTTGGTCTTCTAAAGTAAAAGGAATCATTGATATGTTTTACCTAGGAAGCGAGACGGGCAAAGCCATTACTAACGTTTTATTTGGCGATTATAACCCTAGCGGTAAAATTCCATTTACTTGGATGTATAACAACAAAGATTACCCTACGCTCAAAGGATATAAAAATCCTAATCTAAAAACACCTTACAAAGAAGGAATCTACCTTGGATATAGATATTATGATAAAAACAAAATCACTCCTCAATTTCCATTTGGTTTTGGACTTTCCTTCACTCAATTTAGCTACGGAACACCATCCATAAGCCAAGACAAAGAAACTATCCAAATAGAAATAGAAGTTAAAAACTCAGGGGAAAGAGATGGTAACGAGATTGTACAACTATATATACACGATGTAGAGTCCACTATTGATAGACCTGAAAAAGAACTCAAAGCATTCACAAACATTTTTATTAGGAAAGGAGAAACTCAGAAAGTTACCCTAAAATTCAAAAAAGAAGCATTGGCTTTCTTTGAGCCCAAAGGCAAGAAATGGGTACTCGAAAAGGGTAAATTTAAAGCATTAATCGGTGCTTCATCAAAAGATATCAAAGCAAGTATTGATTTTGAATTATAAGCTAAATCTTGAAGAATTCAAAAAATCAATAATTTAACATTAATTTAAAATATTCTCTAATCACCATGATTGTATGCATCCCAAATAAAGTTAATTTTGGGATGCATAAGAATATAAATTTTATATCCTACAAAGGCATAATATCCAATTTTTAAAAAACCATGAAAGGACCTGTTTCGCAATTTATCGAAAAACACTATTTACATTTCAACGCTGCCGCATTAGTAGATGCTGCCAAGGGATACGAAACCCATTTGGCAGACAATGGCAAAATGATGATTACCCTTGCTGGTGCCATGAGTACCGCAGAGCTAGGAAAATCATTAGCAGAAATGATTAGACAAGACAAAGTAAGCATAATCTCTTGTACGGGTGCGAACTTAGAAGAAGACATTATGAACCTAGTGGCACACTCTCACTATAAAAGAGTGCCTAATTACAGAGACCTAAGCCCTCAAGACGAGTGGGACTTGCTAGAAAATCATTATAATAGGGTTACAGACACCTGTATCCCAGAAGAAGAAGCTTTCAGAAGATTACAAAAACACATTCATCAACTCTGGAAAAAAGCCGATGACGAAGGCAATAGATATTTTCCTCATGAGTATATGTATGAAATGCTCCGTTCGGGAGTACTTGAGCAATATTATGAAATCGACCCCAAAGACAGCTGGATGATGGCTGCTGCTGAGAAAAACCTTCCTATAGTTGTTCCTGGCTGGGAAGACTCAACAATGGGAAATATATTCGCTTCTTATTGTATAAAAGGACAAATCAAACCTTCTACCATGAAAAGCGGAATTGAGTATATGACCTTCTTAGCAGACTGGTACATCAAAAACTCTGAAGGCAAAGGGGTAGGCTTCTTCCAAATAGGCGGCGGAATAGCTGGCGACTTTCCAATATGCGTAGTGCCGATGCTCTATCAAGACATGGAAATGGAAAACATTCCTTTTTGGTCATATTTCTGCCAAATCTCTGATTCTACTACTAGCTATGGCTCCTATTCCGGTGCAGTTCCAAACGAAAAAATTACTTGGGGAAAACTTGACATCAACACCCCGAAATTTATAGTAGAATCTGACGCAACCATAGTAGCTCCCTTAATATTTGCATGGATACTTGGATGGTAACAACCTACTTTGTTCATTTAAAATCTAGTTGAATTTCTAAACCGCTTAATGATGAAAGTTGCTGTTTTTAGTGCTAAACCTTACGACAAAGAATTTCTGCTTAAAGAAAATAATATTGAAAACAATATTCAGTTTTCTTTCTTTGAGCCTCATCTTTCTGGGGATAGTATCAAATTAGCTGAAGGTCATGAAGGTATTTGTGTATTTGTAAACGATGATTTAAATAGACAAATTGTAGAGCAACTCAGCTCCATAGGAATAAAAATTATTGCCTTAAGATGTGCTGGGTTCAACAATGTAGATATCAAAGCTTGTAATGAACACGGTATTGTAGTAGTAAGGGTTCCATCCTACTCTCCCAACGCAGTAGCCGAACATACTGTGGGATTAATTCTTACCCTAAACAGGAAAATCCATCGTGCCTACAATAGAGTAAAAGAAAACAACTTTGCCTTAGATGGGTTGATGGGTTTTGATATCTATCAAAAAACAATAGGAATTATTGGTATTGGAAAAATAGGGAAAATCACCGCTAAAATCCTTTTAGGATTTGGAGCAAAGATACTTTACTATGACCTTCACCAAGATTCAGAATGCGATAGTTTAGGGATGAGATATTCTTCCCTAGAAGAAATTTATGTTCAATCAAACATTATTTCGCTACACTGTCCACTTACGCCTTCTACAAAACATATTATCAACGAACAGGCTATTGATTCAATGAAACAAGGTGTTATGCTGGTAAACACCAGCAGAGGTGCCCTGATTGACACAAAAGCAGTAATCAAAGGACTCAAATCTCTAAAAATAGGATATCTTGCCTTAGATGTATATGAAGAAGAAGCAGACTTATTCTTTGAAGACCTTTCCGCTAAAATGATCAACGATGAAGTTTTTCTTCGCCTACTCACTTTCCCCAATGTATTGGTTACTGGCCATCAAGCCTTTTTTACTCAAGAAGCATTAAGCCAGATTGCGAAGACTACCATTAAAAATCTAAGCGATTTTCAGAGCAATAAAGTGCTTGAAAATAAGGTATGATATTTATAAGAAATAATAAATTGCTCTAAAGTAAAATCATATTAAAATTTTATTGTTCAGTAAATTTTATAATTTGTAACATCAAAGTAATGCCCATCAAAATCATTCTACTATACTTATTCACTCTCTCAATTATGTCCTCTTGTGCTGTTCATTCTGGAAATATTTCAACAGGTTCTTCAATGGACGGTCAATTGAAAGATGTTGTTACAGGAGAAGCTTCTACAAGAAAAATATTAGGTATTGGAGGAATGAACAAAAATGGGTTAATTCTAGAAGCAAAGCGTGATTTGTACAACAAATACAAACAAAATAAAAACATAAAGCTTACTAATTTCAGTGTAGATTTTAAAACTACTTATTATTTATTTTTCTACTCTACTACATTAGCAACTGTCTCAGCTGATCTTTATGATTATAATCAATCAATTACAGATTTCCCTAAAGATATTATGCCTCCTTTGAATGGGGGTATAGTTGCTGGAGATAGCATAATATATGAGTTTAAAAAATTTTACCGTGGTATATTGTACTCAACTACCAAAAGAGGTAAATTCAATATTGTCTTTAAAAATACGAACGGAGATTTAATAACTCATAAAGTCGAACAAAGCACGATTTATAAAACAGCTTCTCATTCCGAGAATAAAATCTATTTTGGCTTCAACATTGGTGATACCAAATTCATAGATGTTTATGTCGCAAACTTGAATGTTAAGGTTACCAAGCCATGTAAAGTTATTGGATTGAATAATAAAAGATTATTGGTATCATACATCAAAGACGACGGAGCAGAACGATGGTTGAGTATTGATAAAAATTTGATAAAAGAATAATTCTCGTTACAATTAGCTACGCATTCTGCTTTCCTTCAAATTTCTTTATAAACAAATCAGCTGTATTTCTATGTCCTCTTATTTATTGACGAAAAAACTGCTTCTTCTAGAATGAAAGCTAGAATATAAAAGACTCTTTTAACCTATAATCAACTATTTCGTCCCTTTTTTGCGGTTATGTTTCAGAACTTTTGCCTTTACGTAGAATATTATTTCTTCAGCTATATTGGTTACATAATCGCCTACTCGCTCCATTTTGCGAATGATAGACATCATATATATGGCTTGCATTATTTTTTCGGGTGATTTCTCAACCATCAAATAATTGGTCATAATCACATTGGCAGACACATTTATTTCATCCAAAATTTCGTCTTTGGTAAATAGTGAGCGGGCTAGTTTGGTATTATCTGTTTCGAAAGATTCGCTCAAGATAGAAAGCATCTCTAGAGCTGTTTCGGTCATTTCTTTAAATCTCAACTCTTGAACCAGTTTTTTATCAAAGGCCATTTCAAATTTATTGATATATTGAGAAATACCTTTTGCGTTATCTCCTATTCTTTCTAAGTTAGAAACCATCTTCAATGACGCTACTACAAATCTAAGGTCAATAGCTACTGGGTTAAAAAGTGCTAGAATATGTTCAGACTTGGCATCAATCTGAAGTTCACAAGCATTTACTCTTTTTTCATTTTTCAAGACTTCTTTTGCTAAGTCTTTATCGAAAGAAAAAAAGGCCTGCTCCGTTTTTTCTAATTGGCTTCTTACTAGATTAGTCATTTCTAGAAGGTCGCTTTTTAATTCCCCTAACTCGGTTTCTAATAAATTCATATAGTTATGCTTTGATTTTTTTGTAGATAAATTTTATCAATCAGGTATGCTCAACCAAATCTTCCTGTGATATAATTCTGAGTTCTTTCTTTTTTGGGATTGGTGAACAAAGTACGTGTATCATCAAACTCTACCAGCTCTCCCATGTAAAAGAAGGCGGTTTTGTCACTCGTCCTAGAAGCTTGTTGCATATTATGAGTTACAATCAATATGGTATAGGAAGATTTTAGTTGATAGATTAATTCTTCAATTTTAATAGAAGAAATAGGGTCTAGTGCAGATGCTGGTTCATCCATAAGAAGTATAGATGGCTTCACAGCAAGTGCTCTAGCAATACAAAGTCTTTGTTGCTGACCACCAGAAAGAGCAAATGCAGATTTCTTTAATTTATCTTTTACTTCTTCCCACAATGCCGCTTGTTTCAAAGATTGTTCTACACTTTCTTCAATAATATTTTTATCAGAAACACCATTTACCTTCAATCCATAGGCAACATTTTCATAAATCGTCTTAGGGAATGGATTGGGTTTCTGAAAAACCATTCCTATAGTTTTTCTTAGCTCATTCACATTGATGTTCTTATTGTATATATCTACCCCATCTATTAATATTTCTCCTTCTAACCTTGCTCCTTCAATAAGGTCATTCATTCTATTAAAAAGTCTTAGAAAAGTAGATTTTCCACAACCAGATGGCCCTATTAATGCTGTTACAGTGTTTTTCTTGATAGACATAGAAATGTCTTTCAAGACTTGATCTTGGCCGTAAAAAAATTTAACGTTTTTTGCTTCTATTTTCATGTTAAGTATAATTCTAAAGGCAGATAATTTTTACCATTTAATTTTCTTTTGCCAACGATGACGAAGATATACTGCAATTCCGTTCATCATAAAAGTAATAGACAGTAATACAATAATTGCTGCTGCTGCATTTACGGAAAATTCTTTTTGTGGTCTAGAAACCCAGTTAAATATCTGAATTGGCAGTACTGTAAACGAATCGAATACGCTGGTTGGAACAAATGGAACAAATGCTAATGCACCTATCACTATTAATGGAGCCGTTTCGCCTACTGCTCTAGATAGGGCCAATATCATCCCTGTAAAAATTCCTGATAAAGAAGCTGGCAATACTTGATTCCAAATGGTTTGCCATTTCGTAGCTCCTAAGGCATAAGAAGCTTCTCTTATGGTATAAGGAACAGTTTTTAATGCTTCTCTAGTGGAGACAATTATCACAGGCAATATGAGCAAGGCTAAAGTTAGGGCACCAGTAAGCAAGCTTTCTCCAGTACCAATAAATCTAGCAAATAATTCTAAGCCTAATAAACCATATACTATAGAGGGTACTCCAGCAAGGTTGGCAATGTTTACTTCTAATAAACTCGAAAATCTGTTTTTCTTATTGTACTCTTCTAGATACACCCCAGCAGCTATTCCTATTGGTAGAGCAATGATTGTGGTCAAAACAAGAATCCACAACGTTCCTACCCAAGCGGTATAAATACCTGCTTTTGCAGCTCTTCTTGAAGGTAGGTTAGTCAGAAAGCCCCAGTCTATTCTACTTCCTGCTGTTACAAAAAGATTAAATAAAAAAACAATCAAAACTGCAATCCCTAAAATAGTGCAAAACAACCCAAAATATTTGAACACCTCATCTTGAATCAAATAGAATTTAGATTTAGAAATTTTCTGAAGTCTTTCCGACAATGCTTTCTGACGCCTTATAGACTTTTGGCTTTTTTCGTTAATCAAAGGAATAGTATTTTAATGATTATTCATTAACTATAAGTTGCTTGGTATTTTCTTTTCAACCAGAAGCTAATATTATTTAATATCAATGTAATTACAAAAAGGCTCATCCCTACTGCAAAGATGGTTCTATATTCTATAGAATCATGAGGTACATCTCCACTGCTAACCTGAACTATATAAGTTGTGGCTGTCTCAACTGGCACAAAAGGATTAAAGGTAAGCCTAGGTTGTTGCCCAGCTGCTATGGCTACTATCATTGTTTCGCCAATCGCCCTAGAAATAGCCAAAATTACAGATACCGCAATTCCAGAAAATGCTGCCGGAACCATTACTTTCCATGCTGTTTGAAATCTAGTAGCACCAAGAGCAAACGAACCTTCTTTTAGAAATTTAGGAACTGCATAAAGAGCATCTTCGCTAAGGGAGGAAACTAATGGTAATATCATTATACCCATCATCAATCCGGGACTTAGTGAGTTGAACCCTGACAAACTAGGGAAAATTGATTGAAGAAAAGGTGTTACATATACTAATGCAAAATATCCATAAACAACAGTAGGCACAGCAGCAAGGATTTCTAGAGAGGGTTTTAGAATACTTCTCACTTTTTTGGGGGCATACTCGCTCAAATATATAGCGATAATTAAACCGATAGGAACTGCCACCAATACTGCAATTAATGTGGTTAGTAGAGTACCCGAAAGTAAAGGTAATATTCCATAGCGTTTGTTACTGAAGAGTGGAGTCCATTCGGTATCTGTTACAAAATCAAAAAATGAAACCTCTTTAAAAAAATTAAACGATTGTATAAGTAGAACCGCTATAATTCCTAATGTAGTGAAAATGGTAAGAAGAGCACAAAACAAGAGTAGTTTTTCTATTATTTTTTCTTTCATTTCCTTAACGATAGTCTTATAAAATAAAATAAGTAGTACAAGTTAATTATTTCTTTATACTACTTATTAGCATCTTTTATTATTAAATTGTTAAAAACAAGGTTACTCCATTTTCACTACATCTTCCATCTTTACGCCTACAGTAGTCTTTAATTTCAAGAATACAGAACCAGTCGTTTGCTTCTCTAATCTTTGACCAATCAAGGTATATGCTTCAGATGAAAATGGAATATAACCTGCTTCTCCTACCAATTTTTGTGCATTATCGATATAAAACTTAGCAAACGATTTCATTTCTGATTGTGCTAAAAATTTCTTATTAATATATATAAATAGAGGTCTAGAAAGTGGTTGGTATGTTCCATTTTTTACTGACTCTTGGCTAGGGGCAATTGCTCCTTTTCCATTACTGTCATTTTCATCATTTACTGGAACGAGTTTCAATTTGTCTTTATTTACTTCATAATAATCTATTCCAAAAAAAGCCATAGCATTTTTGTCTGTAGATACTCCTTGAACCAATACGTTGTCATCTTCGCTAGCCGTATAATCTCCTCTACAAGCTTTGGCTTTACCGACTATTGCTTCTGTAAAATAATCAAATGTTCCAGATTGTGTACCTGCCCCTAATAAATGAATTTCTTCATTAGGCCAAGTTTTTCTTACTTGGTTCCATTTAGTGATTTTTCCTTGTGCTGATGGCTCCCATATCATTTTTAATTCTTTTACAGTAATATCATTCAACCAAGAATTATCTTTATGAACTACTATCGCCAAACCATCATAAGCTACAGGTAATTCTATATATTCTATTCCTGCAGCAGTACATGTGCTGTCTTCAACTGGTTTGATTGGTCTTGATGCATTAGCAATTGCTATTTCTCCTCTTCCAAATTTCTTAAATCCACCTCCAGTACCAGATACACCAATAGTAACTTTTACGGTTGGACTTTCAACCCTAAACTCTTCTACAACAGCCTCAGTAATAGGATAAACGGTGCTAGAGCCATCAATTTCAATCGTACCCACATTAGCAGTTGAGTCTAAAATGTTTTCATCAGTAGCTGAAGAACTTTCAGAGCCAGATTTTTGATTACATGCAGTAAACAAACCAGCTAGTATTACAGGAATTAAGAACTTGTTTTTCATTAAATTAAAATAAAGGAAAGTAGTATATAAATATTTTTTAAATAAATTAAGGTTCAAATATAAAAAATCCAATGTTAAGAAATTGTTAAGTATTGGAGTTTATATCAAAATATTAGTCATTGAATGATGTAGTACATTTATAGAAAAAACCATTATGGGAAATCTTGAAAAAATAAATGAATTTAAAAATTCACCTCAAGTCATTGAGCAATTATTAAAACATGGATTCTCTAAATCTTTCAAAGAGGGGGAAGCGATATTAAACGAAAATGCTTATGTCAAAGCTATACCCATTGTCCTATCAGGAAGTATAAGAGTAATGCGAACTGATGAAGATGGACGAGAATTATTACTTTATTACATTATTGGGGGGGAAAGTTGTATTATGTCGTTTTTAGGTGGCATTCACGAAGAAACAAGTAAGGTAAAAGCTATAGCTGAAGAAAACACCGAAATTCTATTCATACCCATTGACCAAGTATTGGCTTTAATAAAATCTTACCCAGAGTGGCTAGACTATATTTTTAGACTATATCACAAAAGATTTGAAGAACTTTTAGAAGTAGTAAATGCCGTAGCTTTCAAAAAAATGGACGAAAGATTGCTCAATCACATTAAACAAAAATGTCAGCTTAACAATAGCAAAACTATTTATATAACTCACGAACAGCTTTCTACAGAACTTGCTTCCGCTCGTGTAGTTATTTCTAGACTTCTCAAACAGTTGGAAGACGAAGGGATAGTAAAACTTGGCAGAAACAAAATATCGCTAGTGTAACTTAAGTTGCTGAATCTAGTTCAAATTTACCTTTACTTTGTACCCATCAATACACATAAACAATTTTATATATGAGAAACATGGGAACATTAGACAGAATTATCAGAAGCATAATTGCTGTTGTAATTATCGTATTATATTTTACCAATGTGCTTAGTGCTACAGTTGCATTAATCCTTTTAGCTCTTGCGTTAATATTCTTATTAACAAGCTTAATAAGCGTATGCCCATTATATCTTCCATTTGGTATCACTACTTGTAAGAAAAAATGATTGGTTTTATAGATAATCATTAATTAATCAAAGCATGTCTTCGCTAATTTCCAAATACCGTATTTCTATTATCAGTACCATTGTTGGTGCAATCATGGGGTATTTATATTTCTACTTTATTGGCTGCTCTAGCGGTAGTTGTTCAATAACCTCAAAACCAATCAATAGTTCTATTTATGGAGCTATTCTAGGAATATTAATTAATAATTCATTTTCTAAATCAAACACCAATGAAAATAGATAAAATAATCATTGCCAATCTAAAATGTAGCGGCTGTGCTACCACCATTCAAAATGAATTGTCAAAAATTAATGGTGTTAATAAAGTAACTGTAGATATAAAAACTGACAGCATTGATGTCGAACATAATGATGTTTCTCTGGATACATTAAAAGAAAGATTATACCAACTTGGCTACCCAGAAGCTACTGAAGAAAACGGATTGTTGCTACAAATAAAAAGCTACGCTAGTTGTATGATAGGAAAAGTAAACAATTTATAAATGAAACAAAATGATGGAAACTATAAAAAATATGTTGGGTCTAGGACCAAAAACAGATTATAAAGAGCTTGTAAAAAATGGAGCTATTATCTTAGATGTAAGAACAAAAGGCGAATTTCACGATGGTCACATCAAAGGTGCTGTCAATATTAATTTAGACAGCTTACAAAACAGTCTTTCCAAATTAGATAAAAACAAAGTAATTATTACCTGCTGTGCCTCCGGTATGAGAAGCGGAGTGGCTAAAAATATTCTCAAATCTAATGGATTCGATGAAGTATATAATGGTGGCGGTTGGTATGGATTAGAATCAAAAATCTAATCTTTATGAAAAAGCGAATTCTTAAAGGCTAGACTATACAAAGAAGCTTATTTGTTCTCATTGGTGGTGGTATATGCTACCAATCAATTGTAGAAAGCAAATGGCTTCTTCTTGCATTTGGAATTTACTTTATCTCTATGGGCGTATTTCAGTTTGGCTGTGCCTCTGGAAATTGTTATGCAGAACCCAAGGATTCTAAGCCCTCAAACAATGTAATTACTAATTCTCTTGAAGAAACTTCCTTTGAAGAAACTAAATAAAATACCTAAATTATATCTATCAATTTCCTATGAGCAACTTTAACTCTTTAATAAATTCTGACCAATTGGTATTGGTAGATTTCTTTGCAGAATGGTGTGGTCCTTGCAAAGCGATGAAACCAATTCTTGAAGAGCTTAAAAGTAAAATTGGTAATAAAGCCACCATCATTAAAGTAGATATAGACAAAAACAATCAAGCTGCAAAAGCATATAAAATTCAAGGCGTGCCTACACTTATGCTTTTCAGGAACGGCAAAATATTATGGAGACAATCTGGCATAGTAGGAGCTAATCAACTTGCTCAGGTTATCATTAAAAACTTAAATTAATTAATTCAATCTATAGGCTCATGAATTTCTCCTTCCTTATTAAAACTAATATTTCAACAGCCTTTATCGTCATCTTTATTGGGCTACTAGGGTGTAGCCAACCAAACAATAAAAAATACAACTCTGAGCTTACAGCCAATCAATTTGCCTCTGCTCTTGATAGTGCAAAGACCTTCCAATTATTGGATGTTCGCACTCCAGATGAATTTCAAAACGGACATATTAAATCTGCTTTGAACCTGAACTGGAATGATTCAGAATTTAAAAATCAAGTTTCTAAGCTGAATAAATCCATTCCTACCTATGTCTATTGCCTAAGTGGTGGCAGAAGTGCTTCTGCGGCACAATTTCTTAGAGAAAATAAATTTGATAAAGTATTTGAGCTTTCTGGAGGAATGATGAGCTGGAGATCAAATGATTTACCTGAAACAATGACAAGTGATACTAACATAGAAATGTCAACTACACAACTTCAAGACATTATCAATAAAGAACCACTCCTTCTCATTGATTTCTATGCCGACTGGTGTATTCCGTGCCAGAAAATGAAGCCTTACTTAGAAGAAATAGAAAATGATAAATCAAACAATACAAAAGTCTTAAGGATAAACGCCGACCAACAGAAAAATCTTTGTAAAAACCTAAATATAGACGCATTACCTGTATTAATGATTTACAAAAAGGGAATCAAAACATGGGAACAAAAAAGCTTAGCAACTAAAGAAGAAATCCTCAAACAGCTTCACTGAAGGTAGAAGTTTTTTCCATCTCCTGTTTCAAGAACTGAGCCGTATAGCTCCTTTTATTCTTGATAATTTCTTCTGGACTTCCTTCAACCACTATCTCTCCACCTTTTTCTCCACCTTCTGGCCCAATATCTATGATATGATCAGCTATTTGAATCACATCTAGATTATGTTCTATAATCAATACAGTATTTCCTTTATCCACCAAAAGATTCAGCACACTCATTAGCTGCCTAATATCTTCAAAGTGCAGCCCTGTTGTGGGTTCATCTAAAATATAAAGCGTTTTTCCTGTGTCCTTTTTTGACAATTCTGTTGCCAACTTTATCCTTTGTGCTTCACCACCAGAGAGTGTATTGGCATGCTGCCCTAATGTAATATAACCTAGCCCTACTGATTTTAATGCTTCTATTTTCCTACTTATCTTGGGTTGAGCTTCAAAATATTCAACAGCCTGCTCTACGGTCATATCCAACACATCGGCAATGGATTTACCTTTAAATCTTATTTCCAGTGTTTCTCTATTGTATCTTTTCCCTTTACATACATCACAAGGTACATAAACGTCGGGCAAAAATTCCATCTCTATTAGTTTCATTCCAGCCCCCTCACAAGCTTCACACCTTCCTCCAGATACGTTGAATGAAAATCTTCCTGGCTTGTAACCTCTAATTTTGGCTTCGGGTAATTGCGAAAACAAGTTGCGAATCTCAGAAAACACCTCTGTATAAGTCGCCGGATTAGACCGAGGCGTTCTTCCTATCGGCGATTGATCTACCTCTATAACTTTATCAATTTCTTTTAAGCCCTCAATCTGCTTATAGGTTAAGGGTACTTTTTTAGAATTAAAAAAATATTGGTTTAGAATAGGAAACAAAGTATCATGAATTAAAGAAGACTTCCCACTTCCTGAAACTCCAGTTACACACACCATCATACCTAAAGGTATATTTAATGTTACATTCTTTAGGTTATTTCCTTGTGCATTTTCTAATCTCAGAAATTTCCCATTCCCCTTTCTTCTGCTCGATGGGGTAAACCTTAATTCATCTCTTAAATACTTTGCTGTTAAAGTTTGAAACTTTAGAAATTCTTTGGGTGCTCCTTGAGCCACTACTGTTCCTCCATGCCTTCCTGCCCCTGGACCTATATCTATAATATAATCAGAAGCAAGCATCATATCTTTATCATGCTCTACCACAATCACACTATTGCCTATATCTCTTAGGTTTTTCAAAGCAGAAATCAACTTCACATTATCCCTCTGGTGAAGCCCAATACTAGGTTCATCTAAAATGTACAACACGCCTACAAGCTGAGTTCCTATCTGTGTGGCAAGCCTTATTCTTTGGGCTTCCCCTCCTGACAAAGTTCTTAAAGGTCTATCTAGGGTCAAATATCCCAAGCCTACTTCTGTAAGGAAACCTATTCTTTTCCTTATTTCTTTTAACACTTCACTAGCTATAGCCAACTGTCTTTCAGACAATCTCTCTTCAAGGTTACTGAACCACTGACTAAGCTTCTCTATGCTCATTTGTGCTAATTCCGAAATATTCTTTCCATCTATTTTAAAATGAAGTGATTCTTTTTTCAACCTTGCTCCATTACAATCAGGGCATTTTCGAATAGTCATATACTCTGAAAGCCAATCTAAAACTTTATCAGAGCCTATTTCTTGTTGTTTACTTAAGAAATTAATTATGCCTTCAAATTTAAAATTGTATTCATTACCAGACATAGATTTCATTCGCACAGTTTCTTCTGTACCATAAAGAATAATCTGTAATACCTCTTCCGGCAAATCAGCAATAGGAGTTGAAAGCGATTTTTTATACTTCTTAAGAATTTCTTGTAGCTGTCTGAATATCCATATATCTCTATATTCTCCTAATGGATGAATTCCGCCCCTACTAATACTTAAAGTCTTGTCGGGAATTATAGATGATTCGCTAATCTCCTCTATCGTGCCTAAACCATTACATGTTGGGCAAGCCCCATAGGGAGAGTTGAAGGAAAAAATATTTGGTGCTGGTTCATCATAAGCTATGCCCGATATGGGATCCATTAAAAATTTAGAGAAAAACTGAACCTTGGGCTTATCTTTCTTTGCTTCTAATGGTAAAATCATCATTACTCCTTTACCTTGAGTTAATGAGGTATTAACTGACTGAGCAATTCTGTATCTGTCTTCAGTATTGACTTCTATTCTGTCAATCACTATTTCTATATCATGAATCTTATAACGATCTAGCTGCATTGCTGGTACTATCTCTGTTAATTCTCCATCTACCCGAACTTTTGTAAAACCCATTTTTCTGATTTGTACAAAGAGTTCTTTATAATGCCCTTTTCTTCCTTTAACAACTGGTGCCAATAGATACAATTTTTCGGACAAGTAATTAGATAAAATATGATCTATAATCTGATCTTCTGATTGCCGAATCATCCTTTCTCCTGTAACATAGGAATAAGCATCTGCAGCCCTTGCATACAAAAGCCTCATAAAATCATAAACTTCCGTAACTGTACCTACTGTTGATCTCGGGTTTTTGGAAGTTGTTTTTTGCTCAATAGATATTACCGGACTAAGGCCATTTATTTTATCTACATCTGGTCTCTGCATATTGCCAATAAATGAACGAGCATAGGTAGAAAAGCTTTCCATATATCTTCTCTGACCTTCTGCATAAATCGTATCAAAGGCCAAAGAAGATTTTCCACTGCCGCTTATCCCTGTTATTACCACCAATTGGTTTCTCGGAAAAGCCACATCTATATTCTTTAGATTATGCTCTCTAGCACCAAATATTTCTACCATCTCATGTCCTGAAGCGTCTTTCACTTTTTCCTTGCTTTTCTTACTCATATAAAATTAGATTCTTATATTACCTATCTGGGCAAA
Organism: Cytophagales bacterium; assembly: GCA_004294225.1. Taxonomy (GTDB): domain Bacteria; phylum Bacteroidota; class Bacteroidia; order Cytophagales; family Cytophagaceae; genus REBA01. The sequence goes on along the minus strand of REBA01000019.1, from coordinate 38,381 downwards.
TTCATTTCTATAGAAAACAAAGGTTTTACAACATTGTTAGAGAAGTATTGAATTTCTGTCAAAGATGCTTTGCTTTTTGCCAATATGCTTCCATCTGCTCCAAAGTCATTTCATCTAACTTCAAGCCGTCTATTGCCGACTGCTGTTCAAGATAAGTAAATCTTTTAATGAATTTCTTATTCGTTTTTTCTAAAGCGTCTTCTGGATTAATAGCTATAAATCTGGCATAATTGATTAGTGAGAATAATACATCACCAAATTCTGCTTCAATTTTCTCTTTATTATCCAAACCTTGTTGCACTTCATCTTGAAACTCGTCAAGTTCTTCTTTAACTTTGTCCCAAACCTGTGATTTATTATCCCAATCAAAACCTGATGCTTTTGCCTTTTCTTGAATTCTCATCGCTTTAACCAAAGCAGGCAGTGAGCTTGGCACACCAGCCAATACCGTTTTATTTCCGCCTTTCTCCTTTAGTTTCAATTGCTCCCAATTTCTCTTTACTTGTTCTTCATCATCGGCTCTAACATCACCATAAATATGTGGATGTCGTGAAATCAACTTCTCACAAAGAGAATTAATTACATCATACATTTGAAAAGATGCCTGTTCCGATGCTATTTTTGCATAAAAAACAATATGCAACAATACATCTCCTAACTCTTTCTTAATATTTTCTGGCTCTTTCTCTAGAATTGCATCAGACAATTCATACACTTCCTCAATTGATAAATACCTCAAACTTTCCATAGTTTGCTTCTTATCCCAAGGGCATTTGAGCCTAAGCTCATCCATAATAACTAGCAATCTTTCAAATTCTTTTAAAGTTCTTTCCATCTTTATTAAGTTATAATTGCATATTAATCAGTATTCCCAAATTCATACCACCCCACTGCCTTATAGTATACTTTGATTCAAATTTATGACTATTCCTCTCTAAGATAAATTTAAAATTCCTAAATTTGAAATTACATTATTCAATTGTAAATAATAGTAAAATCAATATCTGAAATAACAATAAACAATAAAAAAGTGGCATTAATCAAATCAATTTCTGGAATAAGAGGAACAATAGGAGGAAAACCAGGTGAAGCACTTACTCCAATAGATGTAGTCAAGTACACTATTGCCTATGCAACTTGGGCAATGCAAAACAGTGAGAAAAAAAAGATTGTAATAGGTAGAGATGCAAGAACCTCAGGTGAACTTATTTCAAAATTAGTATCCTCCACGCTTCAATCATTAGGTCTCGATGTAATAGATTTAGGCTTATCTACTACGCCTACGGTAGAGATGGCAGTTGTGTGGGAATCTGCAGCAGGTGGAATAATCATTACGGCTAGTCATAATCCAGGTCAATGGAATGCACTCAAACTACTTAACCATAACGGTGAATTCTTGTCAGAAAAAGACGGAAAAAAAATTCTATCTCTTGCAAACAAAAAAGATACAGAATTTGCCGATATAAAAAATATTGGAAAATATTCCCTTAAAAAAGATTATATAGAAAAACACATAGATGCAATTCTAAATCTACCATTAGTGGACAAAGAAGCAATTGCAAATAGGAATTTCAGAATTGCAATCGATTGTGTAAATTCAACAGGAGGTCTTGCCGTCCCTATGCTACTTAAGGCTTTAGGAGTTAAAGAAATTACACCCTATTTCTGCGAACCCAATGGAATTTTTCCTCATAACCCAGAACCTCTGCCCGAAAACCTAGGTTTCATCTCCTCAGAAATCGCCAAAGGAAAATTTGATTTAGGAATAGTAGTAGATCCCGATGTCGATAGATTATGCTTTATCAATGAAGATGGCAGCATGTTCGGAGAAGAATATACTCTAGTAGCTGTGGCAGATTATGTACTAAAGCACAAGCTACAAGGAAATACCGTATCCAACCTTTCTTCTACTCGAGCCCTAAAAGATATTACCCTTAAAGCAGGTGGAAATCATTATGCCTCAGCGGTAGGTGAAGTAAATGTTGTGGAATCTATGAAACTTCATAATGCAGTAATCGGCGGCGAAGGCAACGGTGGCATTATACTCCCAGATTTGCACTACGGAAGAGATGCACTTGTAGGTATAGCCTTATTTCTAACACATCTTGCAAAATTTGGCAAAACAATATCTATGCTTAAAATGAAGTATCCAAGCTATCATATTTCAAAAAACAAAATAGAACTAGCACCAAATACTGATATGGATTTCATTCTTAAATCCATCAAAGAAAAATATATAAAACAACCTATCAACGATATAGACGGAGTGAAAATAGAATTTGATAAAGAATGGGTACACCTCAGACAATCCAACACGGAACCAATTATCAGAATCTATTCAGAATCTGAAACCCTAGCAACAGCCGAACACCTTGCTCAAAAACTAATAATTGACATTAAAGAAATTATCAAACAAAAATCAAATCAATAATACCACAAAAACTATGATTGCCTACCTAGATAATGCAGCTTCAACACCTATCGATAAAACTGTATTAGAGGCAATGTACCCCTATCTAACTTCCAACTTTGGAAACCCATCTTCTATTCATGCTCATGGAAGAGCTGCAAGATCAGCAATAGAAATAGCAAGAAAATCTATTGCCTCTTTACTCAATACTTCCCCTTCAGAAATATTCTTTACCTCAGGAGGAACAGAAGCAGATAATACAGCACTCACGAGTACCATTTATAGCAAAAACATTAAACATGTAATCACCTCTCCTATAGAACATCACGCAGTTTTACACTGCCTTGAGTCATTAGAGAAAAGAAAACTAATTCAATTAAGCCTTTTAGAAATTAACCATAAAGGAGAATCCGAACTCGAACAACTCGAAAAGCTACTAATAAAAAACCCAAATAGCCTAGTCTCAATTATGCACGCCAATAACGAAATTGGCAATATAAATGATGTAGAGCAAATTGGATTATTATGTAAAGAACATAATGCACTATTCCATTCAGATACAGTACAAACCATTGGACATCAAAAAATAGATTTACAAAAAAATCATTTTGACTTTATAGTAGGTTCAGCCCACAAATTTCATGGGCCAAAAGGCATAGGGCTATTGTATATAAATAACAGGAACAATATACAACCATTTATTCATGGCGGAGCTCAAGAGAGAAACATGAGAGGTGGTACTGAGAATATCTCTGGTATTATTGGGCTTGCTAAAGCTCTAGAAATAGCTTATTCTAATATTGATATTCATAAGCTTCATATTAGTAGTTTAAAGCTAAGAATGATAGAAAAACTAAAAGCAGAAATCCAAGGCATAACATTCAATGGAAATTCAGAGTTCACCTCAAAAAGCCTAGATACTATCCTTAGCATAAGTTTACCTTACACAGAAGAGAATGATATGCTATTATTCAATCTAGACATAAACAATATATCTGCATCTGGTGGAAGTGCTTGTTCAAGTGGAACAGATATTGGATCTCATGTACTCCATCAACTGAATTTAGATGAAAATAGAGGCAACGTTAGATTCTCCTTCAGCAGATATAATACGATTGAAGAAATCGACTATACAGTGAATACATTGAAAAAAATTATCTCAAAAAAATAAGGGTATAATTATAATTATACCCTTATTTTAATATCTAAATAGTATCAATTCCTAGAATTCCCAAAGATTGTGTTCATACTCCATAAGCGTATGAGCAGCCCATTGAGAGGCTAATATACCTTTATATTGGTCTCCACCATAAATATCTACCAAATAATTATTCTCTGGATTAGAAACCTTTACTATATAAGAACTAAAAAGCCTTAAGTCAAAAGCATCTGCAAGATTCTTATGTTCTCGATCATTTTGTCTATTAAACCAAATAGCGTTTGGGTTATCTTTAAACAACTTCTCTACCAATTCTTTATAGCTAAAAGAAGCAACTACTATCTCAATAGCCTTAATGTTAGCTGGTAAATCTGCGGGAACACTTATCGTTATTGCCTGAATATCGTAGTATTGTCTAGATCTTTGTTTATCAAAAATAAAATCCTCCTTAATATTCATTTGATATAAATTCTGAGGAAGATAATCTCCATCACCACCACCTGCTAGTACAGATGAGTCTCCATTGGCAAGAGCAATTTGTTTCTCTTCTTCTGACAAAACAGCCTGAGTAGAAGGCATCCTCATTCTTTCATTAAACTCTTGAATGGTAAGTTTTCTACCAAGGTCTAATGAATCATTATTATAAGGGATGATATCTCCTTTTCTAACAGCTTCTATAAGAAGTTTAGTAATCTGACGATTAGTAGAAAACAGAGGTCTATTTTGTGGCTCTCTCAAGTCAAGTGTTCTTACAATTGATCTTTTGTACATAATATCAGACTCATGTATTGGTCTAACAGAATACTTATTATACCCATCCACCAAAACACCGTCATTAGTAGAACGAGATTTAGATGGAGCTGGTTTCTCAGCAGCTTCTTGTGCTCTAAGAAGAGGAAAACTGCAGATAACGAGACTCAACAATAAGATTAGCTTTCTCATAATTTATAATTTAATTCATGAATTAAGAGGGACTCAATTAAGCCCCTCTTATATTTATTTTATTAGTTAAGTGGAATATTAATGATAGTAGTAGGCATACTCACATCTTCCACTTGTTTCAAGAAGTTAGTTCTATTTACTTTCTTAACCTCTATCAAGATTCTATCACCAGCTTGTGCTAAGCCAGCAAATTCAGGTACTTGACCAATTTGACCTGAGAAATTCTTAGTGCTAAGAGGTCTTTTGCCTCTTACTAAAATACAATCCCAAGCAGAAACCGAGAACAAAGCATCTTTAGGAAGAAAAGTTTTAAAACTTTCATCAGCATCTGCTTTCATTTGAATAGATCTTACAGAGGCAGCAACCTCACCAGATTTAGTATTAGCTTCTTTTCCAGCAATCAAACATTTGATAGTTGGTTTTGGTATTAATCTTACTCCAAACTCTTGAGAACCAATATAGTTGCCACCACTTGATACTCTAAGTTCCACTTTGGTTCCTGTTGGCACTAAGGTAACTTTACCTTTCTCAGCACCATTGATTACTTGAGCACCATTGGCCGCAAAGCTTGGGCTATAAGTAGAACCTAAAGCCGGTACTTGAACATTCAGTTCGTTACCACAATTCTTATACAATGCATTTACAGATGCAGACTGTACAGAGATTACAGGTTTTGCTACTATATACTCTTCAGAAATAGTAAATGTTGTATCTTGTCCAGATTTATTCTTAATTGTAATAGAACCAGACCATTTTTTCTTAACGTTACCATCTTTGTCATAAGCACCACCTGTTGCTGGAAAAGAAATTATTCCCATACCTGCTTTAACATCAATTGTTCTACCTTCAAATTTCATGGAAGGAACAATAGCACTTGAAGATGCAGCCAAAAACATTTCTGCTTCATATTTTGTACCTGCTGCTACAACACTAGATTTTGGTCTAACCATTACTTTGATTTGATCAAAATCTAATTTATAATTTCCTAAATCTGCTGAAATTTTAGCCAAAGCTTCAGACTCGTATTTCAAAATTTGAGATTCTTTCTGAGCTAAAACCGCTAAGGCAGCTACCATTGGAGTTTCAGCAAAATTTAGATTTGGGAAATCTTTACGCTTCTGGTTAGGGTCTTTCATCGCTAATGGATCTTCTTTACCATCTAATGCTAACTTAGGAACTTCAATCTTTGCAGTAGTTTTAAGATATTCACCATATTCATTCATATCTTTTTGAAGTTTGTACCCAACACCTTTTTTGGAACCTTCAGGCCCTACCATGTATTGTACTACTTTTTCTTCTTCTTTTGCACCTTTGTAGGAAACTCCATCGTCATCTTTACCTCCTGTAGAAGAAATAAGTTCATCTCTTGTCTTTTGAATAAAAGAAATCAATTCACTCGTTTTTTTCCTAACATCTTCTGCTTTTTTCAAAGTTTCAATGTCCTTTGGATTATTTCCTGCTTTCTCTACAGCCTTTGATAGACTTTTTATAATCCCTGTATTTTCTTCTATTGCACTTCCATTCACAAACATCAAACTATCATCTAAGAATTGAAATTTTTGAATGATAGCCGAACTTACTTGAAGTGCTAACAAAGCTGTTAACACCAAGTACATCATACCGATCATCTTCTGTCTCGGGGTTTCTTTACCTCCTGCCATAATACTTCTATATTTATATAACTATAAAATAATGTTCAAAATGATTATTTATTAACCTTTCATTGCAGATAGCATACTACCATACACTCCATTCAAAGATGTCAAATTCTTAGTCAATTTTGACAACTCATCTTTAAATTGTTGAGTATCTTTACTTGCATCAGCCATGCTTTCCATTGCGGAAGAAAGATTACCATAGAACTTATTCATAGCTCTTAAATGGTTATTTGCATCTTGCAATTCCATTTCATAAACAGCATTTAATGCCCCTAAGTTTTTAGTTATATTTTGTACTTGTCCATGATATTCTTTTGCATCTTGAGAAGCATTAGCCATTTCAGACATCGCATCTACTGTTTTTGCATAAGATTTATTCATTTCTAAAATAGATTTTGAGGCACTTTTTACATTATTTGCATATTCAGAAGAAGCTCCAGAAGCATCAGAAATATCTCTCAAACCAGAAACAGTAGTACTTAAGCTAGTAAAGCTAGAACCTAATCTACTAATAACATCTTGATTAAGACCAGCATTAGCCATCATATCGTCTAATTTAGCTGTTAAATTACTTGTAGAAGCCATTTCTCCTTCTTCTTCATAATCATCGTAATCATCAGCTAATTGAGGGTAAACTTTAGCCCAATCTGGGTCTTTATGTGCGGGTTGAAATGCACTCATTAAGAAAATAAAGGCTTCAGTACTTAACCCTATTACTAACATAGGCCCAGCGAAAGGCCAGTGCATAATTTTAAACATCGCTCCTATAATTACCACCGCTGCACCTATACCGTAGATCATTGGCATAATTTTATCAAATAATACATTACCTTTTGCGCTCATTTTTGCTTGAAATTTAAAAGTTTGACAATTGTTTGTTTAGTTTACCTATTTATTTATTTATTTACTTATTTAAATACACGTTTTTATTAAAACTCAGAACCAGAAGATCTTCCTAAGTAAGTCATTACACATCTGAAACCTACATAAGACTTTGTTGAATCTTGATATTCAAATGTTCTTGTTCCAGTTTCTAGAAAATATGCAATATCCTTCCAAGATCCACCTCTTATTATTTTTCTTGGCTCATCATCATCATAATAAGTTGGGTTTAAGTCCCAAACTACTGGAACGGAAGCATCGAAATAAGCATCTTCGCACCATTCTGAAACATTGCCTGCCATGTCAAATAAACCAAAATCGTTAGAAAAATATGCTGCTACTGGTGAAGTGTACATAAATCCATCATCATAATAGTTACCTCTACCTGGCTTAAAATTAGCCAACATACAACCTTTTGCATTTCTTATATAAGGATTTCCCCAAGGATACTTAGCCATATCTCTGCCTCCTCTAGCTGCATATTCCCACTCAGCTTCTGAGGGTAATCTAAAGTTTGGCATTCTAAAGAGACCTTGTTCAGCCCTCCAATTGTTCATGTGCTTAGTTCTCCATTCACAGAAATATTTTGCAGCAAACCAATCAACCCCAACTACTGGATATTCATCAAAGGCTGGGTGAGCATAATAATATTCCATCATTGGATCTCCCATATGATGTGAAAAATCTTTTACCCAAACTGCGGTATCAGGATATAATTCTGTTTTGATATATTCTTCGCCTAAGGCTTCCAAAGAATCTGCCAACATCACATCCATAAACTGGCGATATTCATTATTGGTGATTTCTGTATCATCCATATAAAAACCGCCTATTGTTACTTGTTTATTGTGGTTTATTTGAGACGCAGGGACGTCTTCATCCGCTTGGCCCATATGGAATGTTCCCGATGGACAAGTGGTCATACCAAAAGGTACTGTCATAACCCAACCTTCTCTGCCTTGAACACCAATTAGGTCTCCACCACCATCACTTCCTCCACCTTTCTTTCCGCATGACTGCAGAAGCATTGATGCAGAAATAATAGACAAAGCAAAACTTCCAATTACATTTAATTTAATCATAACAACTATTTGTTTATCCTGTATAACCTGTAATAAAATGTTAAATTAATAAAATATATTGAAATAACGCAATTTTCGTCATCATATTATTTTAATAATTTTTATTAGAAAAAATCAATTTAACTTCACGCCCTGATAATTAAAAACTTAATGATAAATATTAATTTTCATCATGTCTATAACGTGGTGTTCTTATCTTAGGTTTCAAAATATCCCAAGGTGGAACTATTAAATATGACAATAATATTTCATGCGATGTTCTGGTTTTTGCATTTGCTCCAGATGTCACAAAATCGAATGCATAACCAATCTTAAGTGCATTATTATTTTGTTTATTTTTAAGTAAGTTAGCACCAACTAAGAAGACCACATCATCGTTTCTTAATACGCTTCCCCCTGTCGCTAAATCTTTTTTCGCAAAAGATTGTCTCAAATTGATTCCAAACCAAAATTTATCATTATAAGTGGCAATAGCACCATAAACTGAAGATAATTGTTGAAAATCAGATTGAACTAATAAAGAAGGGGTCAAGACAATCATACTACCTAAATTGAAATTATACCCTCCTGTCAAATACATATGGTTAGCCACCTTATTAATCGACTGATCAAATCCATAAGAAAAACTACTTCTTATCAAGTGTGCAAAGCTAAATCCTGCATAGTACTTATTGGTTCTATAAGCTACCCCGATATTGACATCAGGTTTGGTTTGAGATGCAAGGTTGCCTCCACTCGTAGTTAATTGTTTATATACTTCATCTTCTGTGTTTATAACTCTATATTCATTAAGGTTTCTTACTGCTTGATTAAAAAATCCTGCTCTAATTCCAAGCCCAAGGTTGCCACCTTTCATTTTTATAATATACGAACCTGTTAATTGCACTTGAAAGGTTCTTAATGGACCAAACACATCTTGCAATATAGTTAATCCTGCTCCTAGAGATTTATTTAGAAAAGGAGTAAGTGATTGAATGGTTAATATGTTGGTTTGGGGTGCTCCTCCTGACTCTGAGTAATTAACTGGATAACTACTATTTGCATCTCTGCTTTGGGGTAAAGATGGATTATAACTTAGCCATTGTGTTCTATGAATAAATGTTGCTCTAGTCATTCCGTCTAATCCCGCAAATCCTGGACTGTAATACATTCCATTAAACATGTATTGGCTGAATTGTGCATCTTGCTGAGCTACTAATATATGTTGCATCCCAAAGGAAATACAAAATGATAATAGCAAATAAATTTTTTTCATTCTAGAAAAGTTAAAGTGTAATGCTTTAAAATAGATATTCTATTTTAGAAATATCAAAGGTTTAAATTAATAGTAATTTATGAATTATTATAATGTTGATAACTATTTTTGTTTTGGCTATTACGTAAGGTTATTTCACATTGTTAGCTTTTTTTATAAATTGTTCTATCGCTGCAGTCATAGAAGGGGCATTTGGCATAGGGGCTTCTATGTCCACCAAAAGCCCTGCATCTCTTACTGCCTTGGCTGTTGTAGGGCCAAAGGTAGCAATTCTAATATTCTTTTGCTCAAAATCTGGGTAATTCGAAAACAAAGAGGCTACACCAGATGGACTAAAGAAAGATATTATATCAAATTCATTAAAATCTATGTCTGACAAATCGCTTGCTACTGTTTTATAAATTATAGCTTCGGTAAACTTTATGTTATTTTTTGACATAAAATCTGGTAATTCTTCTTTTCTTATATTGGAACAGGGAAACAAATAATTTTCTTCTTTATTTTTTTTTATAAATTCCTCAAGATCTTTAGCTGTTCTTTCTCCTGTGAATATTTTTCTTTTTCTAATGACAATGTATTTTTGCAAATAATTGGATGTCTGCTCAGAAACACAAAAATATTTCATGTCAGTTGGCATTTCTATTTTAGCTTCTATGCAGATTTTGAAAAAATTATCTATTGCATTTCTGCTAGTAAATATAATCGCCGTATGAGCTAATATATTTATTTTTTGTTTTTTGAATTCTTTATAATCTAAAGCGTCTACCTGAATGAATGGCCTAAAATCAATTTTCAAATTATATTTGCTCGCCATTATATAATATGGCGACTTTTCATCGATCGGACGTGCTTGAGAAATCAAAACACTAGAAACTTTACTTAGTCTATCTTTCTGAGTTTTAGTTTTTACTTCGTTCATTTCTATAATCTTATTGTTTTATCTTTATCTAAATAAGAATGTTACCATAAATATGGTAGGAAATATCTCACTAATACAAAGGTAAGAAAATAAATATACATTTCTAGATGAAGAATATTTTATTGATATATAAAGATTTTTTATAAGTAAAACTAGCAATATTATTACAATGTAACCAATTAAATATTCAGAGAATAAACGACTAGAAATAAGATTAATAGTAGTTATAATAAATGCTAATATAAATACAATCATTAAAGCTTTGAATAAAAATTTAAGATTATTAAAATATATCATTTTTACTAATTGACCTAGCTTGAAAAACCAACCAAAAATTATTAAAAATAAAAGTCTCAGTAAAAACGCCACCATAAATACCAAAGACAATTTTATTGTGGAAACAACTTCTAAACTGTTATCAAAAGTAAAAATTTGATGACTTGTAGCAACTGTATTTAAATGAAATAAATTTACGAAGTTATACAAATAGGCTAGGATAATAGATATTACACATATAAGTAACAAAGAATCAATATTCCATATTTTATTCAACTGAACTTCTTCATTACTATTATTTATTAATAGGTTTTTATACCCTAAGATTCCTTCTAACAAATCACTATTACTGTATTTAATGACTGCAACAATCGCTATAAGCATTAAAAAAACAGTAATACTGTAGTTGTTATTATTGGAACTTTTATTTCTTATTTTTGGCTGAAGAACAGAGGTCTTTATTCTAATGATATTTTCTACCTTTGATGTTATTTCTTTTTCAAAAATCTGAATCTTTAAGCCTAATAAATTGCGTTTTGGAGCATAAACACTCAAAAATATTTTATTGCCAAATTTCTCAACTAGTTCTTTAGATAAAATTATCCTTTGGGTATCTTTATCACTTATATTATTCAGGAACAATTTGTTATTAATGAATATATTGACTCCTGATGGAATATAAAAAGCATATTTATGATTCAAATATTGATTTGGATTAATCCATTGATGCACTATTTTATAATTATTTATATTGTTAGAGAGAATTGGAAGATAGGTTGAATACTTTGGATTGTATGCTAGCCAATCTTCATTCAAATCTTTTATTATATGTTGCTTATGATTTTCTGCGAAGAGCTTTACATTAATTAGTAAAAATAAGATTATACTTAAATTAAGTAGTTTAATAATCTTATTTGGAATTAAAAAATTCAAATTGTGCTCCTGTTTAGAATTTTATGATTTGCAAATTTATAATTAAGTTGCGAAATATCTGCTTTATTTGCATAAAAGAAGATTTTGTGTCTGGTATCTATATTCATATTCCCTTTTGCAAGCAAGCTTGCCACTACTGCGACTTTCATTTTTCTACAAGCCTCGGAAATAAACATGCTCTTCTACAGGCATTAAACAAAGAAATCCTTTTTACAAAAGATTACCTTAATGACCAAAATATAGAAACAATCTATTTTGGTGGTGGTACGCCATCTATGTTGAATTCAGATGAGCTAAAATCAATTATAAAATCTATCGGGGAATGCTATAATTTACAAAATGTTAAAGAGATAACATTAGAGATAAATCCTGATGATGTAACATTAGAGAAATTTGAGCAATTACGAGAAATTGGGTTTAACAGATTAAGTATTGGCATACAATCCTTCAACAACAATCATTTAAAATGGATGAACCGGAGCCATAATGCTTCTCAAGCAATAGAAAGCTTTGCCATTCTAAAGACTATTGGATTTGAAGATATAAGTATCGATTTGATTTACGGCATTCCCTCTTCAAATCATGATATTTGGTTGAACGATTTAAGCATTGCTAGTTCTCTAGACATCAACCACATTTCAGCATATTGTCTTACCATAGAAGAAAAAACAACATTTGGTCACTGGAAAAAGAAGAACAAAACAATATTTGCTTCTGAAGATTTTGAAGCCGAACAATTTGAGATTTTAATGAACAACACAACTCAAAACGGATTTGAGCAATATGAAATATCAAATTTTTGTAAGCCCAACCATTACTCTATTCATAACACCAATTATTGGTTAGGAAAGGAATACTTAGGAATTGGGCCAAGTGCACATTCTTATAATAATCTTTCCCGTAGATGGAATATAAGCAACAACAATATATACATTAACAATATCAATAAAGTTAAATCTGTTTTTGAAGAAGAGATATTAAGCCAACAAGAAATAATCAACGAATATATCCTTACTTCATTAAGAACAAAATGGGGAACGGATTTAAAAAGAATATATTCCAATCCATTAGTTAATAAAGAACTGTTGATAAAAAAAATACAAGGTTTTATTGAACAAAAATTACTAACAAATGCACATGATTTCATTACCTTAACCCAAAAGGGGAAATTATTAGCAGATTATATTTCTTCTGAACTATTTATATAAAAGAAGTTTGATTTTGAAAATTATATTTATATTTGAAAGTGTAAGATGAATTTGCATGACTTCAGAACAGAAAAAAGCATTCTTATTATTAAAACTGGTGATTTTTAATTACCACGGTTTAGACGAGGAAGAAAAAAAAATTCTTACGGAAACCTCTATTAAAATTAATGGAGAAGAAGAATTGGCTTGGGCCTACAGCATTCTTGGTGATGATTTTTATGCAAATTTAGATAAAGCTAGAGAATTTTTTAATCAAACGATTGCAACCTACGATTTAGACACAAAAGTATCCTACCTTAACATTGTTTGGGATTCTACAAAATCTAAAGGGTTTATCAGTGAAATGGAAGCTACTGGTATCCTTAAAATGGCTAAAGACTGGGGAGTTCAAAAAGAATTATTAGCACTTATTCGTAAGCCTACTCATTAATCGCTTTAATGTTACCAAAAAACATTTTGTTTTTTTTCGTTTTATTATTTTTCAAATTCTTATGTTCCTTTCCTACTTATTCCAGCTCAATTGAGAATTGTTCAAACAATCCTGAAAGTAAGTGCTACGATGTAGTGCATTATCGTTTAGAAATTGAATTTCAAATTGAACAAAAATCTATTAATGGATACAATGAAATTTTGTTTAAAACAAACCACAATACCAGTACCATTCAAATTGATTTAGATGATAAGCTTATCCTTGATAGTTTAGTTCATAAAAATCAGAAACTAAAAACCACCCATTTTAAAAACTATTATTTTATACATTTTCCTATTGAGTTAGTTAAAAACGAATATCACCAAGTCATTGCATACTATCACGGAAAGCCCAAAGAAGCCACTAACCCACCTTGGGAAGGAGGTATTGTTTGGAAAAAAGATTCGTTAAACAATCCTTGGGTAGGTATTGCCTGTGAAGGTATTGGAGCCAGTTGCTGGATGCCCTGCAAGAATGACTTATCAGACAAACCAGATAGTGTAAGATGTAAATTTATTGTTCCTAGAGAATTAAAATGTATTAGCAACGGTGTATTAGAAAACACAATTCAATTAGCAAACAATCGAACTGGCTTCATCTGGAAAACCAACTACCCTATCTCTCATTATAATATTACTTTTTATATTGGTAAATATGAACATTTTTATGATACGATCTCTTATGATGCAGACAGCCTAGTTCTTGACTTCTATGTATTAGATTACCACAAGCGTATTGCCCAAAATCATTTTAAACAAACTGCCAATATTATAAAAACCTATGAATTCTATTTTGGAAAATATCCATTTATAAAAGATGGATATGCAGTTGTCGAATCTCCTTACCTAGGCATGGAGCACCAAAGTGCGATTGCCTATGGAAATAATTTCAAAAACGACAATCTTATTGATTTCATTATTTTACATGAAACTGCTCATGAATGGTGGGGCAATCATGTGGCAGCTGATGATTATGCAGAAATGTGGATTCAAGAAAGTTTTGCTACTTATAGCGAATGGCTTTTTTATGAAAAAAACTATGGAAAAAGAACAGCAATAGACTATGCTTTAAATCAGAAAAAACTAATTAAAAATCAAACCCCAATGCTCGGAAAAAGGGAGATTTGTTATCCTAGTTTGGATAATTTAGACATCTATTACAAAGGTGCTTGGATGCTTCACACTATAAGAAGCATAGTTAGTAACGATAGTCTATGGTTTGCATTACTAAAAAGTATTCAAAAAACGTTTTCATTGAAAAACATCAATACCGAAATACTGCTCAATCACATAGATGATTTTCTAAAGATACCAGTATCTTCAATCATTAAATATTATCTAAATCATATTAACATACCTATTATTCTAGTAAAAACAACTCCTTTGTCAAATAGCCGATGGAGAATAAATTATAAAATACTCCTTAAAAAGAATGAAAACATTGTTTTCCCGATAGATGTTTTTATAAATAATAAAACGACAAAGATAAATTGTGAAAAAACATTTCAAGAAATAATCATAAATTCAGAAAAAAAACCAACAGTCTATTTTTCCGAGAAAAACTATTTAATAACATTGATTTCAAATTAATAAGTAACAAAGAAGAATCAAATTGAAAGATGTATTGAAACATTTCTTTTGAATTTATAGTATAAGCAACAAATAAATAAAAGAGGATAATTTTATATAATTCTATTAATTTTTTGGATTTTTAAATTATATAAAATATCTTAGCAGTTTATAAACAGGGAAATTTTATTATTAACTACGGGTTATGACAAAATCTAATTTATTCATTAAGCAAATAATTATATTTGCTACTGCTTTAGCACTATTTGCTGGCTGTAAAAGTACTGGTAATCCCACTAGTCAGGCTCCTGGGAATGAAAGTACTACTACTGGTGTAGAATATAATTCTGAAGATGGGTTTGAGGTAAATGAATACGCTGGACAACCAGAAGGTCCGAACTTAGTATATATCGAAGGTGGAAGAACTGTTTTAGGTTCTTTTGAAGAAGATTTGCTTAATAGCGGAGACAACCTAGAAAGAACAGTTACCATCCAATCTTTTTACATGGATGAAACTGAGATTGCAAATATCCACTGGTTAGAGTATTTGTTCTATATTCAAAAAGATTCTTCTCAAGAATTCTATGAATCCGCTTTACCTGACACCAATGTTTGGGCAAGTGAATTGGCATATAACGACCCATATGTGGAACATTATTTAAGATACCCAGGATTTAGGTATTTCCCAGTTATCGGGATCAATTGGATTCAAGCCAATGATTATGCTTTATGGAGGACTAAATTTGTAAACAATTCATTAGCTATTGATGCAGGAGTTGAAATTCCAGAAGGTGGAGGAAGAATACCTTTAGAATCTGGGGTTGTATTGCCTAACTACCGTTTACCATCAGAGGCAGAATGGGAATACGCTGCACAAGCACTTATTGGAAACCAATGGTTAGACGAAAATCAAACTCATAAAAGGCTTTATCCATGGGATGGTCACGCTCTTAGAAATCCATATGGTAAGCAAATGGGAACTTTCCTAGCAAACTTTAAAAGAGGTAGAGGAGATTATGCAGGTATAGCTGGTAAACTTAACGATGGAGCGATGATTACAACTTATATTTATGAGTATCCTCCAAATGATTTTGGTCTTTACAATATGGCCGGAAATGTTAACGAATGGGTATATGATGTATATCGTCCGCTTTCTTTCCAAACTTTCGATGACTTAAACCCTCTTAGAAGAAATGGTTTCCTAGATGAAACTTCAAAATATGACAAGAAGAACTATCAATCTATTATAGATGATCACGTAAGAGTTTTCAAAGGTGGGTCTTGGAAAGATGTTGCCTATTGGATGTCACCAGGTACAAGAAGATATATGGCAGAAGACTCTTGTACTGCAACGGTTGGTTTCCGTTGTGCAATGATACAAGCAGGTACAAATTATTAATATTATTTAAACTCAATAAAAAAGGGCAATCAAGTGATTGCCCTTTTTTATTGACCCGCTTTTAACGCTAAAGCCATTGCTATAATTGATATTTTTGCTGCTCCAGCTTTTAACAATTCAATAGCACAAGCCTCAATTGTAGAACCAGTGGTTACAACATCATCTACCAAAATAATATGTTTATTCAATATGTTTTGATTATTTGTGATATTATATAAATGTTCTGCATTTAACCATCTTTGAAATCTTTCTTTATTTGTTTGGGATGACCTTTTCTCAGTTCTAATTAATGAGGTAGAATCTACAGGGAAACCTAGTGCTCTTGATAAACCTATTGCAAGATGTAAACTTTGATTATATCCCCTTTTTATTAATTTTGATTTATGCAAAGGAATAGGAACCAAAATTGGTAAATCATTTTGCCAATCAGTAGCCTGAATAGTGAGTCCAAATTTATAGCCTAACCACTCTGCTGCATTTTTTTGGCTCCCATATTTAATGGCGAATATTAGATTCTGAGCATTGCTGCCTTTGTAATATTTAAAACAAACGAAAGCATTGGTAAAATTGACTTTACCATAAAATCTTAACTTTAAAGCTTCTTGTAATAAATTATCGATATTATTCAAGCCCAGAACAGTTTCACAAGTCAAGCAAATATGAGGTTCATCTTGCCCCAGCAATACCTCACAGCTCAAACATTTGGGAGGAAATAATAATTCTAAGAAATGCTGGAAAAAATTCATAAACTAGCTGATAAAATATTAAATTAGACAATGTGTAATATTAAATTATATATAATTAATTTCAAACCAAATAATGCAAAAATCTTCTGTAGAAAACGATAAAGATTGGATTAAATTAATTGACAAGCTACATGCATTATTTGGCAAGAGTCCTGACATAAACGCAATATTATTTTTAATAGGTGTTCAAGAAATCGGAAAAGGTCGAGACAATTACTCAAAAGAACAAAAACAAGAGTTAATGCATGTAGGGATGTGCACCATTCTATGCACCTCTGGATATTATGAATTAATTGGAAAAGATAAAGAAGGTTGGCCTATTTTTAAAGAATTAAAAAAACTACCTTTATTTGATTTGAACGAGCAAGAAATCTTTATAAAAACTCACATAAAAGAATATTTTTCCAATCTTGAATAAAACTTTATGTTAATAATAACTTATAATGTAAATGGGCTTAGATCTGCTCTTTCAAAAGATTTTCTCAATTGGCTTAAAGCAACAAATGCAGACATTGTTTGTTTACAAGAAATTAAATGTGAGCTAGAGCAAATTAAAGTAAGCGATTTCGAGCATCTAGGGTATAATTACATCTATTTTCACTCTGCTCAAAAAAAAGGATATAGCGGAGTAGCCATATTGAGTAAAATAAAACCATTGCATATTGAAATAGGCTGTGGAATTGATAAGTATGACGATGAAGGAAGAGTCATTCGTTGTGATTTTGAAACTTTTTCCTTAATGAACGTATATATGCCTTCTGGGTCTAGTGGAGAAGAAAGACAAAATTTTAAATTTCAGTGGATGAATGATTTTTTCGCTTATATTGAGGGTATCAAAGAAAGGTACAAAGAACTTATCGTTTGTGGGGACTTTAATATATGCCATGAGTCTATTGACATACATAACCCAAAAAGCAATGCAAATTCATCTGGTTTTTTGCCTGAAGAGCGAGCTTGGATAACCAAATTATTACAATTAGGCTTCATTGATACTTTCAGAGATTTCAATAAAGAAGCACATCATTATACTTGGTGGTCTTATAGGGCAGGGGCAAGGAAAAAAAATTTAGGTTGGAGGATCGATTATTTTATAGCTTCAGAATCATTAAAAAACAGAATAAGTAGAACAATTATTCTTTCTGAAGCACTGCATTCTGATCACTGTCCGGTAATGTTAGATATGAAATGAAATATTTATAGATTGAATAGGATTTTTATAAAACAAAATTGTTGTTAAATTTGAATAATATGAACATAGAAAATTAATTTTTATAATATGAATAAATTTCTTATAATAATTACTGCAGCTGCCACACTAATGTGGTCATGTAATTCCTCAAAAAAAAATGAAGGTGACAACTCTGAGCAATTAGAAGGTAAAGGTGGAAAAATTTATGGTGGAACTTTTCGTGTCAACGAATCTGATTACATCAAAAACATATTTCCTCTTAATATTACTGATGCAATATCTTACAGAGTGGCTTCACAAGTATATGAAGGTCTGTTAAAATTTAATCAATCAGACTTGAGTCTAAAAAATTGTCTAGCAGAAAGCTATACTATTGACGAAACAAAAACAATATATACCTTTAATCTAAAAAAGAATGTATATTTTATAGATGATGAATGTTTCCCAGAAGGAAAGGGGAGAGAATTTACCTCTGAAGATGTGAAATATTGCTTTACGCAACTCTGTAAAGAAGATATCAATAACCAAGGCTTTAGTGTATTCCAAGATATATTAAAAGGAGCAAATGAATATTATGCATCATCAGTTAATGGTGCAATTCCAACTGGAGATGTAGAAGGAATTAAAATAATAGACAAATACACGATTCAACTTACACTAGTACAACCAAGTTCTATTTTCCTATATAACTTAGCACGACCATTTACATTTATCTTTCCTAAAGAAGCACAAGAAAAGTATGGTTTGGAAATGAGAAATAAGGCTGTAGGTACTGGCCCCTTTATGATTTCTAGTATTGAAGATGATATCTCAATAATGTTAAAGAAAAACCCAAAGTATCATGGTTTAGATTCTTTGGGAAACAAACTTCCTTTCTTAGATTTTGTATTAATCAAGTTCATTAAAGATAAAAAAACCGAATTATTAGAATTCAAGAAAAGTAACCTTGATATGATGTATAGATTGCCTACTGACTATATCATAGAGATACTTCAAGAAGTAGATAATAAAAAAGGGGACTATGGTCAATACGAGCTTCAAAGAACACCAGAAATGGCAACTCACTTTTTATCGTTCTTGAATCAAGGAAAAGTTTTTAATAACAAAGATTTAAGAAAAGCATTCTGTTTTGCTATAAATAGAAAACACATACTCGATGCCGTTTTGAATGGGGAAGGATATGCACCAGGAATTCACGGAATGACTCCATTAGATATCTACAAATCTCCATTATATGATGTAAAACAAATAAGAGGATATGAATATAATGCTGATTCAGCAAAATACTATTTAAAGAAAGCAGGATACCCTGATGGAAAAGGATTTCCTAAAATAGTTTTAGAATTGAATTCAGATGGAGAAAGAAATGTGGCTGTAGCAGAAGAAGTATTAAAACAAATTAAAGAACATTTAAATATCAATATTGAGCTAAGCATAGTACCGTTTGCTCAATTAGTAGACAATATGATTGCTGGAAAGTCAGAGTTTTTTAGAGGAGGCTGGATTGCTGATTACCCAAATCCTGAAAACTTTTTATGGTTTTTTTATGGTAAAAATGTTCCGAATGATTTGAGTGGTTCCTCTTATCCTAATATGATGCGTTATAAGAACCCTAAGTTTGATGCATACTATGAGGCTGGCTTAAAATCTAAGACAACAGAAGAAGCTTATAAAAACTTTATGATGGCAGAAAAGATTATGGTAGAAGACGCACCTGTAATGTTTCTATGGTATGACGAAGGATATCGCTTAATGCAATCTTATGTAAAAGATTTCCCAAGTAATGCTATGCAATACAGAGATTATAGTACAGTATATTTTTCTAAAAAGAATTAATTAATACCAATTCAAAATGTTCTATAATTTAAGATTATTCACAATAACATTAAATGTCATTAGAAACCAATAAATACGAGAGACAAATAGAAGAATTTAAAAATAAATTCTATGTGTCTCTCTTGTTTAAAGGAGCATTAATAACACTAGGAATCGCTCTTAGTGTTTTTTTGGTTTTATCTCTAGCAGAATTTTGGGGTAGATTCAATTCATCAATTCGCTTTATATTTTTACTTATAATTATAGGTGTATTCGTTTACTTATTCATTAGATATTTAATGAATCCAATCCTAAGTTTCTTAGGTATTAAAGCAAAAATAAACAATTCACAGGTTGCTCAAAAAGTAGGAAACCACTTTCCTCAGATATCAGATAAGCTTCTGAATATTATTCAACTAGAAAAAGAAGTAGCTTTAAATAACCCATTAGCAAAAGCAGCTTATTTACAGAAGCAAATCGAGTTTTCCTCTTATGATTTTAATCAAGCAGTTGATGACTCAAATAAGCGTAAATACCTAATATTATTAGGTGTTCCTTTAATTATTTTTTTAATAATATTTTTGAAAACACCTCAGTTAATTACGGATGCTTCAAAAAGAATTTATTATTTCAATGAGAAATTTGCAGAAGAAAATCCTTTCAAATTTCAACTAATAGATTTCAAAAATTATGCCCTAAGAGGAGAAAATGTAAAAATAAGATTTCAACCTTTGGGTATTAATATTCCCAAATCATTATCGCTAATTTCGGGGAGCAGTAATTTCCCAATGACAAAAAATAATAAAGGAGAGTTTGAATACACTATAAAAAATATTCAAAGTAATCTTAAGTTAAAGTTTGAAATTGGAAAATTTGAAACCAATGAATTTGAGATTTCTATTATAGAAAATCCTTTTTTAAAAACACTAAATGCAAACATCAATTACCCCAAATATTTAAAAAGAAAGCCTGAGCAAATATCAAATGCTGGAAATATTATTATTCCTGAAGGTTCTACTATTAATTGGCTGGCAGAAACCAATAAAACAGACTTGTTATCTATTACATTCGACAATCAAAAGCATCCTGTAAATGAAGACGACAATAAATACAATTTTTCAAAAACTATTACTAAATCCCAAGCATACGCATTCAGAATAAGAAATAAAATATTTAATCAAATATCTGATAGTATTAGTTATCAGATAACATGTATAAAAGACGCTTTCCCTTCAATCAAGGTTAATCCAATCTCAGATTCATTAAATTATTCCAAAATAGATATTGTTGGAGATATCAATGATGACTATGGCATACAAGCACTCTATCTAAATTATTACAAAACAGATAAAACAGGCAGAAACACTACAAAGAATAAAATTAACATTCCATTAAACAGCAAAGAAAATCAGCAAAAATTCTACTTCTCTTGGGTTATAGATTCTATAATAAGTAATGATGAGGGCATCAATTACGAATTGGAAGTATATGACAACGATGGAATAAATGGCTCTAAATCAACAAAGTCAACACTTTATAACTTTTCTAAACCTTCTATTGAAAAAATACAAGAACAAATAAATAATCAAACAAAAGAGAATATTCAAACTACTGAAAACATAAAATCAAGCTCTGAAGAAACCAAAAACAAGATTAGTGAACTTGAAGAAAAGCTTAAATCAAAATCAAATCTAAATTGGCAAGACAAAAAGGAATTGCAAAGCCTAATTAAGGAGAATAAAAACAAGAATGAAAAAGTTGAATCTTTAAGAGAAAATCTTCAAGAATTAGAAAACAAGAAAAAAAATTTGGATAATAGTAATAATGAAGAGTTAGATGAAAAAATCAAAAACTTGAATGAACTTTTAGAAAATATTGTAGACGAAGAAACTAAAAAATTATATGATAAGTTGAATGAGCTTCTTAATGAGCAAATGAATAAAAACGAAATTGATAAAACTATAAAACAGCTTGCTCTAAAAGAAGAAAATTTCAACAATGAAATTAACAAGCTCTTAGAAATGTTTAAAGAAATTCAAATAGAGGAAAAAATCAACAGTACTGTTTCCGATATAAAATCATTGGCTGAAAAACAAGAGAAAGAAGCAGAAAAGAACTTAGCTAATAAGAATGAGAATTCTAAAGAAAAAAATATAGAGGAACAGAAGTCGCTTAATAAAGAATTTGAGAAAATTAAAGATGAATTATCAGAGATAAACAAACTAAATAATGACTTAGAAAACAAGCTTCCTCTAGATTTAAAAGAAGAGGCACAAAAGAACATTTCAGAGAATCAACAAAAAGCCAAAGAAGCATTAGAAGATAACAAATCAAAAAAAGCTGGAGAATCAGGAAAAAAAGCGGCTGAATCCATGAAAGACCTTGCACAAGAAATGGAAAGTGCACAAGCACAATCAGAACAGAATGAACAAGAAGAAAATATTAAAGATTTAAGGATGATTTTAGAAAATCTGATACAACTTTCCTTTGATCAAGAAGAAATAATAAAAGGTTTTAAAAAGACAAGTAATATTGACCCTCAATACATCCAGTTATCGCAAAAACAAATAAAAATAAAAAATGATTCTAAGGTGATCAAAGATAGTTTACTTGCCTTATCTAAAAGAATATTCCAAATAAAATCTTTTGTTACTCGAGAATTAACATTAATGAATGCTAAAATCGATGAAAGTATAGAAGCCATAAAAGCAAGAAGAACAGATCAGACACTTACAAAACAACAATATGCAATGGCATCCATGAATAATTTAGCACTTATGCTAGATGATGTGTTAGATCAAATGCAAAGCCAAATGAATCAAGCCAACAAGCCAGGTTCGAAGAGTTGTAAAAAACCTGGGAAAAAACCTGGGAAAATGCCTGGACTTTCTGAACTACAGAAACAAATAGGGCAACAAATGCAACAGTTAATGAAATCAGGAAATACCCCGAGCAAAGAAATGTCGGAAGCTTTGGCTAAAATGGCTGCTCAGCAGGAATACATTAGAAAAACATTAGAAAAATTAAACAAAGAAAAAAAAGGCGGAAAAAATCCCGGTGGATTAGATGGACTAATAAAAGAGATGGAAAAAAACGAAGAAGATTTAGTCAACAAAAGAATTAATCAACAACAGATAAATAGACAACAAGAAATTCTTACAAGATTATTAGAATCTGAGAAAGCAGAAAAAGAAAGAGATTTAGAAGAAACAAGGACTGCCGAAAAAGCAAGCCAAGAACTAAATAAGAACATTCCGAAATCAATTGAAGAATTCTTAAAAAAACGTGAAAATAATACAGAATTATTAAAAACAATATCTCCTGTTCTGAATGAGTTTTATAAAAAAGAATCCAACTTATACTTTGAACAATTGAGTAACTAACAAATAAATACAATAACATAAGACTACATCAAAATTTAACATACAATGAATTCATTAAAAATTCAGATTCCATCAATGCTTGAAAACATTCGAATAGTTGAAAGTTTTATTGATAACCTTAAAGAGCGTTATAATATAGATGATGATATTTATGGCAATATTATGATTGCCGTTACAGAATCTGTAAACAATGCTATTAAACACGGGAATAAGCTTGATGCGAAGAAAAATGTTCTGCTAAGTTGTGATTTAGAAGAGAACAAAGTATTGTTTTCAATAGAAGACGAGGGCGTTGGTTTTGATTACTCAAAATTGCCAGATCCTACCGCTGAAGAAAATATAGAGGAAGTAGGAGGTCGTGGAATATTTCTGATGAGACATTTAGCTGATGAGGTTTCTTTCAAAGAAGAAGGGAAACTCGTAGAATTAACTTTCTACTTCAATTAAGACTTCCTTGGCAAATGCCTATAGCATTCTTTTCTACTGATATTTCTTTTGTTCTGGAAAAGAAGGGGGCTAAAAAGTTATGGTTAAAAAATCTCCTACAGCTACATGGAATTACGAAATCTAATATTAACTACATTTTTTGCTCAGACGAATACTTAATCAAGATTAACCAACAGTATTTAGATCATGACACCTATACCGATATAATTACTTTTGACTTAAGAGAAAATCTAGTATTTAATCAAATTTCTGGCGAAATTTACATAAGCATAGAAAGAGTAAAAGAAAACAGCGAAAAACAAAATACAGAATTTGAACTTGAACTGTTACGGGTAATGAGCCATGGAATACTTCACCTTTTAGGATATAAAGACAAAACAAACGCAGAGAAACAAACAATGCGAAAAGAAGAAGACAAGGCAATCCAGCTTTTCAATAAACAATAAAAACGATATGTTCCACGTGGAACATTCAACATTCAACAATCACAATTGTTAATAATACACCAATAATTACAAACGTTCCACGTGGAACACAAGAAATATGTTTAAAAAATATGATGTTATAGTTGTGGGGGCAGGACATGCAGGCTGTGAGGCTGCATGGGCTGCGGCGCAAATGGGCTCATCGGTATTGATGGCAACAATGAATATGCAAACAATTGCACAAATGTCATGTAATCCGGCGATGGGTGGAGTAGCTAAAGGGCAAATTGTTCGTGAAATAGATGCATTAGGAGGGATGTCTGGAATAGTAAGCGATAAAAGTGCTATTCAGTTCAGGATGCTTAATATGTCTAAAGGCCCTGCGATGTGGAGCCCAAGAACACAAAATGACAGAATGAAATTTGCGGAAGAGTGGAGAATGGCACTTGAGTCAAATACTAATATTGATTTCTGGCAAGAAATGATTAGTGGTCTTGTTATAAAAGACAATCGCATTTGTGGTGTGAAAACATCATTGGGAATAGAAATAGAGGCAAAAGCAGTAGTATTAACCAATGGAACATTCCTAAATGGCTTAATTCATATTGGAGAAAAAACATTTGGTGGGGGAAGAACTGGCGAATTGGCGGCTAAAGGAATAACAGAGCAATTGGTTACTCTAGGATTTGAAGCAGGTCGTATGAAAACAGGCACACCGCCGAGACTAGATGGAAGAAGCCTAAACTATTCATTGATGGAAGAGCAATTAGGCGACATGGCACCGAACAAATTTTCCTATAGTAACAAAACTCAAAAATTAGAAAAACAAAAAAGCTGTTATATTACCTATACTAACCAAGAGGTGCACGAAATCCTTAGAACGGGATTTGAGAAATCACCTATGTATACTGGCAGAATTAAAGGATTAGGGCCAAGATATTGCCCATCTGTTGAAGATAAAATCACAAGATTTGCTGATAAAGACAGACACCAAATCTTTGTAGAACCAGAAGGATGGAATACTATTGAAATCTATGTAAATGGTTTCTCAACTTCATTGCCAGAGGATGTACAACAAAAAGCTTTAAGGAAAATAAAAGGTTTTGAAAATGTAAAAATGTTCAGACCAGGATATGCCATAGAATATGACTATTTCCCTCCAACACAATTGGAGCTAACCTTAGAAACAAAAAAAATAAAAAACCTCTTCTTTGCTGGACAAATAAACGGAACTACTGGTTATGAAGAAGCGGCTTGTCAAGGCCTAATCGCTGGAATAAATGCACATTTAAATATTAATGAAAAAGAAAGTCTAATCCTTAAAAGATCTGAAGCATATATAGGTGTTTTGATTGATGACTTGGTAAATAAAGGAACAGAAGAGCCCTATAGAATGTTTACCTCTAGAGCAGAATTCAGAATACTATTGCGTCAAGACAATGCAGATTTAAGGCTTACAGAAATAGGCTATAAATTGGGAATAGTAAAAGAAGAACAATTTGAACGATTTGAGAAGAAAAAGAATAATATAAAAGAAATTAGCGAGAAACTAATAAAAATCAAACTAAACCCAGATGAAGCTAATTCTATCTTGAATCAATATGAATCTAGTGATATAAAAGAAAAAACATCTATAATCAATATTTTAAAACGACCAAACATCAATTTATCATCCTTTGAAGATAGTAAAGAAGAAATAAAAGAATTATATAATATATATGATAAAGAAGAATTAGAAGAAGCAGAAATAGAAATAAAATATAAGGATTATATAATCAAGGAAGAAGAAATGGTAAGAAAACTAACCAACCTTGATGGATTGAAACTTCCAAATTACCTTGATTTTGCAGATATTGTAGCATTATCAAATGAAGGGAAACAAAAACTAAACAAAATTAAACCAAAAACTCTAGGTCAAGCATCCAGAATAAGTGGTGTATCACCAGCTGACATTTCTATATTAATGGTCTATTTATCAAAATGAAATATCAATCAATTAACAATTGCCCAATCTGTGGTTCATCAAAAATAAAAAAATGGTTAGAAGTAAAAGATTGGTCTATAAGTAAAGAAACATTTGAAATTCACCAATGCGATGATTGTGGATTTAAATTTACAAATCCTATCCCAACAATAGAACAGATAGGGGAGTACTACAAAGCTGAAGAATACATTTCACATTCAGATACAAAAAAGGGGATAATAAATTGGTTGTATCATGAAATAAGAAGAATTACAATTAAATCAAAATTACAATTAATCAAGAACTGTAATACAGAAAAAAGAAATCTACTAGATATAGGGTGTGGTACAGGATATTTTTTAGAAAGTGCAAAAAAAGATAATTGGAATGTTGAGGGTTTTGAACCTGATGATACAGCAAGAAAATTAGCTAATCAAAAGTTAAATAATAGCATTCATCAACGACTTGATGATATAAAAGCAGAAAAATTTGACATTATAACACTTTGGCATGTCCTAGAACATGTGCATGATATAGATTATTTATTTAATTTCTTAATCAAAAAACTTAAGGCCAAAGGAAAAATAATTATAGCTGTACCAAATATTGAAAGTTGGGATGCTAAATATTATCAACAATATTGGGCTGCATTAGATGTGCCAAGACATTTATATCACTTTCAAAAAAATAATATTGAATTATTATCCAATAAATATCAATTGAAAATAACTAAAATATTACCAATGTATTTTGATTCATTTTATGTAAGTATGATGAGTGAAAAGTATAAAAATCCTCAGCAAAATAATATAGTAAGTTCTGTAAAAGGAGCATTGATCGGATTAATATCAAATATATTGGCAATAAAAAAAAATAATTATTCTAGCTTAATTTATATCCTATCAAAAAATGATGAATAGAATTATCAATACAATAATCGCTGTAATTCTAGTACTGATAATTAAAAGCTGTGCAAATATCTCTGTTCCTACGGGTGGCCCGAAAGACACTGAAGCACCTAAATTAATCTATACAACACCAAAAAATAATAGTACAAATTTTAAGGATAAAAGTATTGAATTAAAATTTAATGAAAGCATACAAGAAATAGCAGATGTAAATCAGATATTGATTAATCCTAAGTTAAAAAAAGATATTAAGGTGAAGGTAAAGAAAAAAAGATACTTAGTTATTGATTTAAATAATGAGCTAAATAGCAATACCACCTATTCTATAAACTTTAGAAATACAATAAAAGATTTAAACGAAGGAAATCTGACAACAAATAATATCTCCTATAGCTTTAGTACTGGCGAAAAATTAGATACCAATCAATTAATTGGTACTGCTATAGATATGATTAAAAATATTCCAAAAGCAAAAGTTATAGTAGGACTGTATGATAGAAATGATACCATATCTATAGAAAAAGATAAACCATTATATCTAACAGAAGTGGAAAAAGATGGAAAATTTACAATCAATAATATAAAAATGGGAAGTTACAATGTATTCGCATTTCATGATGCTAATAGTACACTTTTATATGACAATGAAGAGAAAATTATTGATTTCTATGATAGTATCTATATAGATAAAAAGAAGGAATTAAATTTTAAGCTTTCGAAAATAAAGAAAAAAGGAGTAAAAATACAAAACATAAAAAGTATCAATAAAAATGAGTGCCAGATTACACTGAATTCAGGAATAAAAATGATAGAATTTAAAGATAGCATAGGTAATCCAATTAAAAAACAAATACATTCAAATGGTAAACTAATCAGTATATATAATGAAAAATATATATATACTGATTCTACTAATCTATATATAACAGCTATCGATTCTTTAGATACAAAAGTAAAAATAAACACTAAAGTATTATTCATTGATAATCAATCAAAAAACAAGAAAAAAAATAAAGATGAAGGAAAAATATTACAACCTTCTAATTATCAATTAAATAACAATAATCAAAAAATAGAAATAAAGTTCAATCATCCAATTACAAAAATCAATAAAGAAAATATAGAATTACATTACGATTCGGCAAATGTGGAAAGCAATAAAAATATAGAGATAGAATTTGTTAACGATAGTACAGAGTTGATGTTAAAAAGCAATGTAAAATTCAAAGATAGTTTGATACTAAAGATTCCTAAAAATTCTATATGGAATATCAATGGAGATACCATAGAAGCAATAAAACAGCTATTTAAACCAATTACAGAAAAAAATGAGGGAAAAATAAGTGGAAAAGTAAATATTGATTCTACCTATTCTATCTTAGAAATATTAGATGATAAATCTATCGTTATAGAAAAAAAATATGGAAAAAATTGGTTTGATTTTGAATTTAATCAATTAAAACCAGGTAAATATAAATTAAGAGCGATAATTGATAAAAATAATAATAAACAATGGGATCAGGGAGATTGGAAAACAATGAAAAGAGCTGAAGAGATTATTTATTATGAAAATGAGATTATATTAAAAAAAGATTGGGAAATCAACGACATTATCTTCAAAAAAAGTAATAATGATGTGAATAGATAGTAAAAAGCTGTGTATAAAATAGAAAAAAGATAAAAATATAGTGAACAACAATAAAAAAAGAAGCCAAAATTGAACAAACTTCTAAAAAGTAATAATAGAAACTTAGTTATAAAGACAAAAAAAGTGACTACTCACATATTAAGAAAAATCCTTTATGCTGTGTACAATTATTAGCAAAATAATGATAAGAATATATAAACTTATAAATAAAAGAGTTGAGTTAAGAATAAAAAGTGTATAAGTCTTTATTAATCCATATTTATAAAATAAAAGAATGTGAATAGATAAATTACCAACATACAAACAGAGCTAATAGTTAATAATAAATTTATTTAATAAATATATAATTATATATCAAGTAAGAAAATGTGGATGAGAACTCTTTTTTGTTTTTTAATAATAATACCATTCTTGGTGCTGGGCCAGGAAACCGAGGAAATCAACATTGCTAAAGAGTATATCTTAGCTGGAGACATGATAAAAGCTAAAGATTCTTATGCAAAGCTCTCAAAAAAATCAGAAAATATTCCTCTTATTTTTTCTGATTATGTGTCAATTATGACTAATAAGGAGGATTTTAATGAAATTAATAAGTTTATAAAAAAAGCCATCAAATTTTATCCTAACAACATTTATTACAAGCTAGATCATTATGTTTTAATAAAAAGTTATGAATCGAATTCAAAGAACGTAGAAAAAGAATTTCAAAGTTTAATGAAAGAGATAAGTATCAATAAAGAATGGTTTGGTATAGCTGGTAGCTATTTGATGAATAAAAAATGCGAAGAAGAAGCATTAAAGATATTTATTAATGGTAGAAAAACGTGGAATGATCCTTACATGTATATTGAGGAAATAGTTCAGATTTATAGTTTATCTGGTGATATTAATGCTATTATAGATGAAGTTTTGATTTATGTAGCAGGACATACCAACGAATTGACATTAGCAGAAAACATACTTCAAGAATATATCAACAATGATAAGGCATTTACCTATTTAGAAGAAAAGCTATATTCATCTATTCAAAAATACCCTAACGAGCTTGTATATAATGAATTATTGTATTGGATAATGGTTCAGAAAAAAAACTTTAATAAAGCTTTGATACAAGCAAGAGCAATAGATAAAAGAAAAACTAACGATGGAAGAAAATTAGTAGCATTGGCAAGAATAGCTATTGAAAACAAAGCCTATGAAGATGCCATAAACATATTGTCAATCATTAAAAAAGAACAAAAGAATAACGATGCCTATGACTATGCCATAAAAAATATCATTTTTTCAAAAGAAGAATTAATAAAAAACAAATACCCTGTGAATGCGATTGATATTAATTCTTTATCTAATGATTATCAACAATTAATTAAAGAAATCAATAAAAATCAATCTATTGTAGAACCTTTACGCAAGTGGGCATTACTTAAAGCATTCTACCTTAATCAGAGAGATACAGCTATTGTTATGCTTCAGAGTGTAATCAAATTAGCAGCTAATGATTCTTATCAAAGAGATTATGCGAAAGTAGATTTAGCAGACATTTATTTATTAAATGACGAACCTTGGGAATCTGTATTGCTTTATTATCAGGTTGAAAAGACGCAAAAAGAACAAACCTTAGGATATGAAGCTAAGCTTAAAAATGCAAAATTATCCTATTTCAAAGGGGAATTTCAATTAGCAAAAGAACATTTGGATGTATTAAAGATTGCTACTACTAGAGAAATAGCGAATGATGCTTTATACCTAAGTTTGATGATTAGAGATAATATCATAGAAGACAGCACAGGTACTGCATTGATGTACTATTCAAAAATTGGTTTATTGATATTTCAAAATAAAATCCCCCAAGCACTTGACTCTCTGAATAAAATGTTAGTGATATTTCCTTATTCATCACTAACAGATGATGTTTATTATGATATTGCCAAAATATATAGAAAAATTGGAAAGTATGATTTAGCGATAGTAGCTTCACAGAAAATTATAACAGATTATGCTTCTGAGATATTAGCAGACGATGCATTAATGCTTCAAGCAAAAATCTATGAAGATGATATAAAGAATCTTGAAAAGGCTAAAGAAGTTTATCAGAACTTATTATTAAATTATTCTTCTAGTATTTATTGTGATGAAGCGAGAAAAAGATTTAGATTATTGAGGGGAGATAAATTATAATATATTGGAAAAAATAGAATACCAGATTTCGTATAACGCTGTAAATAAAAAATTTATAGATGTTCAGATAGTATATAAGCCAGTCTATATAGAAGAACAATTTATTGTGCTTCAAATACCAGCTTGGCGACCAGGCCGCTATGAATTACAACAATATGCTAAGAATATCCATTCTTTTAAGGTTGTGAATCAAGATGAAAATCCCATTCAATATAGCAAAAAAGACATAAACACTTGGATAATACCCTTTGAAAACAACCAATCTATAAAAGTAAGCTATAAGTATTATGCCAATCAAATGGATGCAGGCGGCTCTTGGGTAGATGAACATCAATTGTACATCAATCCTATCAATTGTTTGATGTATGTAGCTCACAAATTACAGAAACCATGCAAACTAAAATTAATGCTACCTAATCATTATCAAGTAGCATGTGGTAAATTATTGGATAACAATCATGAATTAGAGTTAGACTCTTACTATGAGCTATCTGATATGCCATTTATAGCCAGTAAGGATTTGAAACCGATTAACTATGAAGTTGGAAATACATTATTCACTTGTTGGTTTCAAGGAAAGCATCAAATAGATGAAAATCAAATAATTTCAGATTTTAAAGCTTTTACAGAACAACAATTAGCC
This sequence comes from Cytophagales bacterium, assembly GCA_004294225.1. GTDB lineage: Bacteria > Bacteroidota > Bacteroidia > Cytophagales > Cytophagaceae > REBA01. The sequence goes on along the minus strand of REBA01000019.1, from coordinate 6,876 downwards.
TTATTTGGCGATTTCCCTTTTGAAGAATATCATTTTTTGATACAATCATTGCCTTATCATTATTATTCGCATTTGCATGAGCCAGAATACTACTTTGAGCTATTGGGCATATCATCGCACGAATTGTTTCACGCGTGGAACGTGTGTAAGATAAGACCCCTTGAGCTGCAACCATACAATTATTCCAAACCAAGCTATTTTCAGACTGGTTTTGTGGCGGAAGGTTTCACTACTTATTATGGAGATTTGATGTTGGTAAGAGCCAAAGTATTTACTTATCTAGAATATATAGATAATTTTAATAGAACGCTTCGTCTCCATTTTCATAACTTTGGAAACAGCAATTCTAGCTTAGCAGAATCGTCATTTGATTTATGGTTAGATGGTTATCAAACTTCTATTCCACATAGAAAAGTATCTATTTATCAGAAAGGTGCCTTTGTCGCTTGTTTATTAGATTGGTCTATAAGGAAATACACTAATCATGAAAAGAGCTTGGACGATATCTTGCAAACAATGTGGAATATTTATGGAAAAAAGAACCTAGGATATACCATTCAAGAAATAGAAGCAATGATTGTTTCCTTGGGTGGTTTGCAAACCAAGGATTTATTTGATGAAGCCATATTTGGAAAAACAGACTTAGCTTCCTGGTTGAAAGCTTTAGCTGTAGAATTTGGTTTACAGGTCAATGAAATGCATCCGCATGCAGCTATTGAAAGAATGTTTGGAATGAAAATATTAGCGAATTCTAAAGGATACATCGTTGATACTATAGCCCCAGATTCGCCTGCAGATTTATTGATGAGCAAGGGCGATATTATCTTAGAATCTGACAGTCAAGAGCTCATGGGAATAGTCTTGAGTAATACATTAACAATGAAAGTTCAAAGAAATCATCAACTACTGGATATTTGTTTAGAAATGAACAACAATCTATATTTCAAGTGGTATGAGCTAGCCATAGATGCTAGTGCTAGTGAAAAAGTATTGCAGAAGCAGAAGCTCTGGTTAAAATAAATTGAAATAGGAGATAATTTTTAATTAATAGAATATGTTTTCTTGGATAAAGGTGTTTAGAAAAAACAATACAAGCCCATTTGATTTTAAAAAATCAGAGGTGAGTATTCAAGAAAGGCTTAAAGCACTAAGAAACCTTCCAAAATTTTTTAAACTGGTTTGGAACATCAGCCCAAGATTAACAATTCTTAATCTTTTTCTAAGACTAGTAAGAGCTTTTCAACCTTTAGCGATACTTTATGTAGCCAAACTAATAATGGACATGGTAGTTATGATGGTTTCGCAAAAAACCATTGTCAACGGTGATGATTTGGTAAAACTTATTTTAATAGAATGTGGACTTGCTATATTGAATGATGTACTTGGGCGAAGTATTGCTTTAACAGATGGATTGTTAGGAGATAAGTCGGCAAATGAAACCTCTATAAAGCTTATGGAGCATGCAGCAAGGCTGGACATGTATCATTTTGAAGATTCGAAATTCTACGATAAGCTTGAGCGTGCAAGAAGACAAACACTCAGTCGCTCCTCGCTTATGGCTCAGATGATGGGCCAATTGCAAGAAAGCATTACTTTGATAGTTTTGGCAATAGGCATAGCATCATTTAACCCATGGTTGATTTTATTGCTTTTGGTAGCTGTATTGCCGGCATTTTTGGGAGAATCACACTTTAACGAAAAAAGTTATTCTTTACTTCATGGCTGGACACCAGAAAGAAGAGAATTAGACTACTTGAGATACACCGGCTCTAGCGACGAGAATGCTAAAGAAGTGAAAATGTTCGGCTTGTCGGCATTTATTATTCAAAGGTACAAGCTATTATCAGAAAAATTTTATATTGACAATAAGATGATTTCTCTAAAAAGAGCTTTTTGGGGAAGCATACTGACAGCTTTGGCTACTTTTGCACATTATTCTACTTATGGATACATTGTTTATAAGACAATTAATGGTGAATTGACTATAGGAGACTTTACTTTTTTTATAGGTTCTTTTTCTAGAATGAGGGTATTGTTAGACAATATATTTGCAAGGTTTTCAAGTATGGCAGAAAGCGCACTTTATTTGGAAGATTTGTTTAGTTTTTTTGAACTCAAAGCTAATGTGGCATCACCAAAACAGGCTGTTAAATTTCCAGATAAAATAATAAAAGGTTTTACATTTGAAAACGTAGGCTATAGATATCCAAACAGCAATCTATGGGCGATAAGAAACCTCAGCTTTCACTTAGCTGCAGGCGAAAAACTAGCTTTGGTAGGAGAGAATGGAGCAGGTAAAACGACGATTGTAAAGTTATTAGCAAGATTGTATGACCCTAACGAAGGAAGAATTTTGGTAGACGGTGTAGATATTAAAGATTTTGATTTAGAAGATTTAAGAAGTCAGATAGGAGTAATTTTTCAGGATTTTGTAAAATACCAAATGACTGCTTCTACCAATATCGCCATAGGAAGAATTGAAGAAAAAGAGAATCATTCTCGAATATCAACATCTGCAAATCAAAGTTTAGCCGATACCGTAATTGATAAGTTGCCCTTGAAATATGATCAGATCATAGGTAAGAGATTTGCTAATGGGGTGGATTTGTCAGGCGGGGAATGGCAAAAGATAGCATTGGCAAGAGCATATATGAGAGATGCCCAGTTAATAATACTGGATGAGCCTACAGCAGCTTTAGATGCAAAAGCGGAACATGAAGTTTTTCAGAGATTTTCGGAGCTTACAAAAGGGAAGACAGCAGTGCTTATTTCGCACAGATTTTCGACCGTTAGAATGGCAGATAGAATATTGGTTATCGAGAAAGGTACATTGTCTGAAATAGGAACACATGAAGTGCTAATGAACCAGAATGGAAGATACGCAGAACTGTTCCGCCTACAAGCAAAAGGTTATCAATAATAAAATACCTCGTCCTTAATTTGGGCTACAAAAGTCTTTTTAAAAGAAAAATCAAGTATGGTGTATTACTTATTTCGTATATATCCTATATTGGAAGTGTTTACGCAATAGGTTGCGTATATAGATATGTTGTGCACAAGTGTAAAAAGACAACGACACAGCAGACAATTTGCTACTTAAAGACAGAAAAAAAGAAAACGATATAATGAACAGCCCACGCACAAAACTGCACATTTGCAAGCCCCGACACACAAGCCGAAACTTCAGCTTGCAAAAGAGCAGTTTTCTTGCCGACGCACCACTGAAATTTGATACATTTGTGATTTTAATAGTAGGACAAAATGAATATTGAGAGTATAATAAACAGTCAGGAATATAAGGTTAAACTAAGTGAACACTTGACATCACTTTTGAAAAGAACTAAATCATCAGAAACTGAGTCTGACACTGCTTTCGCATTTGAATCTGAAATTTATGTTTTTGTTAGAAATCAATTTAATATACACGCTGATTTTAGAAAAGAAGTAAACCAAACTACTCTAAGACACAAGTTTATAGGGAGAATGGATGCTGTGTGCAATGACCTTGTAATTGAATACAAAAAATTAGGAAAACTTGATAAAGAAAAAGATAAAACTAATGCAACAAGTCAATTAGCAGCTTATTTATTACAACTTTTAGAGCAAGATGGTAACGAATATCACGGAGTACTTACTGACGGAATAAAAATTAAATATTTGTACTTCCAAAATGGAGAGATACACGAAACTTCGTTTAAAAACATAGATGAAACTGATTTAGACAAAATCGTTCAATCTCTTGTTGACTTAAATAACAAAAGATTTGTCCCTAAAAATATTGTTGATGACTTCAAATTACAGTCACAAACGGGAGTTACGGCCGAGCTTGCAAATTATCTTTTTAAAGCGTTATTAAACAACAAATCGGATAAAACCTCAATGTTATTTCAAGAATGGGAAGTTTTATTTCACCTTTCTGAAACCGATAAAGGGCAAAATGATGACATAAACAAAAGAAGAAAAGCTCTAGGTAAACTATTTGGCATAAAGATTTCAGATAGTGAAACTGACTACAAAGCACTTTTTGCTTTACAAACGACATACGCAATTATCGTAAAGTTGATTGCCTGCAAAGTGGTGACGAAAATAGAGTTTAATAAAAACATTGAATACTTTTCAGACTTATCAAAAATTGACTTCGATACATTACGACAGTTTATCCAATATATTGAAGACGGTTATGTTTTTCAAACAGGAGGTGTTAGAAATTTATTAGAAGGTGATTTTTTCTCTTGGTATTGTTTGGAAGAAATCTGGAGTGATGAAGAAGCTAAAATTATTTTAAAACTTATTAATTTACTTGAAGGATACTCTATAAGTTTTTACAGGCACGGTTACAGCACAATTGACATATTTATTGATTTGTATATGGAAATTATGCCACCAGAAGTAAGACATAGTTTAGGAGAATATTTTACACCATCTTGGCTTGCGGATTATGTTGTAAAACAAAGTAAGAGTTTAATAAAGAACAAAAACTTTTCAGCTATTGACCCTTGTTGTGGTAGTGGTGTATTTGTGGTTGCATTAATTAGAAACATAATCGGGTCAAATGATATTATTAGTTTATCAAATGACGAAAAAAATAAATTATTAAAACAGATATTAGAAAGAGTAAAAGGAGTTGACATTAATCCTCTTTCTGTTTTGACAGCAAAAGTCTGTTTTTACCTTTCAATAAAGCCATTAATAAATGGTGATGACATTGAAATTCCAATTTATTTAGGAGATTCTGCAAACATACCAACAAAATATATGGTTGGTAAAACTCTTTGTTACGAATATACTGTAAACACAAAACAAGAAAATATCAAAGTAATACTTCCAAGTTCATTTGTGGAAAGTAAACATTTCTTTTCTTTAATGAGTCAAATACAAGCAATTATTAAAGCAGAAGATGAAAAACTAGTTTATGATAAGTTTATTCAAAATTTCATAATCGAAGAGGTTAACGAAGAAATAAAAGAGAATATTAAAAACTTATCGACTCAACTTGTTAGACTTCATAAAAATAATTGGGACGGAATATGGATAAGAATTGTTTCCAACTTTATGTTGGTTGCGAGAATTAAAAACATTGATATAATTGTTGGGAATCCACCTTGGATAAAATGGGAATTTTTGCCCCAAGCATATGCTGAAAAAATAAAGAGTTTATGTCTTGATAGACATCTTTTTTCAGGTCAAACTTATATGGGTGCAATTAGCTTAAATATTTGTGCTTTAATCGCAAATGTAACGGCATCAACTTGGCTAACAGAAAGTGGTGTATTGGCTTTTCTAATGCCTCAAACACTAATGACACAAGATTCATATGCAGGGTTTAGGAATTTCTATACAGACGTAAATACAAATAAAAGAATGTATTTACAACAACTTGATGATTGGACAAAATCAGGCAATCCTTTTGTTGACACACAAGAAAAATTTATGACATATTATTACAGTAATAAGTTTGTTGACTATTTTAATGAGGGCATTCCAATTACTGTTATTCAAAAGAAAAAAGGTATTTCACTTGCTGATATTAATTCAAAACAAACTTTCAATGAAGTTGTAAATTCATTTAAAAAATCTACTGCAAAAGCATTTCAAATGGACAAAGAAAGAACAGGTTACACAACTTTGTCAGAAACCTCATTTGATGAAAAATCAAACTTTGATTTAATAATTGGTGATTGTTATTATAAAGCAAGAAGCGGAGTTGAGTTTACGCCAGCAGAAATTTATTTTATAGAACCTAAAAATGCAGTAAGTAAAAAAGGTTCATATATGTTTCAGCCCTCAGAATTTAAAAATGCAAAACACAAAGCAACGACTTTATTGCCAGTTTCATTAGAAACGAAATTCATAAAGCCAGTTGTAAAAGCACCGTTTATTGAGCCTTTCAGTATTAGTATTAATAACAATTATTGTATTTTTCCATACAAAGACAATGAATCAATATCTATAAATGTTGACGAGTTAGTTAGTGAAAGTCCAGATTTATTTAAATATTTCACAAACAATAAAAAACTTATTGGCAAACAATCTAAACGTAGTTTGACAATTTCAAGAGGTAAAGCTTTTTATTCTCTCTCAAAAGTTGGAACTTACACTTATGCACCATTTAAAGTAACCTTTAGAGACAATACAAAACTAAGTGCGACAGTTGTTTCTGAAATTGAAACACCTTGGGGCGATAAGGTTATGCCTATATGTGCAAAACATTGCCCATACATTAGTCAAGACAAGAAAGGTAAAAACATTTCAGAAGATGAAGCTTATTTTTTGTGTGGTATTTTGAACACTCCGATTGTTCAGAAATATTTCAAATTCACATATAGTACAAGGTCATTTAGTATCAACTTCAATATTAAAATGCCTAAGTATAACAATAAGAATAAATACCATAAAGAAATTGTAAAACTTGCAAAGAAGGCAACTAAAGATAAACCAACAGATGAAATTTACAGACAGTTAGAAATTAATTATTTGAATTTGTGTCGTGAGATAAAATAACATCCAAGGCTAACAGCCACACACATTGCCAAGCCCCACGAGCCAACGCTAAAACCAAAGCTTGTCAAAGAGTGTGTCTGACCCAACGCACGGCAGACAGAAACGAAGTAGCAAATTGAAAGATAAAAACGACATAAAGATAAAACACCAGTGCACAACAACGTGTATAAAACATTTGGCGGACAGTGTGTTATCGAGCGGTACAGCTCGTATCAAAAGTAGTTGTAACTTGATAGGAAATCGCTTCGTAATGCCAAACGTTTCATACACGCAACCGTTGGATGAAATTGTACGAAAAGGGTAAAAGAGAATGGGGGAGAGTATTGGAATCAAAATTTCAAGCTGTAAAGCTTGGCTCTTAAAAGCTATAAATCG
>REBA01000061.1 GCA_004294225.1 Cytophagales bacterium | reverse complement strand
AAAGATAACTTTGTAAACCAAATACAGGACTAAAATATAACTGTAAATTAATAGTAGGATTAATCAATCAAACTGTAAACTTTTTTTAGGACGAGACACTGTGATAGAGGCAGGTGTGCTTACGTCTGCCCCGCCAGAGCCACAAAGTTCGCCTGTAGGAGCGGTAATCGTAGAGGGTTTGTAAAGTACATTGGGGTCTATGGTGAGGTTTGCAGTTTTAATATCATTGGTATAACCACATCCAGTAGAGGTGGTAATTCTTAGTTGTCCCCCTGGATTATTGGCATTAGATTTAACTACCACAGAATTACTATTCGTACCAGAAACAATACTCCAGCCAGAAGGCACAGACCATGTGTAACTGCCATTAGGTATAGCATTAATAAAGTAGTTGTAGTTTGTATTGGGGTTGCAGTTGGTGGTAAACGAGGATCCACTTCCAAGTTGGATAGAGGTAGTAGAGGGAGGTTGCACAACATGCACATCTCTTGTATGAGTCTTATTTCCACAAGCTCCAAAAACACCAGCTTTCACCATGGTTACAGTTATCCTTCCTACAGCTTGTCCAGTCCAAGTTATCTTAATTGTAGACCTAGCAAATGTTGGACCCACATCACTAGGAGCAAATTCAGCATAATTACAAGGTAAGCCATAGTAGCAATCTGGGGTGGATAGAGTACTGCCAGCACCATCATAACCTACCGTAGCTTCATTAATAATACCACCGTCTACAGAAACTCTGAACTGACCAGAACCTTCAAATATACCGTTGTATCTAATTTCGTAGGTGTATCCTTGGTCTAAGGGGTTTTGTGAAGCACATAAATTGTTACTAGGCCCAGAAATATATGGCACTGTTTGACAAGCTTGAGAAAAGAGAAGATTAATATGAGATAAAGAAGTAAGCAGAGCCACTACTAAAAAAATGAATATTTTATGAGAGCTAAATGTGCGTTGTGCGTTGTGCGTTGTGCGTTGTGTACGCATTCTCGCTTTGATTGTTTGTGAAAGAATTCATTTTTTTTTGTTGTTTAGATGATAATTGAAATTATAAAATTAAGATATTTCAAAACTACGAAGTAAGAATTTTACAAGCAAGAATAATAGGCTATAATGAAAAATAATTTCGACGAATCGGTGAAATTATTTTTTAATACTATAAAATAGATAATTTAATTGCTATATATAAATTGATTACCATAAACTTAATTATTATATATTTGATTGTTAAGTTTTTATATTTATTGTTTATTAAAGCTGATTTATTTGAAAAAATCACCCATTGTCTTGGTAAAGTAAGTAAATATGTCGCTTAAATTTTATTCAAATTGAGTACATTGGGTATAATTGCTTAATTTTAATTCCTAATTTTTAAAGCCATTGGTCTAAGATGAGTCTGCAAATACGAATAGAGGATAATAAGCTTCAAATTATTCACAACGAATCGTTCCGGCTAAAAGGCTTATTGCCCTATTTTGAAAACAAAACCTATCATTTTTCTATTGTCAATTCATCTGAATCAAATGGTATTCACCAAATAGACTTTCTATGTAAAGAAACCTCAAAATACTTATCTATTCAAGTGAAGGAGTGTTTGCAAGCGGATTCTTTGATTTTTTCTATCAGCCCAAATCATCATCAAGGAATTTCTGGAGAGGAGTCTTTAGGGCTTCTAATTGAGGAAATTCCTCATTTTGAAATAGGGATTGGGTTTTATAAATATGGCCCAGTAAAAGCTTGGACTTATCCTTATAAAATTCAAAAAATTGAAGATTTGAAGCCCAATGATAATCAGTTTTTGTATTGGAAATATAGCGATAATCTGTATGCCGCCATGATACCACTTTTAGGCAAAGGCTATGTAACTCAGCTAGGAAATTGTAAGGGCAAATATTGGGGAGTAAAAGCTAAAGCTTTGGTCAATGATTTTGATGCCCAAGAAATTCCATTACTTGCTGTGTCATTTCATCAGAATCCTTATAAACTATTTACAAATAGCTATGAAGCAGGATTAAGCCACCTAGGCAAGGAATCTGCTCTTCGGAAAAATAAAACTTTTCCAGTCCTTTTTGAAAAACTCATGTGGTGCACTTGGAACAGCTTTATGCATCAAGTAGAGGAAAAATTGATTTTTGAGGCTTTAGAGCGTTTTCAATCCAAAGGTATTAGTCTCCCTGTTTTATTGATAGACGACGGCTGGAGCGACGTTACTGTTTATGGAACAGGGCGATTAAAAAGCTTCGAGGCAGATAAAGCGAAATTCCCTAATGGGCTTTCGCATATGCTAAAGCTTGTTAAAGAAAAATATGGAGTACAACATGTTGGCTTGTGGCACACCTTGAATGCTTATTGGGCTGGCATAGATATGGAGAGCGATTTAGGAAAACAGTTTTCTCGAAATTTAATTGCTTATAAAGATAGTATTCCTTGGGGCAAGGGCACTGAAGAAACCTTTTACTGCCCAACACCAGAATCAGATCTAGGGGCTGAGTTTTATAAAGCGTGGTATAAAATACTGCAAGAAGCTGGGGTTTCTTTCCTAAAAATAGATAATCAACTTATTGCAAACAGAATATGTAGTCAGCAAATTCCATTTAGTTTTGGAGCGGAACAATTACAAAAGAATATTCAGACTGCTGTAAAAGCACATTTCAATAGTAATGTTATCAATTGTATGGGAATGACTATAGATGCCATCTATAATTATGATGGCTTAGCAGTCGCTCGTTCATCAGAAGATTTCTTCCCCAACAACGATTCCTTCAATATACAAGCAGGGAATGCTGCTGTTCACGTAACTTGTAATGTTTATAATGCAATATGGTGGTCTCAAATGGTATTTCCTGATTATGACATGTTTCAAACACATCATCCACAAGCTGAGTATCATGCCATAGCCAGAATGCTGAGTGCTGGGCCAGTCTATATTACAGACCTACCCAATTGTCAAAATTTTGAAATCATTAAGCAATTGACTTATCAAGATGGGCAAATCATTAGGGTAGATCAACCCGCCTTGCCCACAGAAGATTGTCTGTTTTCTATTGAAGAGGAAGTACCTTTAAAGGTTTTCTCTAAATCCAATCAAGTAGGTTTGATAGGGGTGTTTAATACTATTGATAAAGAATTTCTTTACGGAACCTTATCTCCTTCCGATGTGAATGGTTTTTGTGAAAGCGAATACTTGATTTATGACTATAGGCATCAATCTATAGAAAAGTTAGCAACAAAGCAGAAAATGGAATTTACTTTGTCAAGATTAGAGGCTAATGTTTATTTTATTTACCCATTTCATTCTCAATTGGTACCAATAGGATTGATGAATAAATATAATGCTCCTAAGACAATAGTTAGTCATGAGATTTTCACTGATTATGCAATTGTCAGCGTATTTGAAAAAGGTTTGTTAGCTTTGTTTATGCCCAATAAGCCTTCTAAGATTCTAGATTCAAGCAGCGAAGAAGTCTCTTATGAGTATGACAATTACCTTGTAAAGATAAATTTAAGAGAAACAATTATTTGGGTTTACTTCTGATAAAAATAAGCGTTTTTATGATTATTTTTCTATCAGTTCCTCTGATTCAATTTCTTTCTTAGGAAATAGAATAGAGAATAAAACAGATAATCCTAAAATGCTTGCTACAACCAAAAGAGCAACTCTCATATCAATAGGATAATAGTTCTGGATAAGCAATTTTACCCCTATAAAGGAAAGGATTAGTGCCAAGCCATAGTGGATATAGTGAAATAATTGCATTATTCCCGCTAAAGCAAAATACAAGGAACGTAATCCCAAAAGAGCAAAAACATTAGAGGTATATACTATAAAGGGATCTCTAGTTACCGCTAATATAGCTGGGATAGAATCTGCCGCAAATACAATATCGGTAGTTTCTATAATAATAACCACTACAAATAATGGAGTGGCGTAGAGTTTGCCATTGATTCTAGTGAAAAAATTATCCTTATCATAACTTTTACTTACAGGAATAAAACGATTAATAAAAGTGAGCAAGGGGTTTTTTTCAGGTTCCATTTCAGTATCTTTATTGATACCCATTTTTATACCTGTATAAACCAAGAATGCACCTAGTACATATATTGTCCAATCAAATTTTTCGATAAGCTCTACACCAACAATAATAAATGCGGCCCTCAATACTAATGCACCCATGATTCCCCAAAACAATACTTTTCTTTGCATTCCATTGGGTACTCTGAAGTAATTGAATAGAATCATGAACACAAAGAGATTATCTACGCTGAGAGATTCTTCAATAAGGTAACCAGTTACAAATTCGAGTGCTGCTTCTTGACCTTTCCAGAAATAAATTAGGATGTTGAAAGCTACAGCCAAACCAATCCAAAAAGCACTCCACCAAAGTGCAGTTTTAACAGAAACAGTTTCTGCTTTTCTATTAAATACAAATAAGTCCAATATAAGAAGTGTCAATACTCCCACATTAAAAAATAACCAAAATTGGCCTTCAATCATTGGACGTTAAAAATTAAGTGAATTTAATTTCTTTTCAAGAAATCAAATCAAAGTTAAACAATTATTTTATAAGCGAATAATTAGCAATTATATATTTTTCTTTCTTTTTTTATTTTGTTCTTTCAAATAGGTAGTAATTACTGGCACCCAAGTTATTATTACAATTCCAATAATTGCCCATTCAATATGTTCATTTAAAGAAGGAAAGATTATTCCTAAATAATAGCCAGCTAAAGTCATAGAAAAAACCCAAAGAAAACCACCAGAGATGTTATAAAATATAAATTTCTTCAAATCAAATTCTACAATTCCAGCGAAAATAGGTGCAAAAGTTCTGATAATGGGAAGAAATCTACCTAGAATTAATGCCATCCCTCCATATTTATTAAAAAATATTTCAGCTGCTTCTATATATTTCTTTTTAAATAAGAGTGATTCGGGCCTTTGGTAAATTTTTCGACCTACTTTTCTACCAAAATAATAACCAAAGGCATTGCCTAATATAGAAGCAATAAATATTGTAATAAGCAATGAAGAAATCGGTACATCAAATTTTCCTGTAGCACAAAGCAAACCTGCAGTAAACAATAAAGTATCACCAGGAAGAAAAAAACCAAAGAAAAGTCCGTTTTCAATAAATATGATGAGGAGTACCAGAATAAGCCCTCCTGTGTGAATTAACTTTTCTGGGTCAATGAGGTGTTGAATGATATTAGCTGTTTCCATTATTAATATTTATTGAGCAAGAAGCTGTATAAAAAACTCAGGCCAAATTCCTAAGGCGATAATGGTGATACTAATTAAAAGGACGAATAATTGACTAATTAAACCAATTTCAATAGTAGTAGAGTTTTCCTCTTCATAGCCATACATATTAATGATTACTTTAAAATAATAGTAAACACTAATCAAAGAACCTATTACAGATAACACAACTAAAGGTAAATAATGTTCTTCAAGTAAAAGATTAAAGAGATAAAACTTTGCAAAAAAACCAGTTGTAGGAGGAATTCCTGCCAATGAAAGCATTGATATAGTGAGTGCTATTGCTAAAATCGGATTGCTTTTATACAGTCCTTTAAATATATCAAGATGTTTGCTGCCTTTTTGATAGCTTACCCAATAAGTAATTGCAAAAGCTAATAATGTAGCTGTAGCATAAGAACCTAAATAAAACAATAATACATTGGAAGATTTATTATTGAGTACCAAAAGAGTAAGGAGTAAATATCCTGCTTGAGCAATCCCTGAATAAGCCATCAAACGCTTAATGTTTGATTGATAAGCTGCCAATAGATTACCTATTAAAATTGTAGCCCCAGCCATAAAACCAATGGTAAAAATAAAATTATGCCCAAGACTAGGGAAACAAGTGCCAAATAGACGATAAAATCCAGCAAAAGCAGCGGTTTTGACCAAGGTTGCCATAAAAGCTGTAATCATCATTGGTGCACCTTCATATACATCAGGAGCCCAGAAGTGAAAAGGAAATGCAGTTACTTTAAATCCTAAGCCAATGATAAGCATGCCAATACCTGCATAAAACATTATTGGTAGGTTTGAGCTATTATCTATTACATATTGTTGTATGATTCCTAAATTAAATGAGCCAGTTACGCCATAAATTAATGTAATTCCAAAAAGAAGAAAGCCTGTAGCGAATGCACCCATCATAAAGTACTTTAATGCAGCTTCGTTAGAAGCTAAGCTATGTTTTCTGCTCCCAGCTAATATGTATAGTGGTATTGACATGATTTCAATACCTAAAAATAGCATACTCAGGTTAGCATAGGAGGTAAGTACTAATCCTCCTGTAAGAGAGAAAATAATCTGTGCATAGTGGTCTGAAATATTGAATTCGCCAGTCTTGTATTGATCTTGAGATAACACAAACCAAGAAAAAGCAAGCAATATAAGAAGTCCTGAAAAGGCAATACTAAAATTGTCGATAAAAATCATATCGCTATTATTATAGTACCTAATAGCTGTATCCCATTGAGAAATATTCACAAAGAATATTCCAAGCAAAGAAAAAATCACTAAATACCATATTGATTTCTTGAATCCGAAAATCTCAGAAACCATTGCGATTATACCTAAAAGAGAAGATAAAATTAATACATTCATAATTATTAATGATTCAATGGGATAGTAGAATTTGCTATCTCTATTAATGCTTTTACAGCAGGTTCAGAAATTTTTAGAAAGGGCTTTGGATAAACACCAATAATGATAATAAGAGCAACAATAGGAATTAACAACATTTTTTCAGTTAAATGAAGAGGTTTAAAGTTTTCTGTTTTCTCATTTGCTTCTCCAAGCATTACTTTCTGGAAAGAATTCAACATATAGGCAGCACCAAAAACAATAGTTAATCCTGAAACAGCAGCGATAATCTCATGATATTGAAAAATTCCAACAAAAAGTAAAAACTCACCAACAAATCCCCCTGTAAGTGGAACAGCTACGCTTGATAACAATATGATGATAAAAAATAGGGTAAATAGTGGTGCTTTAGCTCTAATTCCTCCAAGAGATGTCATATCGAGAGCGTTTGTTCGCTCAAAAATCAATTGAATTACAAAGAATAAACCTACTACATTTATACCATGCATGAACATCTGAATAATTGCCCCTTGAAGTGCTTCTTCATTACCTACAAATACACCTGCTGAGATAAGTCCAACGTGAGCGATAGATACGTATGCAATCATTCTTTTTAAGTTTTTTTGCATAAGTGCTATAATAGAAGCATATATAATTCCAATAACACTTAGTATAATGGCATAATGAGCATAAAAATCAAAGGCTAATGGTACCATAGGGTAAAGCCAACGAATAACACCATATATACCCATTTTTAGCATTATACCAGATAATAACATAGTACCTGCAAATGGTGCAGTAGTGTATGTGTCGGGTTGCCAAGTGTGAAATGGGAAAATGGGCATTTTAATAGCAAAAGCAAGAAATAATGACCAAAAGATAATCGCCTGTGTACCGAAATCTAGAGTTCTACCTACTTGGTATAATTGTTCTATTTCAAAAGTTCTTGCTGGATTATTTAGGTATAAAATAATTATAGCAAGCAACATGAATAAACTTCCTGCTAAAGTGTATAAGAAAAACTTGAATGTAATTTTATTTTTATTTTCCCCACCCCAAATCAAACAAATAAAGTAGATAGGGATAAGTGCCAACTCCCAGAATATATAAAAAAGGAAGGCATCTCTAGCAGTAAACACGCCTATTAAAGCTGATTCCATCGCTAAGATTAGAAAATAAAATGACTTAGCATTTTTTATTGGAGATTGAAAAGTACTTAGTAGGATAAGAGGTACTAATAGAGTAGTTAGTAAAATCAATATTAAGCTTATTCCATCTACAGCTACGTGGAAGTGTATGCCCAAGCTATTTATCCAATTTAGGTTTAAATCATAATTGAATAAAGTACATGAACAATAATTAAAGGCTAAATAAAGTGCATTGATAAATGTTGCAATTGAAATTAAAAAACTTATTTGTTTTGCTTTGTTTTCTTGAAAAAGAAAGGTCAATAAACCTGATAATAAAGGTAAAGCAATGAGTAATGCTGTTTCCATTTAAATTTTATAGAATTGTATTAAATATAAGTATCAAAATTATTCCGCCAACCATAGCAAATAGGTAAAACCCTAAACTACCATCTTGAATAGATTTCAAGCGAGCACTAGTTTTGTTTACAGTCAGCCCAAATCCATTAACAATCCCATCAATAATTTTTAAATCAAAGAATTGATGAAGGAGCTGAGAAAGTTGATACATCGGTTTAACAAATATAGATTCATATATTTCATCAATATAATATTTATTAGAAAGCAATTTGTGAACTACTCCTTCACTGCTATGGTCAGGTGAGGGAATTGATTTTTTGCTTACATAAACAATGTAAGTAATAATGATAGTCAATAAAACTGCTCCAACAGATAAGCCCATTAAAATCCACTCTGTAGAATGGCTTAGTAGATGTGATTCGCTGTGCGTGCTTGAAATAATTGGAGTTAGAAAATGTTTGAACCAATTATTTCCACCTAAAACTTCTGGTATTCCAATAAAACCACCAATAGTTGAAAGCAATGCTAGAACAGCTAATGGAATAGTCATACTCAATGGAGATTCATGTAAGTGATGTTTTTGATCTTCTGTACCTCTGAATGTTCCGAAAAAAGTAAGAAAAAATAACCTAAACATGTAAAATGTTGTCATCAAGGCACCAACTAATCCAAGTCCCCATAATAATGGAGATTTTTCAAAAGCATGTGCTAATATTTCATCTTTAGAAAAGAAACCAGCGAATGGTGGTATTCCGGAGATTGCTAAAGTGGCTAATAAAAATGTAATAAAAGTAATGGGTAATTTTTTGGACAAACCGCCCATGTTTCTTATATCCTGTTCGCCGCTCATTGCGTGAATTACACTTCCAGCACCCAAGAATAGTAGGGCTTTAAAAAATGCATGAGTTACTACATGGAATAATGCTGTGGAATAAGCACCAAGACCGATGGCAAAGAACATATAACCGAGTTGGCTAACAGTAGAATATGCTAATACTTTCTTGATGTCATTTTGAACAAGTCCAATGGTGGCAGCAAAAAGTGCTGTAGCAATGCCTACAAATTGAATAATTTCAAGAGTTGCTGGTGCTAGATTGTAAAGCACGTTAGATCGTACAATTACATATATACCTGCTGTTACCATTGTAGCAGCATGAATCAGGGCAGATACAGGTGTTGGGCCAGCCATGGCATCTGGTAGCCAAGTGTAAAGTGGGATTTGGGCACTTTTACCCATTGCACCAATGAAAAGTAAAAAGGTTATGGCAATAATAAGGTTTGAATTAGGAACTATATTGCTAGTATTTGAAAATATAGCAGAGTACTCTAGGGAGCCAAATGTTTGCAGGATTAATAGCATTCCTAAAAGGAAACCTAAATCTCCAATTCTATTCATAATGAAAGCTTTTTTGGCAGCATCATTATAATTTTGATTTTTATACCAAAAACCAATTAACATGTAAGAGCAAAATCCTACACCTTCCCAACCAGCAAAAAGTACAAGATAATTAGCACCCATTACAAGAAGTAACATTGAAAATACGAATAGATTCAAGAATGCAAAATATCTCGTCATCCCTTCATCATGAGACATGTATCCAGCAGAATATAGATGAATTAAAAAACCTACTCCTGTAATAATGGTCATCATTACTATTGAAAGTGGATCTACTAAAAACGAGAAAGATAAACTTATTTTTCCAGTACTTATCCATTCAAAATAACTGATGGTAGTTGCTTGTAGAGTACCATTAAGCATTGGTATCAATAGACTAAGTACAATTAAAAAAGCTCCTAAAATCGAACCACAAGCAATGATTCCTGCTATTGATTTACTTATTTTATTATTTCCTATTCCCAAAACTAAGAAACCTAAAAGAGGTAAAATTGGGATTAACCAAACTAGTTCAATCATGATAATAAATTATGATGCCATTTGTACTCTAGATGGCAATATTAATAAAATTTAAAGTTTAAAATATTGTATTTTGATAAATCCTTTTGCTTTTTGTGATTTTCATTCCTTATGATTCATTATTAAAAGTATTAGATTTTTGATTTTGAATTTCTAATGAATTAAAAATTACCATTTAAGATTTTTTAATGATTCTATATTTACAGAACCAGTATTTCTATATATCATTACCAGTATAGCTAAACCAACAGTTATTTCAGCAGCAGCTACTGCCATGATAAAAAAAACAAAAACCTGCCCAGAGGATTCTCCATGATGAACAGAAAAAGCAGTAAGTAATAAATTAATTGAGTTAAGCATCAACTCGATAGACATGAAAATAATGATAATGTTTTTTCTTATCAACACTCCTAAAACTCCTATTGTAAATAATATGGAGCATAAAATAATGTAATTGTTGAGATTAGGTGCAATAAGTTGTGTAAAATTATTCATTGTAGCTATATTCTTTATGCAAAGTTATTTTTCTTTTATTAAAATTGAACAAAAAAATGGAATAAGTTATAATCATTTCTTTAAAAAAATAATTATCCTTTTAATATTAATAGATTACTTGTTCATCTTCCGAGAATAATCAATAAATATATTCCCAAGCTGTTTTGTGTGCATTGATTTTTGAGATGTATTCAAGAAATTGATTATAAAATAAATGGGAACTTAGTGTAGCACTATCGCCAATAATCACTAATTTTTTCTTGGCACGAGTCATGGCTACATTCATTCTTCGAGTATCGCTCAAAAAACCGATTTCATTTTTATCGTTGCTTCTTACTAAGCTGATATAGATGATGTCTTTTTCTTGACCTTGAAATCCATCGATGGTATTTATACTTGTTTTATTGAATATATGCTTATGTTCTTTGGCAATTTTATCTTGAATCAACGTTACTTGAGCTTTGTATGGAGAAATAATACCAACACTTGCAGGATTTTTTAATTCTTCATTAAGATTTTTTAAGTGGCTAAAAATAAGGTTTGCTTCTTCCTCATTGCAAAGGCTGAGATTATCTTTTCCTGGTTTTTCTTCAAAGCTGCAACCAGCAGTATCTATAAATTCAATAGGAAATTCGTCAATAGAATTATTTAAATCTAAACAAATGTTTTTTACACTAGAGTGCGCCATAAGTTTGTTTTGATAAAACTGTTCGTTCGAAAATTGCATTATTTTTTCATTCATGCGGTATTGGGTATTTAGCAGTGTAGAAGCTATGTTTTTTTGCATGATTTTCTCTAACAAAGTAATTTTTAAACCCATTTTACTTGCTTCTTCTGATTTTATTGTAGGTGGAAGTTGCAAATGATCTCCTGCCATAATTACTTTTTGAGCTTTTGCAATGGGAATCCAACAGGCAGCTTCTAAGGCCTGACCAGCTTCGTCTATCACTACTGTAGAAAATGTTTTTTCTTTAATAGTGTAATGTGCTGCCCCTACTAATGTGCAGGTTACAATTTGAGCTTTTGAAAGCAAATCGTCAAGTATATATTTCTCAATATTTTCAGCCTCTAGATGAAGTTTTTTTGCTTCATCTAAGATTAATTTTCTTTGTTGTCTTTCCTCTCTGCCAAAGCTACGTTTGTATTTTGAAGCAAAATTTTTGAATTCGGAGGCTCTTTTTTTAAACTCTTTTATTCTTTTATACTCTGTATGATTAGAGCTTTTGTAATCAACCGTATGTTGTAGTATATTTTCATTCATTTTTGCAGGATTTCCTAAACGAAGCACGTTAAGCTTTTGCTCTGCCAATTTTTCTGTAAGTAAATCTACTGCGGTATTACTGGCTGCGCAGACCAAAATTTGTTTTTCTTGATTTAGAATCGCTTTTATTGTTTCTACAAGGGTTGTTGTTTTTCCTGTACCAGGTGGCCCGTGAATGATTGCTATGTCTTGTGCATTGATGGCCATATTCATGGCATTATTTTGAGATTCATTCAGTAAGGGATTGATTTGATTGGGAAGGTCATTGAATTTTGGATTTGCCTCTCCTAGAATAATTTCTCTTAGTATGGATAATTTGTTTTTTTCTGCTTTCAACACAGTTT
>REBA01000060.1 GCA_004294225.1 Cytophagales bacterium | reverse complement strand
ACTGCGATAAAACGTGGGAGAGTAGGTAGCCGCCAACCTTATTTGTACCTAGGGAGTACTCCAACATTAAAGCCTAATCCAAAAATTAGGCTTTTTTTTATGTCTTTTTTTGATTATGCTTTAACCCAGATTCCGCAGTAGAAAAAAAAGTTAATTCTTATAGAAAGAATACGGTGGATAGGAGAAAAAAATCAAATAATGAATATCTGTGAAGCTTAATAGGCAGAATGATAGAGTTTTATAAAATGTTTTCATACTACCAAAAACATAATAGCTTTATAATTAATTTATGTAATTTTATTTTTCGGTTTAATATAATATGTAGAAATTTAAATTATTAAATTCAATATTAAATTCGATAATGAGGCGATTATTAATCAAATAATTGTACACCGTCTCTTGTTTGCTAATTGATTCTATTAATATCAATAATGCTGTTGCATCTATTGAATGTATAAAAAAAGCTGTAAGTGAGTTTTCTCACTTACAGCTTTTTTTATACATTCAAACAGAAAATTGTTATTTGATAAAATCAGGATTAGCCCAGAAATCTACAAATTCTAAATCTGTTTTAGCTTTTTCAGCTATTGATTTGTCTTTTGAAGCTGCATTCTTAAGATTTAAAATTACTGCAGAAGCATCTTTTTGTCTAGCACCAATTATTGCTGCTAAATAATGTCCCCAAATATCTGAGCTGTTTTTTTGAAGTGCGTTATTGATTGATGACTTAGCATTAGAATAATCTTTCTTTAAAGTATAAGCAAGAGCTAAATCATAAAGTACTTCATAGGTTTCGGTGGTCTTTGTCAAACTTTGAATAGCTGCATCGTATTGAGCATTTTTTATTTCTAAAGCTCCTTTGATTGCCATTAAACCTTTTTTTACATTATCGTTTGATTCTAGCATTGTTGCTTTGCTTATCTCATCTAAACCAATTGTTTTAGCTCCTCTCAATAAGTGAACTTCTGCAAGGTTTGCATGTGCTTCTGAATTATTCTTTGCTTTTAAAGCGAGGTTAAATTGCGTTTCAGCCATTTCTAAATATTTCATTTTTGATGATTTATCAGTACTTGCTGAAGCCATTTCTAAATACACTGCACCTAAGTTATTGTGTGATGCCCAACTATCATTTTTCTTAGTAGCCGCCATGTAGATTTTTTCTTTCTCTTTTAAATCTGAAGTAAGCGTTGCGGCATAAGCAAGTTCATCATCTTTAAGCGAATCTGCGTTTGTAGTTCCTTGACCTATAGCTTTTGCTAGAGCAAGGATTTGTTCATCATTTTTCTTTGGCTTAATTGTTAGAATCTCTGTGCGTGCAGTTCTAAGTTTTGGATATACTTTTTGAAATAGAGCTTTATAAAAAGGTTTACTATGTAGTTCTTTTTCTTTGTCTAAGAAAGTACCATTAGAACCATTGATGATAGATAGAATCGCACTCTCTTCTTCGTTGGTAAGCACCGAAGAAGTATCGAAGTATGATTTTAAGGAAGCCCAGTCTTGAATAATTCCTTTAGTTACAAAATTAACACTATCTGCAGCTAATTGTTGGTCTTTTTTCTTTTTAGCTTTACTTCCTTTTGTTAATCTTTCTTTATAGAATTTTACAATTGCGTTAGCTCTTTGTTCTGATAACTTTGCGTTGATAATTTCACGACCTTCTGGTGAGTGTTCGCCAACAACGCTTACCATTTTAGTTACACTTTTTTTAGGGATAAATGAATCAATAAATTTCCCTTTGGATCCTTTGGTTTCTTTAACTTTTAGTTTAGCACTTCTTTGTTCAAAGTAAAACTCTACTTTGTTTGGTATATATTCTTCTCTGTTGTTGTAATTATGGTCAGCGTATGCAGCAAAATTAACATCTTTTACTAATCTTGATGTAGTAATTATACCTTTGGCTATAGGCATTTCTGGAGTTGTTTTAATTTTTGTCATTGCGGCATTGCCAGCAGAACCTACTACTACAACATCGCCGTTTGCAATTTCTGGTTTATATCCAAAGGAAAATCTTTTTGATAAACTTGGAGATTGTGTTTTGGCATTTGGAAAATCGTTGCCTTTAAATTCGATAGTTCCTAAGTCGATTTTTTGGTTACCATATTTGTAGTTGGTACTTACAGAATATATTTTATTCTTTTTTAGCATCTTTACAGGTAGCTGCGCAGATACATCAAAAACTACACTATCTCCATGTAGTTCCAAGGGAGATGGGTTTACCGTTAATTTCTGGTCTTTAGCCATTTTTACCATTTTCGGAAGTGTACAACCTTCTAAAATTATTGCTCCTAATAAAAGTGTATAAGAGGATTTTTTGAGAGATATCATAAAATTTATTTTTGTTTTTTTCAAATTTATCTTTTAAGCCCAAATATTACAAGAATACTTGTAATATTATTTTATTTATTTTCTTATAAGAGAAAGATTTGTTTTATTTTTTGTGAAAATTTGCGATATTAGTTATTATGATGGTAAAACTACAGGCTTTTATTGAAAAAAATGCTTTTGGCGTTTGTACTTTTTGGGGTAATAAGCTTGGTATAGCTTCTTCGGCGATACGATTTTTCTTTATTTATACTTCTTTTCTTACAATGGGCTCTCCAATAATCATTTATTTGAGTTTAGCTTTTTTGATGAATATTCACAAGCATTTGAGGAGGAACAGAAGTACTGTTTGGGACGTGTAATTGTTTATTTTTTTTTAATTAAGTGTTCTATTAATATGCTTCCTCTATAGATTTCATTAGGAATTGTATTGTTCTTTAGTTTTTTTCTTTTTTGGTTGAGTTGTTGGATATTTTTATAATAATCAATATGTGCTTTTATAACCGCTATAAAATGTGATTTTCCTTGTTGGAATAATAAGAAAAAAGCCAACAAACCATCTATTACCATTCTTGTAAAGATGATAATTAATAAATATTTAGATGGTAGATTTTTGTGCAATAAGAATAAATTGTTTCTAAAATTAAGATAGGTTTTGGCTGGGTTGTTCTTATTTAAAGTACCACCCCCTAAATGATATACTGTGCTTTGTGCAGTATAGTAGATTGTATATCCTTGGTTAATTAGTCTCCAGCAAAAATCAATTTCTTCCATGTGAGCAAAGAAGGAATTGTCTAATCCTTCATTTTGATGATAGACATCTGAACGAATGCATAGGCAGGCACCTGATGCCCAGAAAATTTTGGTTTTATCATTATATTGTCCTTTGTCCTGCTCAGTTTTGTCGAATTTTCTTCCTCTGCAATAAGGAAAACCTAAAATATCAATTTGACCACCTGCGGCTCCTGCGTATTCAAATTGGTCTTTTTGTAAGTAGTTTAATATTTTTGGTTGGCAGGCTGCAATATTGGGGTTGTTTTCTAACTCAGAAATTAGCGGAGGTAACCAGTTTGGAGTAACTTCAACGTCTGAGTTGAGCAATACATAGTATTTAGCATTGATCTGACTTAGTGCTTTGTTGTATCCCTCACAAAATCCGTAGTTTTTTTCTAAAGCAACGATTTTGATGGTTGGGTAAAATTCTTTAAGAAATTCTATGGATTGATCGCTTGAGCCATTGTCTGCAACATAGATTTCGGCTTCTGGACTGAATTGTGTTACAGAAGGTAAAAATTGTTTGAGGTGTTTAATTCCATTCCAATTTAAGATAACAACTGCTGTTTTATTCATTGATTAATCATGAAAAAAGATTGCTAAGATCCATACCTGGGATATTGGGTAATAGACCTTGGGTTTGTTTTTTCATTTCTTCATTTATTTTTATTTCTATTTCTTTTAGAGCAATGTTAATTGCAGCAACTGTTAGGTCTTGGATCATGTCTTTATCTTCAGGTTTTAGAAGGCTATTGTCAATTTCTATTTTTAGAACTTGTCTATTTCCATTTACAGTAGCTTTCACTAGACCAGCACCTGACTCACCTGATGCTTGAAGATAAACTAGATTTTCTTTAATTGATTTCATTTTGCCTTGGACTTCTTTTACTTTTCCAAGCATATTCATCATGTCGAACATATTTTTATTTCAATAAAATTACACTTCCTTTTTTTAATTTTTCTTTGTTGTTATTGTCTAAAGCAGAAATAACATATACATATACCCCTGGTGGACAATCTATGTTTTTGAATTTTCCGTCCCAACCCTCAGACATGTTTTCTGAATAAAAAATCATTTCTCCCCATCTATTAAAAACAGATAATTTGAAATCTCTCAAGTATTTTCCTTCTGCTTTGAAAATATCGTTGTCCCTATCGTTATTGGGAGTAAATGCATCAGGCAAGAATATTAGTAAGTCATTCTTAATACTTGTATAATTAGAATAATAAAATTTAGACGGAATTAATGGATCGCTTGTTTTAACTCTATATTGATAAATAGGTTCGTCTAAGGCTACATCTGTGAAAGTAAAACTAGTATCAGCACTGACATCAAAACTTGCAATTATTTTATTGAATTGATTATAAACCTCAATAGTGTATGTTATTGGGTTGGCTGTGTTGTTGATGTATTTGTCCCAAGTATTGAGATGGTTTTCGTTTTCAAGTTTGGTAGAATTAAGTAGGATGTTGCAAGTAATAAGACTATCGTCAGAGGTGTTTTGGCAGGAGTCGGTAACTGTTATTTTATAACAATAGCGTTTGATGTTGGCTTCAGATTTTTTATCAATATAAGAATTATAGTTGCTAAAATTGAGTAACGAATAGTCTTTGCCAGATTCTGAACGATATATGCTATAATACAAGGCGGTGCCAGCTGGCTCGTCCCAAGTGAGTTTTACATTGTTGCCTTCTACTGTTGCATTAAAGTTGGTGATAGCTGGAGGTTTGTTGGTAGAAATTGCAGTTACGCTTCTAGGTACATTGTTAGACTCTATAGATCTTCCAGCAAGTGTTGTGCTGTTAGAAATTATTTTTAACATATATTCATATTTTCTTCCACATATTATATTGATATCGGTATAATTTGTAGCATTGGCAGGAAGGGTGGCAATAGGGATGTTGTTTCTAATAATTTGAATTGCGTTAATTTCGCTTAGGAATGGAGTAGCAACGGGCGTCCAGTTTAGTAAATTTTGATTGTTTTCAGCTACAACCGTTAGTTTAGGTATTACAAGTGTGGCAGAGGAGTCTGCTGCACCACATGCATCAAATGAGACTACCCTAAAATATTCATCAGCATTTCCCAATGGGTATTTGGGAAGGGAACGAAGTCCATTTATATTTGAGATGGTGTTAATGCTTATCCATTGCCCAGACTGGTATTGCAGCACTCTGTACCTCATATTTCCTAGGCCATTAAGAAGTATTGTAGTAGAGTCTTTTGCATTAGGATTGACAAATGTTTGCGAAGATTGTGAAATTAAATCTGGAGGGATTAAATTTTCTATAGGTACGAATTGATTGGAGGTGAAGGTGGCATTGCATTCGCCTTTTACAGTTATAATTCTTGGGTTGGTATTAGGGTAAGTATATGTGTATGGTGGGTTTTTGGGAACGATTTGATCTGGGTCTATGCCGTTGGTCATGGTATAGCTTTGGTAAACGGTGTCTGTGAATATTACTTCTATTTTTCTTCCTTCGCAAAGCCCAATAGAAATAGAAGGAGTTGCTATAGGGAGGATTTCAATATCAAGAAATAAGGTATCTATTGTTATACCATCTGCTTTTCGTCCGCCTTGTTGAGCAATAGTATATTTCCCAGGTTTAGTATATGTTTTGGTAAAAGGATTATCATTGATAGGTGTAATTTTATCACTTGGATTGTTTTTTAAATCAAAAAAATAGGTAGATGTTTTGTCTACAGAGCCAAGTGGGACTATGCAATTCGTAATAGTAATCGGTTCTCCTACACAAAATCTTCCATTAGTTTTGCTGAGTGTAAAACAAGGTGGAACTTGTTGGGCATAATTGATGGAGACAGAATATGCCAATAGCAATAGAATAAGGATATATTTTGTTCTCAATTTCTAGAAAAGTTTAATATTAATTCTTGAAGGGTATAACGTTCTTGTGTTCCGGTTAGCATATTTTTTATTGAAATTTTATTTTCTATCATTTCTTCCTCTCCAATGATCGCAACATAAGGTATTTTTTTCTTGTCGGCGTATTCAAATTGTTTTTTTATTTTACTTGAATCAGGGTATAATTCTGAGCTAATGTTTGCAGCTCTTAATTGGGGTAAAATGTTTAATCCATATCTAAATCCTTCTTGATCAAAATAGGTAATTAAAATTTGAGTATTTTGTTCGCTACTGGATGGAAAAAGTTGTAGTTCTTCTAGTACATCATATAATCTATCAACACCAAAGGATATACCAACACCAGAAATATTAGGCAATCCAAATATTTCGGTAAGATTATCGTATCTTCCGCCACCAGAAACGCTTCCCATTTGTATATTATTTACTTTTACTTCGAATATAGTACCTGTGTAATAGCTAAGTCCTCTTGCTAATGATAAATCAAGGGTAATATTTTGGAAATTAGCATTCATTGATTCTAGAATGTCTAATATACTTAAGATTTCTTCTATACCTTTATTACCTATTGGGTTTTCGTCTAAGAATATTTTTAATTGTTCAATTATTTCTAAAGTATTTCCTTTGAGGTTAAAAATTGGTAATAATTTTTCGATTTCGGAATCGGTATAGCCTTTTTCTAATAGTTCTTTACTTACGCCTTGTATTCCTATTTTATCTAACTTATCTATAGCAACGCACAAGCTGGATTCTTGTCCATCTTTTCCGATGGCTGATGCAATACCCTGTAAAATTTTTCTATGGTTGATTTTGATGGTATAGTCATTAATATTCAATTTTTGAAAAACTTCAGTAATCATTGAAATTATTTCTGTTTCGCAAAGTAAGGAATTTGTCCCTACTACATCAGCATCGCATTGGTAAAATTCTCGATATCTTCCTTTTTGTGGTTTGTCGGCACGCCAAACAGGTTGGATTTGGTAGCGTTTGAAGGGAAATGTTATTTCATTCTTATTCATTACTACAAATCGAGCAAAGGGAACAGTAAGGTCATATCTTAATGCTTTTTCTGCAATTTGGGGGGTTAATTTTTTATGATTTTCTATTATAAAGTCAGTATTGATATTTTCAAGGTAGTTTCCGCTGTTTAAGATTTTAAAAATTAGTTGATCACCTTCTTCCCCATATTTGCCGCTTAGTACACTTAATTGCTCCATTGAAGGAGTTTCTATTTGCAAGAAGCCGAATTTTTTAAAAACTGTTTGTATGGTATTTAAGATAAAGTTTCTTTTAATCATTTTTTCAGGACCAAAATCTCTTGTACCTCTAGGAATGCTTGGTTTTTGCGAACTCATTATTTGTAAAATTGGTATTGTAATGATTTGTAAAAATAGAATATTCTAATTGTAAATACTAGTTTAGAATTGGACTAGTGTGTAAGTATAATTTTTTTTAATCAAATTAAGTATTAACTTTGCCACTCTGAAAAAATAAAAATGCTATGGGTATCACTAGACTAAAAAGAAAAGGAAGAGTAAATAGGTTAGTTGCAAGGTTAAGAAAACAAAATATTAAGCTTTTAACTAAAGTTCCTGTTATCAAAAAAACTGAAGAAGCAGCATCATAATTGCTTTTTACATTTTTTATTTCTAAGACAGTCTTTTATAGGCTGTTTTTTTTGTGCCTATTTCTATCACTTTCATAGCTGAAATTTTTTGTTGATTTATCTCAAAAGTAACAATTGTTTGAATAGTATGGAAACCATGTAATCCTGCTGCTCCAGGGTTGATGTAGAGCATATTGTTATATTTTTTATCGGTCATTATTTTTAAAATATGAGAATGCCCGCAAATAAATATCTGAGGCATTTCTTTTTCAATGATTGCTTTTGCTTTTGGATTATATTTGTTCGGATATCCACCTATATGAGTAATATAAATTTTTATACCTTCTACACTAAATATCAAATGCTCTTTATATTTTGCTCTTATTTTTTGATCATCTATATTACCATATACTCCTTTGAGCGGCTTGAATGATTCTAGTTCTTCAATTAATTCAATATTTCCAAAATCTCCAGAATGCCATATTTCATCACAATCTTGAAAGTGTTGAAATATTTTTGGGTCTAAATAACTATGGGTGTCAGATATTAGTCCTATTTTCATTGTTATTAATTCATTGATTTTATTTTGTATTTTTGAAATTCAAGAGAATTAATTGCATTTTGATAACCTGTAAATCTTAGTAGTGATGAAGACAATATACACGATTTTTATTTTTTTAGTCCATTTTTTATTTTCTTTTCACCTTATAGGGCAAGATAATCCTACAGAGACAATGGCATTGGTTACTTTTAAAATCACTGATTATAATGGTATTCCAGAAGAAGGAGCCGTAATTACGCTCACTGGAGTTGATACTACACTTACAGCCAAAGGAGTAGCAGATATTGATGGTAAATACAAATTGCTTCTGCCAGAAGGTAAAAAATATAAGATTTCAGTTTTTAAATTTGGTGAAGATTTTAATTTTGAGCGTCCCTTAGACATTCCTTCTACTGTGGGAGCCATTAAGTTTCAGAAAGATTTAAAAATTAAATTAGTTACGGAGTATTTAAAAATATATAAATTAGAACATGTCTATTTTGATTTTGATAAGTGGGAACTTAAAAAAGAATCTGATAATGCATTAAATATGTTACTTAAAGACTTAAAGAATAAGCCAAATATGAAAATAGAAATCGCTGGTCATACGGATGATAAAGGTACACACGAATATAATATGCGACTTTCTCAACGCAGGGCTGATTCAGTAATAGAATGGCTGATTAATCATGGTATATCTACCACTAGACTTTTGGCAAAAGGCTATGGAGAAACTGCTCCGGTAGCTAGCAACGACACCGAAGAAGGCTGTTCGAAAAACAGAAGAACCGAGGTGAGGATTATTGAAGAATAATACTGAAATTATTGAAAATTAAGTCGTAAATTTTGCTAGTGGACTTATAATTTTTATCTTCTATTTTTTCTATTCTGCTTAGTCCAGTAATATTTGCAGTAAAAACAAAATCAACAGATTGTAATTCCTCTATACCAATTGTTCTTTCTTCTACCTTAATACCATTATAGTAACACCATTTGATGATTTCGCTCCTAACTATACCTTCTATACATCCAGAAGAAAGGCTCGGGGTGATTACAGTGTCATCTTTAATAAGAAAAATATTGGAAGAAGAACATTCAGCTATTTCTTCATTAGCACCAAGAACTATCATTTCGTCGCATTGGTTTTCGTTTTTTGCTAGGTTGGCATAAATATATACATTAGCATTTAGCGATTTGCAGAAGGAGAGTGGAGAGTATTGCTTATAGATTTCTTTAAATACAAGTCCTCTTGGTTTAACAGTAGGAGCTAAAGAACCCTTTGAGCTTGAAATAAGGTAGTTTAATTGCTTAGAATTAGGCGTGTATAAACCTTCTCCATCTCTCCAGCAAGTGATTCTTATTCTTACTAATTTGTCTGTGAGATGAGTTTTTAATAATGAATTTATTTGAGACAATAATTCACTTTTTTGTAATGAGTCTGGTAACTCCATTTTATGAGCAATCACAGCTTTGTATAGCCTGTTCCAATGTTGTTCGAAGAATCTGACTTCATTATTTACAACCAATAAAGTTTCAAAAAAACCGTCTCCGAATAGTTGCCCTCTATTTATTGGGCTGATTTTTAAATTCTCAGAAGAAAAAACTTGATTATTATATATAATATTACACATTCTTATATTTTTTACTAGAGCAATTTTAATTAATTTATAATTGCTTTATACCATTTAAAGTATATTTTTGAAAATTAACCATAAGAAAAAATAGAAAATAGTGAAAGTAGCCATTTTGGGTGGTGGAAGTTGGGCCACCGCACTTGTTAAAATTCTTTCTGAATCTGAAGTAAAGATTCAATGGTGGATGAAAAACAGAGAATCTGTAAAACACATAGAGAATTTGGGTAACAACCCTAAATATTTAACTTCTGTTAAGATAAATCCAAAAAAAGTCAAACCTAGTTCTGATATAAAGGCGGTTATAGAAGGTGCAGAAATAGTTATTCTAGCTGTACCTGCGGCATTTATAAAAGAAATTCTAATAACATTACCAAGGAATATTTTTGATAAAAAAATTATCGTGTCTTCTATAAAGGGGATGATTCCTGGAGAAAATATTTTGGTTTCTGAATTTATAGAAAAAACGTTTTTGGTTCCCCCTGATCGTGTTTGTGTAATTTGTGGACCATGCCATGCTGAGGAAATTGCTTTAGAAAAGAAATCTTACCTTACTATTGCTGGCAAAAGCGAGAAAGTGGGTCGAAAAATAGCTGATTTATTTGATTGTAGGTTTGTAAAAACAAGCTACGTAGATGATCTATATGGTACTGAGTATTGTGCTGTAATGAAAAATATTATTGCCATTGGATGTGGTATTGTTCATGGCTTGAGTTATGGAGATAATTTTCAGGCTGTTTTGGTATCGAATGCAATGCAGGAGATCAAAAGATTTTTAGATGCTATATACCCTATGGAAAGGGATTTGAATTCTTCTGCTTATTTAGGTGACTTATTAGTTACTACTTATTCCCAGTTTAGTAGAAATAGAACGCTAGGCAATATGGTAGGTAGGGGATATAGTGTAAAATCTGCACAGATGGAGATGAACATGGTAGCAGAAGGATATTGGGCTGTTAAGAGTATTTGGGAAATTAATAAAAAATACCAAGTAGAAATGCCTATTACCAATGCAGTATATCATGTAATCTATGAGAAAATTTCTCCTGCAGTAGAAATTAGGATTTTAGAGGATATTCTAAGTTAAGCTGATGTTTGAGAGTTGCTGATATAATTTTGGCATTGGTAAGCCCATTACATTATAATAGCAACCGTTGATTTTGGTAACGGTTGTTAGCCCAATCCAATCCTGAATGCCATATGCACCTGCTTTATCCATTGGTTGGAATTGATCGATATACCTTTTTATTTCTTCTTCTTCGAGATTTCTGAATGTTACTTCTGTAACATCAAAAAAATTGGAAGATTTTCCGTTTTTATATAAAAAAACACCAGTAATTACTTCGTGGGTTTTCCCTGATAGTTTGGTTAGTATATGGTAAGCATCTATCTTATCTTTTGGTTTACCTATTACTTCATTGTTAAGCCAAACAATAGTATCGGCAGTGATTAATAGTTCGTCTTGAAGATATTCAATAAGTGGCTGAGCCTTGAGATTGGCTAGAAATAGAGGTATTTCTTCTTTGAATAATGAATTAGGGTACTCTTCTTCTATGTTTTTAGATTTTATTTGAAATTTAAATCCTGCATCGGAAAGAATTTGACTTCTTCTAGGTGATGTAGAGCCAAGTATAATTTCTAGGTTAGAAAAATTTGGAAGCATAAGTGTTATTTAATGAAATTATGAACGTCTTTTTTGCAGCTTTTTTTGATGTATTCACTTGCCGCTTTAATTCCAACTTTTTCTGCAATTTTTAGGTCCATGCATGCTCCTTCCAAATCATTTAGTTTTATTTTAGTAATACCTCTTTGAAGATAAGCTTCTTTTTCATTAGGGTTAAGGTTTAACGCTTTGTCAAAATCATCTAAAGCTTGTCTGAATTGATTTAATTCTAGGTAGTAAATCCCTCTTTTCATATAAGCTATGGTATTATAGGGAAGAATTTTAATTAGGTCGGTGTAGTGCCCAATGGCAGCATCAACTTGATTCATATCGTGTTTAATCAAGGCGAGCTTATAATAAGCCTCCATGTATTTTTGGTCTAATTCTATGACTTTCAAATAGTCATCTATAGCTTGTTTCGTATATCCTAATTCATGCTTTATATTTGCTCTAAAGAAATAAGCCATTTTGTCTTTGGGTTCTAGCTGTATGAATTTGTTGAGGTCAGAAAGAGCTCCTTCTGAATCTTTAATATTCATTTTAGATAGACCACGGTAGTAATAAGGTGTAGAATTTTTAGAATTTAGCTTAAGAGAGAGGTTCAAATCATCGATAGATTCTTTGTATTTTTTTATTTCATATTTTGCCTGACCTCTGAGTTGTAAAGCTTGATAGGAGTTTGGCTGTTTGTCGATATAAGAAATGGTTCTTTCATTTAAAGGATGTTTTACCCGATCCCTGAGGACCGATGACTAAAATCCAAGGTTTGTTATTTAAACAATTTTTAAAATGCCAACTCCAGGGATGCTCTTTTTTTGAGGCATTTAAAAGGCTTATTAGGTCGAGATGTAAATTGTC
>REBA01000049.1 GCA_004294225.1 Cytophagales bacterium | reverse complement strand
AAATATAATTATTATCTATAAATTATCTATAAATTATCTATAAATTATCTATAAATTATCTATAAATTATCTATAAATTATCTATAAATTATCTATAAACTATCTATAAATTATCTATAAACTATCTATAAATTATCTATAAATTATCTATAAATTATCTTTAAATTATCTTTAAATTATCTTTAAATTATCTTTAAATTATCTTTAAATTATCTATAAATTATCTATAAATTATCTATAAATTATCTATAAATTATCTATAAATTATCTATAAATTATCTATAAATTATCTATAAATATATTATTAAATATTACTTAATGTGATTGGTTTCATTTTTTTTGAATTTTAGATGTTCATTTTTGATAAAATTGAATTAATTTTGCATTTTAAAAATTAATAAATCGTTAAAAATTCAATGTCAAGCTCAAAAGAAATACGCCAACAATTCCTAGATTTTTTTGCTACTAAACAACATACTATTGTTAATTCTGCTCCTTTGGTGCTTAAAAACGATCCAACTTTGATGTTTACCAATGCTGGTATGAACCAATTCAAAGATTTTTTCTTAGGCAATCAAATTGCTACTGCCAAAAGAGTGGCTGATACGCAAAAATGCCTTAGGGTAACTGGCAAGCACAATGATTTGGAAGATGTCGGGCATGATACCTACCATCATACCATGTTTGAGATGTTGGGCAATTGGTCATTTGGCGATTATTTCAAAAAAGAAGCCATAGAATGGGCTTGGGAATTGCTAACAGAAGTTTATAAATTGCCAAAAGAACGTTTGTATGTAACTGTATTTGAGGGAGATAAAAAAGAAAATTTGGATTTCGATCAAGAAGCTTTTGACATTTGGGCTACTTTGGTTGATAAAAATCAAATTTTAACGGGTAATAAAAAAGATAATTTTTGGGAAATGGGCGAACAAGGTCCTTGCGGTCCTTGCTCCGAAATTCACATAGATTTGCGTCCACAAGCAGAAATAGATAAAATTTCTGGAGCGGACAGAGTAAATAACGATGATCCGCAAGTGATTGAAATTTGGAATAATGTTTTCATGCAGTTCAACCGAAAAGCGGATGGTAGTTTAGAAAGTCTTCCTGCAAAACATGTAGATACTGGTATGGGTTTTGAGCGTTTGGTGCGTGTTATTCAAGGAAAATCATCCAACTACGATACTGATATTTTCATGCCTTGTATTCAAGAATTGGAAAAAATATCGAAATTTTCTTACTCACAAGGAGACATAAATCATAATTCTTCGTCAGTAAAAACAGATATTGCCATGCGAGTAATTGCCGATCATATTCGTGCAGTTTCTTTTGCCATTGCAGATGGACAGTTGCCTTCAAATGCAAAGGCTGGGTATGTTATTCGTAGAATATTACGAAGAGCAGTTCGCTATGGCTATACTTTCTTGAATTTTAGAGAGCCTTTTATGCACAAGTTAGTCCCTATTTTAGCTGAAACTTTGGATATTTTCACTGAATTGAAATTGCAGCAAGATTTTATTGCCAATGTTATTAGAGAAGAAGAGGCATCTTTTTTAAGAACGTTAGAAAACGGGATTCGATTGCTAGAAAATGAAATTCAAAGTCTAAAAAAATCAAATTCGAAAATAATTCAAGGAAATGTAGTTTTTGAATTGTACGACACTTTTGGATTTCCGCTAGATTTAACCTCACTTATTGCCCGAGAAAATGGATTTTCGATTGATGAAGAAGGGTTTCAGACAGAAATGGCTGCTCAAAAAGCTCGTTCTAAATCTGCTGCAAGTTCTGAGACAGGCGACTGGCAAAGCCCCACCAACCTCCCCGAAGGGGAGGCTTTAAAGTCTGAATTTATAGGTTATGATGTTACCGAAACTACTACTCAAATTGTAAAATATAGGTCAGTCAAAACTAAAGACAAAATCATCACGCAAATCGTATTAGAAAAAACTCCTTTTTATGCAGAAAGTGGCGGCCAAGTAGGAGACAAAGGTTTTTTGTTTTTTAATAATGAAAAATCAAGCGTGTCGATCTTCGATACAAAAAAAGAAAATGACCTTATTATTCATTTTACGAGCGATAATGTTGCTGAATTAATCAAAGCAGAATATGTCTGTGCAAAAATTAATGTAGAAAACCGCAATGCTTCCAAAAATAATCATACCGCTACCCATCTTTTGCAAAGTGCGTTACGAGAGGTTTTAGGAAATCATATTGCTCAAAAAGGATCGCTTGTTAATCCAGAATTATTACGATTTGATTTCTCTCATTTTGCGAAATTGACAGATGAAGAACTTACGAAAGTAGAGCAAATTGTGAATGCAAAAATTCGAGAAAATATCAAGTTAGACGAACGAAGAAACGTGCCCATTGCAGATGCTTTGCAGCTGGGAGCGACTGCACTTTTTGGTGAAAAATATGGCAATTTTGTGCGAGTAATTACGTACGACAGAAACTATTCGGTGGAGCTTTGTGGCGGTACTCATGTGCCTGCAACAGGTAATATTGGCTATTTTAAAATAGTATCTGAAAGTTCGGTAGCTGCAGGCGTTCGCAGGATAGAAGCGGTAACTGGAATAGGGGCAGAAAATATTGTAAACCAAGAACTTACAGCATTTAATAATTCAAAATTATTATTTAACAATACCAAAGATTTAGTAAAATCAATTGAAGATTTGCAATCCGAAAAGGCAATTCTTCAAAAGAAAATCGAAGCTTTTGAACTCAAGCAAATCCAAGAAATCATTTCAGAATTATCGCAAAAAGTAATTTCCAAAAATGGAATTAATTTTATTGCAGAGAAAGTACCAGTTTCAAGTGCTGATTCGGTTAAAAATATTGCTTTTGGATTGAAAAATAAAGTTGAAAATTTACTTTGTGTGTTAGTCGCAATTACCGATGAAAAACCACATATTGCTGTAATAATT
>REBA01000059.1 GCA_004294225.1 Cytophagales bacterium | reverse complement strand
CATGTTGTTCTTCTAAAGTAAAATATTTGCCTTGCTTTTTTACGATTTTTTTGTCCATTTTTACACTTGATTTGTGTAAACCTATTTCAGGACAAGACAGTTGAAATGCCAACTTTGTGTGTCAGCAAAAAATGAAAGTGTGTTTTGTGCGTTGAAGTGGGTGGGCTTTTTTTTTACAAATTTATTTTTAGCGTTTGGCATTGTCTTGTCTTAGTAATTTATTAAATTTTTTCGATTTTTTAGAATTGCGTCTATTGAATAATAATTTTTCATCCTTATCGTTTCTTCAAACTCTACTTTATTTTGCTTAAACCTATATTTTTAACCTGAACAATCAAAGTTTTTTAATATAGGCAATCTGTCAATCAGGTTTTTAATATATTAATATATTTTGTCTGAACAGAGGTAGAAACCCCTGTCTTCTTAATTGATTGATATATTAACCAATTTCGTAAATACTCTTTTTTTTAAAAATCTACCCTGTAGTAAAACAAGGGTAAGAAACCTAGTTGGTATTCTTCTCTTAAGGGCGTGGCCGTTGGGTTTTTGGGGTCTGGTGAATAGGTAAGGCCAAGCAAATTCTTGGTGCCAAATATATTGACTAAGTCTAAAGCTACTTCATGCGTTAGCCTTTTATTATTTCTTCTAAATCCTATTTTTAAGTCTGTTCTAAAGTAGTTTCTAAACTGTAGACTGTTTCTATTGGCATCAGCAAAAACCACTTCTTGGATTTTCTTAGAAGCTTCCAAATCTACTGGCCCATATCTTCTTCCACCTGCCCAAGTAATTTTTAGTCCAGTAATAAGTGTTGTTCTTTTCTTTTTGCCTACGTTGTATTCAGAACCTGCAAGTAGGTTGCAGGCAAAGTTGCCATTGAAATCTGTGTTTCTTGATACACCATCAGAACCCTTGTATTTAGAGTCAAACAAAGAAGAAGTGAACATAAAGAAGTAGTGTTTTGCAAAGAATTTTTCCAAAGTGAATTCTACGCCATAATTTGTACCAGTTCCTTTGTTTACAAGACTATCAGGGAAGAATCTGCTGAACGTAGAGCCTTGATTTACCAGTGAAAATGATGATGGAAAACGGGTAACAGGCACATTGAATAGCGATTGATAATAGGTTTCAATTTTTATTCTCACCGTGTTAGATAAGGAATTGTCATAGCCCAATGCGAAATGATGGCTACGAATAAAGCCCAAATCTTTGTTGTGTTGAACATATGTTCCATTGCCTTTGGGTATTTGATGAAAGTAGATGTATGATGGCTGTAACTGGCTATGCAGTCCGTAGCCCATATTGATAGATTGATTGGGTTTTACTTTCCATTTTAATCCCATTCTTGGCTCTACTGCAAAGGAATTGTTTAAAGTAAAATATTGAGAATGCAGTCCGGTATTAAGCACCAATTTGGGGCTTACATTGAATTTCCACTGAACATATGGTCTTAGCAAAAACGCTGCACTATTGGTGTTGAGCCTAGTTTCGAAACGGTATAGGTCTTCACGAAATACGCTATCGTTAAAAATGTATTGATAGCGGTCGATATAAAATCCAGATTTTATGGTGTGTCTATAATTTAGCTTTTTAGTAAGCGTATATGCCAAGGAAATTTTGTGCTCTCTAAAATCGTAAAACAATTGATCTCTGGTGGAGTCTATTTTAAAATCTGCATTTTGCCAAAATCTTTCGTGAAATGACCTTTGATTCTGCACAGAAGTGGAGAGGGTTAATTTGCTAAATGTATTTTTATTGATGTTGTAGGAATGACTGACTCCCACTACGCCCATAGAAGTTCTAAAAAATTGATCTCTATCTTTTTGTCCATAAATCTCATCATTGGGTGCTTTGTCGCTCAGTACAATATCTATTTTGCTGCTTCCCCCTATTCCAAAGAAAGAGATATCGCCAAATTTCTTAGTGGGGAAATTGAAATTGAAAGCCATGTCTTGGTAATTAGGTACAGCAGAAGTTCCAAGAGGTAGTTTTAGAGCAGAAAAAAGTGCTAAAGTAGAATATCTATAATTCACAATATAAGAAGACTTGGACTTTTTAGACAAAGGACCCTCGGCAGATATCTCCGTACCCAGAAAACCCAATTGACCAGTAAATTCATGTTTTTGATCATTCCCTTTTCTCATTTTTAAATCAAAAACCCCAGCAATACTATTTCCATATTCTGCTGGAAATGCTCCAGTAAAAAAGTCAGAAGTGCCCAAAACCTTATTGTTGATAATAGATACAGGTCCACCAGAAGTTCCAGATACCGCAAAATGATTAGGGTTTGGAATATCTACATCATTCAGCCTCCAAAGCAAACCGATAGGAGAATTACCTCTGATCACAATATCATTTCTGGCATCGTTGCTGCCTTGTACACCAGCATAATTAGAGGCCATACGTGCAGGGTCGCCACGGCTACCAGCATATCGCTCCGACTCGCTCACAGAGAAACTTCTAGAACTTACGCTTGTCATTTCATTTACAGTGCCGTGCATCGTTTTGCTAATACCAGTCACAGATACTTCTGATAAACTTTCCGCCGATTGTTCCATATCGATATTAAGGATATTTTCCTTAGCAGTATTTACTATAATGTCTGATACTACCTGATCTTCATAACCTAGGTATTGAACAAGTAGTTTGTGCCTGCCTAGTGGTACATTAGAGATTTTAAAATATCCTTCTTCGTCTGAAGTAGTTCCTAATGTGGAGTCGGTAAGCATAATTATTGTTGCACCTATTAATGGTGATTTGGTTTCTTTATCCAATAGTCGACCTCTTATGTTTTGAGTTATTTGCTGGGAAAATGTGGTAAGAGAAAAAAAGTATAGGAAAAGAAAAATTAAGACCTTAGGTTGTTTCATTTTTGTATATTGTTGATATTAAAGCGATATAAATTTAAAGATATAAACTTATAACAAACTTTTGAACTGACAAACATGCAAACAAAAAAATATCGATATAAAAAAAGGATTTTGTGAAATACAGTAGAAACAGCTTAGAGTGAAACTTTTCTGTTATATTTGAAGTTATTTATTCTATTGTGGTTTTGTGCTAAAATATCGCTACTCCATAAATTATCAAGCCCTTAAAAGATCATCAAAAATTGATATTATCATCTAAATGATTGAAGACTATTATAAGATTTTAGGTGTAAAGCCCAATGCAAGTGATATAGAAATAAAATCATCTTACAAACAGTTGGCTAAGCTACATCATCCTGATAAGAATATTGGAAATAAAGAAAGTGAGGAACTTTTTAAGCTCATCAATTTAGCTTATCAAACACTTTCAGATCCTTGGAAGAGGATGTCTTATGATTTTAAAAGAGAACACCTCAATAACCCCAGTCCTCCTATCTCTCCACCACCGCAGAGAAGTACGAAAAGAGACCAAGCACTTAGCTCAGCACTTAAAAAGAAGGCGTATATTTTCACCTTTGGTTTCTTTTTGCTTATTACTACTTTGGGTTTGTTTTTTTATCAATATATGAATGGGCTATCTGCAGAGCGGGCTTATAGGAGCGGTTTAGAAATGCAAAAGAAAAATAATTACAATGCAGCTTTTGCAAAGTTCTCTGAGGCGATATATTTCGATGACCAGTTCGCAAAGGCATATTTGCAAAGAGGAATCATTTGTGCAGAACTAGATAGTAAACCTAATTTGGCAATTTATAATTTTAAGCAAGCGATACAACTAGATAGTACACTAGGAGAGGTGTATTTTTATTTAGCAAAAGTATATTTAGCAGACCATAGAATCAGTTTAGCTATAACAGAATTTCAAAACTGTATCAATTGTAATGTATTTATTGATAGTGCATATTTTTATCAAGCCGAAATAAGAAGACGTATCACCAAAGATTTTAAAACAGCAATTAGTAATTACGAGCAAGCCATTCGTTACAATCACCAATCGCTAGAATCATTGGCTGGTATAGGTTATTGCCAATATCAATTAAAGAATTTTAAAACTAGTATAGCTTTTTATAATCAAGCGATTTCAAAAAAACCTAAGAATGCAGAATGGACATACCAAAGAGGTTTAGCCAAACTAAAATTAAAATTGAACAATGCAGCATGTCGAGACTTTGTTCAATCTGGAAGATTAGGCAATGAAAGTGCAAAGAAAATCTGGAAAAAAGTATGCGAATAAATACATCAATTCACGATGAATATTTTATTCGCCTACTTGAAATAAAATACACAAAACGCTTTGATAGTCTATAAATCAAGAACATTCTGGGTAAGAAGTTTTTGAAGTGGTTGAATTAATTATTACATATAATTCAAATCATTATTCAGCTTTAGTTTAATCACTCCGAATAGATTTAACATTAATATGAAAGGGTAGGTGGGGTCAAATTCGTGCCATTTAACACCAAAGTTTGCTCTGCCACCAAGTTTATGATGATTGTTGTGATAGCTTTCGCCCATCATTAGAAAATCAAAAGGCAATAAGTTTTTAGCGGTATCATTGACTTTGAAATTAATATAACCATATTTATGAGCAAACCAATTGATAATCGCACCATGAACAGGCCCCATCAAAAAGTGAATTGGTAGCAATAAAAACATCCACCAATGAGTTGCATATTTTATGTAGAATAAAGAATATAAAGTACCCCAAGCAATTCTTGAAATCCATTGATCCCCTAATTTTTCTATGAACCCCCAATAGGGAACTCCTTTGTAAAATTTCGGTTCTATGTTTACTCTTTTGTTCAAGATGTCGTTATAAATATTTTTGGTTTTCCACATCATATCTATCAAGCCCTTAGAGAAGGAAGGTGAGTGTGGATCTTTTTCTGTATCTGCATATGCATGATGAAGTCTATGCATCACCCCATAAGCATGCGGGCTTAGAAAAGAGGAACCTTGGAAAAGATAAGTCATAACATAAAAAACTTTTTCCCAGAATGGACTCATCGTAAACATTTGATGAGCCGAATATCTATGAAGAAAAAATGTTTGTGCTAATAATGACAAATACCAATGGGCAATAAAGAAATAAAGGATAATCATAGAAAATATTTAATTAAGGATTTTGAATACTACTAACACAAGATTTATGAGGTGCTTCAATAGATTGATTGTATTGATTAATTCCTCTAAAAATAAGCATACCACCAATAATGGTAGTCAGTATAGGTATTGTTAAGCTTGTTTTTGATTTAAAGAAATTGCTTAAAGTCTGCCCAATAAGAGGAATCATCATCATTATCGGTAGGGTACCTAAGCCAAAAAATATCATAAAAAAGCTAGCTTCAAGCGGCGTTGCCAATGCTATAGCTCCTATTATTGCGATGTAAACCATGCCGCATGGCAATAAACCATTCAACAAGCCTAAAATAAAGAGTGCACTGGTATCTGATTTTTTGAAATAGTAAATAAAACTACTATTCAATTTTTGTCTTAGCCATTGACTGAATCGTTCTAAGAAATTTATCTTGAAAGACTTTATCTTTACTACTACAGATAAGATAATCAATAAGCCTGAAATAATAGAGACCCAGTATTGAAATCCTATTAAATTTATACCCATCCCGAAAACACCAATAATAGCTCCTAAGAAAGCATAGGTGGCAATTCGTCCTGTGTTATAAAGAAGATATTTTAAAGTTTTTTGCAATGGCACATTAGTTCTTACAGGTAAAGCAAGTGTAATAGGACCACACATTCCTATACAATGCATACTACTTAATAAACCAATGAGGAAAGGAGTAATAAAAATCATGGAATCGTTATGGACTTTTCTTCGTAATATTTGATTCCATTGACTTCGTAATCCACCTGCATTTTATACCTCCCAAGTATAAAATTATTTTTAGCTATTTTTTGTTTGCCAAGAAGCAATTTGATAGGAATAGTAAAATCTTTTTTTGCATCAGAAGGTCTGAAGAAAGTAATTGTTCCAATTGTGTTTTGATTGATTAACTCTTCTGGAAAGTTTATTGTGAGAGAATCCGTTTCCAGACTGCAATATAGAGGAGTCTTTAAACTTTGATGGTTTTTTTGTTTGTCAATCTGCTTTTGGAATTGAAGTTCTTTACCATAGTAATCTTCACTAACCAAATCAAAATTTTGGTTAAAGGCACTTATAACCATTATTGACATAAACACTACGAAGCTTCCTGTAAGAATTGCTATTCTGTATCCCCAATTCATTTGATTAATTGTTTATAGGTCCAATAAATGTAGTCGTGAAATTATCTAGTTCTTTGCTTTCCTCATAAGCTGCAAGCTTGATATCAGTTTTGAATTGATTAATATCATTTTTGTCAAGTATAATAAATGCCGAGGTTTGAGCAGTTCCCTGTGATGGTATTACTAGGTCATTGCCTATGAGCTTAAGCTTACCTTTACCTGATAGAATTTTTATATCAATTTTTATCTCACGATTGGTTTTATTAATCATTTTGATATTATATAAATTACTTATTTCATTATTGGGTAGTCTTTGAAATAATACCCCAGGTGTTCTTAACATTGTGGTCTCTATATCAGATCGGAATGCGAGTAAGGATATTATAATTGAAGAAAGTATCATCAACACTATTGTATAAGCTATAATTCTTGGAGTGAATTTGAAAGGTTTCTTCTCGCATACACTAGCCTCTGAGTCAATTCTTATTAGTCCTTGAGGTTTCCCGATACTAGTCATGATATGATTGCAAGCATCCATACATGCCGTACAATTGGTGCATTCTAGTTGAGTGCCATTTCTTATGTCGATACCCATAGGGCAAACATCTACACACTGATGACAGGAGATACAATCCCCTTTGCCAAGCGCGGCTCTATCTTCTTTAGGTTTTAGCCTTCCTCTAGTTTCTCCTCTGATATAATCATAAATCACTACAAGAGAATTTTTATCTAAAAGCACTCCTTGAAGTCTTCCATAAGGGCAAACAGTAGTGCATACTTGCTCTCTAAATCTAGCATATACTCCGTAAAATGCTGCTGTAAATCCTAATAATGCTATTAATGCTCCTGCGTGTTCTGAAGGTCCTTCTACTACTAATTTTGTTAGTTTCTCTACTCCTAATATATAACTAAGAAAGATGTTTGCAATGATAAATGAAAGACCAAAGAATATAAGATGTTTGGATGTTTTCTTTATAATTTTATTTGCATTCATTGAAGATTTATCAAGAGTAATTCTTGCTTTCCAGTCTCCTTCAATCCAATATTCTATTTTTCTAAAAACAGATTCCATGAAAATAGTCTGTGGGCAAACCCAACCACAGAATACTCTCCCATATACAACAGTGAAAAGACCAATAAAAATAACAAAAGCAATCATCACTAATAGAAAAATATGGAAGTCTTGAGGCCAAAATATTTTTCCAAAAATGATAAACTTTCTTTCTATGATATTTAGAAGTAAAATAGGTTCTCCTTGAATCTTTATAAAAGGTCCTGCAATCATTAAAGCAATAAAAAATACAGATAATAACTTACGGTAATTAGTAAGCTTACCTTTAGGATTTTTGGGATAGAGCCAAATTCTCTTTCCCTCTTTATCTACAGTAGAAATAGTGTCTCTGTAAGACTGATCTTCTTCTAAGTAAAGGTCTGTATTTTTATTTTCCAACACCATGAGTTTTTTATTTAAAAACCTCGATTCAACTTTAAAGTATTACATTTTATCTCCTTGGGGAGCTTTTGCATTTGGAGGGTTTGTACCTTTTAATGTCAATATATAACTAGATACTTCCTGCATATTCACTGGGCTAAGTTGTGCTTTCCAAGAAATCATTCCTTTCTGAGGCACACCATATTTTATGGTTTTAAATATGCTTTTCAGATCTCCCCCATGAATCCAATATTCGTCTGTAAGATTAGGGCCTACTCCACCTTCACCCGCATTGCCATGACAAGCAGCACAACTTTGTATAAATAACTTCTTGCCGCTTTCTAGTCCTTTAGCATCTGCAAGTAAAGTAACATTGCTCTCATCTATGCTATTGGCAACAGTTTTTCTATACTCCTCTAATTCTTTTTCAGCAGTAGCAAGCTCTTGATCATATTCTGCTGCTTGAGATAAGTTTTTCCCACTAAAATG
Source organism: Cytophagales bacterium (assembly GCA_004294225.1). Lineage (GTDB taxonomy): Bacteria > Bacteroidota > Bacteroidia > Cytophagales > Cytophagaceae > REBA01. The sequence goes on along the minus strand of REBA01000059.1, from coordinate 5,105 downwards.
ATAAAAGTACATATAGGCAAAAGAGAAGACTATTGTTGCATAGAACATATATTTCCACCAAGGTGGAAGATTATTATCTAATTCTCTGATGCCATCATATTCATGGTCTGTCATTACTTTCGATTCTTCTTCGATAGGAACTGCATCGGTAAGTTGTTGCATTAACCCAGAGAATATTGGAGCTGAAGCTTCTTGCGTTTTATTATTACTAATATTGATAAAAGTTCTTAGTGTATTAAGAATAAATAACAAGGTCAGAAGAATCACGCTTATCAATGCGTAGATTATAATTGTTACAAAATCAGTACTTGCTTGATTCGAAGCCGAAGAAGCTACCTCTGTAGCAGCCATCGTCTGATTGGATAAGCTAAACAATGCTGCGATGCTAAAGATTTGAATTGAATTTTTATACAACTTTCTCATAATTATTCTTGTGCGGATGAATTTGTGGAATCTTCTAAAGGTAGGTTTTGCATTTTTATGATAAACTTTTTATCACTTCTTAATATTAATGTCAGCATTACTAAAAAGAATAGAAAGAAAACAACGAACGAAATCAAAGGGTATATTTCTATATGACCAATTGAGGTTAAATGATATTTTATAAATTTTAACATAAATCTATTGGTTGGTTTCTTGTGATTTTACTTTTATATCTGTTCCTAAGCGTTGCATGTAGGCGATCAATGCCACTATTTCTCGCTCACTTTTTACTTCATTTCCAGATTCTTTAAGTCCAGCTACAATTGTATTGGCTTGTTTCATTAAATCTGCATTGGCTTTGCTTTCATAGCCTTCAGGGTAAGGTACACCTAAAGTTCTCATTGCAGCTATTTTACTAGCAGTAGTAGAGGTGTCGATATCTTTTTCAAAGAGCCATGGGTAGCTTGGCATAATAGAGCCAGGAGACATTGTTTGAGGATCCAGCATATGATTATAATGCCATGAGTCTGGATATTTACCTCCCACACGATGCACATCTGGACCTGTTCTTTTTGAACCCCATAAATGTGGATGGTCATATACAAATTCTCCTGCTTTAGAATATTCACCATAACGCTCTGTTTCACTTCTAAATGGACGAATCATCTGAGAGTGGCAATTATTACATCCTTCTTTGATATATACATCTCTTCCCTGAAGCTCTAGAGAGGTGTATGGTTTCACACTTTCAATTGTAGGGATATTCGACTTCACAAGGAACGTTGGTATCATTTCTACAAGTCCTCCAATTAAGATAACGATTAAGCTAAATATCATCATCTGTATAGGTCTTCTTTCAATAACTCTATGCCAATGTTCGTTTGCATGTTTTTCATCTTTAGGCATTGCAGGGGCACTAGCTTCTTCATTAGCAAGGAAATTTCCTACAGCTGCTGTTTTGAAAAGATTATAAATCATTACTACTGTTCCTATAATGTAGAGTGCACCACCTAAAGCACGAAGCATATACATTGTTCGGATTTGAGTTACTGTTTCAAGGAAGTTAGGGTAGGCAAGCAAACCTTCTTTAGTGAATTCTTTCCACATCAAGCTTTGAGTGAATCCAGCCCAATACATTGGTAATGCATAGAATATAATTCCTAAAGTACCAATCCAAAAATGGAAATTTGCTAGCTTTTTAGAGAATAATTCTACTCTAAACATTTTAGGGAATAACCAGTAGAGCATACCGAAGGTTAGGAATCCATTCCAACCCAGACCACCAACATGCACGTGAGCTACTGTCCAGTCAGTAAAGTGACTTATTGCATTTACATTTTTTAAAGAAAGCATTGGTCCTTCAAAAGTCGCCATACCATAAGCAGTAATTGCTACTACCATGAATTTCAAAACTACGTCTTCACGAACCTTATCCCAAGCTCCTCTCAGCGTAAGAAGACCGTTGAGCATTCCCCCCCAAGATGGAGCTATAAGCATTACAGAGAATACAACACCTAAAGATTGTGCCCAATCCGGTAATGCTGAATAAAGCAGATGGTGAGGACCAGCCCAGATGTATAAGAATATTAATGCCCAAAAGTGAATAACTGAAAGTCTATAAGAGTAAACAGGTCTGTTCGCTGCTTTTGGAATAAAATAATACATTAATCCCAAATATGGAGTTGTTAAAAAGAACGCAACAGCGTTATGTCCATACCACCATTGAACTAAAGCATCTTGAACCCCTGCATACCAAGAGTAACTTTTAAAGAATGATATTGGTAACTCAAACGAATTTACTAAGTGAAGTACAGCTACAGTTACAAAGGTTCCGATATAAAACCATATAGCTACATAAAGATGTTTCTCTCTTCTATTCAAAATAGTAGCAAACATATTCCAACCAAATACTACCCATATGATAGTAATGGCAATGTCTATGGGCCATTCTAATTCAGCATATTCTTTACTAGTAGTTATTCCAAATGGAAGCGTTAGCACTGCGGAAATAATAATTAATTGCCAACCCCAAAAATTAATATTACTTAACAAATCGCTGTATATTCTGGTTTTACATAGCCTTTGCAAAGAATAATATACCCCAGTAAAAATACCATTACCTACAAATGCAAAAATTACTGCATTGGTATGCAATGGTCTTATTCGTCCAAAGCTTATGTACTCTAGACCAAAGTTGAGTGTTGGCCATGCCAATTGAAGCGCTGCAATTAAGCCCACTAACATACCTATCGCTCCCCAAATCATGGAAGCGTAAGCAAAATTTCTGACAATGGTGTTGTTGTAAGAGAATCTTTCTATTTGCATAATTTATTTATTGGTTTTTAAATTTTCACTGTTTTCTTCTTCAAATAACATTCTAACTGATGGGGAATATTCATCTTCATATTGCCCATCTTTTACAGCCCATAAAAAAGCACCTAAGAAGGAACCTGCTACGAGTAGGCTAAATAGAACTAAAAGTATTATTACACTCATCTGTTATCTTTTTACTCTACAAATAAACTATTTGACTTTTTTCTTTCTAATGAGTGTAAGCAATGCTTTTAATGATTAATATCAGTTTATTTCTTTAGGCTTATAATCCTTTGATTGAAGCCTTGGAGCAATTATAGTAACGAACAATACAACAGATACAGAGCTCATGGGCATTAATAAAGCTGCTACTAAGGGTTTAAGATTGCCCTGTACAGCAAAATATAGACCTGTAAGATTATAAACCATTGATACCGCTATGCTCCAATACACTCTATTAAGACATTTTTTTGAGAAGTTGATAAAATCTGGTAAACGATCAAATGCTTCTGCGTCTAAGATGGCATCTGAAGCAGGAGAAAAGCTAGATTTTTTTTCTGTAATACTAATCCCACAATGGCTATGAATCAATGCACCAGCATCATTCAATCCATCACCAATCATTAATACTTTTTCTTGTTTTCCAAGTTGTTTTACATATTCTAGTTTTTCTATTGGCGATTGCCAAAAATGCATGTTCTTAGCTTGGAAGTATTTTTTTAAATATTTTTTCTCTGAATCGTTATCTCCTGAAAGCAGATGCAAATCATAGTCGGAACTAAGCTGATGTAAAACATTGTCTAAATCATTTCTATATAAATTTTCAAATTGAAAATATCCCTTCAATGAATTGTCAATGCTGATATAGACTTTTGTTAATTGATCATCTGTTGAATCCTGATCATTTAGTCCAATGAAACTAGCAGATCCTAATTTTACAACGTGACCTTCTATCGAACCTTCTAAACCTTTAGATAAAGTTTCTGAATACTCTTCTACATCAAGAGTATTGGCAATGCTTGAAAAATAGTTGCTAATTGATTGCGAAAGTGGGTGTGTAGAATGCTGAGCAATAGATTTTATCCAGATTTTTTCTTGCTCATTAAGATTAGCTTCTAAGTGTATTTGGCTTAAACCAGTTTTGGTAAGCGTTCCTGTTTTGTCAAATACTATTGCCTTATTAGAGGCTAATTTTTCTATTACTTGAGTATTTTTTAAGAACAAGCCATTTTTACCTAAGGCGTTCATTGCTCTTCCAAATCCAAATGGGATTGCAAGTGCCAAGGTGCAAGGACAAAATATTATAAGTACAGATATTGCAGCATGAATAGCAACTGTAGTGTCTTTCCAAAACCAATAAAGGCAGGTAAGTGCACTAATGATTAGTACTGCTATCGTGAAGTATTTTCCAACTTTATTTGTAAAATTTTCTAGACCGTTTATGGTCTGCTTCGAGTCATCTTTATTCCAAAGCTGTGTTAAATAGCTTTCAGAAACTGTTTTTGTAAGTTTAATAGTAATCGATGCTCCCTTCTGTCTTCCTCCTGCAAATAGTAACTCTCCTTTATTTTTTGTTATAGGCTTAGATTCCCCTGTAACAAAACTATAGTCAATAGTTGCTTTCCCATCAATTAAAATAGAATCTGAAGGTATTATTTCCTCATTCCGAATTAATAATACATCATTAATTGCAAGGTCTTTAAGAGCTACATACTCTTCTTTTTGTTCATTTATTTTACAAGCAGCAAGAGGGAAGTAAGACTTAAAATCTCTATCAAAAGAAATAGATTCATAAGTTCTACCTTGGTACCATTTCCCAACTAGAAGAAAAAAGATAAGTCCAGTAAGAGAATCCATATAACCAATTCCTCCACCCACCAATAGCTCATATATACTTTGCCAGAAAGCAGCAGTAAGTCCCAGCGCTATGGGTAAATCTATATTGATTACTTTGGTTTTGATTGATGTATAGGCGGAGATAAAATAATCAGAGGCACTGTAGAAAAATACAGGCAGAGCAAGAATAAAACTAAGTATGCCAAATAAAATTTTTATATCTCCATTGAATTCATCAACTACTGATAAATAATCGGGCAAACTAAGCATCATGATATTGCCAAAGCAAAATCCAGCAATTCCTAATTTGTAATACAGCTTTTTATTGACGGATTTATTATTGATAATTTTTCAATTGTTGGGTAAGTTGCTCCATCGTTGGCAAGCCCAGTTTGATGTTTTCTGGCAGTTCAGTATAGCGGTATTCGCTTACACCTATGGGTTTATTTATATCTTTCAAGGCAAATTCTACTTCGTAATTGTCCTTATTTTTACAAAGCAAAATGCCAATGGTAGGATTGTCGGTTGGGTCT
>REBA01000011.1 GCA_004294225.1 Cytophagales bacterium | reverse complement strand
TAATGCCCATGTACCTTTTGGGAGGACCACGACTGCCAAAGATTTCTATCGTTATCAAATTACCCGTTTTGCAACAGGGACATTTGCGCCATAGCTTAGACTTTTCAGCTACTGTGGGTGATACTTTTAGACTGCTTTGTAATGCTTTGAGCTTTATTCGTTTCCATGTACTGCTGAGTACCCCATAATGCCGCATCTTTACAAATCGTTTGGAGGGCAAAAGTCCAGTGGACTTTTGAGCCAGGTTGTGTGTTGGTGCATGGCAAACCTTCGTATAAACTCCCCATGGGTCAAGGTCATGAGTTTTTTTTCTCCTTTGGCTTTGTAGTCCTTGTAATCAAAAGTTACCTGCTTAAGTGGACTTCCTAACAAAAAGTGGAGGAAATTTTACAGTGCTAAGCCACGTTTTTTAGTTTATTGTTTAACAACTACAAATGCAATTATTTAACAGACCAAAAATTGTCTAAAAAAATATAACTGTATCCACAAATACTTTTCACTTCATTGCACTTTAATGTTTTTGAGATTTTACAAACAAATGTTTCCAGTTCTGAAATTGTTTTAAAAAACTGATTCGTGAATTGGCGTTTGAATTTTGCTCATATTTTTTCAGCGGGGCTTAATTTTGAAAGTATTCCCATTACAATTAGGTAATTCCATTAAGAAACTATCCCCATTTATGGGTGAGAAAGCATCAAATAAAATAGCACCTACGGACGAACGAGCACTAGCGCGTAAGTTGAAAAGTCGCATTCTTAACTCATGGCAAGTCGCAGTTTTATCCCCAAAAAATAAAAAATAGCTGACTGAAACTTAATTATTCTATAGAAATTTTTCCTTTGCCCACCATAACTCCATTGCTAAGAATGCTGTAAGTATAAATTCCTTTTTGTAACTCACCTTTTTGCAATACATCATTGCTATTGATGTTGCTATATTTTCTTACATTTTTGCCATTGGTGTCAAATAGCAATACATCTACAATAGTGTATTTGCTGTGGTCTAGTTTTAGGCTAAATTCATTTAATATAGGCTGAGGAACTATAATAGCTGTAACCACAGCAGATTCTTGGTTTTCTACTGCAGTAATGCTACGATTGACTACCGATTTTACAAAACCAACTAAAGCGTCGTTTTGTGCCGTTGCCTTGACTGTAGAGGGCAGTTTCCTCAAATACCATTTTACCTTCCAGTTTGCTGTGCTATTGGCAGGAATAGAGGTGTATGGCCCTTGCAATTCATAAGACAAATAGCTATTATCATCTCTGATAAACATTTTGATTTCATTTTCTCCTGGAGCCTGCTTATCGGCAGGAGTATCTTTAAATTTTTTGATAAATACTACTCCGCTATTCTGAACATTGGCGTACCAACCTTCAGCACCGTCGCTACGAAAGCTACCACCTTTATTTGTAGTTACTTTTGCAGAATCGTGGTCGTACCAAACGATACCATTTTTAGAAGTTGTCCATTTGGCAAGGTCAGTGGCTGAACCTGTACCTAAAGGATAAAAGATTAAACCGCCAGAGTTTATTTTTGTTACTTCCCAGCCAGATATCGATTTTGGTTTCGAATCAGTATTTTTGATGATGTACTCTATAATGATAGAAGTATCTGAACTAGAAACCGATATTTTTTTCATTACAGATAATTTCAATGAGGTTTCTTCTTTACCTACCAACATTATTTTGTTGCTGTCGATAGAAGCAGTATAGGGTTGGTTGTCGATGTTTGGTGGAGGTGGCCAGTTCCAAAGTGACTGAGGGGCAGGCTGCAAGGAAGAGCCAAAGTCATTATCGTTTCCGTTCAGTTTTTTCTTTTGTGTTTCTGCCGTTCCTAGTTTGAAAGAGGTAATACGCCCACCTACTGCTGGGTCTACTTCTAGGCTTATATCAGCAAAATTTAGATAATATTTGCCATTAATAGTTGTAGGGGCAACATCGCCCACTTGAGCGAGTGCAGAAAAAGCAATGACACCAGACAAAGCCAAGGTAGTAGCTATTTTTTTCATAAGTTATATTTTGGTTTATAAAGCAATATAATCTACTTTCTTCAAATAATATTACAATAAAGACACACTTTTAGGGACAGTATGAACTTTAATATTATAAAGTATTGAATGACTGAAAATTCATTTCATTTTTATATCCAACAACTTCTATCACAAATCTTTTCGTAGAACGTCCATCTCTACTTGAATAGGAAAAATTAACTTTTTGTAAGCCCTCTTTAATGGGTACTCTTGAATAATATATAGAATGGGGCAGAACAGGCCATTGTCTAGTGTCTGTTTTTTCTGTAATTGCATTAAAAACTCCTAATAACATCCCCGCATTTTGATTTTGCTTTCTTAATGCCAACTCAGCACCTTTTTTAATTGCAAGGCGAAGAAGCGATTTTCCCATTTCTCTTAACATTTTGTCATTTAATGTTTTAAATGCTATAGCATTAATATCCTCTGTTTTTTCAAGGGAATAAGTGCTATTATTGGTTTCTATTTTTGCATTAGAGAATAGGAGAGGGCGTTCGCTAAATTTTGGAAAGGCAGCTCTTATGAATTGCAAGTCAGAGAAGTTATTATTTTTATATTCCTCTCTACTCATAGGGAAAGGGAAAGATAATCCTAAATCAGAATTTACAAACGTAACTATACCATCACCACCAGGAATAATAGAAAAATTAATACTCCATTCCTCTTTAATTGGGCACATTCCATTGTTCCAAAAGAAAATCATTTCTGTGGTGTTTTTGGGAATGTCTTTATATTTGATATTGAATTTATTTTCATAATAAGTTACCTGGTCGTACAGTCCAGTAAGAAATGCTGTTCTTATAACATCAATTTTTAATTGATACGGGGTATTGGTTCCAAGTAAGGTAGTATATTCATTTTCGTAAACTTCTAGTGAATTTCGATAGGCGATAAAGGCATTATTATACTCTAAATTGGTCTCATATATTAAGCCCATCATTAAATGTATAAAAGCGTTTCGCTTTAAGGTATTTTCATTACCGTATTTACCATTGATGTAGGTCAAACGATTATTCATTCTTCTGCATTCTACCAATGCCTCCGCTTTTTTTCCGAGTCTAAGAAAATTAAATGCTTTATAATAATTAATGTAAAGTAATTCATAATCTTCACCTTTGTATTCTATAATATTATCATTCAACAACAAAGCTACTCCTTCATTCACTAGATTGGTATGATAGCTATCCGCAACTTTGTAGGCTTCTTCAAAATACTCATTGCTTTTTGTGTAATAACCCTGCATATGGGCCACAGAACCTTGCTTCATGAAATAGATTAAGCGATCTTTTTTTAGTGCTGCTTTCTTTTTTTTGTTTAATATTTTTTCGGCCTCTTCAAAATCACCACTTGTGTAAGCATTATTAAACCTAATGTTTGTTTGATAGTAATTCGCACAAGAACTTACGATTACTAATACAATCAGTAAAAAAAATGTTTTAAGAAAATAATATGGTGAATGCATAGCGAAGAATTACACTCCAACAGAACTTGTTAATGAATAAATTGAATGTGATGTCAAATAAAAAAGGACAAAGATGTATAAGTCAATGTCCTTTTTTTGAATAGGAGTAATTAGTTTACTACGTATTTTTTTATTTTTTTATCCCCAATCCAAACAATTTCATTGCTCTCTAGGTCGGCTAATTCTAAGTTGATTTGATAAAAAATTACTTTTCTTTTTCCTTCTTGATCTACAATAGAATTTATAGTTCCAAACATCATATAGTCGGCACCAAGTTCTTTCCCCCATTTCTTCTGCGTATCTAAACTAGAGAACTTTTGTTGATCGGCCCTTTCCATTCTCATTTTTTCTCTGAATTGGTCATTCTGCACTATTCTTATACTTCCAGAATTGATAAATTCTTTTTCCATATCTTTTATAAATGTCGAAGCTTCGATATGTTCGTGACTTTTATTTACAATGTCACCTAAAATGATGGTAGGTTTCTTATTGAATTTATTTTGAAAATTATTTCTCCAAGCCCTGTTCAAGCAATCCCCCGTCATTTCTTCTGCAACTTTTCTGGAATCTACATCATTCCATCTTCCGCTTAAATCTACCTGTTTCTCTGGGTCAATTCTAGTAACGCTTTTTGTGGCACAAGCATTAAATAATACAATAATTAGTAGGCTTAATAAGCCAATATTTATTCTTTTCATTTTTGATTAATTTAGTTTTGTTTAGGATTATTGTTTAATATCTTTTCGATTTTTTCTAATTCTTCATTATCAAAATCCTTGCCTGAAATATATCCAGCACAATCATTCAGTTGTTCTATAGTACTTACCCCAATAAGAACAGAGGTTAAACGAGCATCTTTCATAACCCACTTTAAAGCCATTTGTGCAAGAGATTGACCTCTTTGCAAAGCAATTTTATTAAGTTGTTTTACTTTTTCTAGTCTATCCTCTGTAATATATTCTGGTTTCAAAAAGCCATGAGCTTTTGAAGCTCTAGAACCCGACTCAATTCCACCTAGATATTTATTAGTCAGAAGGCCTTGAAATAAAGGTGAAAATGCTATGCAACCAATGCCTAATTGATCAAGAGTTTCGAGTAACTCTGGTTCTATCGAGCGCTCAAACATGGAGTATTTGGGTTGATGAATAATGCAGGGAACATTATAAGATTTTAATATTTCATTTGCCTCTATTAATTGCTGAGGTTTATAGTTAGACAAGCCTAAATAAAGCGCTTTTCCTTGCTTTACAATATCTACCAATGCCCCCATGGTCTCTTCAAGAGGCGTATCTGCATCTGGACGATGATGGTAAAAAATATCTACATAATCAATCTTCATTCTTTTTAAGCTTTGATCTATGCTAGAAATCAAATGTTTTCTCGACCCCCAGTTTCCATAGGGACCTTCCCACATTAAATAACCTGCTTTAGTAGAGATTACCAATTCATCTCTATAAGCGCCAAGACCAGATTGTAAAATTTTTCCAAAATTTTCTTCTGCCGAACCAGGAGGAGGGCCATAATTGTTTGCCAAATCAAAATGTGTAATTCCTAAATCAAAAGCTTTATATAATAGGTTTTTGCCATTATAAATCGTATCTAAATAACCAAAGTTATGCCACAAACCTAATGACAGCAAAGGAAGATTTAAGCCGCTTTTCCCTGAGCGTTTGTACAACATTTGTTCGTACCTTTTTTCTGACGCAAAAAACATAATTGACCGTATTTTTTTGCAATTTAAAATTTTATGGTAACATATTTAACTTTAGATTGCGAAATCTAGATTTAGTTATCATTAATTGTCCAACCACAAATGAAATCAAGCATGAAACATAAAGAGACATTTCTTATAATTATAACTTTACTATTTTTACCAATTATAAATAAAGCCCAAAATACTGTTAATTTTGAATTAACTTCAGCTAATGATACTAGTCATTTTGTTCTAAGTAAAGCAAAAGGTAAATTTGTTGTGTTGCATTTTTTATTAAAAACAGAATGTCCTCATTGTTTGCAACACACACATGATTATATAATTAAATCAAAAAAATTTTCAAATGTTATTCAAGTTTTTATAAAACCTGATAATAAAAGAGAAATTGAAGAATGGTCTGATAAATTATTAGACCATGAACTGACAAGATATCCAATTTATCGTGATCCTGAAGCCAACTTAGCCAAGTTATATAAAATTCCTTTTGGATATTCTTTTCATGGACAGATTGTTCATTACCCTGCATTAATAATTTTAGACTTAGAGGGCAAAGAAGTGTTTAGATATATTGGAAAAAATAATAGCGACCGATTCTCTTTTGATCGATTTGTAGTTAAAATGAATGAAATCATTGGATCAAATCACTGATATTATTATATGGTATTTCTAAATTGATTTTTTTGTTACATAATTTATATTATGTTAAATAAGAAATTCATTGTTTTTTATTTAACATATAAACCATAAATTTGAGTTGTTCTAAATCAAATAACTTTGGCAAGAAACCCAACTTATTTATACCTTATTATAATTTATATTTTCTCCATAAGTCTCTTTGCTTGCAGTGGGCACAAAAAATATAAAAACAAAACAGAGCAAAGAATTGAACAACAAAAAAAACGTCAAAAGCACAATCCCAACGATTGTCCTAGAATAGATTGTTAAATTTAATTATGCTTACAAAAAAAAGTAAATACGCACTGAAAGCTTTGCTTTATATGGCAAAAAGCAATAATATTGTCAAGATCAATGAATTATCTAAGGAAGAAAAAATACCACAAAAGTTTTTAGAAAGTATTCTTTTAGAACTCAAAAAACATGGATTGCTTAACAGTACCAGAGGTAAAAATGGTGGATATTCCCTTAGAAGTGCTCCAGAAGATATTACTTTTGGACAAGTGATAAGAATTTTAGATGGTCCTCTTGCACCTGTGCCATGCGTAAGCCAATTATATTACAAAAGATGTGAAGAGTGTATAGATGAGGCGACTTGCCATATCAGAATGCTTATGAAACAAGTTAGAGATGAAACTTCAAAAATTTTAGATGGTACATCGTTATCTGATGTCTTAAAAAATGAAACTTTTGTTATCTAAAATCTTTTTTCACCTGCATTTATCTCTATCTTTAAACTATTCTCTTTAGGTGCTAAAGGGCAGCTGTATTTATAATTATAAACACAATAAGGATTGTAAGACAGATTAAAGTCTAGTTCTACAAGTTTATTTGTTATATTTTTTTCAGTAATTTCTAAATCTAAATATCTACCACTTTGATAAGTGGTTTTATTATTTGTCAAATCTCTAAAAGGTAAAAAATAGGTTTTACTATCCGTTTCTTTATTTATTGTTATTGACTGGTATAAAAATAGTTGTTGTGAAGTTTGGTTAATGGTAAACTTTAATAAAGCAAACTTTTTAAATAGTATCTTTTTTCCGTCGCTACTCCAGATTTGAATCATTGAATCGTCTTCTATTGGATTTAGCTCTGCTTCTACTTTATAAGACGAATTGGTTGGGAAGTAATTCAGGGATTTAAAATTTTCTTTAGAAATAATTGGTGAATTACTAGATGTTAAAAAGAATTTATTTTTTTGATTTCTAATAGTTTGTATTTGATAATAATGACTCTTCATGTAGATTACTAAGCATAAAATTATAATACCAGCTATTATAGAAGATATTAATATTTTTTTGGTTGTAAACAGATTTTCAAAGAAGTCCTTCGTCGGCATAACTAAAGTAGGAATTATTGGTAAATATAATATGGTCTATCACCTTCACATCAAGAAAATTGCCTGTGCTTTTCATTTTTTGGGTAAGATCAGTATCTTGATGACTAGGCTGTCTGTTACCTGATGGGTGATTATGTACAAGAACAATAGAACTTGCCATTAGTTCTATTGCTAGTTTGAATATTAATTTTTGATCTACTACTGTGCCTGCAATTCCTCCTTTACTCATTTGTTTGGATTGAATTACAATATTTGCTTTGTTAAGATAGATTACCCAGAATTCCTCATGAGGCAAATCTATCAAATGCGGAATCATCAACTCATATACATCTCTTGACTGATTGATTCTGGGAAGTGCTGAAGATTCTAGGGCCTTTCTCCTTCTTCCTAATTCTAAAGCACTAATTATGGTAATTGCTTTGGCCTCTCCTATCCCTTTTATCTTTTTTAAATCATTGATAGTAAGCTTTGCAAGCTGATTGAGGTCATTATTGCAATTATTTAGAATCAATTTGGCAAGTTCTACGGCACTCATAGCAACGGTTCCTGAACCAATCAAAATAGCTATAAGTTCAGCATCTGACAGTGCCGAATTTCCTTTTAACAATAGTTTTTCCCTTGGTCTATCCTCTTCTGCCCATTGTTGGATTTTCAATGGTTTTAAATCTTTACTGAAAGCTGTTGTATTCATCTTTTATAGCATAATTATTTGATGAAAAATAAAAAAACTGTTTTATAGTATAATAAAACAGTTTTTGTGCCCAGAAGGGGACTCGAACCCCTATACCTTGCGGAATACGCCCCTCAAACGTACGTGTCTACCAGTTTCACCACCTGGGCTAAATTCTTATTATTAAGATTTATTTTAACCCAAATATGGCTTTAAAGCTTTACTTCTAGAAGTATGCCTTAATCTTCTAATTGCTTTTTCTTTAATTTGGCGAACTCTTTCTCTAGTAAGATTGAACTTTTCGCCAATTTCTTCTAGAGTCATAGAATGTTCTCCATTTAAACCAAAATATAAAGTAATAACATCAGCTTCTCTTTGAGTAAGCGTTGATAATGCTCTTTGTACTTCTTTTCTTAGAGAATCATTCATTAGACTAGAATCTGGGGTATCTTCCCCATCATTCTCTAATACATCTAATAAACTATTTTCTTCCCCTTGAACAAATGGTGCATCCATAGACACGTGTCTTCCAGATATTTTCAAGGTATCTACTACTTCTGAGGTAGATACTTCTAATACTTCGGCAAGCTCATCTGGAGAAGGTTCTCTTTCGAATTTTTGCTCTAGTTCTGAGAATGTTTTGGATATTTTGTTTAAAGAACCTACTCTATTTAAGGGCAATCTTACAATTCTAGATTGCTCTGCTAATGCTTGAAGAATAGATTGCCTAATCCACCAAACTGCATAAGATATAAATTTAAATCCTCTAGTTTCATCAAATCTTTGTGCAGCTTTAATAAGTCCTAAATTCCCTTCGTTGATTAGATCTCCAAGAGAAAGTCCTTGATTTTGATATTGTTTAGCAACTGATACTACGAATCTCAAATTAGCTTTTGTAAGTTTTTCTAATGCTAATTGATCTCCTTCTTTTATTCTTTTGGCTAAGGTTACTTCTTCATCAGGTGTCAACAAATCAACCTTTCCTATTTCTTGCAAATACTTATCTAGTGATTGACTTTCACGATTGGTTATCTGCTTGCTTATTTTTAATTGTCTCATTAAGGTTTTTGCTTTGATTAAATAATCTGTTTCCGTAACGTTTGAACAAAGAAAATGTTCTTCATTAATTTACAATTCCTATTTTCTTAGGCATTGTTAGAGACTTCATTTTTTTCAGGCTTTGGTAACAAAACTTTTCTAGACAATCTATATTTTCCTGTTTTCTTGTCGATTTCAATAAGTTTTACTTTTATCTCTTCTCCTACTTCTAATACTCCTTCCATATTTTCTACTCTTTCCCATTTAATTTCAGAAATATGTAATAATCCATCTTTGCCTGGCATAAATTCAACAAATGCACCAAATGGCATGATAGATTTCACTTTACCTTCATAAACTTCGTCTACTTCTGGCATGGCTACGATACCTTTTATCCAATTAACAGCTTTGTCTAAAGACTCTTTGTTATTTGCAAAAACATTGACTTTACCAGCATCTTCTATTTCTTCAATAATAATAGTTGCTCCACTAACTTTCTGAATTTCTTGTATTACTTTTCCGCCTGGTCCAATAACTGCACCAATCATATCTTTAGGTATTTTCAAAGTTACAATTCTTGGTGCACTAGATTTTAGTTCTTTTCTTGGAGAGGATATGGTTTCTACTAATTTAGACAAAATATGCATTCTACCAGCTTTGGACTGCTCTAATGCTTGAGAAAGAATATCGTAAGATAAACCTTCTACTTTCATATCCATTTGACATGCAGTAATTCCTTTAGATGAACCAGTAACTTTGAAATCCATGTCTCCTAAATGGTCTTCATCTCCAAGTATATCTGAAAGTACAGCCCATTTTCCAGTTGTTGCGTCTGATATTAATCCCATAGCAATACCTGATACAGGAGCTGTTATTTTTACACCAGCATCCATAAGTGCTAGCGTACCAGCACACACCGTTGCCATCGATGAAGAACCATTTGATTCTAGAATATCAGATACTACTCTAACAGTATATGGATTTTCTTCAACAGAAGGTAACACCTTCTTTAAAGCTCTCATAGCTAGGTTTCCGTGGCCTACTTCTCTTCTTCCTGGCCCTCTATTAGGCTTAACTTCTCCAGTCGAAAATCCTGGAAAATTATAGTGTAACATAAATTTATTGGTACCAGAGAACATTGCACTATCTATAAGTTGTTCGTCTAACTTTGTACCCAAGGTAACTGTTGTCAATGATTGAGTTTCGCCTCTAGTGAAAATAGCAGAACCATGTGAAGAGGGTAAATAATCAATTTCACACCATATAGGACGTATTTCTTCTAATTTTCTACCATCTAATCTGATTCTTTCATTAAGAACCATATTCCTCACCGCTTCTTTTTCAATCTTATGATAATATTTATTAATTAAATATAAATCTTCTGTATGATCTTCTGGTAAAGATGCTAAGTAATTATCTTTAACTGCTTTAAAGTTTTTTGCTCTTTCGTTTTTATTGGCATTTTTCTGAGCAGCTACTTGATAAACTTGATCATAAAGCAAAGAATTTAGTTTTTCTTTAAGTGCTTCATCATTTCTTTCATGATTATAAGTTCTTTTAGTAGTTTTTCCAGCCTCTATGCCTAATTCGATAAGTGCTTGGCATTGTATTTTGATGGCTTCGTGTGCTACTTTTAAAGCTTCAAGTAACTCTTGCTCAGAAACTTCATTCATCTCCCCTTCTACCATTAAGATATTATCGATTGAAGCACCAACCATAATATCCAAATCAGCCTTAGCTATTTGAGCTGGAGTAGGTTGAACAATAAACTCATTATTCAATTTTATGACCCTTACTTCTGATATAGGACCATTAAATGGAATATCTGAAACAGCTACAGCAGCCGAAGCTGCTAGTGCAGCAAGCGCATCTGGCAAAACCTCTGCATCTGCAGAAATTAATTGAATATTAATTTGAGTATCTGCATGGTAATCATCAGGAAATAATGGACGCATTGCACGATCTACTAGCCTCGAAATTAAAATTTCATGGTCTGATAATCTTCCCTCTCTTTTTAAGAAACCACCAGGTATTCTACCAGAAGAGGCGAATTTTTCCTGATAATCAACAGATAATGGTAAAAAATCAAGGTCTTCTTTTGCTGTTTGGGCAGAAACAACTGTTGCTAATAACATGGTGTTACCGAGCCTCACTACAGCAGAACCATCTGCTTGTTTTGCTAATTTACCAGTTTCAATGGTAATGGTTCTTCCATCAGCTAATTGAATTTTTTTTATGATAGGATTTGGAGTCATTTTCTTTAAGAAAATTCTTGTTTAATAATTATATGGTAAAAAATGGTAAACACAGATAACAAACAAGGGAACTCTTTCAGAGATTCCTTGTTTGTTAAAAAGATAAGTAGGGTTATTTTCTGATATTTAACTCAGCAATTAATTTTCTATATCTATTGATATCTTCGTGAGAAAGGTGATCTAGAATTCTTCTTCTTTTACCTACGAGCTTAAGTAAACCCAATCTTGATGAATAATCTTTTTTGTTCAATTTTAAATGCTCTGTTAAATGATTAATTCTAAATGTAAACAGGGCAACTTGAGATTCTGCCGAACCAGTATCGGTTGATTTTTTTTCTAAACTATTTGTTGTAAAGATTTCTGCTTTTTTTTCAGCGGTCAGGTACATACTGTATGTTTTATGTTTTTACTTTTATTTCAAGATGCGAAATTAATTAATGCTAATTTCTTATCCAAATATTTTAGACAATAAAAAAATAAAATTTAAAGATTATTAATAATTAATAAAACATTAATATTTGTTATACTTTTCTCAACAAATTATAAAAATTTTTATATTTTTGCTCATAATTTGAAGTAAATTTATGACTTTAATTACAAAATAGAACAAATTCATTTATCTTTAATTTTACTTCGTAATCAATATCATCTAAAATCATATCTCATGACTTATTTAAAGCAGACACACTTTATAAAAAGTGTAATTTTCAATAGTTTATTTTTTCTTATTTTGGTATCTACCAGTTATGCCCAAAATATTGATATGCAAAGCAATAAACCTAATTCAAGTAAGGTATCTACCAAAACGATTGATCTTAATAATTTACCCAACAATAAATCATCCATTAGAAAAATAAAAAAAGAAGCCGACGAATTATATATCGATGAAATATATGCTAGTGCTTTGCCCATCTATTTAAAATTAGATGTTTTGAAGCCTGATGATGTTGAAATGAATTATAAAATAGCGATTTGTTATTTACATTCTTCTACTAAAGGTAAGGCTGCACCTTATTTACTAAAAGCTCAACAATTAGATAAAAAACATGAATTTGAAGATATTAATTATTATTTAGGAGTAGCTTATCATTATGGTTTAGAGTTTGATAAAGCAATAGAAACTTATGAAAAGTATAAATTGCTTTTAAAGCCCAATCAAGATTATACTAAAGATGTTACTAGAATTGTAAACAAGTATATTTCTAACTGTCATGTTGGAAAACAATTAATGAAAAATCCTGTGAAAGTTCATATCGAAAACTTAGGTCCAAAGATAAATTCCGCAAGTGAAGAAGGTTACCCTGTAATTACGCCAGACGATAAAACATTATTTTTTGCCTCAAAACGCATTGATTTGTCTGGGCTTAAACCAGGAGAAGAAGTAGAAGATGTGTTTGAAGATATTTATGTTTCTGTAAAAACAGATGGCGTTTGGTCTAATTCTAAAAAAGTAGGTCGTGGCTTAAATACCTTCAAGCATGATGCTCCACTTTCTGTATCTGCTAATGGTAAAATGTTATTCTTTTACACAACCGACAAAAACAATTCTACAGATATTTATTTTATAGAAAATAAGGATACTGCTTGGACAAAACCCGCCCCTTTTACAAGAGCAAATTCCCCATCATGGGAAACTGGAGCTTGTATATCACCAGATGGTAATAAGTTTTACTTCTGTAGCGATAGACCAGGAGGATATGGTGGAATGGATATATATGTATGCACTAAGACAGATAAAGGTTGGGGAGTTCCTAAAAATCTAGGATCTGAAGTCAATAGTGAATGGGATGAAGAAGCTCCTCAAATTATGCCTGATGGAGTAACGATGTATTTTAGCAATAATGGGCCTAATTCGATAGGTGGTCTAGATATCTTTAAAACTATACAAAAAGATAATGTTTGGTCTATTCCACAAAATATTGGTTTCCCAGTAAATACACCAGAACATGAAGTTCATATCAGCTTAACCTCTGATGGTCGCAAAGGATATTTTTCAAGCCATAAATCTGATTCTTATGGAGAAGACGATATCTACCTTATAGAATTCCCAGAGATAAAAATTCCTGAAGCAGTATTTGTGCCTGCGAAAGATACAGTAATAAAACAAGTAAAGTATATTTTACCTAAAGAAAATCAAGTATTTGCTCATAAAATATTTTTTGATTTCAATATTGCAGCCAAATATACAGAGGCTTCCTATCCAGCTATGCAAGAAATGGTAGACATACTCAATAAAAATCCTAATTTGAAAATTGAAATCGGAGGACATGCCGATAACCAAGGAAATCAAGACGTAAATCAAATCATCTCTGAGAAAAGAGCTAAAGGAGTTTATAATTATTTATTGAGTGAAGGAATAACAGAAAACAGAATGATGATTAAAGGTTATTCAAATCAGTTTTTAGTGATTGCTGGTACTTCTACAGTAGAAAACGCCCCCAATAGAAGAGTAGAGTTTAAGGTGCTACCAGATGCAGCCTTTGCTCCTGCTTTAAAAAAATAAAAGGTATTTCCATAATTCATTAGGTAAATTTAACTTCTATTTAATTCTGTTAATATTACTCAATTTTAATAGTGTGACTTTTATTAATAAATGAAAATTTTGAATAAAAACTGAATATGAATATAATTAGTAAAATTAAATGGATATCAAGTATTTTTTTAATATTTTTAATTGTTTTGGCAACAAATCTTATTGACAAAAAAAACTTTAATAAATTAAGCTATTCAATAAAGACAATTTATGAGGATAGAATTGTCGCAAGCGACATTTTATATGAAATATCTAAGGTAATTCGGATAAAAGAAATCGCAATAATATCTTCCAAGGAGTCTTTTCATAAAAATGAAATCTATTCCAATATTGAAATAGATAGTTTAATTAAAAAATATTATCAAACGAAACATACTAACAAAGAATATTTTATTTTTAAACAATTAAAAGATGAATTGGCTTCTTTAAAAAGGATTGAACAAAATTATAAAAGTTTAGAAAAAGAGAAGTCACTATTAATTATTAATAATATACATAAATATATATACCAACTATTTAAAATTCAATTAGAGGAAAGTAGACGACAAGTGTTTATAAGCGAAAATGCAACAGAATCAATAAATTTTTTTACAAAATTTGAGTTCATTTTCTTAATTTTGATGGCAATACTCATTCTAGTTATCATTTTTTATAAGTCCAAAGAAACTTTATAAAATAAAAATAATTAAAATTTTAAAGCTTATTAAAGGAGGATAATTCTAATTCAAACAAATACTGTTATATGAGTATTTTTTGCTTCTGAAAGTAAATTTAAAAACTATCTAATTATTACAGATAATTATGAATTTTATAAAATTAACAAAGTAGAATATTAATTGTAATATTGCAATATAAAAATAGAGAAAGCAGTAATGGGAGCAACGAAAACAGATCATTTTACAGACAAGCAAAACACCATCGCAACACTCGCAAAAGCAATCGGCCACCCTGCTAGAGTGGCAATTATTGAGTATCTTATGAAGGTAGACTCTTGCATTTGTGGAGATATTGTAAACGAACTGCCACTTGCTCAGCCTACCGTTTCTCAACATTTGAAAGAACTCAAAAACGCTGGACTGATAAAAGGTGATATTGAAGGAAATACAATTTGTTACTGCATTGACGAGAAAGCCATTGAAAAATTGCAAAATTATTTCGGATACATTTCAACCAAGCTCATCAATAAGAAAAAAGATTGTTGTTAAACTAAAATTCAAAAAATATGAAACTTTCACAAGTAAAAGCACTTTTGCCAACATTAGATAATGTGACATTCAAATTAGAGCACGGAGCGTTTGTCCCTAATCATTTTCACGTTACAGAAGTTGGAACAGTTACAAAAAACTTTATTGATTGTGGTGGAACAATCCGCAATGAAAAAACAGTAAACTTTCAATTGTGGAATGCAGACGATATCGATCATCAATTGAAACCAAAAAAGTTGCTGAACATTATTGAGCTTTCTGAAAAACTATTAGGAATAGAAGACAACGAAATAGAAGTAGAATATCAAAGCGATACAATTGGAAAATATGCTTTAGCGTTTGACGGAACAAACTTTATTCTGCAAAGCAAAGTAACTGCTTGTTTAGCTCAAGACCAATGCGGAATACCGCAAGAAAAGCAGAAAATAAAATTGTCGCAATTACAAACAGTCCAAACCTCTTCTTGTTCACCAAATTCAGGTTGCTGTTAGAAATGAAAGAAAAAATCATAAAATATAAGAAAGCTATCATAATTACTACCTCAGTAATTGTGTTGCAACTTATTTTCGGTTTTGACCCAAAATTTTGCATCATCAACATCATTTGGTTATTTGTTTAGACTATGGAAAAAAAGAAAATTTTAGTGCTTTGCACTGGAAACAGTTGCAGAAGCCAAATAGCTGAAGGCTACTTGCGACATTTCGCACACGTTAAGGCTGATATATATAGTGCAGGTATTGAAGCTCATGGAGTAAACCCCAAAGCCATTGAAACTATGCAAGAAGATGGTATTGACATTTCAAATCACACTTCAAACAATATTGACGAATATTACAACATTGATTTTGAATTTGTAATTACGGTTTGCGATAATGCAAAAGAACGATGCCCATTCTTCCCAACAAAAGCAAAAAAGTTTCATCATAACTTTCCTGACCCTGCGAAAGCAACTGGAACAGAAGAGGAAGTAAAAGAACAATTTAGACAAGTAAGGCAGCAAATCAAAAATTATTGTAGGCAGTTTGTTACAGATTATTTATAAACCTCACCTCAATAAAAAACTATTATAAACTTTGTTTTTCAATACTTAAAAAAATTAGCTAAATGACAATAGAACAATTAAAATTTCCGATAGGTCAATTTCAAAAAACAACATCCATAACTAAGGAAGTATTAAATAAATGGATTTTTGATATTTCTACGTTCCCAAAAAGACTTTTAAGTGAAGTTATTGATTTATCAGACGAACAGCTCGATACCCCATACAGACCTGATGGTTGGACAATAAGACAAGTCGTTCATCATTGTGCCGATAGTCATATGAACAGTTTTACACGTTTAAAACTTGCATTGACAGAAGATCAGCCCACAATAAAACCATATTATGAAGAACGCTGGGCTGAACTTCTAGATACCAAAACAATGCCTATAGCACCTTCATTGAAAATGATTGAAGGGATACATCAAAGATGGGTCATTTTATTAAATAATTTGAAAGAGGAACAATACACTAGAATATTTATTCATCCTGAACATGGAAAAGCATTTAGAGTTGATGAAAATATAGGTATTTATGCTTGGCATTGTAATCATCATCTTGCTCATATAACCGAGACAAAAAAAAGAAATGATTGGGACTAGGTTTTTTAAAAAAGATACTGAAAGAATTTCTTCCTGATATTCTTTCAAAACTTAGTGGCTTATGAGAAAAATTTTCAATGATTGAGTAGATTGCAATTCAATATTATCAATACTGTATAAAAAATTTCATAAAAAATCCCCTTTAATAAAGGGGATTTTTTATGAAATAGTATTAAAATAATAGTTCTACTTTAAAGCTGCTACAAATTTAGCCAAACTTGACTTTTTATTTGAAGCGTTCTTTTTATGAATAATGTTTTTCTTTGCTAATTTATCAAGCATAGAGGATACTGTTTTGTACATCTCCTCTCCTTCTGTTTTAGAAGATACATTTTTTAATTTTTTTATTGCAGTACGAGTGCTTTTTGCATGGTAGTGATTTCTTTCTGCTTTAGCCTCGTTTGACCTGATTCTTTTAATGGAAGATTTATGATTTGCCATGTTTTCTTTTAAACGCTTTTTTTCTTATAAAATTAGTTTGCAAAATTAATACTATATTTTGAACTTCCAAAGTAAATAATTAATATCTACGAAATTTATTTTGCCAAATTACTCTTTTTAATATTTTTAAATTCTTCGTTAAGAATATCTATAAGTTCTTCTTCTACTTTAGAAGTTCCTCTATAGGCATTGGCGATTTGTTTTACTGCATCAAAGACGAGTTTAATTGTTTGGTCATTAAAAACATCAGCATGTGTTCTAGCATAATTAATCCATGAATTCAGTGCAGCCTTGTAAGGCGTATTGTTCATTTCTAGGGTTTCGAATTCAAATTCTGTATAAAAAGCTTGATCGCTACCAAATTTATCAATACTTGATTCTAATGGAGCTAATTCGTTTTTTACTATTTCCCTGAGGGCTTTCTTTTCTGATTCTTGAACAACTCCATCAACTTTTGCAATGGCATAGAGTAATTTACCTAATTCTATATATAACTTTTTGTAATTCATAGATTAATAGATTAAAGAATAATGATTTTTTCTATAGTATCTCCTTGTCTTATTTGATCGATAACTTCAAGTCCTTCGGTTACTTTGCCAAAGCAAGTGTGTTTTCTATCTAAATGACTAGTGTTATCTCTGCTGTGGCAGATAAAAAATTGGGATCCACCAGTATTTGGTCCTGCGTGTGCCATAGAAAGCACTCCTCTATCATGAAATTGCTTTTCGGCACTTGTTTCACATTTGATGTTGTAGCCTGGCCCACCAGAGCCAGTTCCTTTTGGGCAGCCGCCTTGAATCATAAAATTAGGAATTACTCTATGAAAGGTCAATCCATCATAAAATCCTTTTTTTGATAGGCTTACGAAGTTTTTTACTGTTCCAGGTACTTCTTCATCATAAAACTCTACTTTCATTACCCCTTTTGAGGTATGTATTTCTCCTATTGACATTCTAATTTATTTAATTGTTGATTTGTATTTTAGGGCTTATTATTTTTCAAAGATATCATTCCATTTTTATCCAACAAAAAATTGACTCCACTTTTCAATAAATAAATATTATCTGCTTTAATTTCAAAACTTTCATATTCAACGGGAGTTTTTATTTTGTTTATTTTATCTATTGTCCCCCATTTTTTATTGAGTTTAATTAAGAAAAATTGAGGAAAGATTTCTATTTCTTCATATTGAGGTTTGATAATCTCTTCACCAATGTGGTTTATTATTCCCCATTTCTTTCCTTTTTTGACTTCTATGTATTGTGAGCTTATGTTTTTTATGTTGTTATATTTATTGTTATCTGTACTCGCTTTTCCTTTTGTGTTGAATATTTGATTATCTTTTCCGTTGTTTAACAGGAATATGTTGAATCCTTTATAAGAAATCGTATCGTAATTTATAGCTACAATAAGATTTCCTGTTTCGTCAATCATGCCATATTTATTCTTTAATTGAACTATTGCTGGCCATTCTGGAAGATTAGGATGAGAAGCACTGTTGGAAATAGTTTGAAATTGAAATGAAGTCAATTGCTGACCGTTAGACTTAATGATTGCCCATAAATTATTTTTTTTAATTTTTAAGGTACCAAAGGAGGCGTAATAAATCTTCTCATATTCATTTTTGAAGATTTCTTTTCCAGAAGTATCAATGACTCCACACAACTTGTTTTTCCATGTATTCCACAAGGTTTTATTGTTCCATTGAGTACTTTGAATACTGTCATATTTAATTTCAATAAGCAGTTTTCCATTTTTTTGAATATATCCCCAAAGCTTGTTTTGCATTACCTTCGCTCCTTCTGAGCTCATAACAGATGCACTATCATAGTAATTATTAGTAATACCAATGCCTGTATAGGTATCAATAAAATTGAATTTATTCTTTGTTTTTGCTCTTGCAATTTCTCCATCTTGTATTTCTATTTGTTGAAAACCATTTTCAGATATTTTTTGAATATCTTTATTGTATAAGTAATACTTATTGTCGGGGTATAAAATTGAAAATATGCCAGTGATAGAATTGCGTTCAATCTTAGAATATCGAAGTGGGAGTTTTTGAGAATTAGAATAATCTATAATTCCGAATTGATTATCTTTTGATACAATAGCCATTTTATTCTTGAAATCAGATGCTGTTTGATAAGTAGGTTCGATGAATACTTTTCCTTGTCGAGTAGCGTATCCAACTTTTGCTTTTTTATAAATACTAAAATAACCTTCGCTTAAACTGCCTAAACTGTCATATTCTGGAGCCAATAACTCTTTGCCAGACAAATCATAAAGCCCCCATTGTTTATTTTTAATCCCTACGACAGTTTCGGGATATTTAGAAAACAAAGTATCAAATTCTGGATTAAGCCTAAGAATACCATATTGATTGAATAAGCCCCATTGGTTGTTTTGCTTAAAAACAATCATGTTTTTTGCTATTTTTTTCACTTTTGTAATTTCTGGTTTTATCAAATAGCCACAATTGACATGGTTCACCACCCCATAATATTCCCCTAACTTTACTAAGCTTGAGTTAGGAGACATAATAGTAACTAAAGAATACTGAGGTTGACAAAGCGTTTTTCCTTTTTCTTCTTCAAATAATCCCCAAAGATTATTTTTTCTTACCCAAGTTAAAGTAGTATGTACTATTGGATTGATTTCCTCATAATTAAAATCTAATAATACACGCCCTTTTTCATCTAACACCCCCCATTTATCATTTTTCATTGCCCAAGTTCTTCCTCCTCTATAATTGGTCATGCTTTGATAAACTGTAGGTACAATAACTTGACCGTCACAAGCAATGACACCGTAGGATAAGCCTTTTTGAACAACTGCCTTATCTTCTTCAAAAGGACTTACTTTAGTATAAAATGGATCTATCACCCATTGTCCAAATAAATTACTAAAGCCCCAGACTTTCTTTTGTTGATCATATTTGGGTATTAGGTCTTCTTCACAGTGTTTTATAGGGTTCTGGGCATACAACAAATGTGTAATATTGAAAGAAATAAACAATATAAGAACAGTAGAAAACCTCATGAATGATATTTTTAATTAAATTTATTTTAAAGGGAAGCTTACATATGAATTATTTTTTGCCCAAAACCTCCATGGTTTTGAAGCATATTCTTCTGCATAAGAAATACCTATTCTAGAACCTGAAGCAATTTCTATTTTAGAATGAAGTGTTTGAGAATGGCTATCTTCTATCCATAGTTGATTTCCCAAAAGACTCATCCCATTATGTATTTTTTCTATTCCTAATGCTTCGCTAACACAACCTGGTCCTCGAGTTAGTGAATAATCAAGTTTTATTTTTTTTCTTCTTAATTGCATTATATCAATTCCTGTAGTTGGTTCTATAGCTCTTATGAGAACCGCATGTGGAATATTTGTATGATTAGTAATAATATTAAATAGTTTATGAATGCCATAACATAAATACACATAAGCAACTCCTCCTTCTTTATAGAAAATACTTGTCCGTTCAGTTAATTTATTTCCGTAAGCATGAGATGCTTTATCTTCAGGTGCTTTGTAAGCTTCTGTTTCTACAATTATGCCAGTTGTTAATTGATTGTTAAAGTTGGTACAAAGTTGCTTACCTATTAACTGTTGGGCAATCAATAATACATTCTCTTGCAAATAGAAATCAAGGTTAAGTTTTGGCATTAATGAAAAAACAAATAAGCAACAAATATTCCAGCAATAACACCTGCAAGGTCTGCTATTAAGCTACAACCAACGGCATATCTTGTGTTTTTTATACCTACAGCCCCAAAATATAAAGCAACGATAAAAAACGTAGTATCAGCAGCTCCTTGAAATATACAAGACAATCTACCAATGAAAGAATCTGCACCATGTGTTTTCATTGTTTCTAACATCATAGCTCTTGCTCCTCCTCCACTTAGTGGTTTCATAAATGCTGTTGGCAATGCTCCTACAAAATCGGTATTAAAACCCAATAAATGAACAAAATTACCAACTCCTGCTACAATATAATCTAATGCTCCACTAGTGCGAAACACAGATATTGCCACAAGCATTGCTACCAAATAGGGGATAATTTTTACTGCAACCTCAAAACCTTCTTTTGCTCCTTCTATAAAAGTATCGAATACGTTTATCTTATTTATAAATGCTTTAGCTATGAACAAAACAATTAATCCAAACATAAAACAGTTACTTATTTGAGAAGAAATAGGCCCTATTTGATTTTGGGGTAATTGATTAAAGTAATAGACTATTGAGGCAATTACTAAAACTGCCCCTAAAAGATAAGTTAATACCACTTTATCAAAAAAATTAATTTTCTGATAAATCCCTACCACAATTAATCCTATCATAGACGAACAGAATGTGGCTATAAGAATCGGAAGAAATATATCAGAAGGATTGACAGCTCCTAATTCTTGCCGAAAGTTAATAATAGAGATAGGGATAATTGTTAACCCTGAGGCGTTCAAGACCAAAAACATAATTTGAGCATTTGAAGCGGTCGTTTTTTCAATATTAAGTTCTTGAAGTCCTTGCATCGCTTTTAACCCCAATGGAGTAGCTGCGTTGTCTAAACCTAAAATATTTGCGGAGAAATTCATCATCATCTGACCAATTACAGGATGATTTTTGGGTATTTCTGGAAATAGTTTATTAAAAAATGGTCCGATTAGTTTTGCCAATAATTCAATGAAACCAGCTTTTTCTCCTATTTTCATAATTCCTAGCCAGAAGGTGAGCATACCCGTTAAACCCAATGCAATCTCAAATCCTGATTTAGAAATATCAAATAGATTATTCATAAGTGATGGAAACAAGGTTGTTTCACCTAAAAAAATCACTTTAAATAATGATACAAAAAAAGCAATAACAAAAAAGGCTACCCAAATATAGTTTAGAATCATTTCCTAAGATTTAGGTTGGCAATATAAATAATGGATTTTAGCTAAACTAAAACCAATTAAATAAATTATTAACGGACTTAGTGTTTCAAATGATGTGGAGTATGTTTATGATTGTATGCTCCACTATCAGAATAAGTTGGACAAAGATGTTGTTGGGCACAGCTACTCATAAAAATAATGAGTGAAGAAAAAATGATAAAAATAATTTTTTTCATAATATTAATATTTTTTGAATTTGATCTATATAATTAACTCTTTGTATATAAAGTTAAATAAAGATAGATTTGAACAAAAAATTTATACGAATCAATTATTAAAAAGTTTTAATAATTAAGGCTAAGTAGATATCAATAAATTGAATTATAAGCATTATTTAATTTCAAAATGTGTAAAAAAATCTTTTCAAATTGATAGAATATTTTACAATTTTGTAGCTTATTAAATATAAGTTAATGTATAACCAATTTGTGGGTACAGGTGTAGCACTGGTAACACCTTTCGATAATTCAGGAGCAATAGACATCAATGGGTTAATCAATCTATTAAACCACGTAATTAATAATAAAGTTGAATACTTAGTAGTCAATGGTACTACAGCAGAGTCTGCAACTACAACCGAAGAGGAGAAAAAGCTTATTCTTCAAACCGTTTTAGAGTTTAATCAAAGGAGATTACCAATAATGTATGGTTTGGGTGGGAACAATACAGCGGAAATAATAGATAAAATAAAATCTACTAATTTTGATGGTGTAGATGCTATACTATCTGTGTCGCCATATTATAATAAGCCTTCACAAGAAGGTATATATCTACATTATAAAGCAATAGCTGAAGCATCTCCCATTCCTATATTTTTATACAACGTCCCTGGAAGAACAAGTTCAAACATATTACCTTCTACTACAATTAGACTTTCTAAAATCTCTAATATTATTGGTATTAAAGATGCAAATACTGACGTCTCTCATAATATTGAGATTTTAAAAGGAGTATCCAAAGATTTTTTAGTTGTTTCTGGTGATGACATGTGGGCACTACCGCTAATTTCATTGGGGGGGAAAGGTGCTATCTCTGTTTTAGCAGATGCTTATCCCCTTGAATACAGCAATATGATAAGACATGGCTTGAATAATCAATTTAATGAAGCAACAGAAATTCTTAAATCATTTTCAATTCTTAACCCACTGCTTTATGAGGAAGGTAATCCTGTAGGAATAAAAACGGTATTAAAAGAGATGAAACTTTGTGAAAGCAAAGTAAGATTACCTTTAGCAAATGCTTCTGCTACTCTTGTTTCAAAAATTTTGGAGGCAATAAAGAGTGTAAAAAAAGCTTAATTTTTCATATTAATAAACTGAAGCGGTAATCCATAGTCGTTTTTCCTGAGAAAAGATATAACAGCCTGTAAATCGTCGATTTTTTTTCCTGTAACCCTAATAATATCATCCATTTGGGCTGTTGATACTTTGATTTGAGATTCTTTGATATCTTTTACTATTTTTTTAGCAGAATCTTTATCAATACCATTTTTGATTTTGATTTCTTTTTTCATCATAGCTCCAGAAGCATAAGCTTCTTTGGTAAATTCTAAAGATTTGGAGTCTAATCCTTGCTTAGCCATTCTTGACATTAAAATATCTTCAATAGCTTTGATTCTCATATCAGTTTCAGTAGTAATAAGTAATTGATTATCTTTTTTATTGAATTCTATTTCAGTCTTAGTTTCTCTAAAATCATACCTAGTTTGAAGCTCTTTTCTAGTAACATTTAGTGCATTGTCCATAGTTTGAGCATCTACTTTACTGGAAATATCAAAAGAAGGCATATTTTATTTAAGTTTATTAGAAAATATTTTTTTGAATTTATCAATTTTGGGCTGAATTACAAAAACACAGTAGGGTTGACTAGAATTATCGTTATAGTAATTTTGATGATATTCCTCAGCTTCATAAAATTTTGTCAAAGGGGAAATCTCTGTGACTATTATTTTATCAAAAGCTTTACTATCAATAAGTTTTTGTTTATATAGTTCAGATAATCTTTTCTGCTCCTCATTATGATAAAAAATAACGGAACGATACTGTGTACCCACGTCGTTACCTTGTCGATTAAGCGTAGTTGGGTCATGAGTTTTCCAAAATACTTCTAAAAGTTCAATGAAAGATGTTTGGGTTGAGTCATAGCTTATTTGAATTACCTCTGCATGACCAGTGTTGCCTGTGCATATCTGTTTATATGTAGGATTGTCTATATTTCCTCCACTATATCCTGATTTACATTTAATTACACCTTTAAGATTTTGAAACACAGCTTCTACACACCAAAAACAACCACCCCCAAATGTTGCTAATGCATTTGCATTTTGGGAGTTATTAACAAGATTTTTATTATCACTCATAGGTTTATTTTGAGGAGATTGACATTGAATACTAAAATAAATAAAACAAAGAAAAATAAATAAGAATTTCTTTTTCACAGTGTAAGAGTTATCTAATGAGGACTAATAAACTTCTAGAGCCATGTGCACCAATCACTAAAGATTGCTCTATATCTGCTGTTTTAGAAGGTCCTGCTATAAAAACTCCATAGCTTGGTCGTTCTATATTGATTTTTGAGTAGGCTACATGCATATTTTCAACAATGTTTTCTCTTTCAATAACTAAGATTAAATGTTGTGTAATAAATGGTATAGCTTGGTGTATTATTTGTTTTCCTTCAAGCCACACCGCACCATTTTCAGCTACCGCCAACTCACCATGAAGAACAGCAATATTTACTTGCTCTAATTGATGTGGGTCAGTTATTTCTTTCAGATCAATGTTTGCAATCAGAACCTCTTGCATGTTAGTAGCTACTTGACCTAAATCAGAAAATTGTGATTTGACAATCATGTTGATATCTTCCGTACGATCAATTATTTTGCATGTACCTCCGATTTTGTTTAACGATTCTACATATTTATCCAGAATAGAATCGCATTGGCCATCAAATAGCTTCATTTCAGG
Source organism: Cytophagales bacterium (assembly GCA_004294225.1). GTDB lineage: Bacteria > Bacteroidota > Bacteroidia > Cytophagales > Cytophagaceae > REBA01. Next base: position 107,136 of record REBA01000011.1, on the reverse strand, counting down.
CAAAGGGGTACTTTGAGGTTTATTTTTCTTTACTGCTGAAAGAATTTGTTCTCTTTGATTCATTTTTATTTTTTATTTCTTAAATACCATTCTCTAAAACTTTCCTTTGGGGGAGTTGGCAACTCTCTAGCTTTACCCCAAGCATTCAAAGAATTATACATCATAAACCTTGGTAAAATACCTAATACGTTTCTTCCCACCTTACCAAGTAAACGGTATAAAGAGGGTCTTGAAAATACATAATTCATTAATTTCATTCCTTGCTTTTTTGCAAAGGGCATTTTCCCCTCTTTAGCTATTATTTGTCTCCATTTATATAATTGAGTGTGAATGTCAATTTTTACAGGACATACATCTGAACAAGAACCACATAAAGTGGAAGCAAAAGGCAAACTTGAATATTTTTTTAAATCAATTCCAGGAGATAGAATGGAACCAATAGGGCCAGGAACGGTGTATCCATAGCTATGTCCTCCACTTCTTCTGTATACAGGGCAGGTATTCATACAAGCTCCACAACGAATACAGTTTAATGATTTTCTAAAATCTTCTCTTCCTAATTGTTCTGATCTACCTGCGTCTACTATTATAATGTGCATTTCTGCACCTTTTCTAGGTCCATGATAGTGAGAGGTAAAGGCAGTAATAGGTTGCCCTGTTGCACTCCTGGTCAATACTCGAGTAAACACTCCTAAATGCTCTAATTTAGGGATTATTTTTTCTATCCCCATACTGGCAATATGAACAGGAGCAAGATGAACCCCAAGATCTGCATTTCCTTCATTAGTACAAATGGCAATTCCGCCCGTTTCGGCTATAGCAAAATTTACTCCTGTAAGAGCAGCTCCACCAGAAAGAAATTGTTCTCTTAGGTGAATTCGAGCTGTTTCTGTGAGTGCTTGTGGATTGCTCATTCCCTTTTCTGTGCCTAAATGTTTATGAAAAATCTCTCCTACATCTTCTTTTTTTAAATGAATAGCAGGAAGCACAATATGGCTTGGAGGTTGATTATCAAGCTGAACTATTCTTTCTCCTAGATCTGTATCTATAACTTCTATGCCTTTTGACTCTAGATATTGGTTTAAATGGCAATCTTCAGTAAGCATAGACTTACTTTTGACCATTTTTTTTACTTTATGCTTTAATAATATGTTGTGAACAATTTTGTTATGATCTTCTGCATTGAGTGCCCAATGAACTTGTATTCCATTCTTTATGGCATTTGTTTCAAATTCAATTAAATAATCATCTAAATTTGAAAGAACATTAGATTTTATGGCTGCAGCCATATCTCTTAATTCTTCCCATTCAGGTAAAGATTTGGTCGCTTTATCACGTTTCTCTCTTATAAACCAGAGGGTTTCGTCGTGCCATGTAGTTCTCTGAAAATCTTCGTTGAAATTATCGGCTTCCTTTGGATGATCAATGTATTCGCTTATCATATTATCTAATTTATACTTGAATTAAGCAATTCTGCCAAATGAATAATTCTTACACTACTTCCTTTCCTTTTTAAAAGACCTTCTAAATGCATTAAACATGAAGAATCTCCCGCAGTAATATATTGAGCACCATTTTTAATATGATCATTGATTCTATCAATACCCATTCTAGCAGAAACAGCTTCTTCCGATACACAAAAAGTACCCCCAAATCCGCAACATTCATCTTTACGGTCTAGTTCTATTAATTCTATGCCTTTAACCAACTTCAAAAGAGGAACAATTTTAGAATAATAAGGTTGATTTAATTCTGAACATTGTGAAAGCCTCATTCCTCGCTGACCATGACAACTTTGATGCAAGCCCACCTTAAAAGGAAAATTTGCCTCTAATGATTGAATTTGAAGTATATCTGTTAAAAATTCAGACAATTCATAGATGTTATTTCTTACCTTAGTTACTTCTTTAGTTTGAGGTAATTTACTATAATGCTCTCTTACATGAAGTACACAACTCCCTGAAGGACCTACTATATAATCATAACCAGTGAAATTAGCAACCAAATTCATACCCGTTGAAATGGCGTCCTTTTCACAACCAGAATTGGCCATTGGCTGTCCGCAACATGTTTGATTTAAAGGGAAATCTACATTACATCCTAATTTTGTAAGCAATTCCATCGTGGCTATAGCTACTTGAGGATAGAATTGATCTATGTAACATGGAACAAATAAAGCAACTTTCATCAATAATTATTAAAAGATACGATTAATTAAAAAGGTAAAATGTATTTTTATATTCTAAAATACAAAATTAATGTACTTATGTTGATTTGAACTAAAATTGCTAATAAAAATATTATAATTTATTAAAAATAATTAACCAATTGAAAATAGATGAACTGGAGTATTGAAGAAAAAGAATTTGAGCTGAAGTATAACTGGAAATTATCAAGAAACGAAACTACGAAAAAAACAAATTTATTTGTAAGTTGCTTTGATGGGAAATATACAGGAGCAGGTGAAATTGCACCAAACATAAGGTATAATGAAAGCCCAGAAAAAATAAAAACAGAATTTCAAGAGTTATTAAGTGATGGTTTAACAAATATTAATGAACCATCTATTTATAATACATTTATAAATAAAAAAAACATAAGTAAAAGCTTAAAGTATGGAATTGAGACTGCCTTATTGTCATATTATTTTAAAAAAATAAATACCTCTTTTTCTGAATATTACAAAATTAATAAAGTAGAAAATTGCTCTATTTGCTACACAATACCTATAATTAACCCCAATGAAATAAAGAGTTTTATATCTGATTATAAATTAAATAGATTTAAACAATTAAAGTTAAAGATTAATACTGAAAATTCTATAGACATTATCAAAGAGGTTAGTAAATACTCAACATTACCATTATTGATTGATGCCAACGAAGCTTGGCACGATGTAGAATCTTTAATTATTTTTTTAGAAAAATTAAAAAAATACAATATTTCTTTAATAGAACAACCCATGCCAGATGGATTTAGAGAAGAATATATCTATTTAAAAAAGTATTCTTTCTACCCAATTTTCGCTGACGAATCTATAATTAATCAAACCGATTTAGAAGAAATCTCCAAGCAATTTGATGGAATAAACATAAAATTAATGAAAACAGGTGGAGTAAGTAAAGCATTAGAAATTTTAAAAGAAGCGGAAAAATTCAAACTACAAACCATGATTGGATGTATGGTAGAGAGCACACTAGGTATTTATAATGCTTTTAATCTAAGTAATTTAGTAAATTATGTAGATTTAGATGGATTTATGTTGTTAAAAAACGAGCCGTTTCAATTATTAAAGGAACAAAACGGTATTATGTGTATAAACTGATTATCATATATTTGATTTAAAATTTTGATTAAATAATTATTTCAGTTAAGTTTATACCCAATTAAAATTGTATTTTATTAATTTAAAATTTGATTTTCAGGTTTTTTGATAGTTCAAAAGAATTAAATTAATATCCGAAAAAGTATTCCATAACCTATTAAATTAGTAAATTTTGTATTAGGATGAAGAAAAAAGTAAAAACACAGAGTAAAAAAGAAGTAAAAAAAACTATTACTCCTACCCAAAAATCAAATACAAAAAAAAGCACTTCAATGGGGAAAAAATCTAATCCCCCTAAATCTACCACAAAAAAAACAAGTGCATTGGTAGCTGTTTCTAAAAACAAAAAGAATACAAATTCTAAATTGTCTAAATCAAATAACATTAAAAACATTAAATCCAAAGCTTTACCCAAAGTAAAAGCTGGTAAAAATGTAATTGTGCCCAAAAAAGTTGTTACGAAAAAAACTTCAAATATTAAATCTGCTAAATCTAATAAGCCTATTATAGCTTTAAAAGCTAAAAAAATAGTAAAAAAACCAAAACCAGCCCAAAAAAGTTTGGGAGTAAAGAAATCCATAAATGTTAAACCAATACTTAAAAAGGCTGTTTCTAAGTCAAAAATAGTTCAAAAAAAACCTGTTGTTTCAAAAAATAAATTAAAGAAAGCACCAATTAAAGTAGTTGCCAAAAAAAATATTAAACAAACAAAAACTACTGTAAATATTTCTAAAAATAAAGCAGTTGCTGTAACAAAAAAAGTAGCTCAAAAAACAATCGTTGCTCCAAAAAAAATAACTAATAAAGCCAAAGGCTCTAAAGCTCAACCAAATAAAAAGGTTTTCACAAAAACTATAAATAAACCTCAAAGTAAGCAAATTATAGTAAAAAAACCGAGCCAAAAAACTAATAAGCAAACAATTAAAAAAGTTGTAGCTCCCAAAAGTATTCCTAAACAAATAATAGCAGCAAAAAAAACAAGCAAACCCGTAAAAGCTATTAATAAAAAGCTTACTAAAATTGCTTTAACAACTACTCAAGCATCCCAAAAGCAGAAAATCAAAAAAATAGGGGTTGTAGCTAAAGTTGCCAAAACAAAAATAAGCAAAAAAGAAAATTTAGTTAAAACAATTAATACTCCTAAAGTCAAAGTAAATAAGACTCAAAAAGAAATAGAACCTGCTATAAAAATCAAAGTCAAAGAACCTAAACTATCTAATAAAGAAAAGAAGAAAAAAACTTCCCAAGAAGATGTAGTTATTATTGAAGATGACTTAATACTAGAAATAGAACAACCTAAAAAAATAGTACTTCAAAAGCTTGAAATAAAGAAAAATACACCAGTTAAAGAGCCAAAAAATAAGTCTAATAGTTCATCTGTCTCTGCCCCTCAAAGAGAGTTGTGGAGACCAGATTACAGCAATTCTTCACCTAGTATTGATAAATACACTTTTGTTAATATTAATAAACCAGAACCCATTAAAATAGAGTCTATAAAAAGCAATAACGAACCTATAAAGTTTGAGACAAAAAAAGCAGAGCCTGAAAAAGCTAGTTTAAAGAAAGAACTTCTTGATAAATGTTTAGAAACTATTAATAAAAGTGTTGCTATTTCAAAAAAAGAAATGGATGATGCTCAAGAAAGTGCAAATGAAGAAAAAGGTAGTACTGAAGAAAAATTTGATTCCTTTAGAGAAAGTATGCAAACAGCAAGAGACATGTTTGCAAGGCAATATGCAGAAGGCATAAATAGTATTTCAATATTGAATAGAATAAATACCTCTATTGAGCAAAATGCAGTACTTTTAGGTTCTGTTGTAAAAACCGATTTAATGAATTACTTTGTAAGTGTAAGTATAGGCGAAATAATAATAGGAAAAGAAAAATTTATAGCTATTTCTACTCAAACCCCCTTGTGTCAAGCAATTTTTGGAAAGAAAAAAGGAGATACATTCAAATTAATGGGGAAAACATTTACAATTAAAGAGGTTTTTTAAACCATTTTAGCTCTTATTCGTTAAAAGCCTCATATATAAAACAATGTGAGGCTTTTTTATTGATTTTTTAAATCAATAAACTATAAATTATTATAAAAAAAATACAAAATGATAAGCACTAGTTCCCCAAAGAACAATATATTATTCGTAGACGATGAAATTAATAATCTTATTTCTTTTAAAGCTGCTTTTCGCCAAAAATACAATGTATTTACAGCTCAAGGTGGTAACGAAGCTTTAGATATAATGAAATCAAATAAAATACTAATCATTATATGCGATCAAAAAATGCCTGTCATGACTGGCGTAGAGCTTTTAGAACAAGTACTAAATCTATACCCTGATACAATAAGAATGGTATTAACAGCATATAGTGATATCAACACTATCATTGAGGCAATTAACAAAGGGAAAATATATCGATACATAAGCAAACCTTGGAATGAAGAAGAACTAATTTTAATCATTGATCACGCTATTGAATCCTATTTCTTAAAAGAAGAAAATAGAAAACTTATAGAAGATAAAGCTAGATTACAATTGTTATTCGAAAGACAACAAAAAGAAAATATAATATCACAATTAGAATCACTTAAAAATCAAATGAATCCTCATTTTCTTTTTAATTCTTTAAATACACTTTCGGCTCTTATTCACGAGGATATTCAATCAGCTGAAAGATTTATTATACAATTAACAAATGTATATAGATATGTTTTAGACCAAAGTGAACGATCTTTAGTTAGATTAAGCGATGAATTAACATTTATGCGTTCTTTTTTCTATCTACAAAAAATAAGATTCGGAGAAAATATTTATCTAAATGAAAGACAAACAGACGAAAACATCTCTAATTATTATATTCCACCACTAGCATTACAACTATTACTAGAAAATGCAATAAAACATAACGTTATATCTAAAGAAATACCTTTGTATATAGATGTTTCTGTTGATGAACAACTCTATTTAACTGTAAGAAACAACTATCAAAAGAAAGAGGGCAACTCTTCTACACCTGGTTTAGGAATTAAGAACTTAAAAGAAAGATATGGTTTAATCACCTCAAAACTTCCAGAATTTACTATTGTAAACAACTCGTTTATTGCTAAAATTCCATTATTAAGCTCTTTTTAACATTTCTATACGCCTTGATTATCCACAACTAATGTTAATAACCCTGTGTTTAACTTATTACAAATGTTAATTTAAGTTTAGTTACATTTGTAATCATGGGAAATGATATCACCAATAGAATAGAGCAGTTATTAACTTCTTGGGAGCTTTCACCATCTTCATTTGCAGATGGTATAGGTATTCCTAGGGCTGTAATTTCTCATATTTTATCTCGAAGAAATAAACCCAGCTTAGAGGTTATTCAAAAGATATTAATAAAATTCCCTCAACTTAATGCATTATGGTTATTAAACGGCAAAGGTGATATGATTCAGCTTAATTTATTTGAGGAATCTGAAGATACTATACAATATGGTGCTTCATTAATATCAAAACACAAAAAAAACCTAAGTAATGATAATATTGAGTTAGAAACTGAAAATGTTTCTACTTTAAATATAAATAATCAGCCCTCTGAAAAAATCACTATTGATGCCAATTCAACTGCTCTATTAAATCATAATGAGTCTACCAAAACAACTATTATGGAAAGTGAAATAAACGACAACAATAACTTCAACACAGAAAATAACCATTTGTCAAAATCTGTTGATAGCCTTCAGGAAGAAAAGAAAAAAGAAGATAAAAAAATCGAGAAGATAATTATTTTTTATTCCGATAAAAGTTTTTCAATCCATTTGCCAGAATAATTAATCCTGTGGGAATTTCCTGCTATAAAAATTAACCTTAAGATTCCGCTGAGATGGTTAATAAATTTTATAATATTCAATCATATCTTTTATTCTCCTTAGAATATTCTTTAAATTTGAATTAACAAAACAATTTTTATTATACAATGAAAACAGAAAAAGTAGAGTGTTTGATAATAGGATCTGGTCCCGCTGGATATACAGCAGCAATATATACTTCAAGAGCAGGATTAAAACCGGTAATGTACACAGGTAGTCAGCCTGGAGGTCAATTAATGATTACAAATGACGTTGAAAACTACCCTGGATATCCAAAAGGAAAAAAAAAAAAAAAAATGATGGAAGATTTTAAAAATCAAGCTTTAAGATTTGGTTCGGATATTCGTTTTGGCATGGCTACCAAAGTAGACTTTTCTGGTCCTACACACAAAGTTGTTATTGATGATAACATTGAGATTAGCTCTGATTGTATAATAATAGCCACTGGAGCTTCAGCAAAATGGTTAGGGATAGAATCTGAAACTAGGCTTAATGGTAAGGGAGTTTCTGCCTGTGCTGTTTGTGATGGATTTTTCTTTAAAAATCAAGAAGTCGCTATAGTAGGTGCAGGAGATACTGCCTGTGAAGAGGCAAGTTATCTTTCTAAACTTTGCAAAAAAGTTTATATGATAGTAAGAAGGGATAGCATGAGGGCATCAATTATTATGCAAGAAAGAGTAAAAAATACCCCTAATATTGAGATTTGCTGGAATTCTGAAACCGATGAAATACTTGGTTCGGAAGAAGTAGAAGGAGTTCGGTTGTTCAATAATAAAACTAAGGAAAAAAGAGAAATAAAGGTAAGTGGTTTTTTTGTTGCTATAGGACATCAGCCCAATACTGAAATATTTAAAGGATGGATAGATATGGACGAAAGTGGTTATATAAAAACAATACCAGGTACTTCAAAAACTAATATTCAAGGAGTATTTGCTTGTGGCGATGCACAAGACCATATCTATAGACAAGCAGTAACTGCCGCAGGAAGTGGTTGCATGGCTGCATTAGATGGTGAAAGATATTTGGCTGCTAATGGTCATAACTAAAAAACCTAAATACATTTAATCTATCTTAACTAAATTTACACCCTTATAATCAATATTTTAAGGGTGTAATATTTTTAATAATGAAATTAACTATTGTTATTATATTATCTAGTGTTTTATTTGCTCATCAATCTATTGCCCAGTCAAACACCAAAAAAGGCAAAGATTTCTTCCAAACCAAGGCACCTGGAATCCATAATAACTTAGGCGACTCGCTAGAAATTGAGGAAGAAAACCAATTTGAAGATGATGAACCTCAAAATAAAAATAATCAATTTAATCCAAACAAATCATTAACCATAGTGAGTGAAGACACTTCAAGTAATGAAGAAGGGGAAACGAGTATTATAGAAGTCGCAGAGCAAATCAAGTTAGATTCTATTTGGGTTACTTATGCAGAATATTTTTCTGTTTGGGATTCTAGACATGTAAACCCTTATAAGATTGATGGAAGCAAATTTTCTGACACCATTAACTTTACACTTTTTGATTCTAGCAATAACTTTAATTACTCTATGCCGCTTAAAGAATGTAAAACTACTTCTATTTTTGGGAGACGGTATAGCAGATGGCATTATGGTATTGACCTTGATTTAGAAACTGGTGAGCCTGTAATGGCTTGTTTTGACGGTATTGTAAGAATCTGCCAAATAGATGGGCGAGGCTATGGGAAATATATATTACTCAGGCACTATAATGGTTTTGAAACATTATATGGTCATTTGTCAAGACAAGATGTAAAGATTGGTCAATTATTAAAGGCGGGAGAACAAATAGGTTTGGGAGGAAACACAGGCAGAAGCACAGGCTCGCATTTGCATTTTGAAGTTCGATATGAAGGCAATGCTTTAAACCCAGAAAATGTCTATGATTTTGCTAATAATAGAATAAAGAGTAAAATTTTTCAGTTATTGCCAGAGCATTTTGAATATTTAAAAGATGCAAGAAAAATTTATTACCACAAAGTTAGATCAGGAGAGTCTTTAGGAACTATTGCAAGAAAATATAGAGTATCGCTTAATAGTATCTACAAAATGAATAGAATGAGTAGCAGAACTGTTATCAGACCAGGAAGAAGAATTAGAATTAGATAATTCTAAATAGGAGCTACTGTGACTTTGTGTAGACAAAGCAATATTACTATATAAGTTTCCTTTCTTATAGGCATTATGCTCATAAAGGCTATTAGCTTCTCTCCTATTCTTTCAATAATAAAATACTAATCATTAATCAACTGCAAAATTTCCTGCTCAAAGCTACCGCTCAATATTGGAAATCTGCACCATGATCTTGAATCTACATTAAAATCGTCTAGATGAAATGAAGGCGCAATTCTTTCTCTTTTCCATTGATTGCGGCTCCATAATTGAAAGAATTTTATAATATAGTTTTTCAAAATATTTTTTTCTAACTCTAATTCAATTATTAATATTTCAAAAACCTCAATTGGTGATTTTCTATTTCTTATTGCTAGTCTTTCTATTTTTACTAAAATATCATAGGGCATTAAATCTTTTTCATCAGTTTGGGTATTAGATAGTGGCCTTAGTTCTGCACTTGGAGAAAGGTTATTCACAATCGCTAAACCTTTATGGTTTCTTGTTTTTTCCACCCACTTCAACCATTGGCGAATAAAATCTTTATCTACTCCTGCTATAGGTGCTATGCTTCCACTTGTATCACCGTCCATAGTGGCATATCCTACGTCACCTTCACTTCTATTAGAGGTAGTTATCAATAAAGCACTAGATAGGTTGGTTAGTAACCAGATTAATGGCGATCTGGTTCTGGCTTGAATGTTTTGTAAAGCAATATCATCTTGATGCCAAGTTAACTCTCGCCCAATTGTAGCTTCAATTGTTGAAATATTTCTTTTAATTTGTTCGTCTATGTTCCAATGATAAAAAGTAGCTCCAATAGATTCTGCCAATACTTTTGCAGACATATAGGTATCTTCACTAGAATTTACTGTAGCTTGATAAGCACATATTAATATCTTGGCCATCAAATTTTTCTTTAATTTTTCATTGTCAGATTGATAGGGCAAAAGTTCTTCGTATAAGTGCATTAAATTAAGTTGGGATAAAAAATCTTTCAAGCCTAATTCTTCTAAACCATTATAAAGCATCTCAGCTACCATGATAGCACAAGCGGAAGAATCTGCACCTCCACTAAGCGATAATACAAATGCCTTGCTTTTTGATTTTCTCAAATAATCAAATAAACCCAAGCTGGTAGCTTCCCAAAATTCGTAGGCTTTTTCTCTAGTATCTGGGTTTAAGATGTTCTGTGGAATAGCATTGGTTTGAAAATTTATCTCAGTGCTTATTAAATTAAAGGCTTTAAAAGAAAATCGTTGATTTCTTTGAATCAATTTGCCTTGATGAGCAATCAAAACTTCTCCATCGTAAATGATTCTTCCTGCCTCGTTTCCCAATAAATTAGCGTATAGATAAGTGCAGTTGAATGTTTTAGAACTACCTATTATCAAATCATAACGAATTGCAGATTTTCCGAAAGAAAAATGACTTGCACTGGGGTTGAGTATCAAATCTACGTTTTGCTTTTTTAATCTCGAAGCTGGCCTTTCTGTATCGCTTTTCCATGCATCTTCGCAGATTTCAAAACCAATTTTTATTTGAAATAATTCAAAAGTCAAATCGCCTATGGGGTAAGAACTATTTCTGATGATGATAGTATTTTTCGTAGAGTGTACCCAAGGTTTGAACCATCTTGTTTCATAATGAATGCCCTCATTTGCTAAAAATTGCTTAGCACAAAAGCCAAGTATTTTTTGGTCAAAAACAAAACAGGCACAATTATATAGATTATTTTCAAAATCAATAGGGATACCAATAGCTACAGCAATATTTGATGTATATGGTAAAATCTGAAATAATTGATCTAATGCAGCCTCTTTGATCCATTCACTCAAAAATACGTCTTCACATCCATAGCCAGTAACACATAACTCTGGTAAACATAAAATATGAATGCCTTCTTTTTTTGCAGCTTCTATTGCTTGAATAATATTATTTGTATTATTAGCCCAATCCATAGGAGTTTGGTTTAATGCAGCACCTCCAATCTTTAATTTCATGCTATTATTTATTTAATGCTTGTGTATATAATTATACCTATTAATTTTGAGTTCAAAGTTAAAATCTAAATATAAAACAAATGTTAGTACACGTAGTATTTTTTTGGTTAAAGAAAAATTTATCTGAATCCGACAAAGCAAAGTTTGTTCAAGGAATAGAAAGCATAGCTGCTGTAAAATCTTTGAAAGGTTTTCATGTAGGTGCTCCTGCCCCAACTGCTAAAAGACCAAGTATTGATGATAGCTATGATTTTGGATTGTACACAAGCTTCGAAAATATAGCGGGTCATGACGAATATCAAAAAGACCCCATTCATCTCCAATTTTTAGAAAATTGCAAGCATCTTTGGGAGTCTGTAAAAGTATATGATTTCTCTTAATCAAACTGAAAATCATAAAAAAAGCTATCCGTTTAGATAGCTTTTTTTATGTTTAGATAATCAATCGTTATTGCATGATTTGAATTACAGAGAACTCAGTTCTTCTATTTCTGGAATGATCTGCTTCTGTGGTAGCATTTTTTATTATAGGTTTCATTTCTCCATATCCATTTGAAGTAATTCTATTGGCAGTAATTCCTTTAGTGATGATATACAATCTAGCGGCATCTGCTCTTTTTTGTGAAAGAATCATATTGCTTGAATGATCGCCTCTATCATCGGTATGAGAGCCTATTTCAATCACAATATTAGGATTGTCTTTTAATAGCTGAGCCACTTTATTGAGCTGTAATTTTGCTGTTGGCTTTAGCTCTACTGAATTATAATCCCACAATACGTGTTCAATCTCATTTTCTTGGTTTAATATTATTTCTTTTATACTCACATTTGCACCTTGGCTTTCAACACTTAATGTTGTTGCATTTTTTTGTTTGGACTTACTTTTACCTATAGTGGATATTTTTTTCCGTTCTGTAAAATAATTATCTTTTTTTGCTACCAAAGTATAATTTTTTTCGGTTTCTACTTCAAAGGCATAGGCTCCGTCGCTTTTGGTAATGGTTTCGTTTAATCTTTTTTCTTCTTCATTATAAAGTGTAAGCACAGCACCTTGGATTGGAATTTCTTTATTGTCGGCTGTTTTCTTTGTTATCTTTCCTTCTACTTTTATTTTAGAAATATTGACTTGCCCTAAATCTTGAAATTCAAACAAGTCATCCCCCCCCATTCCGCCTGGTCTGTTAGAAGAAAAATAACCAGTATAAGTTTGTTTACCCACAGAGAGGGCAAAGTCGTCATAAGTGCTATTAATTGGAGCTCCCATATTTTGTACAGCAATACAATTTCCATAATCGTCAAAGGTTGCTCTAAAAATATCTAGCCCTCCAAGACCTGGATGACCATTAGAAGCAAAGTATAAAATGCCTTCAGCAGAAATATATGGAAACATCTCATTCCCTCTTGTATTAATCTTAGAACCAATATTTTCGGGAGAAGACCAACTATCTCCTTTTTTTCGACTGAGAAAAATATCTGTACCGCCAAATCCGCCTTTGTCGGATGTGAAGTATAAAAGCTTACCGTCTTTAGAAATCGTGGGATGCCCAACTGAATAGTACTCGTTATTAAATGGTAACTCTTCTACGTCATACCACTCATCATTTTTCAATTGGGCTTTAAAAAGGTGCAAACGCATGGTTCCTTTATTCCCTTTTTCATTTCTTGTAAAATATATTTCTTTGTAATCATTACTAAAACAAGCGGGACCATCATGAAATTTGCTACCTACTTTTCCTTTAAATTCTTCTATCGACTCTAATTGCTTATTGTCATCAAATTCTACATGATACATATTCAAATAAGGAGTTCCATCTCTTTCTGTAACTTTATTTCCTCCTCTTGCAGAGGTAAACACTAAGCCATTTTTAAATTCTACAGCTCCAAAATCTGAATCTGAAGAATTTAAGTCATGTAGTCTTTTGATATGATATTGTGAAGAGTCTGAACGAAATAATTTAAGACTGTCGCAAGAACTTGCTAATAAGACCGCTCTTTTATCTGACAGATCTAATTTAGCATATATGCTGTACCAACGGCTAGCTTCTAAGCACTTCCCATTGATTTGTAAAACTTGGGCATAATTGAATTTATCAATTGGTCTAGCAGAGGATGATTTGACTACAATACTGTATGTTTTCTCCGCTTGTGGAAATTTCTGCAACTGTCTGTAACAGTCAGCCATATTTCTTATTGCTTCATCTGTTTTTTCAGACTTATCCATTCCTTCATACAACTCTAAGGCTTTGTAATAGGCTCCATCTTTGAACAATACATTCGCCCGATCCACTTTTGCTGATTGTGCAATTAGCAAAGTAGGTAAAATGTGAGTTACAAAAAGCAAAAATAAAATTCTAAACATGAGATAATTATACCTTAACATTTTTGTGAATATGTATCATACGAATAATTAAGGATAAGTTTAAAAAAATCTTGGAGAAACTACCTTGTCTTTTATCAAAGTAGTTTCAAAATTAATAAATATTTCATGAGAACCATTAGCTATTCGACTTAATGCTCCCACGCCATAATCGTAGGAATAGCCTATTTTTATTTTCCCTAAATGAACTTGAATCATACCAATCAAGCTCTCTGTAGTTCGATATGCAAGCCCCGCTCCTATTGTGTTGTTATAAAGAAAGAAAGTATTAAAATCAGCTTGCAAGGGCGATCCAGTAGTGTGTTTTATCAAGGTAGAAGGTCTAAAAATTAAATTTTCACTGAAATAAAAATTAATTCCTAACATAGCATAATAATGTGGTATAAGTTTTAACTCAAGTGGGTTTTGAGATTTACTCACAGTAGCTATTCTTGGACATGACAACCCAAAATAAAATTTTTCAGAATGAAGATATAATCCTGTTCCAAAGCTTGGAGCTATTTTCTGAACACTTTGCCCCACTTCTATTTGCTCATCTTTTGCAAAATTGATTTTCGAAAAGTCAGATTTTGTTCTAACTGCTCCAGCTTGTAAGCCAAAACTTAATTTGGCACTTCCCAGATTCAAAATATAGGCAAAACATAAATTTACATTTTGATGGCTGTGAATAGTATAACTATCGTTGGTCATACTAAGCCCAAGGCCTATTTTTTCGTTTTTTAATAAATTGTGAATATTGAATGTCTGCGTAACAGGTGCTCCATCTATTCCTAGCCACTGATTTCTATATAAAATAGTTGCACTTAGTGCTTCTCTGCTGCCTGCGTACGCTGGATTGATAATTACTGTATTAAACATATATTGGCTGTACATGGGCTCTTGTTGAGCTTTTGATTCCAATAGAAATAGTAACATCAAGCCGAGTATAGACTTTAGTAGTTTTGTGTTTGAGACAATATGTTTCTTTAGATGAGTTATAATAAAACGTTTTTGTAATTTTACTTAATTATTACCACATAGCCTTTATAAGACATATTGCTATCTTTTAAATTAACAATATAATAATAAGTTCCTTCTGAAATATCTCCTTTAGTGATTGCACCACTGCTAGATTTTGCTTCCCATTTAATATTGTTATTATCGTAATTTTTTGCTTCGTAAACTAAGCTTCCCCATCTGTTGAATATCTTTACTTCATTCTCATATTGTTCAATATTTGCAATTTCAAAAAAATCATTCAAGCCATCATTATTGGGGCTAAAACCCGAGGGGATAACAATATCTTTTTGAAATACAACTTGGATATATACCCAAGCAGAATCGCACAGTGAAGGTACAATTGCATTGCAGATTTCATATCCAAAAGAATCAAGGCCTACAAAATTTTCTGGTGGAGTGTAGGTGAACGTACCATTGATAGAAACAGTGTATTTACCACCTATATTAGAACTTGTATTCTGAGTTCCTACTTTACACAACTTAGCTCCTACATCATTATCTGTGAGGTTTGCTGTTAGTTCTTTATTTGTTTTTGTTTTATAAAAATCATCCAAGGCTTTAGGTGGCTCAAAACCCGAAGTCAATACTTTTACTTGAACATCTGCACTATCACAAACAGTTGGGTATTTGGTATAACAGATTTTATAAGAGAAAAAGTCAATTCCGATGAAATTCTTTGGTGGAGCGTAGGTAAATGTCCCATTTGAAGCAATTGATATTGAACCACCTTGTTTTGTAGAAACACTTTCTTTAATGTCATAAATGATATTATTCTCAAGGTCTAAAGTATATTGATCATTAATACCAAGTTTGGGGCGTGTAGCAACTAATTTCTGATTTTGAACAGTACTGTCTTTGTCATCATTAGCAATAGGTGGGCATATTAAATATAAGATTTGCTCGTGATTAATTGATTCATTATTGCTTGTTAAAATTAGTTTTACTTTTACACCATCAGTTATTTTCACCCTTTTTCCTGTATATCCATCCCAAGGGATACAATTAGCTCCTTTTTTTAAAGTAAAATCAATCGCAACATCTTCTGTGTTTGCCTGAAAACCTGTTTCAGAATTAAGGTCTATAACTAATTGAACTTTGGTTTCTAAAGTTGATTCTACATTGATACAATAGCCTAGTATTAAGCATCCCGAAATTTTTATATTGCTAAAAGATGATTGCCCCCAAGCACAATTATCTTTAGAGTACATTAATAAAAGTACCAAAGAAATAATTAAACTTATGAATCTATGTATTTTAATGTTAGACATATAGACAATTTTCCTAACAAAGATAGCAATTGATACTACTAATTAAGTAAAAATAAGATTTATTCTATTCATAATTGAATTAATCTTGGAAAAAGTAGTAAGAAGTATAATTATAAAAACCAATATATCAATTACTTTATTTTTATAATTTGATTGCCACCATTAAGTTTTACTTTTTCACCTTTCCAAACAAATACACCTGAAATATCCTTGGGTAAAGAAATCTCTGCATCAATCCCATCAAGATTTGTTTTCTTTAGTTTTACAGAAATATTTCCGTTTGGGTGAGGTATTGTTCCTTCGGCAAAGGTTAATTCTCCAAGATTAGGGGAAATATTTACGGTCTTAAAACCTGCACTAGCAGGATTTACCCCGAGCACAGTTGCCAATAAGTCATAGTTAGGGCTTGCACTCCATCCGTGGCAATCCGAGCGACTTGGCTCTGGCTTTTCAGCAAAAGTAGTTAGACCCAAAGATAACATATTGTGCCATGGAGTTAGCATTTCAATATATTGATTTCCAAGTCCTGCTTTTTTCATTGCTTGATTTAAATAAAACCTCCAATAGACAGTGCATTGAACCAAATTAGTATCTTTTACCGTTTTATTCATCAATTCTTTGTAGTTAATCTTGGGTGATAACTCTGTAATTGTTGCAAGTACATTTGCATGTTGGCTAAAGTTAGATTTATCAATATGGTCTGCAAGCAAATTTTTATTTTCATCCCAGCAATTTTTGTAAGTATTAGTTTTTAAATGATTAGCTATTGATAAGTATTCTTTTGCTTTTATTGAGTAACCTAAATCTTTAAATAAATCAGCTGATTTTTGTAACACCATCACCAGTTGTAATGTATGAATAGAAGTATTGCCTTTTTCGGTTCCTTTTGGCACACCACTAATTTGATCTATACCTAACCAAGGCCAATCTTTAGGCCAATCTACGAAGTTCCAATGCTCAAGAACACCCAACATGCCTGTTTTAGAATCTATTCTTGAAATATGCCAAGCAAGCACATTCTCAATACCTTTCGAGAATTGTTTAGCAAAAGCTGCATCACCTTTATGCAACCAGTGGTCATGAATCATCAAGACCCAAAATAGAGAAAATGGTGGAATTATCTGATTTTGCCAATTGGGATAACGGCTTTGTGTCAGACCTTCAGAATTTTGTGAATTATAAAATTGCTGAATTGCATTTCTCATCAACCTATCGTCGCCAGACATATAAAGGGAGACCAGTGCTTGAATTCTTGTGTCTCCTATATATTGAAATTGTTCGTAGTAAGGACAATCCATATAAGTATCGTAAGCACAAAGCCTAGCTGTTCGCCAAGCAACCCTCCATATATCCGCTAAACTCTTGTCATTACTTTTAAAGCTCGCTTTCTCTTCAAAGGGATAAGCAGTAAATTTGGTTTTAAAATCTTTAATGACTAATTGGTCTTGATAGTTATCTAGTTTGATTTCAATGTATCTAAAAGTTCTGTAAGTTAAAGGACGGTAAACAAAATCCGTGTCTCCATTTGGGTAAAACACATCACTAACTCCGTCAATTATTTTACCCTTGACTTCACTCCTGTTACCTTTATATTCTTGTTTTACATTGATAAATGGGGCTTCCATATAGGTAAGTGTAATCCTTGCACCTTTGCCTCCACTCACCTTGATTTCTGGATATGCAGTAGTAAGATGTTCTAAATCTATAAGAATAGAGTTATTTGCCCATGGCCCAAAAGATTGAGCACCTATACCTTTAATAAAATCGTCTTTAATATTATTTTCTTCTTTATTACGAATGTTTGCAAACCGTTCTTCCTTTTCTTCTGGTAATGGAATTATTCTTTGTATTAATTTCCTTTTTGAATCAACATCAACACTTATAGGTACTGCATTATCTGCAAGTATTGCCTTTTTGAAATTTCGTTCGTCTGCCTGAGGCATTTCCCATTTTGGAATTGAGCGTGGACCAAAAAATATTTCTCTAGCTCCTATGTATTTATGATTTTCAAATACAGGAGTATATGCTGTGTTTTCACAAACTAGCCAAGTAGTATCTGTGTTTGCAACTTGCTCCAACTCACTATTCCCTTGAACTACAAGTCCTGTTCCTGCTGTGAATTGGGAGGCTGGCCTAAACTCCCCAAAGTTCCAAACAGCAATTGCCAATGTGTTTTTACCAAGCGATAAATAGGGAGCTAGATCTAGACTTTCAAATTGCCAATGCTTTAAATCTCCCTTTGAAGAACCTGTGCATATTCGCTTGCCATTCACAAAAAGCCAGTAGCGATTATCTGCCGAAATATGTATTATAAATTTATTGGGAATAGCTTTTAATGAAAATGATTTCCTAAAATGATAAACCCCAAACTGGTCATTATTGTAAGTATGCTGAATCCATTTAGCACTCCATACTTTATTGACTAGCTGTGGATTTATTTCGGTGGTAAGCTGTGCATGTGTAAGACTTGTATTAGATAAAATAAAAATTAAACACCAGAAACAGTAATTTTTTTTCATTTGACGAATAGTTGCATTTAAAGATTATAGATTACTTTATTATTACATAATTACAACAATTAAGTAAATTATGAACGATACTATTTAAAATTTAATTTCTAAGAGTATTTACTCATAAATCAAATAAAAAAGAGCAATAAATTGAAACAGCTTTCTATATTTGTGTTCTTTTGAAAAACTTTTATTAAATAATATTATGAGTGCAGAAAAAATTACGATTAAAAATGGAGTATTACAAGTACCTAATGAACCTATTGTGCCATTTATAGAGGGCGATGGAACTGGTCCAGACATTTGGGCTGCTTCTGTTCGTGTTATAGATGCTGCTGTTGAAAAAGCTTACAAAGGGGAGAAAAAGATTCATTGGAAAGAAGTGCTTGCTGGTGAAAAAGCATTTAATGCTACAGGCAACTGGTTACCAACTGAAACTTTAGATTTTTTTAAAGAATATCTAGTTGGTATAAAAGGTCCACTTACTACGCCTGTTGGTGGGGGTATTCGCTCTTTGAACGTAGCTTTAAGACAAGAATTAGATTTATACGTTTGTTTAAGACCTGTAAAATGGTTTCACGGTGTTCCCTCTCCTGTAAAACAACCAGAGTTGTGCAACATGACTATTTTTAGAGAAAACACTGAAGATATTTATGCTGGAATAGAATTTATGGCAGGCACTCCGGAAGTAAAGAAATTAATGACTTTCCTTCAAACTGAAATGGGAGTAAAAAAAGTAAGATTCCCAGATTCTTCTTCGTTAGGAATTAAGCCTGTATCTATAGAAGGTAGCGAAAGATTGATTCGTGCAGCAATTCAATATGCTATTACTCATAAAAAACCTTCTGTTACTCTAGTTCACAAAGGTAATATTATGAAATTTACCGAAGGTGGTTTCAAACAATGGGGATATGCTCTAGCAGAAAAAGAGTTTCCAGCAGAGACTTTCACTTGGGCACAATACGATAAAATCATAGAAAAAGAAGGCAAAGCTGCTGCCGATAAGGCGATGAAAGATGCTGAAGCTGCTGGAAAGATAATAGTAAAAGATTCTATTGCAGATGCATTCTTACAACAAATACTTCTCAGACCAGCAGAATATTCGGTTATAGCTACTTTGAATCTAAATGGAGACTACGTATCTGATGCCTTAGCTGCAATAGTAGGTGGTATAGGTATTGCACCTGGAGCTAATATCAATTATGTAACTGGGCATGCTATATTTGAAGCTACTCATGGAACTGCACCTAAATATGCAGGACTAGATAAAGTAAACCCTGGTTCGGTAATTTTATCTGGTGCTATGATGCTAGAATTTATGGGCTGGCAAGAAGCTGCTGATTTGGTGTATGCTGGATTAGAAAAATCTATTGCTAAAAAGCAAGTAACTTATGATTTTGAAAGATTAATGACAGGGGCAACCCTTCTTAAATGTTCTGAATTTGGTTCAGAAATCATCAAAAACATGTAATCGTTTATTAATTGTGGTCCATAAAAAAAACCTCTTATTTCAAAGAGGTTTTTTTTATGGAATTTTTAAATTATAGATATTAGAATGGAGCATTATCGTCTTGCGATAGTTTTCCTATATCATTAAGCTTACTACCAATAGGAGTTCCTGTATTGAAAGAATTTCCATAAGGGTTTTCCCCTACAAAAGTATCATCGCCAAAGAAATTTCGATCTAAGTCAGAGAATTTGGTATATTTACCAATAAACTTGAGCTGAACAGTATCTAAACTTCCATTCCTATGTTTAGCAATAATCACTTCACCTATTCCTTTGACAGAATTTCCAGATTCATCCACATCTATTTTATAATATTCGGGGCGATATAAGAAAATTACCATATCGGCATCTTGCTCTATAGCTCCAGATTCTCTTAAATCTGACAATTGTGGTCTCTTATCTCCTCCTCTAGTCTCTACACTTCTGCTCAATTGAGAAAGAGCAATAACAGGTATTTGTAATTCTTTTGCCAAATTCTTTAATGCTCTGGATATAGATGCGATTTCTTGCTCTCTATTACCAGTTACGCCTTTACTATTTCCTTCTCCAGACATTAATTGAAGGTAGTCTATAATGACCATCTGGATATCATTTTTTGCTTTTAATCTTCTGCATTTAGTTCTTAATTCCCTAATAGACAAGGCAGGTGTATCATCTATAAATATAGGGGCATTGGTCAATTTACTAATTTTATGATGGAGCTGTGCCCACTCATATTCTTCCAAATTACCTTTTTTAATTTTCTCGCTATCTAATTCTGCTTCTGCAGAAAGTAGTCTATTTACAAGCTGTATAGACGACATTTCAAGAGAAAATATAGCTATCGGTTTCTTGAAATCTACAGCTGCGTTTCGCATTGCAGATACCACAAATGCTGTCTTACCCATACCTGGCCTTGCAGCAAGAATAATCAAATCATTTTTTTGCCAACCAGAGGTGATTCTATCTAGGTCTGTAAAGCCCGTAGGAACACCTGTTAGACTATTGTCATGATCTTTTTTGGACTGTAATTCTTTAAGAGCTTGGCCCATCAAAGAACGCATATCTTCATAGTTCTTACGAATATTTGATTCTGATACTTGATACAATGACTGCTCTGTTTTATCGAGCAAGTCAAACACGTCAGTAGTATCTTCATAGGCATCTTTATGTATTTCTGTTGCTATAGAAATTAAATCTCTTTTAATCGCTTGTTCTGCCACTATTCTAGCATGATACTCAATATTTGCTGCTGAGTTTATTCTAGCAGTTAAGCTAGTTACATAGTAAGCTCCACCTGCAAGTTCAAGCTCTCCTTTTGTTCTCAAATGATTGGAAACAGTAAGAATATCAACTGGTTCAGATTTATCAAATAGTTCTACTACTGCTTTAAAAATAGCTTTATGTGCTTCTTTGTAAAAACTATCTGGTTTTAAAATGTCAATGACCATAGTCAAAGCATCTTTTTCTAACATCAATGCCCCTAATACTGCTTCTTCTAGGTCTATAGCTTGTGGTGGAAGTTTACTTATTCCATTCAATAAACTAGAAGAATTATTTCTTGGTCTTAATATATTTTTTCTTTCTGTTTTCTTTTCGCTTTCCATATTACAAAAATACTTATTCCAAAATGGTAAAGGCTATAAAGTAAGGTTTTTTAATTTTCAATCTGTACACAGTCAAAACAAGGTTTCCCACATTTGATAAACATTCTGTTAATCGTATTAGAATAGATTTGTTAGCTACCTAAATTATTCTATTTTTGTTTTTAATATATTATCAGTTCAATGCCAACACATCAAGAAAAAGTCCATTTTATAGCCATAGGAGGCAGTGCTATGCACAATCTAGCTCTAGCACTGCACCACAAAGGTTTTGAAGTTACGGGTTCAGACGACGAGATATTCGAACCATCTTTAACTCGATTAAAAAACGCAGGAATTTTACCACCTGATTTAGGTTGGTTTCCTGAAAAAATCAATAACTCCTTAAATGCTGTAATATTAGGTATGCATGCTCGTGCCGATAATCCCGAGTTGGAAAAAGCAAAATCATTAGGTATAAAAATATATTCTTACCCTGAATATATTTATTCGCAGTGTTCAGATAAACAAAGAATAGTGATTGCTGGAAGTCATGGAAAAACAACGATTACTTCCATGATATTGCATGTATTAAAATACCACCAAAAAAAGTTTGATTATTTAGTAGGAGCTCAAATAGAGGGCTTCGATACAATGGTAAAGCTATCTGAAGATGCGCCTATAATAATAATTGAAGGAGATGAATATTTAAGCTCCCCAATAGATCGTACTCCAAAGTTTCTTCATTATAATCATCATATAGGTTTGGTAAGCGGTATTTCTTGGGATCATGTGAATGTCTTTCCAACTTTTGATGAATATGTAAAACAATTTGATGCATTTGCAGATGCTACCCCAAAAGGTGGTCTATTGATCTATTCAGAAAAAGACAACGCCGCATCTGTTATCTGCGGAAAAGAAAGAGAAGATGTTCAAAGAATTGAATATGAAGCCCACAAAAATGAGATTAAAGACGGAGTTACCTTTCTAATCAATGGTAACGAAAAATATGGTCTTCATGTGTTTGGAAAACACAATATGAAAAATATTAGTGGAGCAAAAAAAGTATTAGAAAAAATCGGAATCTCTGACAATAAATTTTACGAAGCAATACAATCTTTCAAAGGAGCTGCAAATCGTTTAGAACTTTTGGGTAAAAACAGTCAAACATCAGTATATAAAGATTTTGCCCACGCACCTTCAAAACTAAAAGCGACCAATAATGCAGTAAAAAAACAATTTCCAGATAGAATGCTCACTGCAATTTTAGAACTGCATACATTTAGTAGTCTCAATAAAAAATTTCTATCTGAATATAAAGATACATTCAAAGCTGCTGATGAGCCTATCGTATATTTTAATCCGCACACAGTAGCTCATAAAAAACTAGAAATGATATCTGAAAATGATATTATAGAAGCTTTTAACAATCCAAAACTTAAAGTATACACTGATAGCCAATTACTAGAAAAACATATTACCTCATTGGTGTGGAAAAATAGAAATCTTTTGTTGATGAGCTCTGGTAATTTCGATGGATTAGACTTGAAAGATATTGCTAAGAAGATTACGCTATAAATAATTTATTTGAATTATAAAAAACCAAAATTTGGAACAAACTTTTAAATTAAATCTAAAGAAACCACTGGCATTCTTTGATTTAGAAACTACAGGGGTCAATATTGTAACAGATAGAATAGTAGAAATTTGCGTTGTCAAATTTACCCCTGAAGGAGAAAAAATAATCAAAACCCATAAAGTAAACCCAACAATTCCAATACCTATAGAATCTAGTCTAATTCACGGAATATATGATGAAGATGTAAAAGACAAACCAACTTTTGCACAATTGGCCCAAAGCTTAAATCAATTCCTTATAGGTTGCGACTTAGGTGGATTTAATATAATTAGGTTTGATGTGCCAGTATTAGTAGAAGAATTTTTAAGAGTAAATATAGATTTTGACATCAACAATAGAAAATTAGTGGATGCACAAAGAATATTTCATCTCTTAGAACCAAGAAATTTGACTGCTGCTTACCAATTCTATTGCAATAAAAATCTTGAAGGAGCTCATTCTGCAGAGGTAGACACACTAGCTACAGCAGAAGTATTTATTTCTCAAATACAAAAGTATGATGGAAAAACCATCAAAAATGAACACGGCAAAGAATACATTCCGATTACTAATGATATCAATGCTATTCACAACTTGACAGCTTTTCAATTTGCAGATCTCGCTGGAAGACTCACTTTCAACGATAAAGGCGAAGAAATATTCAATTTTGGAAAGTATAAAAATATGAAAGTGAAAGATGTGTTTCAAAAAGACCCCTCTTATTATGATTGGATGATGAAAGGAGATTTTGCATTACACACCAAAAATAAAATAACTGAAATAAAGCTTAGAAACTTTAATCAAAAATAAACTTATGCCACATAATATTTTTACCCTAACCCTCAATCCAGCCCTTGACAAGAGCACCACAGTAAATAGAGTTCTTGCTGAGCATAAAATGCGTTGTGAAACACCAAAGTATGAACCCGGTGGTGGCGGAATAAATGTAGCTAGAGCGATTAATAAAATCGGGGGCTTATGCACAGCAGTCTATACCAAAGGTGGTCAGTCTGGTGAATTACTAACAAGTTTGCTTGACAATGAAAAGATAGTTCAGAAAACCATACTTACTCAAAGCCATACAAGAGAAAATTTTATAGTAGTAGAAAAAAGTACCAATAATCAATTCAGGTTTGGCATGCCAGGGCAGGTCATCAGCCCTAGTGAAGTAGAAGATATATTGAACTTATTGAAAGATGACAAAAATAATTATAAATACTTAGTAGTAAGTGGAAGCACTCCTTCAGGAATAAAAAATGATTTTTATTATGAAGTTTCCTCTATTGCGAAATCTAAAAATGCCAAATTGATTTTAGATACTTCTGGAGAAGCCTTAAAAGAAGCCCTCAAAGTAGGAATTTACTTTTTCAAACCAAACCTAGCAGAACTAGGAGAGCTTCTTGGTGCTTCTGATGAAGATTTGGATACCATAGAAGAACAAGAACAAGCTGCAAAACAATTATTATCAACACACAAAATTGAGCTATTAGCAGTGTCGCTTGGTGCTTTTGGTGCTGTAGCAGCAACAAAAGATGAAGTAAGGCATATTCCTGCGCCTTCAGTTAAAAAGCAAAGCACAGTTGGTGCTGGAGATTGTATGGTTGCTGGGATTGTACTTAGCCTTTCTAAAGGTGAAAATATATTTAACGCAGTAAAATATGGCGTAGCCTGTGGTACTGCGGCTACAATGAATCCAGGTACCGAACTATGTAAAAAATCTGATGTAGAAAGACTTTATCGTCTTATTCAAGAGAGGACTCTATAAAAGCACCAAAAAGCATTATTAATTTTCTTGCATCCATCTTTTTAAGAACTTTACTAAAAATAGTAAAACAACCCCTGCTATTGCAGTTACTAAAGCAATCCATTCAAAAGCTTGGGTATAAATATCAAGTGAACTTGCATTGGAAGTCAAAGATACCTCTATATTTTCAAGGGAGGTTAACTCTCCAATTTTTGCCCCAATTATTCCTGCGAAAGTAGCAGACAATAGCCAGATACCCATGATTGTTGAAACCAATTTTGCTGGAGATAATTTGGTAACTAAAGAAAGACCTATAGGCGATAAACACAATTCTCCAGTAGTAAAAAAGAAATATCCTAATATCATAAATACCATTGGCACAAAACCATTAACATCAGCAAACTTTGCTCCTACCACCAATACCACAAAACCAAAGCCCAATTGAAATAAAGCAAGAGCGAACTTTAAGCCCGATGAAATGTTCCATTTTTCCCAGATCTTAGAAAAAAGAGGTGCAAGAAGGATAATAAAAAATGGATTAATACTTTGAAATTCACTAGTTTTTATTTCTCCACAAAAGATACTCTTCAAAAAGTCATTAGAAATAACCCTATCAATATTTCGGTCTGTATACAGAGTGAGTACACTACCTGCTAATTCAAAGAAAGTCCAAAATAAAATAGTAAATACAAACAAAATAACAATGGAGAACATTTTTTTCTTTTCCTCACCAGACTCATTCATTGTAAGATAAATCAAATAAGCAAAAGCCAATAAAGCTACAAACAAAATAGAGTTTTTTGAACTATTGGCATTATTGAATACCCATGCGATAAGAGGAATTGCCAAAAAAACAGAAGAGTATATCCACCAATTAGAAGATTTAGAAACACCCAAAGGTTTTTCCCCTTTATGCTCAAATATTTTTTTAAAATTCCCAACACTGAAAACAATAATTCCTAAAAGCATTCCTATTCCTGCCGCTCCAAACCCCCAGTGCCAACCATATTCTTCTCCTAAGAAACCACATGTGAGTGGAGTTAGGAAAGCACCGGTATTCACCCCCATATAAAAAATTGTAAATGCACTATCTCTACGAGGGTCTTTGTCAAAATAAAATTGTCCTACCAAGCTGGAAATATTTGGTTTGAAAAAACCATTCCCCAGAGCCAACAAAGCCAAAGAAATATAAAACATAATTGGCGTTTCAAAAGCCAAACCAAAATGCCCAGCAGCCATTAATGAAGCACCCAATAATATTGCATTTCTGAGACCTAGATATCGCTCACTCAAAATTCCCCCAATCACTGGCGTAGCATATACCAAAGCTACATAAGAACCATAAATAGCAGCCGATACAGTGTCGCCAAGCAATAAACCTTTGACCATATAAAGCATCAACAATGCCCGCATACCATAATAACTGAACCTTTCCCACATCTCAGTGAAAAACAAATAGAATAATGCTTTAGGATGATGTTTATACTGTACCGAAATCATATAGCCAATAATCAACATGGCTATCAGCCAACCTAACAACATTTTTAATAAAGGACTACACATCGAGAAAAAAATTAAATATGGAATTACAATTTATCAATTTAACACACAAAATAATCAAACTTTATCGAAATGAAATAGAATAAAACCAATATTAATGCGGAAATACGAGAAAATAGCCGTTTCTTTGCAAATTAAAACAAACACAAGTCTCTGAAGAGACATAAACAAACAGAATGGAAACAATTACATTTGATCAATTATCGCTTTCCGATGAATTGATGCAAGCCATAGGAGATTCAGGTTATACGGCTCCCTCTCCTATCCAGGCTCAGGCTATCCCAGCTATACTTGCTGGACATGACATTATTGGACAAGCCCAAACAGGCACAGGCAAAACTGCTGCGTTTGGCATTCCTCTTCTAGAAGCAATAGATGCTTCAGACAAACACGTACAAGCAATTGTAATGTGCCCAACTAGAGAATTGGCACTTCAAGTATGTACCGAACTTCGCAAACTTGCTAAATACAAAAAAGGCTTGTTCTTACTCCCTGTATATGGTGGAGAGAGTATCGAAAACCAAATTAAAGATATCAAACGTGGAGTTAGCGTTATAGTGGGAACTCCAGGTAGAATCATTGACCATTTGAACAGAAAAACACTCAAGCTAGACAAAGTGAAAATGGTAGTGTTAGACGAAGCAGACGAAATGCTTAATATGGGATTTGTAGAAGATATTGAAACTATCCTCAGCCATATGCCCAAAGAAAGACAAACAGTGTTTTTCTCAGCGACTATGCCTAAGCCAATTTTAGAACTGACAAAAAGATATCAGACTAACCCTAAAATTGTAAAAATCGAAAAAACCTCTCTTACTGTATCCAACATCGAACAATTTTACTACGAAGTAAGAAGTGGTGAGAAAATGGAATATGTGCTAAGAATTTTAGAAATCAACAACTTTAAACTAGCATTAGTATTTAGTAATACAAAAAGAATGGTAGATGAAATCGTTGAAAAGCTTAATGTTCAAGGTCACAAAGCACTAGGTATACACGGCGACTTAAGCCAAAGCCAAAGAAATAACGTTATGCGTAAATTTCGTGCCGGCGATGTAAAGGTTTTGGTTGCTACTGATGTAGCTGCAAGAGGTATAGATGTAGATGATGTAGATGCGGTAATTAACTACGACCTACCAATGGACGACGAATATTATGTTCATAGAATAGGAAGAACAGGTAGAGCTGGTAGAGAAGGGAAATCATTCACTTTGGTAGCTTCAAGAGAAATGAGGAGTCTAAGAGATTTGATGCATTATACTAAAGCAAATATTGCTAAAGGTGAAATGCCCTCTGGAAAAGAATTAGCAAAATTGAAGCTTAAAAAATTACAAGATAAGTTGACCCAAATCATAGAATCTAGTGATTTGAAAAAACACCTTTGGATGATTGAAGAATGGGAATTAGAAGGCTTAGACATGAAACCACTTATGGCTGCACTTCTTAAACTTCAAGTTGGAGATCTCTCTGAAAGAAAAGAAGAAAGAAAAGATAGGGACAAAGATAGAGATAGAGAACCCAAAGATCGTTTTGATAGAAATTCCAAGAATGATAAAGGAAAAGACAGAGACCGTCGTGATAGTGACAAACCTAAACGCAGAGATAGAAAAAGTTCTGGCAATATGGTAAGGCTTTTCATTAACTTAGGAAAGAATCATAAAGTTAGAACTGGCGACATTTTAGGTTCTATTACTGCAAATTCAGGTCTTAATGGCAATGATATTGGAGAGATAGATGTAAGAGATAAATTTTCTTACGTTGAAGTTCCTGCTGATGAAGTAAATAACGTATTAGGTGCAATGATGGGTAATCAAATAAAAGGCAAAGAAGTAAATATTGAAGTTGCAAAATAATACCCAAAAGCAGATTGAATAGTAAAATGCAAAAAAGGAATAGACTTATTAATAGAGTTTATTCCTTTTTTATTAACACCAAACCATTGAAGTCAAAATTAATCAATCATAAATTTTGAATTAAATTTATTTTAAAATACATTTGTCTATATATCCTATAGAGATTATTATGTTTAAATCAATATCCCTTTTTATTTCTATATTATTATGCTCCTCATGCAGTCGACCAGAGAACAATATTACAATGTCGGGTGCATTTGGGTTATATCCACTAGCAATAAAGTGGGCAGAAGAATATAAAAAAATACATCCCGAAGTAAGTTTTGATATTTCGGCAGGAGGAGCTGGAAAAGGGATGGCAGATATGCTTTCAGAAAATGTAGATTTTGCAATGCTTTCTAGAGACATTAGCAAGAGAGAACTAGAAAAAGGCTCTTTTCCTGTAGCTGTATGTATCGATGCGGTAATTCCTACTTGTAATACACAAAACCCTGAATATAAAAATATTTTAAAACAAGGATTAAGTAGAGAAGATTTTATCAATATCTTTATTACAGATAAAGTTCGCTTTTGGGGTGATGTTATTTCTTCTGACTTAAAAACATCTTGCAATGTATATACTAGATCAGATGCGGCGGGTGCCCCTGAAACATGGGCAAAATTTTTAGGAAAGAAACAAGAAGATTTACTAGGAATTGGAGTATTTGGTGATCCAGGATTAGCAGAAGCCATAAAAAATGATCCTCAATCAATTGGATTTAATAACGTTGTGTTTATTTACAATCCCGAAACAGGAAAGCCACACAAAAATCTTTCTGCAATACCCATTGATATTAATAACAATGGTACTATAGACCCAGATGAAAACTTTTATTCCAATTTATCTGAGTTAGTAGAAGCAATAGGTCAAGGTAAATATCCCAAACCTCCTGCTCGATTGCTCTACTTGGTTAGTAAAGGTAAAATGAAAAATAAATTGCAATTGGATTTTATTCAATGGGTACTCAATGACGGGCAAAAATTCCTTAAAGAAAATGGATATATTCAGCTTACAGAGGAACAGTTAAATCAAGAAAGGACAAAAATACAATGAGTTTTTTGAAATATAGATTAAGGATGGACAAGAATGTTCATCTTATTATGAAAATACTGACCGTCTTTTCTATTGTTACCATACTCGCTATTTTATTAGGATTGTTATATAAAGCTTATCCAATTCTAAAAACACATTCCTTAACAAATCTTCTGCTCTCTAAGGATTGGTTTCCTCAAAAAGAGTTATTTGGTCTTTTTCCATTTATCAGCAGTACTTTTCAAGTTACTGGTTTAGCTATGTTTATAGCAGTTCCATTTTGTCTGTTGGCTTCTATATATTTATCAGAATATGCTTCAAAATCTATAACGAGATTAGTATTACCATTAATTGATATTTTAGCTGGAATCCCATCTGTAATTTTTGGGATTTGGGGTATTATTCTTATTGTTCCTTTTATAAGAGATTATGTTGCTCCATTTTTTGGAAAGGTATCATCGGGGTATAGTATTCTTACCGGAGGAATTGTTTTGGCAGTGATGCTAATACCAGTAATGGTAAATATTCTATTAGAAGTTTTCAATACTGTATCAAGAGGTTATAAAGAAGCTTCGTTGGCACTGGGAGCCACCAAATGGCAGTGCATTAAACATGTGTTATTAATAAAATCTGCTCCTGGTATTATTTCGGCTATTGCCCTTTCACTTTCAAGAGCCTTCGGAGAAACCTTGGCGGTGTTGATGGTTGTAGGAAACGTTACAAAGTCCCCCAAATCGATATTAGACCCCGCTCAGCCACTTCCCGCATTGATAGCCAATAATTATGGAGAAATGATGTCTGTAGATTTATATGATTCAGCATTGTTGTTGGCTTCTCTTGTTTTATTTATTATAGTATTGTTTTTTAATATAATAGCTAGAGTTATATTAAGAAGATTAGAAAAAAACAACCATTGATTGAAATGAAATTTAAAGCAAAATTTATAGAAGAACGTATCTTTAAAATCTTAATGATTACTTCTACTAGCATAATACTGCTATCCTTAGGGGCTATTTTAGGAAGTATATTGTATAAAGGGCTACCCTCCCTTTCTTGGGAAATGATAAGTCAGACTCCCAAAGGGGGTTTTTATTTGGGAAAAAGCGGTGGAATTCTTAACGCTATTTTAGGTTCATTTTATATTGCATTTGGTGCTACTGCTATAGCTTTGTTGGTGAGTTTGCCCGTTGCACTTTATATTAACATCTACAGAAAAAAATTCTCTAAATATTCTAATTTAGTTAGATTATGTTTAGATGTATTATGGGGTGTTCCTTCTATTGTTTATGGAGCCTTAGGATTTAGTGTAATGTTATATATTGGCCTTAAAACCTCTTTACTAGCAGGGATAATTATTGTAGGAATCTTAATAATTCCAGTAATGATTAGGGCTATGGATGAAGTAATAAAAACTATCCCCAAGGGATTGGTAGAAGCATCTTTAGCACTAGGTAGTACAAAAACAGAAACTGCATTTAAAATAGTAGTCAAACAAGCTTTACCGGGGATTATAACTGCAATATTACTATCGTTTGGTAGAGCAATAGGCGATGCTGCTTCGGTGATGTACACTACAGGATTTACCGATAACATACCTAAATCATTATTAAGTCAAGCAGCTACTCTACCTTTAGCAATAATGAATTTGGTAAGTAGCCCTATTGTTGAGGTTCAGAATAAAGCTTATGCCTCTGCTTTAATATTAACATTCATTATCCTTTTCTTAAGCATTATTTCTAGATTGCTTTCAATAAAATATACCAAAAATAAATCTCATTAATACCTTAAAATATGTCTTTATCTATTAATAATCAAAGCAATATAGTAGTAGAAAATCTAAATGTTTTTT
Source organism: Cytophagales bacterium (assembly GCA_004294225.1). Lineage (GTDB taxonomy): Bacteria > Bacteroidota > Bacteroidia > Cytophagales > Cytophagaceae > REBA01. Next base: position 75,883 of record REBA01000011.1, on the reverse strand, counting down.
ATAATCAAAGGCATGCACTAAAGAACATTAATATCACTATTCCTTCTAATAAACTTACCGCTATTATTGGTCCTTCGGGTTGTGGTAAAACTACTTTTTTAAAGTGCTTTAATCGTTTGATAGAAAATAATGACAATATTAATGTTACGGGTAATTTTCTTGTAAATGGACAAAACATTTACCAACCTAATATTGAGATAACAGAAATTAGAAAAAAAATGGGCTTATTATCTCAGCGTCCATATCCTTTACCTATGTCTATCTATGACAATATCACTTATGGTCCAAAAATTCATGGAGAAAAAAACAAAGAAAAGCTCGACCATATTGTAGAGTTCTATTTGAAAGAAGCCAATTTATGGGAAGAAGTTAAAGACAGGCTTCATAGCCCTGCTAATAATTTATCTATAGGTCAGCAACAAAGACTATGTTTGGCTAGAGGTTTGGCGGTCGAACCCGAATTTATATTAGGAGACGAACCAACCTCTGCACTAGACCCCATAAGCAGCAAACATATTGAGCAGAAGTTTTTAGAATTAAAAAATAAATATACTATTGTATTGGTTACCCATAGCCTAAGACAAGCGAAGAAAATAGCTGATTATGTAATTTTTATGTACTTAGGAGAAATTATAGAGCATGGTAGTGTTGAAGAAGTTTTATTAAATCCTAAAAACCAACTTACAAAAGACTATGTTAATGGGGAAATCAATTAAAATCAAGGTATTTTTATTGATTAAAAAAAATATCTTGAAAATTTGAAAAAAAATATTGAAATTGAACTATTGTTACAACAACATTTAATTTCATAAATATTAAATCTTAATCAAATTCCCTCATGAAAAAAATATTTACTATTTTATTAGTCATCTCCTCTTTAGGTTTATCGACTGCACAGCCTACTAATTGGGAAAACTTTTCTGCTACTGGTTGCGATGGAAGGGTTTTATCTATAAAAAATATCATTGAAGATTCTTTAAAGCCATTGGTTTTGATGTGGAAAGGTTACGATTGCGGTTTTTGTAGAGAAGAAGGTGCTGCTTGTGCATTGTCTGCAAGAACCTACGGAAAAACTGTAATTTATTGGAATGCTTTTGGAAGAATTAATGGTAATCCTTCCTGTGCAGAAGCTGCAGATTGGAAACAAGAGTATAATTCACCTGCTTCTAATTTTACATTTTTAGATAAACCTGCAGAAGATAATTGGTCTCAACCTTCTCCAGGTCAGGGAAGATGGTATTGGGTAATATCAAAAGATAAAGCTACTCAGAAAATGAAAGTAATTTATAGTGGGAACATTATAAAAGATGCTGAAAATTTTGCTAGAAGAGCTACAAAAGATTTTCCAACTTCCAACGAATCTGCCCAAGAATATTTTACAAGCTTTAAATTGTTCCCTAACCCAGCAACTGAGTCTATTAACTTACAAATCGATTTAAAATCAAGCACTAAAGTTGAAGTGGAAATTTCAGACTTATCTGGAAGGAAAATAGAAACGATAGTTGATGGCGTTTTTTCTACTATTAATCAGAATATCAACGTAACTAACTACGCAAAAGGAATGTATATTCTTAATTATAAAGTCAATAATATTCCAAGTTCAAGATCTTTTATTGTTAATTAATTAATTAATTAATTATGATGATGACTATGACTAGAAGAATTAACCTAATTATATTCCTTTTTGCTTGTGCTATTTCTTGTACTACCAAAAAAGAAGATCCGAAACCAGAACAACCCAAAGTAGAAAGACCACTTCTAATAGAAGCCAGTTTATCAGAGGCAAACTTAGAGACTACAGCTCTAAAAACAAGAGCATTAGATGTGTTTTTAAAAACTAGTGTGTCAAATCTTGTTTCTGAGCAAACAAGATTATCTGATTCAGTTTTTGTGTGGGAAATGTTAAATAAGAACACTCCTAAAGATTGGGATATTTCTGTGTGTTGTGGAGATGAGTGCCATACTTCTAAAATAGTCAAAGGCGAATTTATCATCAGAAAAGGGCAATCAAGTAAATTTGAATTTACTATTAATTCTATAGATGCAATTAATCAAACCACTCAAGCTTTTGGAGAGGGTACATTGACCGCTGAATATGTTGTTTATCGAAAAGGAATGAATAAAGAAGATGGATTAAAAATAAATGTAAAATTGAGTACTAAATAAAGATTTTATTCCTATCAACCCCAACAAAAAATCCTTCTTTTAGAAGGATTTTTTGTTGGGTAGGTGTTAAATCAATTCATTTTATAAGAAATATTACATCATTCACTCTAGCGTACTATTTTTTTGTATTTTTAAATAGATTATTTGTTTTGAATCATTCAAGTTCAGTAACATTAAGAATCAATATTAATTCAACTAAATTATGAAAGTAACCTCTACCTCTAATATATCCATTGCATTTTTTCTGAGTATTTTTTTAAATACAGCATTTGCTCAAGTCTGCAATAAACCTGTATTTACAGAAGGTTGCAATGGAAGCAACGCTGCCATCGTCCAATTTTCATTGTCGCATCTTCAGGGTTTTGAGATTTATAAGAATACTTCTTCCACCCCATGCAATAACCCCTTGGAAGTACAGGCATCTAATACTATAGCTTTAGAAAGAAATAAAGCCTATACATTAAAAATCAAAACCTCAGCATCGTCTAATTTACTTATAGGTTTTTCTTTTGATGGAGACAATGCTTTCAATAATGCTGCCTCTGATGTTGTTTATAATTTTAGTACAACTGGCAAAAACGAGTTTTCTCAAAGTTTTTCTATTCCCCCAAATTTTCAAATTTTACCTAACTCAGTAATTAAGATAAGAGTAGTTTCTTCTGAATCGCCTATGATTAATTCAGATATTTGTGGAAATACTTTTATTAAAGGGGAAATAGAAGAATATGTATTTGGAGTGAAAGACTGCAGAGAACAAATTGATGCGGGAAGCAACGACACTATTTGTTCAGGAAACTTAATTCGATTAAATGGCAATGGCTTTCCCAATGCAACTTGGTCGCCAATTGACTTAGTAGAAGAACCTTTGAATCCAAAAACATTAATTAGCTCAAAATTAGTGCAATCTTCTATGCTTTATTACACAGCATTAGAACCAAGAAGTAGATGCTTTTATGTTGATTCATTAAAAATAGAAGTAGATCCTATCATTAAAGATACTGCATTTATTGAGGATTTATTACCAAACTCAAAATGTCCAAATCCAGGTGCTTCGCTTCAAGTAAAAGTATCTACTCCTAATTTTAATCCAGCTTCCTATAGCTATCAATGGTATAGTAGAAAAAAAGGATTATTAAAGGGATTTGTAATCCAAGAATATACTGCCAAAGAATCAGATAGTTATTATGCAACTGTACAATATAAAAAATCTTGCAAAACCATATCTACGAAAGATATGGTAGTACAATTGCTTCCTGAAAATAATTTCACTATTTCTGCAAGTACTGAAAGATTATGTAAAGGCGGGATTTCTATTTTAAAACCTTCCATTTCAAAACCAGACTATAAATACCAATGGCAATATATCCCCAATTATGAAGAAGCAAATAAAGATACTTTCAACATAGATGAAGGTATCTTTCCTGAATTAATGGTAAAAAGTCCGGGTTTATACCAGTTATATGTTATAGATAATAATGGCTGTGTGTCCTTTGATAAAACAGGTGGTGTTAATATTAAAAATGCAGCTAAAGTAGAAGTTAAAATCCCTACTCAAGATAGTGATGGATTATCTATCGATTATACCTTTTGTAATAATGATTCTGTAGAAGTAAATAGTAAACTAACAATTAACTTAGATGGTAAAGTTAGCGATGAATCTGAGTATCCTTTAACTTTTCAATGGCGATATGACCTATCTGAAGTTCCTCTACCTGGTATTAATAATCTAAGAACCTACAAAGCATTTGAAAATGCTCCAATAAAAATAACAGCTTCAGATGCATATGGTTGTAAATTTGAGTCAAATTTGGTTTATCCGAGTTCATCATTTTACCTTGAGCCTTTCAAAATTTTAGCTTCTACTGATTGCAAGGGGCAAAACGTAAAACTTTCTTTAAACAACAACAACCCTTATAATACTTATAGGTGGAATTATTCTGGCTCAGACATTGATGATGACGAAAGAATTATCGGAGAACAAAATTCAATAAAACCTTTAAGGTTAGGTGTTTATCAAGTAGTTATAGAGAGTTATGATCAATCTCAAATTAAATCATGTTTTGATACAGCAAGTTACACAGTAACAAGCAATACCAAGATTTTTGAAATTGATAAATCCAAATCAAATTTTTGCGAAGGCGAATACTATTCTTTTGAAACCAATTTATCCTTTTTAAGCGAAGGTACTTCATGGCTAAATCCACTAGGAAAGGTAAGCAGTGGTTCCTTTTATTCAGATACAATTATGTCTGGTAAATATGTAGTTACAACTACAATTGATGATTTAAATAATAATACCTTTTGTGTAGTTAAAGATAGTATCGTGTTAAATGTACTACCTAAACCCAAATTAGAGCCCCTTCTTAATGTGGTTGGAGACACCATTTTGTGCCCTTTAGATAGTGTTATTCTAAAAGTAGAAACCAAAGACTTAAAAGAAATTGACCATTTTGGATGGTATTTTAATTTTGAAGAATTCATTTATGGTAATAACACCCAAACATTAACCGTCAAAAAAACAGGTGAATATACAGCTATTGCAAAAGGGATTAATGGTTGTTTTAGTTCTTACACTAATGCAAGAGAAGTTGTGGTTTTACCAAAGCCAAAGGCTGCTAGTCTAATATTATTAGCAGGAAATACAGAAAGCCAAGTACCTTGGATTTGCAAAGGAAAGAGTACCCAATTATTTTATGACATTATTAACGGAAATAGTTCCTATAGCCTCAATATATTAAAAGACAATAAAGTGGTATATCAATCTACCCCTAGACTAACTTCGGGAGTTTATACTATTAAAGAACCGGGTCAATACACAATAAAAACAAAAGTTGAAGACAACGACTGTACAGCAGACACTATCATTAACATTAAAGAATTTGCTCCTCCAATTTCTAATACAATCAACGACACCATTATCTGTAGTGCTAATCCAGTAAAACTTATCAATAAATATAGCCCCAACCTAAATTATACTTGGCAAAGCTCTAATAATTTAACGATCCAAAATCCTAACTCTATAGATGCTCAAGTTCAAATTCCTCAAACATTTTCTGGAGAAATGAAATTGTTTTTAAATCTTGTAGATATACAAACGCTCTGCCAAACAAAAGATACCATTTCACTTACTATCCTTCCAAATTTTAATTTATTTGTAAATACCTTCCCTCCTAAATGCAGTGGCGGTATTGGCTCTGCAAAAGCTATAATTGGAGAAGGCAAAGCTCCGTTCACCTTCTCTTGGAACGACCCACTAAAGCAAACAAAAGACAGCATAAGCTTAAGAAGCAATATCCCATATACCTTAAATGTAACCGATGCTAGAGGCTGTTCTAAATCTACTAGCGTTATTATAAGGGAAGAAATTACTTCAAATATTAAAATTGAGGCCATTAAAGTAGTGTCACCATCTTGTCTATCTAAGCCAGATGGTACAATAGAAGTAAAAATTAGCGGTAATACAGGAACTGCCTATCTTTCTTGGGAAAATAGACCTGAATTCAAAAACAACAAGCTAATTAATAATCTTACAGGTGGTCAGTACATTCTAAGAGTTAATGACACTGCATCGTGTAGAGAACAAGTTTTTCAATTAACCATACCACCTTCAGGAAATTTAAGACCAGGAACCATAAGTTCAGGAAAAACCTATGTAATAGGGGCTAATATAGATATCATCTCAGAACTAGAACCAGCAATAGGAAATAATATTAGCTATCAATGGCAGAAGAATGAAGCCACAGCATGCCAAGGAACTTGGGTAAATATTCAAGGTGCAGAAGAAAAATCTTACCAACCGCAAAATCTTACAACCAGTACGTGCTTTAGAAGAACAGTTTATAATTCTTGTGATTCAGTATTTTCGCTACCAACTTCTATTATTATGATTCCTCCTCCAGCAGATTCGATTTCGGGTTCGGGTTCGGTGGGTGCAAATATTAGATTATCTATCAACTCTAACACCAATTATCCTGTGAATGTGCTCATTAGAATTAGTTCATCGATTCCTAATTCTAATAATATAGATACGTTAATAAGAATTAACGCCTCACCTTACATTTTTTCTTCTCGCCGAGCTGGGCAATATAAAATTATTGCAGTAGCAGGAAAAAATGTAGAACAAACTGCTATAGGTGTTGCAACAATTATTAATACAGACAATACAGTCATCAACGCTGTATTATCTGGAGAAGTTAATTTGGGTCAAGCATTGAATATTCAATTCTTGGGAAATAAGAATTTTCCTGCAAAAATCATTTATAATTTTCTAGCAGAAAATTCTTCAACACCTATTGTAGATTCAGTAATATATCCTAACGCCTTGTTTCAATTTATTCCCACTAAAACGGGGACTTATACCTTGGTAAGTATTTATGATAAAGACAATAAAAAAGGACAAGCAACTGGAGCTTCTAAAGTGAATACGCCTAAAAAACAAGCCTTTGCAAAACTTCAAGGAGGAGGCGAAGTAGGCTCTATTATTAAAATAATTACTTCATCAGAAAGTATTCCTGCCCCTTGGATAGTTACACTTTATTTGAACGACACCTTATACAAAACACTAGCAATCAACGATTCTATTTATGATTTTATTACCGAAAAATCAGGTAGATATCATATTAGAACTGTCAACGGTGTAGATATTACCAATAATAGTTCTTCTATTCAATACATTACTATTAGTTCTAAAAGTCAAAACCCAGCTACGGCAAGTATTCAAGGCGGCGGATTTGTTGGCTCAATCATTAAAATTACAATCAACCCCAATAACTCTTCAGGTCCTTGGACAGTAGAGTTGCTTTTAGATGAACAGCTTTACAAAACATTAATTATTAACGACAAAGAATATTCTTTCCCATCTGCGAAACCTGGAAAATATAGAATCAGAGCCATAAATGGTAATAATATAGGAAATGGAGAAGCAGTATTTATCATCATTAATCCTATACCTAACCTCAATGAAGTGTTTGTATGGAATGCTGTATCGCCAAATAATGATGGTAAAAACGATGATTTTGTGATTCAGATTCCACTTTGGTTAGATACGCTAGGCTTTAAATTTGACTTAGCAATTTTTGATAGAGAAGGAACATTCTTGAAAAAACTAGAAAGCATTGACCCCTTGAATTTGCCTTTTACCGCTTCTGGTGATATGCTTGAATTCCTCTGGAACTGTAAAAACGAAAACAATGAGTTCATTAATCCAGGAACCTATTTCTATAGTTTTAAGCTTAATGAAAAAAGCTCCAAAAGCAAACCAAGTAAAGCACAAAAAGATTTGGCCAATAAGAGTGGATTTATAGAAGTGAAATATTAGTGTTTACTAAAATCAATATTTAGCAAAGTATTTATTATTAAACCGTTATTGTACTGAAAAACGATTTGATTATTGACTCTTCTGCCCAATTGCAAAGTTTGGTTCAAGTACCCAATCTCTAATTTTAAATTATTATTGAATTTATAACCCAATAATACCCCTACTCTATTTTGGTCAAATATATTTTCATTTACATTCTTTCCAAAACCTATCAAAACCTCATCATAAAATGCTATGTAAGGAAAATGCCCAGAGCTTAAATCTTTTTTTAGTGGCACCTGAATTTTTAGCATATACCTCATTCTATGCCACAAAGGAAATTTATCCTCATTGTTTAGGATTGAAGAAGTGTATTTGCCAACAAATCTTTGTTCCAAAATAAAACGATGAGTAATGTCAAAAATTCCTGTTTTGTTGGTCAATGTTAGTGCTTCAAAAATTCTATGCTCAGTAAATTGCTTTCCCATACCATTTATGGGTATTTCTCCATAGGGAAAAGTTTCTATCCAAGCATAACCAACCCTTAGTTGAACATTAGGATACAATTGATAATTAATCCCTAGCCTCAAAAGACTTTGTTGCCATGTAGTAATTAAATGAGTCCTACGAAATTGATACTCGGTAAGAATGCTCCACTTTTTATTGATATTAAAAGTACCAAAAAAATTATACCAGCCGATGTTATTAAATGTGCTTTTTCGGGTGTTTTGTGCAACAGAATTAGACAACATTATTCCAAAACACAAAAAAGTAACCAATAAAATTCTTTTAAAAAGCCTAACTATCATTATTTCATTCTTTTTTACATATTGATAATCGCATAATACAAAGGCATACCTATGGTGATGTTGAATGGAAAAGTGAGTCCCAATGCCATCGGAATATAAAGACCTGGGTCAGCCTTCGGGGCAGCCAATTTCATAGCTGCTGGAACTGCTATATAAGATGCACTAGCTGCTAAGATTGCAAAAATAAATCTATTCCCTATATCAGTAGTTACCATTTCACTAAAATAAGCAACCAAACAGCCATTAAAGGCAGGTATGAGAATAGCAAAAAAGGATAAAAACATACCATATTTTACAAAAGCTGCAAACCTTTTGGCTGTAACCATACCCATCTCTAAAAGAAAAAGAGCTAAAAAACCCTTAAAAATATCTGTAGTAAAAGGCTTGATACCTTCTGCTTGTTTGGAGTCTGCAATTAAGCCAATAATCAAACTGCCCAAAATTAACAATACACTACCATTAGTAAACGAATGGTGAACAATATTCTTCAAATTGCCTTTATTACTATTTTCTTTATCATACATCGCCATTAGCATTACCCCGACTATAATTGCTGGTGATTCCATTAATGCCATAATTGCAACCATATGACCACCAAAATCTTGATGTTGTAACTCCAAGAAAGAAACGGCAGATACAAAAGTTACAGCACTTACAGAGCCATAAGTAGCAGCTACAGCTGCAGAGTCACTTATACTCATTTTTGTCTTTAAAATAAAAAAAGTATATAAAGGAATGATTGAAGCTATCAAGATCCCAAACAAAATAGAATACGCTATTTCAGCATTAAAAGTACTATGGGCTAATTCTTGACCACCCTTAAAGCCAATGGCGAATAATAGATAAAGGGAGATAAACTTGCTTGATGGCTGAGGGATTTCCAAGTCACTTTTTAGAATTACAGCAATAATGCCCAAGATGAAAAAAAGTAAAGTCGGATTGGTAAGATTTGAAATAAGTATGTTGAAATCCATAATTTTCTCTAAAAATAGAAAAAGTAATTTTTTTATGGCATCAAAGTTAGTTTAAAAAAGTGCCTATTTCAATTTTAATTTAGTATAAAATTTACAGCATTAATTTTTTAAACTATATTAGTAGTTTAATAATATAAAAATGAAGTTTTTTAAGAAATCAAATACTATATTTTTATTAATTTTAGCATTAATAATTTGTATATCAATATATTATACAGGAACACATAATAACTCTATTGATTTTAATACACAAGTTCGCCCAATACTTAATGCAAAATGTGTTTCCTGCCACGGAGGCGTAAAAAAAGCTGGAGGAATTAGCTTTATATTTAGAGACGAAGCCTTAGGAAAAGGGAAAAGTGGAAAGTGGTGTATAGTGCCTGGTAAAGCACATGAAAGTGAATTTTTTACAAGACTCACTCACCATGATAACGAGTTCAGAATGCCATTAGGAAAGGAACAATTATCCGTAAAAGATATCGATATTTTAAAGCAATGGATCAATGAAGGTGCAAAATGGGACAAACACTGGGCTTTCATTCCTCCTGTAAAATCTGAAATCCCCCAAGCTACTTCTTCTTCAAAAAATTTTATCGATAATTTTATTCTAGCTCAAGCTGAAAAAGACGATATAAATTTAAAACCTAATGTAGAAGCGGATAAAGCTACCTTAATTCGTCGAATAGCTCTTGACATTACTGGTATTCCTCCTACTACAATCGAATTAGAGCAATTTATCAATGATAAAAGCGTAAATGCCTACGAAAAACTTATTGACAACTATTTATCTTCTCCAAAATATGGAGAAAAATGGGCAGGAATATGGTTAGATATGGCGAGGTATGCTGATAGTAAAGGCTATGAAAAAGATCAAACTAGAAATATTTGGAGATACCGTGATTATTTAATTAAAGCTTTTAATCAAGATAAAAAATTTACTGACTTTACAATAGAACAACTTGCAGGAGATTTAATCCCTAAAGCCACAGAAGACCAAATTTTAGCTTCTGCTTTTCATAGAAATACACTCAACAATGATGAAGGTGGTGCAGATAATGAAGAATTTCGAGTAGCTGCCGTAATAGACAGAACCAATACTACTTTTGATGTTTGGCAAGGGATTACCATGGGCTGTACACAATGCCATGGTCATCCCTACGACCCTATTCGTCATGAAGAATATTATCAATTTTTTGATTATTTCAACCAAACAACCGATGCAGATAATGTAGATGAAACACCTGTATATTTTTCCCCTTTAGATTATGATTTTGAAAAAGCCCAAGCCATTGCGAAGGAAATTAATCTTATCACCAATAAATCTAAGCAAACTGTAATCAATAATGCTAAAGAATTTAGAAGATTGTACGGAGACTTTCTCAAAGCTATTGATTGTGATGAACACAAAGACGTATTGATAGATAACAAAAAAGTAATTCCACTTAAAGACGGTGCATATATCTCTTTCAAAAACGCAAATTTAGATAGTTATTCTAAGGTGTATAGTGCTTACAGTATGTCGAACAATATGGGGTGCATCATAGAGATAAGAACCAATTCGCCTCAAGGTCCACTTATTGCAATGTTTGACACCGAAACTACTTTTGATGAAATATATTTTAGAGAAGGAAAAGTAGTTCAAAGTATTACAGGAAAGAAAGATATATATATTGTTTTTAAGAAGAACAAAAATGGACATCTTAAAGGATTATTTTATAGTTTTCATTTCAACAACTCAAATAAGAAAAAAGCCCCTATATTAGATTCTCTACACCAAGAGTTAATGAAGGCGATTGACCCAGTCGGTACACCAGTAATGGGGGAATTTTTACCCTCTGAGCGAAGAACAACAAGAGTTTTTCTAAGAGGAAGTATACAAACTCCAGGTGATACAGTTCACCCCAACGTACCTCATATTTTAAATTCAGAAATAAAAACAACACCCAAAAATAGACTTGAGATGGCTCAATGGATAACCCATAGAAACAACCCATTAACTGCAAGAGTAGCAGTAAATAGATTTTGGGAGCAAATATTCGGTGTGGGTATTGTAGAAACCCTTGAAGATTTTGGAAGCCAAGGAGCTAAACCTTCGCATCCCGAATTGCTAGATTATTTAGCTGTTTACTTCATGGAAGATTGTAATTGGAGCATGAAGAAAATCATAAAAACGATACTCATGTCCTCTACCTACAGACAGTCATCAGTGGTGAGTAAAGAGGCTTTAAACATAGACCCCAAAAACAAATATTTATTAAGAGGAGCACGATTTAGACTGAGTTCCGAGCAAATAAGAGATCAAGCATTATCTGTAGCTGGTATTTTAAGCCCTAAAATGTTTGGTCCTAGTGTTATGCCTTACCAACCAGATGGTATATGGCAAACAGTTTACAACGGAAATAACTGGATTACAAGCAAAGGAGAAGACAAATACAGAAGAGCTTTATATACATATATCAAACGCTCCTCCCCTTACCCAGCATATTTAAACTTTGACAGCCCTTCCAGGGAATTCTGTTTGGTTAGGAGAATTAGAACTAACACCCCACTTCAATCACTAAATATATTGAACGATACCGTTTATGTGGAAGCATCAATAGCATTAGCTCGTAAGGCATTAGAACACTATCCAAATTCTATAGACAAAGCTATAGAAAATATATATTACGAAGCATTGTTGAAAAAGCCTTCTCAGAATAAAGCCAATATTTTAAATAATTTGTATAAGAAATCTTTCGATCAATACACTCAGAAGCAACATCTTTTAGTAGAATTAAAAAAGATAGAACCAGAAGATTATAAATCACAGCAGTTAGCGGCACTGTCAAATGTAGCTTCTGCAATAATTAACCTTGATGAATTTATAACTAAAGAATAAAATGAATTTAAAAATCACGGATCATTTAATTCAAGAGCAATTAAAACAGATTACTAGAAGGCATTTTCTTCAAAATCTTTCAACAGGAATCGGGGGTATTGCAGCAGCGTCTATATTAGGCGGATGCAGCACTTTTTTTGATAAAAAGGGAAATCCTACACAAATTTCTAACAACCCTATGGAGCCAAGTGTATCTCACTTTAGGGCTAAAGCAAAAAAAATTATTTATATGCACATGGCTGGTGCTCCTTCACAAATTGAACTATTCGACTACAAACCAGAATTATACAAACTTAATGGTAAAGAATGTCCTCCCTCTTTATTAGAAGGGAAAAAGTTTGCATTTATTAACGGGAAACCTAATATGCTTGGCCCAATTGCTTCATTTAACCAATATGGTAATTCTGGAGCTTGGGTAAGTAATCATTTGCCTAATTTCTCAAGAGCTGTAGATGAGGTATGCTTCATTAAGTCAATGCATACTAATGAATTCAATCATGCCCCTGCACAATTATTTATGCATACGGGCTCGCCAAGGATGGGAAGACCAGCTATAGGTGCTTGGGTTACCTATGGCTTAGGAAGTGAAAATGAGAATTTACCAGGTTTTATTGTTTTGGCATCTGGAGGAAAAACACCCGATGCAGGAAAGAGTATATGGGGAAGTGGATTTTTACCATCTGTATATCAGGGGGTGCAATGTCGTTCTGAAGGAGATCCTGTATTATACGTATCAGATCCGCATAACCAAGACAGAACAATCAAAGGTGACATTATTAATACCATTAATGAAATCAATAAAGAGCATTTGGCAGAATATAATGACCCAGAAATAAACACTAGAATTGCACAATACGAAATGGCGTACAAAATGCAAATATCCGTTCCTGAAGTTATGGATATTTCTAAAGAGCCAGCTTACATTCATCAAATGTATGGTACACAACCAGGAAAATCCTCGTTTGCTAATAACTGTCTATTAGCAAGAAGATTAGTAGAACAAGGCGTAAGGTATGTTCAATTGTTTCATTGGGGTTGGGATTCTCACGGTGCCGATGATTTCACTTCACTCACTGGAGGCTTTGTAGAGCGGTGTAAAGAGATAGACCAAGCAATGACTGCTCTACTTGAAGACTTGAAGCAAAGAGGACTTCTCGAGGAAACTCTTATAGTATGGGGGGGAGAATTTGGCAGAACGCCAATTAGGGAAATAAGACCTGGAGCAAATCCTAAAAACATAGGTAGAGATCATAATCCTGATGCATTTACCGTTTGGATGGCTGGAGCAGGTGTGAAAGCAGGATATACCCATGGGGAAACCGATGAAATTAGTTTCAATGTTATAAAAGATAAAGTTCATGTGCACGATTTTCAGGCTACCATATTACACCTATTGGGAATGAACCACGAACAATTAACTTATTTCTATCAAGGTAGAGATTTTAGGCTTACCGATGTACATGGTCAAATTGTAAAACAAGTATTATCATAAAATAATGAAAATAAACCGAAGAGCTTTTAACAAAACTTTAACTGCAGCAAGTATAGGTATCAGCATCCCCAATGTAAATTTTGGGAAAGCAAAAGAGGATATCATTTTAGGTCAAGGAAATCACCGATACAGATATGTCCCTAATTGGGCTGACTTTGGTAACCTACCTGTGAATGACTGCCATGAAATGGTTCAAGATAGCCAAGGAAGAATGATATTTAATACTAATGAATTAAAAAACAATATCATTATATGTAGCCCTAAAGGAAAATTAATTTCCACTTGGGGAATTGATTTTCCTGGAGCACATGGGCTAACTTTGCTACATCAAAACGGTGAAGACACTTTATTTATCACCGACCAACACCGCCGACAAGTATTTAAAACAACTGTAGATGGTAAAGTAATTTTCAAATTAAATGCTCCTCTAGAAACTGGTAAATACAAATACGATGGTTGTTGGTACGCCCCTACAGAAGTAACAGTCTTACCTAATGGGGAATTTTATGTAGCCGATGGCTATGGAGAGCAATATATTACCCACTATGATGCAAATGGTGTTGTAAAAAATATTTTTGGAGGAAGAGGAGAAGAAAATGAAAAATTTACTCAATGCCATGGAATTGCATATGATAACAGAGATCCCAAAAATCCAGTTTTGTTGATTACTGATAGGATGAAACATCAATTAAAACGGTTCACTCTAGATGGAAAATACCTTTCTAAAATTCAATTTTCTAATATTTGGAATTGCAGACCTGTTGTGTTTGGTGATTTTGTGTATATGGCTGTATTGAAATGCTCTTCAGACCTATATTGGAAGGAAGATTTAATTAAAGGTTGTGTATTGATACTAGATAAGAACAACATCCCTGTATCAGCACTTGGTGCAAACAAGCCTAATATCGTGAATGGAATAATGCAACCGCTAACTCAAACTTTTAACAAGTTTCAATTTCCTCACGATGTAGCATTAGATCAAGAAGGTAACATTTATGTAACTCAATGGAATTCTGGAAAAGTATATCCTTATAAATTTGAAAAAATTCAATAATTAATGAAAAAAGTACCGCTTTTAATTTGTTTTTTTTTAATACCTAACTTATGGCTTATTGCAAACAACGGTAATGTTTCAGAAGAAAGCAGATTTGAATATATAAATTTATTTATTGGTAGGTTTCATCCACTTTTTGTTCACTTACCCATAGGTCTTATAGTGGGCATATTCTTTATTGAAATATATGCCCACATAAAAAAAATAATAATTTCTCCCCCACTTATAGGTCTGTTGACTCTATTGACATTAGTGAGCTCAATAATTTCAATTGTTATGGGTTATTTACTTTCTACCTCAGGAGATTATGATTTAGATAGCATCAATAATCACATGTACACCGCTTATTTCTTTTTGCTTTTAAATACTTTACTATTAATATTTCATACTATATCCTTTAAGAAAAATCTAAAAATATATCGTTATCTATACATCATCACACTATTTTTATGTGTGTTATTTATTTCTATTACAGGTCATTATGGAGGGGTTTTAACACATGGATCTAGCTACCTTAGCGAACATGCTCCATGGAATTACAAACCAAAAAAAATAATCACAGACATCAATAAAGCTATTGTATTTGAAGATATTGTGTTGCCAATTTTTGAAAAAAAATGTATCTCTTGCCACAATGCCGATAAAATAAAAGGAGGACTAAGAATAGATGATTACGACTTATTATTAAAAGGAGGTGAAAGTGGCAAAGTAATCATAAAAGGCAATCCCGAAAAAAGTGAACTTTATCATTTGGCTACCCTACCCAGTTCCGAAAAAAGAGCCATGCCACCAGATGGGAAAACGCCATTGACTAAAGAAGAATTACAAATAATCTATTGGTGGATTAAAAATGGAGCCGAAAATCAAAAAATTGTTCAAGATTTATCACCTAGTCGAGAAGTGATCGATTTGCTTAGTAATTACTATACCCCCTCTTCCTCCGGAACTTCCTTAATAGAGCAAATCAAAGTACCCGAATTAAGTGAGGAAGCTTTAAACCAATATTATAACACTTCAATTTTAGTCTTGAGAATTAGTAAAAACGAATCAAAATTAGATGTTCAATTCAAAACACCTCAGTCGGTAAATAAAGCAGTAATCAGTAAATTAGAAGCAATAAACAAAAATATAGTCTATCTCCATCTTTCTAATTCTTCTGTCAAAGATGAAGATTTGAAAGAAATACAAAAATTTGAAAATCTTAATCAACTTTATTTGCAAAATACTGCGATTACAAATAAAAGTTTGTCTTACATAAAAGAATTAAAATATTTAGAAATTCTCAATTTATATAATACTTCTATTACCAATGAAGGTATCAATCATCTAAAAGATTGTAAAAATCTTAAAAAAGTATTTTTATGGGGAAGCAAGGCAGATTCGAGTATATTGGCTACAGTAAAAACAACCAATCCGCAAATGGTCGTATATTTTGGCATAGATTCTAACCAAGTAAATCAATCTAAAAAGTAAATATCAAACATTGTTTTGTATTTAGTACATTCCTATTCAAAATGATTGTTTTTAGTCCTCAACTAATCAAGCTAATAGTAATGGTAGAATTTTTACACATCTCTACACCCTCCTTTAACATTATTGAATACCTTTATTTTTTCCTATCTCCCTAGTAAATAATATTTTATAGGTAAACTGTATAGATTAATGGCTATTCGTATTTGTAATATATGCACACTTTACATTTTGACAACTCAGCTTTATAAGTAAAAATTTAAAAATATTTAAAAAAATATCCGATTTATATGAATTTATAAAGTTTTTTTATAAATTTAATAATATTAATTTAACTCTATTACTATGAAAAAACTATTTCCAATTGTGTGGATATTATCCATTGTTTTTAGTTTAAACAAAAGCTTTGCCCAACAAACAATTCAAATAAACCTTGATAAAGAATATCAAACTATTACCGGGTTTGGAGGCTTCGGACCTAAAAAAGTATGGTGGGAAAGTGCCCCATACCATGACAAAGGGTTTCTTGATGTCACTATTGATAAACTAGGTTCTACAATTTTCAGAACAGAGATTTTTGAAGATTTAGAGCCTGTAAATGACAATAATGATCCTAATGTATTAGATGAATCAAAATTAAAATTTGGAGCAACAACAGGTAATGGAAAACAATTTCCATTTTTAAAAGATTTAAATGCAAGAGGCATAAAAATTATTGCTAGTGTATGGACTCCACCCTATTGGATGAAGGATTTTTCTGATCCTAAAACAATACCAGACGAATGCTATAATTGCTGGAATTGCCCTAAACCTTGGAGCTACCCTATACCAGAGAATCGCAAAATGTGCGGAGGGGTATTAAGATCAGATATGTATGAAGAATATGCTGAGTATCTAGTAGCTTATGTAAAAACCATTAAGAAACAAACTGGAATAGATCTTTACGCAATAAGTATTCAGAATGAAGCTTTATTTCCAAATCCTTTTCAATCTTGTGTTTTAGCTCAAAAGCCCTATGCAGATGCTCTAAAAGTAATTGGTGCTAGGTTTAAAAAGGAAGGATTACCACAATTGTTCTTTGGTCCTGAACACATGGCAGAATATTCATGGGGAGGAAATAGAGAATACGTGAATCAGCTTTTCACCCAATCTACTTCTGGTAAAGACTATCTTGATATCTTTGCTGTACATGGATACCTTGATGGGGTAGCAAACGATTTTGGTACTGCCACAGGTTGGACGAATTTATACAATGAAATAACTGTAAAGAATGGAAAACCTCTTTGGATGACTGAAACAGGAAATCTTGTACCCAATGATTTGACTAATGGATTAAAATTTGCTCAATCTATGCACTTAGCACTAAAATTTGGTCACATTTCTGGATGGGTGTTTTGGTATTTTAATGAAAACCTTGTCAAAGATAATTTATTAACCCATACAGGGAATTCCATGAAGATGTATTACAAACACATTCTTCCTGGATTTATTAATGTGGAGTCAAGTGCTACAGATAAGGAAATACTAGTTACAGCATTCAAAAGAAACAAAGGTATAGTGATAGTAGCTATCAATAATGGAACTACCTCAAAAACAGTATCATTAAGTACAGGAAAAACAACCTTACCTGCCTCCTTCAAAGTATATAGATATAGTGCCAACGAAACTGGGGAACTTATCAATACTGTTATGAATAATAGTTTTTCATTACCAGCTAAAAGTGTTAGTACTTTGGTATTTGAAGATAATACAACTGCAATAGAAGAAACACTTAATTCCTCAAATTTAAAGATATACCCAACTGAAGTTTACTACAATGAAATAAATATAGACTATACAGGAAATAATAATTTAAAAAATGTTTCTTTAATTTCTATTGATGGAAAAGAAATTAAAAATATAGTTTGTAATGATAATATTCCTTTAATTTTAAACACTGAGGGTGTTCCGAAGGGTTTGTATATACTAAAAGTAAACACTGATAAATCTGTAAAATCAGAAAAAATAAATATTCGATAATAAACAATATTTTTAATAAAAAAGGGGTGTGATACTATTACACCCCTTTTTTATTAAAAATACACTATCTCTAATCTATGTTTAGCGAAGCATGATAGACCTAAAAATTTAAAGTAAGCTTAACAATGCGAATAAAATTGGCAACAAACTTTTTCTCCTTCGCAATCTTTCCCAAACAAAGCTTATAAAATAGGGTTTTTTCGAACTTACCATAAATTAAAAAAAATCAAAATCTATTTTGCTATTGATAAAATTGAAATACTCCATCCCATTTAGGCTAAACTAGACTTAAATCAGAGTGAGTAGTTGGTTTCGATTCGTTTTTAAATCCTATATAAATGGGAGAAAGCAATTCTGACTCTAACAAATTTGCCCAAGCATTCATATAATCTACTACGTCTTGCAAAATATTATTTCGTAAATGAATACGACCTGTAGCTTTAATAACATTGACGTCTGTTAAATATTCAAGATGCTTTAGATCATCAGTAGATAAACCTTTTTGAAGTAGACCTGAAATGAGTTGATCCATTGGCAGTCCGCTAGTAGGGCAATAATCATTTAGCTGCTCGCTCCAATCGCCTAATTTATCCATTGCATATCTATGAATATCGCCTTTAGAAATATTCAACAATGTTTGAGCCAAATTACCACAATTACAACTTCCCATATGTCCCCATTCGTATGGTTTACCAGATTGAATATTTTTGGCAGTTTTTCGAAGTGCATCTACCAACATAAAACTTGCTTTAGCCATTTTGTTAAATTTAAAAATGAGTTTCACAATATACAATACCAAAATAACTAAAAAGTTTTAGCTTTATTTTCTGTAGCTAGAATTTTGAATTTGAATTTTTTTACTCCCTACTGAATTGGGATTAGAAGTTCCAAAAAAATCATTGATTAGTAAATCCTTCACCTCTACACATTCAATACCATGAGTAAAAAAAGTAGGCAAGTCATTGTTCCATTTCAGGCTGAAGCCTCGAATAGATAAATTATTCACATATTGAGCATAAATACCAGAAATATCATGCTCGAAAATCTGCATATCTTTTGGTGTAGCTGGACGCAAATCAAAATTCCCTCCATAACCCATGGTTTCTTTTCCTTTTCGCATCCGCAATTGAACATTATTGAATTCTATATTTTCCATAGGAGATTCTTTCTGTCCAAAAACAAGTATCCCTTGTTCGCCTGTTGAAACAATATTATTGAACTGTACATTTTTTATTTGACCAGCTAATTTTCCTTCAAATCTAGAAATACATGACAAATGAATGGGTTCACCATGTCCCCACCACTGACCATTGTGCAGCCTAGTTTCAATGGTAATATTTGAAAAAACAAGTTCTTCAATATCAGAAGCATCGTGAGCAAAAATACCTATACCACGATGTGAATCATAAATTACAATGTTCGAAAAAGTACATCTACGAATGGGGTGTTGCCCATAACCAATTCGAATGCCAGATGAACGAGATTTCAACAGGCAATTAATAACAGTCATGTTTTCACCGTAAATGGTTTTATTACCATATTTGTGTTTATCTTGTTCGGTAGAGTTAAAACCTGGTGTTTCTTCATCTCTTGTAAAACCTGTGAGCACAATAGCATCATCTCCAGCAACAATATTACAATTAGAGATAAGGATATTTCGTGAAGTGGTGCAATGAATACCATCACTATTGGGTATAAGTAGATTGTTTTGAATATTAACGCCATCAATAAGTACTCCGTCGCAATAGCCAAATCTTGTAGCCCATAATGGAGTGTTTTTTATAGTAATTCCGTTTATAAACACCTTATTGCAATGGAAGAATACCAAGGTCATGGCTATATCTATTGTTCTTTTGGCGGGCCCATCAGTGAAGAAGGTACCTTCAGCCATATAGCGTTCCTTTTGTCTGGTTTTGTTTTTATTGAATTCTTCGTAAGTATGATTTTTTGTAAGATCATAAAAACTATCTCCATTGGCATCTATGGTTCCTAATCCAGAAACACCTAAGTTTATTGCATCTTCGGCAAATATTATCCCTCTTTTTACTCCAGAAACCTTATAATCCTGAATATCAGTACTACCTAATAATATGGCTCCGTTTTCTAAATAAAGGTTCACATTGCTTTTAAGAATAATCGAACCAGTGATAAATGTCCCAGTAGGAACGATTACTTTTCCTCCGCCATTTGAAGTACAAAGATCTACTGCCTTTTGAATAGCAGCAGTGGAGAGTTTATCTTTTTCAGCACCGTAATCTAAAATATTGTAATCTAAGGCAGAAATCTGAAAAGCAATCAAACAAGTAAGTGCAAGGGATAATGATAAGTTTTTCATTGGAGATAATAGTTTAAAAAAAATTTAATGAGCTAAATATGAAAATAGGATATTCATTTCTGAACCTCCTATTCTCTTGTTTCTTAAAATTGTATTACAATTTCTTTAATCCTTTTAATTGATTTTTGGTGGCCTTTTTTATGCTAATAGCAACGCCGCCACCAGAGGCTAGGCGTTGTGTTAATACCGATTTGTTAGTAACAATTACTTTGCGAATAGTATATGCTTTGGGGTTGTTTTCCCAATGTGCATTCGGTGCATCTGCATAAATAGTAGCTATATAATCTGTTTGCTCCTCCAAATAGTTGAAAGGAATAACTGCATTACGAACATTCTCATCATTAATAGCACCTACAAACCAATTGTCCGTTCCTTTAGCTTTACGAGCCACTGTGATGTAATCACCGGGTTCTGCTTCAATGTATTTTGAATCGTCCCAATCTATAGCTACATCTTTAATAAACTGGAAGGCATCCAAGTATTTTTCGTAATGCTCGGGGAAGTCGGCAGCCATTTGTAATGGGCTGTACATGGTTACATACAATGCTAACTGGCGAACTAAAGTTGAATGAACCTTGCCCTTGTGCCATGGAACGAAATCAGAAAATCGTGTTTCGAAAATACCTGGTGTAAAATCCATAGGTCCGCCCATTAAACGAGTAAAAGGAAGAATTGTGTTATGGTCAACATTGTTACCGCCAAAAGACTCATACTCCATTCCACGAGCCGATTCATTCCCTATTAAGTTAGGAAATGTACGGCATAAACCTGTAGGGCGAACGGCTTCGTGTGCGTTTACCATAATTTTATACTCAGCCGCTTTTTCAATAGCATACAGGAAATGGTTTACCATATATTGTCCGTAGTGGTATTCGCCACGAGGAATAATTTCGCCAACATATCCACTTTTTACAGCATTGTAACCATTGGCAACCATAAATTTGTATGCTGTATCCATATGGCGCTCGTAGTTGCGCACCGAGCTCGACGATTCGTGGTGCATCATCATTTTTACACCTTTTGATTTTGCATAATCGCGTATTTCAGCGACATTAAAATCAGGGTAAGGTGTAACAAAATCGAACACGTAATCTTTTGATTTATACAACCAGTCTTCCCATCCTACATTCCAACCTTCCACCAATACAGCATCAAAACCATGTTTTGATGCAAAATCAACGTAACGCTTTACATTGGTGGTATTTGCAGCATGCATTCCATTGGGTTTTAATTTAGAAAAATCAGTTAAGCCAAGTTTTACATTTACATTATTGGCATACGCCCAAGAGCTCCTCATAGAAATCATATCCCACCATACACCTATATATTTTACTGGCTTTATCCACGATACGTCAGTATATTTAGTAGGTTCGTTCAAGTTCAGAATCAATTTAGAGGCTAAAATATCGGTAGCTTTATCGCTCACCACAACTGTTCTCCAAGGCGATACAGTTGCAGTTTGTAAATGTCCCTTATCTCCATTTGGATCTGGAGTTAACCAAGACTTAAAGGTCATTGTTTTGTCATTTAAAGCCAATGCCATACAACTATAATCAATTAAAGCCGCTTCGTGTATATTAATATAAAGACCATTGCTGCTTTTGAGCATTAATGGAGTTTGAACATAGGCTCCTCCAGCGGTATACTGAGCTGCTTTTTTATTAGAAGCCTCTTTCATTAATCCTTTAATTTCTGACAATTTAGAGGTAATGGTTTTTTCTTCTTGCGAATCGTGATCACCTGCTAACCAAAAAGCTTTGTGGTCTCCAGCCATAACAAATTCCGTACATTCCTCTTTAACAATAAAGTGTGTTAAGTTTTTCTGATCAGGAAATTCGTAACGAAAGCCTAAACCGTCGTTGAATACTCTAAAACGAATAATAAGGGTACGTTCGGTGCTTGGCTGATTTAAAGTAACAGCCAATTCGTTGTAGTTATTACGAATATTTTTTAGTTCACCCCATACAGGAGTCCAAGTTTCATCAAATGTTCTATTTTTACTATCCGCAATTACAAAACCATTGTTCAAGGCAGCAGAATCTCTAAGTTCAAGTCCTAGTTTTGATGTTTTAATTACATCAAGTGCTTTGTAGGTTAGTGCATAAGTAGGTTCCCCTGTGGCTGTTAAGCTAAACTTTAGTTTTAACTGATTATCGGGCGAAGAAATTGTTTGTGCCCTTGAAATGATTGTGCTTAGTACAGTAAGTAAAAGCAATATGCTTTTTTTCATATTTTTTTGTTATTTAATCCATTAAAAATTCATCGTCAAAATTAGTAAATAATATAGAACTTGCATTCATTTTTGCTTTTGATTAATTTATTTAGAGCTTTTATTATTATTAACACTATTTGCTAAAAAAACATCTCAAAAAAAAGTGTTTTCTACTGCAAATTATTTTGAAAGGGACTTCAATAAATAGGAGCCCCTTTTGAAATAATCATTAAATCTATAGGTCATATTTTGAATATTCATTCCAATCAGAATCAAGAGTAATTTATTTTTTAATCTATTTTTACAATAAATTATCTAAAAACTAATTCAGGACATTTTTCTCGCTAGACTATTTAATATTTCCACAAATTATTATATTAGTTACAAGTTGTAAATGATTTTGAAAAAACAAAATTATGGTTCAACACCAATTTGTATCTTGCTTAAGATGTATTCAGCTACGATCAACCATCAAAACTATACTTTTACGGACTTAAAAACGCTTTTGGCAAAGGCAAGTCCACTTCGGTCTGGCGATCAGTTGGCAGGATTATCCGCAAGTTCGATGACCGATCGTGTGGCAGCCCAGTTGGCTTTGGCAGATGTTCCTCTAAAGACCTTTCTTTCTGAACTGGTGATTCCTTACGAAACTGATGAGGTTTCACGGTTAATCATCGATACGCACGATTCAGAAGCTTTTCAGCCTATTTCGCACTTAACTGTTGGTCAATTTCGTGATTGGTTGCTTTCTAACGAAGCGTCAACTAAGAAATTACAGGAGATAAAATTGGGAATTACTCCCGAAATGGCTGCTGCGGTCAGCAAACTTATGCGAAATCAAGATTTGATTTTGGTTGCAAAAAAATGTGAAGTGATTACAAAATTCAGGTCAACGATGGGTTTGAAAGGGAGATTTTCTTCTCGCTTACAACCAAACCACCCTACCGATGACTATCGAGGTATAGCCGCAAGTATGATTGATGGGCTTCGATTGGGTGTGGGAGACGCCATGGTGGGTATCAATCCTGCCACCGACTCCATCGATGGTTGTTCTAAATTGGTACAAATGATAGATGCTATCAGAGAGCGCTATCAAATTCCAACCCAAAGTTGTGTGCTCACCCATATTACCAGCACCCTCAAAATGATTGAAAATAAGATCCCTGTTGATTTAGTTTTTCAATCTATTGCAGGGACACAAAATGCCAATACGAGCTTTGGCATTAATCTATCCATATTAAAAGAAGGAATGGAAGCAGGTAAGAGTTTAAAGAGAGGGTCGCAAGTCATGTATTTTGAGACAGGACAAGGTTCGGCACTTTCTTCTAATGCCCACCATGGTGTAGATCAACAAACGTGCGAAGCCCGAGCTTATGCCGTTGCAAGAGCTTTTAATCCCTTTTTGGTCAATACGGTAGTAGGGTTCATTGGTCCCGAATATTTATATGACGGCAAACAAATTACGAGGGCTGGATTAGAAGATCATTTTTGTGGAAAATTATTAGGTTTGCCCATGGGCTGCGATGTATGTTACACCAACCATGCACAGGCAGATCAAGATGACATGGACAATCTTTTGACCTTACTTGCCACCGCTGGTTGTACTTTTGTGATGGGCGTTCCGGGTGCAGACGACATCATGCTCAATTATCAAAGTACGAGCTTTCAAGATGTGCTGTATATTAGAAAAATACTGGGTTTGAAACCCGCTCCTGAATTTGAAAATTGGCTATTGGAACATCAGATGATGGACCCCAATTTTAATATTTCTACAACCAATAATTTCATTTCTATTTCTCATTTGCTTGAATAATACACCTAAAAAAAGTGCCGATCTTTTAAGAAATTATAACGATGCTAGAATAGATCTAGGTTTGGCGGGCATCAGCATTCCAACTAAAGAAATGCTTAAATTCAATGTCGATTTAGCACTAGCAAAAGATGCGGTTCATACTGAGCTCAACTTTGAGGAAATCGCCAATAATTTATCGAAAATGGGTTTCAACCCTCTTTTACTAGCTAGCGAAGCCAGTTCGAAGGAAGAGTATTTGCAAAGACCCGATTTGGGACGAAAGCTCTCTGCGACTTCTACAGATTTGATTTCAAAACTTGCTATTGAGAAAGCAGATATTGGATTTGTAGTCTGCGATGGTTTGGCCGCCAATGCAATCGCAACAAATGCGGTTAGTTTTATTCAATTGGTAACCGAAAAGCTGCAAACTAGCAATTATACTTTTTCGAGGTTGAGCTTAGTAAAATATGGTCGAGTTGCTATTGGCGATCCTATTGGTTCGCTGTTAGGAAGTAAAATTGTAATTGTGCTGATAGGCGAAAGACCGGGTTTGAGTGCTACCGATAGCATGGGCGTTTATTTCACTTACAAACCTGAGCTAGGAAAAACAGACCATCAAAGAAATTGTATTTCCAATATTCGACCTAAAGGTTTGCCCATCGAATACGCTGCCGATAAACTATGTTATTTGATTCATGAATCTTTCAGACTAAAATTGAGCGGGGTCGATTTGAAAGACAATTTCGAATCGATGCGGTTATCAAAATGATTAAAAAATAAATGAAAAATTCTGTAAATCAATTGATATTATGAAAATCAATGGCTTTCATTGAAAAGTATTTTTTATGAAAATTGATATGTTTCTTCTATTCTATCGTAGCTGAAGAAATTATTTTCTTTTCTAGGAAATGGAGAATGACTAGTAAATGAAGTGGCTTTACATTTTTTATTTTTTTGAAGTATAAGGTTTTTTTAAAACAATTTTATAAGGTTGACTTTGTAAGCTGTTTGATATAACCTTAGTTTATTTACAAGATAGTGAGGCTTTGGCAATCTGCTTGAAAATATTTTTGCTTTTATAATTTATAGGTTTATTCAACTATTCTATATTTCCAAATCTTGGATTAACAATATTATTGAAAATACTTCCAAAGGTATATCTGATTCCAAAATTTAGTCGGTAGTTGAATTTTGCCCTTAATTGTTGTGTGCCTAAAAGATAGGCTTCATTGGGTAAAGGTTTTCTTAAAAGTGAAATCTGATCGTTCATAAAAAATCCCTCTCCTTCAAATATTAAAGAAAATCCTTCAAATATTCTCAAAGAAAAATTTGCATTGAATCCGCTCCTATTCTGATTAAAATTATCTAAATACGCATTATAGTATAATCCTGTCATTATACTCCCCCAAGGCCTGTTGTATTCGATATTAAGTGTCAATCTGTTATAAGGTCGAGTTTCACTAATTAAATTAAAAACCGTTGTATCAATATAGTTAAAATTGCTCACTCCAATTTGGTAGGCAATTCTAATTTGCTTAATAGTATTAATAGAAAATGGAAAAATATTGTATTCTATTACAGGAGCAACTTTATAAGTTCTGGCAATATTTAAAAAATAATTGTGTCCTAATTGTGTAATTCCACCAAAACTCCAATGCTGATTAAGGGATTTTGCATACAATAAATTAATACCATAATCGGCTGCTGTACCCGATAATTTTACCGAATTCAAATTAAAGAAAGAAGATACTAAATTGTAGTATGGCTTAGCGATAAATTTTGATTGATTATCAATTCTCCTAATCGTAAAATCACTTTTTAAGTTTGCCCACATATTGTTAGTCCCTCCCTCTGCCCAGCCTTCTATTCCTGGAGAAAACACCCAAAAATTCCACTTGTCTTTTACTGTATCTATTTCTGCTGTTTCGCGTCTAGGAAATCTAATCAATAAATTATCATTTATACTATTTAATGAAATTACACGAACTAGATATATACTAATTTGTTGCAAAAATTTTGCTCTTATTTCATCAGGAGTAGCTGCTTGTAAAACACTTAAAAGAATAGTGTCGCTTTTGCTCGCCCAATTATTATTACCAATGAACTGAAGTGTGAACTGCTTTCCTCCATTTGATTGTTCTTGCTCGATAATAAGTATTTGAATATCTGCTTCAAAACGATCTCTTACAAAATCGAAATAACTTAATTCAGTACGTAAAAAGTCCTGATAACATTCTTTTGAACAGTTGATGAAAAGAGTTGGTTTATCTATTTTAGCCAATAGCTCTGCACTAATGAATATAAGCAATATTAGCGTTCTTAATCTTTTCATCCTTTTTTACTGTAGATTTCTTTTTTCTTCCCTACCATATATAAACTCTAGTATTATTCATACTTAACACCATTAAACTAGCAAAAAATACTAAAAATTGCCTCGGTAAACCTAATATCTTACCAATAGGAATGTCGTAAATTTAAGCTCCATATTCTTATTTTCAAACCTATCTTCTAGCAATAATTTATTTGCAGAATACAAAAAATAGATTCATTAGGATAATTAGATTGTTCAATTGAAGCTATAAATATTTTATCTAAAACAGCTAATTGATCTTATTTTTAACCTGCTGACATAAAACTTGTCATTTTCCTTTAGTTTTTAATAAATATGTCA
The DNA here is from genome assembly GCA_004294225.1 of Cytophagales bacterium. Lineage (GTDB taxonomy): Bacteria > Bacteroidota > Bacteroidia > Cytophagales > Cytophagaceae > REBA01. The sequence continues at coordinate 48,715 of REBA01000011.1, read as the reverse complement.
TAACCATATCTCAAAATCATTAAGGTTACTATCACTAAAAAAATCGTCCTTACAAAGGTATTCCCTTTTTTTAATGCAAGTCTTGTTCCAATAAAATTTCCTGTAATGTTACTGACTGACATTATAATTGCAAGTTCCAGCAAATAATTTCCTTGCCTGATAAAAACGATTAGTGCTGAAATATTTGTCATGCAGTTGATGACTTTGGAATAAGCAGATGCCTGCACAAATTCAAATCCTAAAATGACTACGAAACCTAAAACAAAAAAGCTTCCTGTTCCTGGTCCGAAAAAGCCGTCATAAAAACCAACAATAAGTCCAATTAGAACACCGTAAATTAATTGTTTATGAAAAGATAAATTCTTTGTCTGTACAGCACCTAAATCCTTTTTCAGAAATGTGTAAATTGCAATAGCGATTAACACAACTAAAATAACAGGTTTCAAAGTATTTACATTAATCAAGCTTACGACTTTTGCACCTAAAAATGAAGTAAGTACTGCACAAATTGAAATTGCAAGAAGTAATTTATAGTTGAACTTTATTCGTTTAGCGTATTGTACTGCCGAAATACTTGTTCCTGCTAAAGCTGCAATTTTATTAGTCCCTAAAATTGTCGGCAAAGGTGTCTTTGGAAGTGAGATAAGTAAAGCGGGAATTTGAATAAGTCCACCACCTCCTACAACAGCATCAATAAAGCCTGCAACAAAAGATAGAACAATCAATAAAATTATTGTTATGATTCCATAGTCTATAAATAGGTTTAAAAAATTCATTATTATTTGCTTTGTCTCTGAATTTTAGAGTGTTTAGAATACTTGCAGGAAAAATTTTGTGCATAAGAACAACTAAACGAAGTTATGAAAAAGAAAAGAACATTTTACCGAAAAACTAGCCTTGAGTTTTAGCATATACTGTATGTGTTCAAGTAAATCTTATCGAAACCATTTGGGAATCATAATTTATCTTTACAATCAATCTCTAACTGTTTCCTTCGATGTTAAATAATACTCTTATCATTTAAAGTACTTGCACTTGGATATTCCTTTTTGATTTGATTGGGGTTTTTCCATTCAGCATTTGTTTTTAGTAAAACATTTTATTGATTTTTTATTATACGATTCAATGATAATTAGTTATAATTTTCTATTTAGTTAGACACTTGGTTGTGAAGGCCATTTCCATGCATAAAAGATAATTAGACAAAGTATTACGACTTCTACCACAGCACCAAAAACCATGTGCATCCAAGCCAATCCTGCCAAATTAAACAATGTATAGGGAATATACACCGCTGCTATAATAATATTTAACCAGCGATTTACATTAGCCCTTAAGGCAACAGAAAGGAAAATCATCAGTACTGGAATAGTAACTGAGACGAGTGCTGCCAAAAGAAATCCTTGCGTAATTTGAAAAACAAATACCTTACCTTTCAGAATATCATCTATTTTATTCGGCATATATAAGGCGAAATAGTCAACATAGATATAGAGAAACATAAAACTCGCCCATAGTGAAGCAAGCTTTAGTTTCACACTGACTTTGATATCTTCTAGCACATTTTGTGTATTCATAATTTGTGTTTTTTGTATTCCTAAATTTTTACCTAAAAATTAAATCCGACATTAAGTCCTGGTTCTGGGAAGATGAATTTTGACCATTTATCATCTAACTGTTTAAATCCATCAGGCAATTCTGTATGAAAAGCACGATGTGTCACACATATTGATGGCTGAAAGAAAAATTTGTCCTTAAAGAGTTTGATATGATAACCAACACGATATGAATTGAAAATCTGAAAACCATCGTCAATTTTCTTAGCATTATCATTAACAAAAATTTGCCAAGTAGGCATTACATCCAATTGGGCAAACAAACCCTTCCAAATAAATCTTTGGTAAGAGAATGTTATGCCAAATTCACGCACATAACCTGGGAATTTTTCTTCAGGCTTATAATATGCATCGTTAAGAAATGGGTGAATACCATTAGGCCAAGCATATCTCCAAGTTTTTGGAGATACTCTTATTACATCTTTTCCAGTAATCCGATAACCTAAATCTAATTGTACAAAGTTGGGTGGGTTTTTTGTATCAAAATTGCCCAATAGAACAAATAAAGAAGTCCCAACGAAGCACCGTTTGTAAGTGCTGTCTGTTTTAGCATATTGTGCATTCAGCTGTAAACTACTTTTCAAAACTAAAGTAAGCCCAATCCATAAAATTTTCTTTTGCATATCTTTTTTAATTTAAATGATACTGCAAAAGTAAATTGGCGAGCTACTATAAATCGTTCACTTAAGTTAAGAAATAAATTTTAGCTCTTTTTTTCAAGAATTCGTGCTCTTAGTCTGCTTAATGACTGAGGTTTTATACCTAAAAAGCTCGCTAATTGGTGTTGTGGCACACGTTGAATAAGATCTGGCCTTTTTTGTACTAAGTTAAGGTATCGTTGTTCTGGTGAAGAAGTCTTAAACTCATCAAAATTAATTTGTTCTTTGGCCAACAATTCTTCCGACAACATTCTACACATGATGTCAAATTTTGGAAATTTGGCATTTATTTCAACTCCAATATCAGGGTTTGCAACCGTTAGTATGGTATCTTCTACACAACTTATGAAATATTCAGAGGGGGCATTATTTGTGACACAATGGGGTGTTAAACCTTCCATTTCTGTATAAAAGTCGGTAGTTTTTTCTTCCCCATTTATGATATAATATTTCCTAATACATCCTTTTAGAATAAAATATACATCCTTCGATTTCTGTCCTTCTTTTAGTAAAATAGTCCCCTTCTTCACAGAGCGAAATAGGTCTAACGAAAGCAGTGCGTTTCTCTCATCGTCTGTCAGCGAAATGTATTTTGCTATAAAGTCAAATAGTATGTCTTGCATTGTTTTATATTTTTATATTGTTTCCTTCTGTTACACTTTAATCCAATGGGCATTATGTGAAAAAATCACCATTTATTTACTTGTAAATATATCAAAATAACAACAGGAAAAGAATTTGTAATTGGCGATTTAAAAAGAGAAAACATCTATCAAATATGCCCTATTTACCCCCTCAAGACAGATTCCAAATGCAGATGCTTAGTATGGAAGAATTTGTAAACAAAGACAAGCTTTGTGCTTTTCAAATTCCTTATACAGGACTAAATGAAAACTTAAAATCTATAGCAGGGTGAATCAATTTAACTGTAAACTTTTTTCAGGAGGAGACACTTCCTAGTCTAAATAAAAAGTGTGGTAATGGAACTACTTTTTGTTTACAGTGTTCTAATTTTATTTCTTTTTAAGTTCTTTCATAAGGTCTTCTAAATAGTCAGTCTGAACTTCTTGAATTTCTAATAATTTTTTATTTTGATGTACCAATAAATGGTCAATTTTTTCACTCAACAATTTTATTTCAAGTTCTGCTTTTAAATTGATTTTGTAATCGTGCTCGCTTCTTTGCCTGTCTTTTTGTTCCTGTCTGTTTTGGCTCATCATAATTATGGGTGCTTGAATTGCCGCCAAACAAGAAAGAATAAGGTTCAGTAATATAAAAGGGAACGGGTCAAAAGGACTTGTTGCTAAAAACCAAATATTAATAATCATCCAAATTAAGATGAAAGAAAAAAAGGTGATGATGAATGTCCAACTGCCACCAAATGCAGCAACATTGTCAGCAAGTTTTTGTCCGAACGTAAGGTCTGCTTCTATTTCGTCTTGAATATTTTCGGAAAGAATGGAATTGTTTTTTATTGCTTCCATTACATCTCTATCAATTAATGCAATTTCTCCTTTTTCTTGGGTTATTAAGGAAGTCAAATAAAATCGTCTATATTGATTTAGTTCATCTATTGTAATAAAATCGTCTTGGTCAAAGTCAGGAAATTTGGTTTTGATTAAATTAAAAATTCCTTCTCTAATGTCCTTACCTTTTACGTCTTCACCATTCTGAATTTCTTGTTTGCTTATGTAGCTTGTTTTCATTATAGATGTCTTTTTAAATTAAACATTAACGCCAAAAATATAACCCACCAACGCGGAAAGCCCCATAGCTAAAGTTCCCCATATTGTAATTCGTACAATAGCTTTTCTTATGTTTGAACCACCTGTTTTTGCAGATGTTACTCCTAAAATGACAAGAAAAATAATTGTGAAACCATATAACCAATATTCCATTCCTTTGACGGTTGCAAAAAGGACTATTAATAGTGGTAGAACACCACCAACAGTAAAAGATGCTCCTGATGCAATAGCTGCTTGTATTGGGTTTGCTTGACTAATTTCGTTGATACCTAATTCGTCTCTAATGTGAGCTCCCAAAACATCTTTTTCGGTCAATTCAATGGCTACTTGCATAGCTGTTTCTTTTTTTAGTCCCCGTTTCTCATAGATTTGAGCCAAAATAATAAGTTCTTCTTTTGGCATTTCTTTCAGCTCTTTTTTCTCTCGTTCGATGTCTGCCTTTTCGGTGTCGGTTTGTGAACTCACAGAAACATATTCACCTGTTGCCATAGATAATGCTCCCGCAACAAGTCCAGCGACTGTTGCTAACACAATTGGCTCTCTTGTAGAACTTGCAGTCGCTACCCCAATAGCCAAACTTGAAATTGAAATTATTCCATCATTTGCTCCAAGAACAGCGGCTCTCAGCCAATTACTTCTATGTATGTAGTGGCTGTCTAAATAATTGTCTATTGTTATCATTTTCTGTTTATGATGGATGTCTTTTTACAATGAGGCATAAGTTCAGTCTATGAAAAAACTACTATTTATTTTTCTTGTAAATATATCAAAATAATAATAGGGAAAGAACCTGTAATTGATTATTTTAAAAGGGAAAACATCTATCAAATATGCCCTATTTACCCCCTCAAGACAGATTCCAAATGCAGATGCACAGCATGGAAGATTTGTAAACAAAGACAATCTTTATATTTAATAAATTAAGTAATTAACCATAAGAAGGTTCTATTCAACATCGTCTTCATGGCTTGACTTGCAGCCACCACGAAGACTTAGTTTTTAGCTGCTCTACATTTACTTTCACAATTCTCTGCATTATTTTTTGATGCCTAAAAATTTCCTTTTGTCCAGACCAAAATGAATTTTTGGGGTCGTAAATATGCGTTGGTTCACTTTTTGCCCCATTGAGTTCTATTAAAGAAAAGTTTTCGCCTCGTTCTAATTCTTCAAACGTATTGTATCGTATGTCCAATCTTCCAAAATAAAATCCTGGAACTGAATTTAAAATCGAGTTAAAAGTATGGTTCAATTTATCTGATATAAATAGGTTACCATCCAAAAACTCTGTTCCTCTATTATGATTTCCAAATGGAACTAAACATCGTTTTACTTTTAAAGGAAGTACTTCGTTAAGACTGATTTTATCTTTAAGTTTTGATATTTGCATCTCATATCGATAGTTTTTCTTTAAAAGTTGTTCTACTGATTCAAAACCATTTCCTTCTATTGTTAGAAATTTTTTTAATGTGATTCCTGTTATTTTACCATTATTCTCGTTGGGCACTCTGCAATAAAACAATCCAATTTCATTGGGTAAATCAATAAATTCTTGAATTAAAAAGTTTGTTTTTTTTAATTGACAATAGTTTTCTATTTCCAATATTGAATCCACTTTTACAACATCTATTCCTCTTAATCCAATGTCAGGCTTTAAAATAAGTGGAAAACTAAGTTTGTTTTCAGAAATTAATTTCCCATAATCATAGTCTCCGTTTTCCTTAATTAATAGAGTTTTTGGATATTTATTTTGTGGTAGTAGTTTATAAATATCCATTTTGGAATCGCCATAAAAGCCTCCATTCTTAATGCTTGGATTAGAATATTTATAAAATGAAAACGACCTATATTTTATCATCAGCCAAACCCAATAAAAAAAAGTAGGCATATAGATAATATATGCGGGCCAGTATTCCCAGTTTTTTGCTTTATGCCAACAAATTCTCATGCGATTAAATCCGCTATAATTGTACATTTATTTGTAATCAAATCTCTATGCTCTATAGTAAAGTGGCTTTGATATATTACAGTTTGAGTTACATTTTTGGTTAATATTTGATTCGCTCTATTAATAATTAGTCCGTTTTTTTTGTCTTCATTTTTTGTGTTGGTATGAAAATTAAAAAAATCGTCCCCTGTAACAACATTTTTTTTATTCGCTAAAAAATCGTGAAACCATTCTTCTCTTCTAATAATAGAGTCTTGATCATAAAGAGTAGTTGAAGACCAAATATGTGGGTTAATTTCATTCAAAGCAATTTGCGACTTATTAATACCGTCCCATCGAAATTGTATTAGTTTGCCATCGGAATAGCTCACTATCGTGAAATTTTCAATTAATTGTAAATCTACTGATCGCCACTTTTCAATTATATCAATACTATCTGCAATGTCTAAGAGTACTAAGCCTCTGCTTTTTTTGTAAGGAGGGTTAGATATATGCTTTTTTTCTGCTCCATTGAGCAACACCAGCACATTTCCTTTCTTACTTACAGTAAACCAAGTTCCATTATGAAGTGGGTCAATAGGACAATAAACAGCAGAATATTCTAAGAATATTTTTTTTGGAGGTAAAGCAAGTGGACGATTAATATTTTCATCTCGGTTGGAGGTGATTATTGCTTGATCTTTACCTTTATAAAAACTTACTGTACACATTGTTTTCTATATTTAATGGTTGATTTGGCTACTCCAAAATTTTCAGACAAATCGGTTTTTCCTAAATATAAAAATGCAGTTTTTATAATCGCTTGATGATGAATACAATGTTCAATATTATAGATTAACTCCCTGTAATAGTTGGTTGCAATCTGATTTTCCTTATTATTATGTAGTGTTTTCAGTACTAAAACTTTATTATTCTTATCAACACATGAAATTATATTCGCGATGCATTCAATAGCAAAGTCTATGCTTTGTTGAATCTCAATATTTCTTTTTCTTTTATCGTAATCAATTACACCTATTTCATAACCATCCAATAGCTGTTGAAACAATTCAATAATATGTCTTGTATGCTCTCCTATTGAACTATTGCTTAGCAAGCTAATACTTTGATTATATTCATCATAAGTAAGCGTACTTATTGAATTATTTAATTCAATAAGTACGCATTTAAGTTCCGTTTTCAATGATTTTCCCTCCATTTTATAGTATAGTAATGTTATGTAAATTGAGTTAGATTTTTTATTGAACCATTACTTTTTGGACATTCCTTTGGTTGCCTTCAAAATAAACCAAGTAATAAATTCCTTTTTGAATATTACTTAAGTCAATAATTTCACCTTTCTTTAAATCTCTTCTGGTGGAAACTAATTTTCCAATCGATTCATAAACATTTAGCTCTGAAATTGGTCGTAAGGTATATAGTGCACCCGTTGTTGGGTTGGGATAAGCTAAATCAACAAGTTGTGGTTTATCAAAAGCCTCAACACCAACTACGTTGTTATTTGTGTTTACTGATTTTACGCTATTTATCAACAACTTATTGCTTTGTTGCAAGATACCGATGGTGTGAAGTTTATTAACTTGCCAATTAGTACCAGCTTTATAAGCAAAGTTGAAAAGAATACTATCGCCAACTTGACCAGGCAAGGTTATGTTATTACCGGTAATACTTGTTAATGATTTCCTAAACACATTAAAGTGATTGGCTTCTCCGTTGTTTGTCGTTTGCGTAACAATATCTTCTGACACCCCTATGAAAAGTAATGCGTTTTGAAGTGGGTCTGAAGCAACTTTTTTAATTTTTACTTCTACATTAAAACTATCTGCTTGAAATATTTTAACTTGATTGATGGTCAAAAGATAATTACTTGTTTGACTTGATAATGGTGGCAATGCCTTACCCAAAGATGAATAGGATATGGGAGTGCCATTCAAAACTGTTCTAGGTGTACTACCAAAAATGCCATAAAATTGTGTTCGATTATCATTCTCAGTTTTATTTTGTTGGTTGAAAATGTCTGAGACATAAGGAGCACTTGGGTGAAAACTGATGTGAAGTACGCCAGGATTGGAGTTTATATTATTGTAAATGCCTGGATTGTTGCTATTGCATACACTACATGACGTGTTTGTAAAATGTTCTACAATACTTGTTAGAGCTACCTGCGCTTTAATGTTAGAAACACTAGATATTAAAGCACTCATGATTAAAATTGTCTTTTTCAAATTTTCTTGGTTTTTAATTTTTCTGCAAAAATTTTGTGAAGTTTATCCATTTTGGGTTTTATTACTGCTTTGCAATAAGGCTGTTCTTTATTGAGCTCATAATATTCTTGATGATAGTTTTCAGCTTTGTAAAAATCTTTTATTTGATTAATTTCAGTAACTATTGGATTATCGAAAGCGTTGTTTTTATTTAAAGTCTCAATAACTTTTAACGCAATTTTTCTTTGTTCTTCATTTTGATAAAAAATACCCGAGCGATATTGAGTACCAACATCCGCACCTTGTCTATTCAATGTTGTAGGGTCGTGAAGTGCAAAAAAGACTTCTAATATTTGTTCTAACAAGATAATCGATTTGTTATAGGTGATTTGAACCACTTCTGCATAACCAGTGGTTCCAGTGCATACTTGTTTGTATGTTGGGTTTTTTGTGTTTCCGTTAGAATATCCCGATTCTACTTTTGAAACGCCTTTTAGTTCTTCAAAAATGGCTTCAATGCACCAAAAGCAACCACCTGCAAGTGTTATGGTTTCAGTAGTGTTTTGGGTTACATTTGATTTTTGAGGCTCAAATGATAGTGAACCAGAATTTACACAATAGCGTTTGCCTGTTTCGGTAGGACCATCATCAAAAATATGCCCTAAGTGACCTCCGCATTTTGCACAAGTAATTTCTGTTCTTCGCATTCCGTAGGTGTTGTCTTCGGTTTGAATAATTTTGCCGCCTGCAATTTCTTTGTCAAAACTTGGCCAGCCACAATGTGACTCAAACTTCATATCATCAGTAAATAAAGGTTCTCCGCAGCCGCCACATTTATATACACCCTTTTCTTTAGTTAATGTAAATTCACCACTAAAAGGTTTTTCTGTGCCTTTTTCTCGAAGAATATAATATTGCTCTGGTGTAAGTTTGGTTCTCCATTCCTGTTCTGATAAATTCATGGCAGTGTTATTTAATTTTACGGTTTCATTATCAAGTACTTTGTTGTTATTTTGTGCACAACTGGTCAAACAAAGAGAAATTAGTGAAAATAGACTCAATATTTTGTAGCTCATTTTTTTATAAATTTTTGGATTAATGAAATTAGTTCGTTTTTGTGCATCAATAGAAAAATGCTGGAAGCAATAAATACGATAATTGCCAAGGTGAATAAACCACCTCCGTCATTGGATACATTGATGCCTAAAACCAAAATATGTGAAAAAACTGCTCCAATAATAATACCCAAACCAGTTGCCATACCTATTATTTTGGTATTAGACCGTAGAATTAGGAGAGCCGTTATAAGTTCAATAATGCCTAGTGCTATCCTCCCCCATGGTTCAAGACCCAATAAAGAAAAAATGTACACAGAATCGGGATGTGCCGTAAATTTGAAATAAAGTGTTTGAATTAGAATTATTGCTACAGTAATTCTTAATGCCCAAGAAATGATGTTTTTTGTGTTCATTTTGTTTACTTGTTAATAATGCTAGGCCAGTTTTTCTCAGCTTTGGCTTTCAAGTTTTTTTCATCCTTATTCCAACTGTTTAAAGTATTATTAAAATAGGCATTGTAAAAGAGATATAATTTAGCATCAATAATCTTATATGTTTCAGGGTTAACCTCTGCCTTTTTGCCATAATCACCCATCGCAAAAGCACACCAGCCACCATATTGTGGTTCGTATTTTGAAGGATTGGCTAAAAATTGTTTTTTGTTTGCCTCCGAAGAAAAATAATAAACAACGTCTTGGTAATTTGTTGATATATTAGAATTCCCTTTTGTTGGTTTATTTATTGAAAAATAACTTACTGGGTCATAACCTTGAATGGCAATACCTTTTTCTAAATTAAAATGTTTGCTTCTCTCAATGGCTGTGTGTTGTGCAAATAATTGTAATGTTGTTCCCAAAAGGAAAATTAAAATGAAATGTCTCATATTATTTTAATTTTAATATTTTATGAGACAAAAGTATAACTCATCTAAACAACAAAATGTAAGCTATTTTACATTTTCAGCAATGTTTTTTAATTTTTGAATGTCTTGGATGATGATTTCTTTTTGTGAATAGTGTAAAATACCTTCTTGATCCAATTCTTTAAAGAGGGAGATGATTGTTTGCCTTGTGGTGCAAATGAGTTGAGCAATGTCTTTTTGGGTTAGATAATTGGGTAAAACGAATTTAGAATGTTGCACATTTTCTTTTTCAATTATCATATTTAGAAGTAGTAGCAAACGTGTTTTAGCATCTCTGAATAAGATATTCTTATAACTATTCTGAATTTTTTTAAAATTAAATCCTATGAATTTGATGTAATTAAGAGCAAAATCGGGTTTTTTCTGCATGACTTCTTCTAAATTTTCTCTAAAAAAAGTACAAATAATAGCTTCATCAGATACAACTTGGAAAAAATCATTATTATCAGGGTTTTTCTCCAAATTCAAGTCACCAAATAAATCTCCTTTTTGAAGAATATCTATCACTAATTCATCTCCATCTTCATTAATTTTAATAAGCTTAATAGCACCATGTTTCAAGAAATAGACTCTATCTTTCTCACTAAAAGGCAAATCAATTATTTCATTTTTTTTGGATTTTTTAAATCGCTTTAAAATACATAATGCATCAATTTCCGAAATACTCAAGTTTCTGAAAAGTTTGTGCTCATGCAAATACCAATATTTTAAGTTTGATGTCATAAGTTTTATAGAGGTAGTTTTTGTATAGTAACTAACATCAGAGTGTGAAAATACTAAAAACGAATGCCTTTAGAATGCAATATTTGAAGATTTCTCAGATAGGAATCTGAATATTTTTCAGTTGTCATTTAAGGTCTTCTCCTAATTGCTCAACTTTGTCTAAGCACTTTTTTCTGAAAGACAGTTCAGCATTTCTTATTGGTCCAATGTAGGTTACTTTTACTGGCTTCACTCCACAAAATTCCAAAGTGGACTTCTTTAACTGATTAACACTTGGTCGTCCAAATACAAACCAATAATACCAAGACGGTTGGTCCAGTGTTGTAATAATACGTGCGGTTTTACCAGTTAATAGTTTGTCCCACCAAACAGAATTTTCACGATACTTGAATGCAAAGCCTGGCAAAAAAAGTCTGTCAATAAAACCTTTTGTTATTGCTGGAAGTCCACCCCACCAGACGGGATGAACCCAGACTAAATGGTCAGCCCATTTAATTTTCTCCCAAGCATCTAATAAGTCAGGCTCTAGTTCAGTCCTTTTTTGGTAGCCAAATTCCAAATCTGGGTTAAATTTTAAATCTCTAATTACAATCTCTTTAATCTCCGCTCCCACGTTTAATGCACCTTTTTTGTAGGATGCAGAAAGTCCGAAATTGAAACTGTCGCTATTAGGGTGCCCGTTTATAAGGAGTATTTTTTTCATTTTTATTAAATTAAATATTCTCTTCAGTTAACGGTATGTTGTTCTTCTTTTTCTTTAAGATTATCCATAATAATAGGGAAGAAAGTGCTGTTAAGAAGGCAAACTGTTTCTCAAAAAAAGTCTTTGCAAAAATATTTCCAGCTGTATTTAATATAAAAATGGCAAAGAAAACCCACAATATAATATTTACTACTTGGTTCGGAAATTTGTATTTAACCAAATTGCCTTTCATTAATAACACCCAAGATAATAGTATATTGATTAGAATTGAAATCGTTTCAAAAACGTACATTTCGATATCATTTGTAAGCCTTCCGCCCCAAGTTATATCGTAAGGAATAATTTTGGTAATAATGCAAAGATGGAATAAGATTATTGCTAACAGTATTCCTAGATAAATCTTTATTGCGTTGTTGAAAATAAAATTCATTCAATTAAATTAAGGTTTTAATTTGTATTTCCCTATAAAAGTCGATCTGCCTATAAATGATCTTTCTCTGCTTGGGCATAGCTAGTGCTTGTGAGAAAATTACAAAACACAAAGAGGCTTAGGCATAAGGTGGTGTAATGTTTCATAAAAATTAGATGGTTTTATATCGTTTGAGCAAAGGTGGGCAAAGGTATTATTGTTAGCAAATTATCTTTGGAATAACCAAAATATAGCTCCTTATTAATGAATACCTTTATTGGCTTTTTCTCTTGCTATTCTTATTTCTAGATCTGAAAGTGCGTTGATAAAATAGATATATGCATCATAAGGCGAACTGTATGGACTAAAATACTGATGCACTGCACCATCTGCCCAATGTTTAGTACTCATATAATAAAAATGATCTGAAGATTGTAGCATGGACCACTGGTTGAGCAATTCTTTGCTTTTAAGTGATAAAATATCTTCTCTAAAAGAATAGAGTTTATTCAATGACTCTTGCTGCATGGTATTCTGAATCCAAGCAGATAAATCTCTTTCGGTATCTGCCCAAGAGGTGGTATAATTGGCATCATAGATTCCTTCTATATCATATTTTTCACATATTTCTGATGGGGTATGAAACTGAAATCCTTTTTTTGAGCAAATTTGCTTGGCAAAATGTTCTATAAAATCAAAAATACCAGATGCTTTGCTTTGGTGCTCGCCTATGGTTTCATAATCCATAAACAAATTGATACAATCTGCACTATGTCTCTGCACATTGAGCCACTGGGTATATTTATTGGCAGTAAGCGGATATTCTGACCAAGAAGAATTAGAAAATCTAAAGGCAATGTCATCTGAAAGGATAAAATTTCGCAAGAGGACTTTTATTTTCGAATGAATAGCATTTGTGTATAACTGATTGGGGCTTCTATCTTGTAACAAATACGGTACGCCTTCAGCCAAGATTCCCTTGAACCCCAATTGGTAGATATCTTCTGCTAATTGATTGTCAAAAATACATTCTGTGTTTCTAAATACTTTGGGCACTTGATTGAAATGCTCTACTATTTTCTCTCTATGCAGTTCTATTTGTCTTTCAAATTCTGGCTTTGAATACACATAGCTTAGAGAATGGTAATAAGTTTCTGAAAGAAATTCTACACAACCTGTTTTTGCAAGGCGAATAAATGAATCTAAAACGTCGGGTCGGTATTTTTCAAATTGCTCTATTGCTACACCACTAATGCTGAATGCTATTCTAAATTTTTTATTACTTTTTTGTATCAATTCCAACATCAGTTTATTGGCAGGGATATAGCATTTGTCTGCCACTTTATTCAGTATAGTGATATTAAGCTCTTCGTCAAAATAATTACTTTCGATGCCAATATTGAAAAAAGAATATTGTCTTATCCTATAAGGCTGATGTACTTGAAAATATAAACAAATTGATGACATAATCTAATGGGAAATCAAAGGCTATATACGAGACATCGCTACTTTGTTTGAATTAATTTTAAAAATACGATACTCAGATAGCATCCTCAAATAGCTTTATGATATATTTCTACTATTTTTTCGGAAGCTTTTTCCCAGGAACATGATTTTAGGTCTTGATAAGCGTCTTTTACAAGGGCTTCTCTGAGTGCATTATTGGTCAATAAGCTAATCACATGACTTGCCATTTTCTCAACATCCCAATAATCTGCTTTTAATGCCCCATAAAGTACTTCAGAAACTCCTGATTGCTTAGAGATAACACATGGTATTCCGAACTGAGCAGCTTCTAATGCAGACAATCCGAAGGGTTCTGATACCGATGGCATACAATATACATCTGCCATAGAAAGCAACTGATTGACTTTGTCTTTTGTCAAAAAACCAGTGAAATGAAATTTAGTTCCTATATTTTTATAAGCTCCATTTTCAATCATATCTCTAAGCTGATCTCCAGTGCCTGCTACCACAAATCGTACATTCTGATAATGTTTGAGCACCAGTGAAGCTATTTCTAAAAAGTATTGTGGCCCTTTCTGACCTGTAACTCTTCCCAAAAAAAGAACTAGTTTCTCAGGAAATTCCTTTCTTTGATGAAAAGCAGCAGTAAATTCAGTACCATTATGAACGGGGTATATTTTACTGATTTGAGCTTCATAATTCTGAATAGCTATATTGCCCGTATAATTGCTTACCGGAACTATTAAGTCTGCATTTGCTATTGCTTCTTTTTCTATCTCATAAACCCAATTTTTGCTACCTATTCCCGAACGGTCAAATTCTAGAGAGTGAATATGAATCAAAAGCGGTTTTTGAGATTGTTTTTTTATTTTAATACCGGCAGGAAAGCTCATCCAATCGTGGCAATGAATAATGTCAAATTCTAAGGAAGAAGCAATCTTTGCGACATAATCTGCAAATTTATAAACTCTCAGCATCACGTTATCGCCATATAAATCATTACCAGAAAATAGATTGTTGCTATCAGTAGCTTCACTGATATTGTTCCCCAAGACTTCGTTTTTTAACTTGTCTATAGCGTTTGGATATGGGCTAAATTCTTTAGCAGCTATTTCAATTGTATTTGCAAATTCTTCATACTTATAATTTTGATTATCAATATCTATATTGTTTAAATCAATATTGTTTAAACCAATGAAATTGATATTGTTTAAAGAAAAGGAAATATCAGTTTTTGGTAAAATTATGGTCAAATCTACCTTATTGCTCAAAGCTTTTGATAAACCGTAACAAGCAACTCCTAAACCTCCATTGATAATTGGTGGAAATTCCCAACCAATCATAAGTACTTTTATTTTTTTCATTTTCAGTAATTTAAAAGTAATGTTTAAAAAAAATAACCATTTTGTTTAAAAAATATATTTCTAAATAAGTTAGAAAAGAATTATTCTATAGAATATCAAAAAGCCAACATAAGATAAAATTTTCTGCTCTAAAATTACCATAATTATAGGTATTTTCAAATATAAACTCAAAGCAAAAAATAAAAAATAGAAACTTTACGATTTGATATTATAAACCAGTATTTCAGTTATTTAATAATTTAAATATCAAGAAAAGCAGCAGTTTATCAATAAACTTTCAGGTTTAGAATCAAAAAACTTGAAATTCTATAGAGGATAAGTAATTTTGTAGATTAAACCCAAGAAATGAAATTTAGCAACCTAGTATTTATTTTTATTATACTTTACATCTTGATTGCTTGTAAGCCCGACCCACAAACCGAGTCACTAAGTGATGCACAAGCCTCTTTTAAAGATTTAGAATACCCAGAACTGAACTTCCTCAACGCTTCTATAGAGGAAGAACCTAATGACGCTGCATTATATTTCAAAAGGGCAAAATTTTATTTCAAAATTGGAAAAACAAATTCAGCACTAAACGATGCCAATAAAGCCATACAAATAGACAATGTAAAACCCAACTACTATTTTCTATTAGCACAGATATACAATAAATTAGGAAAAACAAACCTAGCTATTAATTCAGCAAAAAAAAGTGAAATACTCAACAATAAAGAGGTGGAATTATTGCTTTTGCTATCAAATACTTATCTCACTTTAAGAGATTCCAGCAATGCATATCAATATTATTTAAAAGCACGAGAGATCAGTCCAAACCATGCAGATATTAGCCTTATAGAAGGAAGGTTTATTCAACTTAGTAAAGATACTATTGCGGGTATTCCCTATTTTTTAAAAGCATTAGAAGCCAATAATGAACATGAATCTGCAGTAGAACATATATCAATGGCTTATTATAAAAAAAACAACGAAGATTCTACCCTGTTTTTCCTACTTCGTGGAATAAAAAAGTATCCTTACAATCCGTTTTTTCAATTCCAAATGGGTAACGTATTTTTAAAAAACAAACTATATAAATCTGCTTTACAATGCTATTACCAATCTATTGAGATAGACTCTAATTATGTAAATGCAACCAAAAAAATTGCAGACATTAATTTGTATAACTCAAATTTCATAGATGCACTAAAATGGTATATATTTACCTTGAATCAAACACCAAACGACATTAGTACCAATATTAAAATAGCTGAAATACTTGAGAAATTAGGAAAAGAACAAGATGCTATTCCATATTACAGAAACATCACAATTCTAGACCCTAATAATTCCGAAGCAAAAAGTAAATATGAAAAATTAATCCTGCTCTATCCTCTAGCTGCTCCTCCTTCCTCTAACTTTATAAATGATACATTGATTGCAAAAAGTAGTATTGATACCTTAAAAAAAGAACCTCCTAAAGACACCATTAAAGTAGTGAAGAAAAGAAGACTTCCAAAAATAAAACCCGAAGTAAAAGAAATAAGCGAAGAACTTCAATCTGAGGAAGTCCCTTCAACTGAAACAGAGAACCAAGAATAAAGCAAAACAAATCAAAAAAATAAGAATAATAGAAAAATACCCTCTAATAATTTAAAGAAAATAATGATAAAAATAACACTTCCAGATGGAAGCATCCGTGAATACCCAGTTGGAACTACCGCATTAAATATTGCACTTAGCATAAGCGAAGGTCTCGCAAGAAACGTACTTGCCGCTAAAGTAAACAATGAAGTTTGGGATGCCCAAAGACCTATTTCAAACGACAGTACCCTACAATTATTGACTTGGAATGATACAGAAGGTAAAGCTACCTATTGGCATTCAAGTGCCCATCTAATGGCAGAAGCACTAGAATCTATCTATCCAGGAATAAAATTCGGGATTGGCCCCGCTCTTGAAAACGGTTTTTACTACGATGTAGATTTAGGTGAAAGAACAATATCTACCGAAGATTTCAAACAAGTAGAAGACAAGATTCTAGAACTAGCAAAGAAAAAAAGTCAATACATTAGAAAAGAAGTTTCCAAACAAGAAGCAATAAAGTATTTTACAGATAAAAAAGATGAATACAAATTAGAATTAATAGAAGGCCTAGAAGATGGCAAAATTACCTTCTACACCCAAGGCGATTTTATCGACCTCTGTAAAGGACCTCACCTGCCAGATACCAACAATATCAAGGCAGTAAAATTACTGAATATTGCAGGAGCATACTGGAGAGGAGATGAAAAAAACAAACAACTCACTAGAATCTATGCCATCACATTCCCCAAACAAAAAGACCTTACAGACTATCTAACATTACTAGAAGAAGCAAAAAAAAGAGACCATAGAAAACTTGGGAAAGAACTAGAACTCTTCATGTTTTCAGAAATGGTAGGTGGTGGACTACCGCTTTGGCTTCCCAAAGGAAATATCCTAAGAGAAAGGCTTATCGCTTTTATGAAAAAACTTTTAGTAGAAAATGAATACCAACTCGTAACCTCACCGCATATAGGCAACAGTATTCTCTATAAAACTTCAGGCCACTATGAGAAATACGGTAAAGATTCCTTCCAACCAATTCATACCCCAAATGAAGCGGAAGAATTCTTATTAAAACCAATGAACTGCCCGCACCATATAGAAATATATAAATTCAAACCACACTCGTATAAAGAACTGCCTATTCGCTATGCAGAATTTGGAACAGTGTATCGTTACGAACAAAGTGGTGAACTTCATGGCTTAACAAGGGTTAGAGGCTTTACTCAAGACGATGCTCATATTTTCTGTACTCAAGAACAAGTAACAGAAGAATTCATGAAACTTATTGATTTGGTTTTGAAAGTATTCAAAGCATTAGGTTTTAACGATTATACCGCACAGATTTCTTTAAGAGACCCTAACAACAAAACAAAATACATAGGTTCAGACGAAGGATGGAATAAAGCAGAAAAAGCAATTATTGATGCCGCCGCCGCCAAAGGGCTAAAAACCGTTACAGAGCTTGGAGAAGCCGCATTCTATGGCCCTAAGCTAGATTTTATGGTAAAAGATGCCTTGGGAAGAAAATGGCAACTTGGTACCATTCAAGTAGATTATGTGTTACCTGAAAACTTCAGCTTGGAATATATAGGAGCCGATAATCAGAAACATAGACCTGTAATGATACACAGAGCACCATTTGGGTCATTAGAAAGATTTATCGCAGTGTTGATAGAGCATTGTGCTGGTGAGTTTCCACTATGGTTATCTCCTGAGCAAGTCGCAGTTTTGCCAATTTCCGAAAAATATCATACCTACGCAGAACAAGTATTCAAAAAGCTACAATCCGTAAATATTATTGGCAACCTAGACGATAGAGATGAAAAAATAGGAAGAAAAATCAGAGATGCAGAAGTGAAAAAAATCCCATTTATGATTATTGTAGGAGAAAAAGAACAAGAAGAAAACACCATTTCACTCAGAAGACATGGTAAAGGCGATATTGGAAGTATGTCTATAACACAATTCATAACATTGGTTGAAACTGAAATTAAATCAGAATTAGAAAAAAAATAATATCAATGTTTTTAAATACAAAAAATTATATTGATATTTGCAACTTTGTTTATAAACGGTATAATCAAACTAAAAAACAAACGAGGAAATAAAGAATCAGAATGACATTACAAAAAGGCCCTAAAGGTCCAAGAACAAATAAAGTTGTAGAAGAACCCTATCGGATTAATGATAGAATCAGAGCTTCAAAAGTTAGAGTAGTTGGAGAAAACATTACCATAGGAGTATATTCGATTCAAGAAGCTTTAGAAATTGCAAAAGCAGCGAATTTGGACTTGGTAGAAATTTCCCCTAATGCCGAACCACCTGTTTGTAAAGTAATTGATTATTCTAAATTCAAATACGAACAAAAGAAAAAACAAAAAGAATTAAAATCTAAAGCCCACAAGGTAGTAGTCAAAGAAATTAGATTTAGCCCTAATACTGAGACTCATGATTTTGATTTTAAATTAAAACATGCAATAGAGTTCCTTAAAGAAGGTTCAAAAGTAAGAGCTTATGTACATTTTGTAGGACGCTCAATTGTGTATAAAGAAAGAGGAGAAATATTATTACTAAAATTTGCAACTGCTTTAGAAGATATTGCAAAAGTAGAAGAATTGCCAAGGTTAGAAGGAAAAAGAATGTACATCATTCTTACTCCAAAGCCAATTGTAAAAAAGTAAATGTTTAATTAATTTATATATAATGCCAAAAGTTAAAGTTAAATCTGCCGCAAAAAAAAGATTTAAATTGACAGGTACTGGTAAAATCAAAAGAAAGCATGCTTTCAAAAGCCACATCCTGACTAAAAAATCTACTAAGAGGAAAAGAAACCTCACGCATGCAGGGCTTGTTAGCAAAGCTGACAGCAACAATGTAAAAGCAATGTTAAAAATCTAACATTATCGCTTTCATTAGGTTAAATTATTGTATCACCAGAACTCAGGTTAGAAGTTTCTAATATAGAACACCAGAGTTCAAAAACAAATCAAAAATGCCAAGATCAGTACCGTCGGTAGCGTCTCGACAAAGAAGAAAAAAAGTATTAAAAGCCGCTAAAGGATATTTCGGAAGAAGGAAAAATGTTCACACCGTAGCCAAAAATGCGGTAGAAAAAGGGATGGTGTATGCCACTCGTGACAGAAAACAAAAGAAAAGAGAATTCAGAAGTTTATGGGTAATGAGAATTAACGCTGCCGTAAGAGAATTTGATTTGTCTTATTCTAAATTTATGGGCTTAGTTCACAAAGCTGGATTAGAACTTAACAGAAAAGTTCTTGCTGACTTAGCAATGAATGACCCTATGGCCTTCAAAGCTATAATAGAAAAAGTAAAATAATACGTCTTTATCTATAAAAAAACCTAACGTCCTTTAAAGGTAGTTAGGTTTTTTTTTGACTTATAAATTTCCAATCCATGAATGAAGAAGAGGATGTATTCGAAGGCTTAAGAAATAAATTACTAGAGTTGGATTATCCTACAACGTACTTATTTAAGTTTATTTTCCCTGTTGATCAATTAGAAAAGGTAAAACAATTGTTTAATAATCAAAACAATTATGTCATAAAACCATCTAAAGCTGGCAATTATTTATCTCTTAGTTATGCTACAATTATGCCTTCCGCAGAATCTATTATTGATATTTACAAGCAAGCCTCTGTTATTAAAGGTGTAATATCTCTATAATAACAGGTTATCTACCAATCTTAATCATAAAGATTTTATAGATCATATTTTCTACCATTTAAGATTTCAATCAAACGAATCAAATCCTTATTCAAGGGTTTCTTCTTAGTTATTGTTTCATTAAAGGAAGTATAAGTTAGAGTTCTATTAATTACACCTGCCATTACATTTGCCTTGCCTTTTATTAGCCCCTCTACAGCACCTACACCTAGCCTACTTGCTAACACCCTGTCTGCCGCAGTAGGAGCACCTCCTCTTTGAATATGACCAAGCATAGAAACCTTAGTATCTAATTCAGGCAACTCTTTTTTTACTTTATCAGCTATAGTCTGAGCTCTCCCTGGTTCGTCTCCCTCTGCAACAATAATAATATGTGAAGCTTTAGAATGACTACTACCATGTCTTAGTTTCTTTATAATATCTTTAACTGATGTTTTGGTTTCAGGCATAATTGCCATTTCAGCACCACCAGATATGGCAGACCTTACGGCTATATAGCCAGTATCTCTACCCATTACTTCTATAAAAAATATACGATCATGGGCATCAGCAGTATCTCTAATCTTATCTATAGCATCAAGTGCGGTATTCACTGCTGTATCATAACCAATTGTAAAATCAGTTCCATACAAATCATTATCAATAGTGCCAGGTGCACCAACAGTAGGAATTCCATATTCATTAAAGAAAATCTCAGCACCTGTAAAAGTTCCGTTTCCACCTATGGCTACTAACCCATCAATTTTTAGTTTCTTTATTTGTTGATAGGCTTTTTTTCTACCTTCTGGAGTCCTGAATTCAGTACTTCTTGCCGATTTGAGAATTGTCCCTCCTTTTTGAATGATATTACTTACAGAACGCTCGTCCATTTCTATAATATCTCCATTAATCAAGCCGTCGTATCCTCTGATTATTCCAAATACTTCTAAGTTATAATATTTTGCACTACGAACTACAGCTCTTACACAAGCATTCATTCCTGGAGCATCTCCGCCAGAGGTAAAAACTGCTATTCTTTTAATTTTTTTCATACTTAATTCAATTAATTAAACATCTTCCAAACGGAATTAAAGAACAATTTTAATAAAAAAATGAATGAATTCTTATTATTTGGCTTTAATTTTAATCTGTTTTTTTATCTATTATAAATTTTACAAGATTTCTATTGAAATTATTTTACTAAACCTTTGATAGAATTGTTTAATTACCAAACTTGCGTTTCGGTTAATTAGATTTAAAGTCACCGTAATTCCCAATTTGAAGCCCATCCAAATGGTTGACTTATACAGTCAGCATCTTAAAATTAAAACAGAAATAGAAGAAGCAATTAACAATTGTATTCTCAATTCTTCTTTTATTGGGGGGGAACAAGTAAATCTATTGAATGAAAACTTAGCAAGTTTTTTAGGAATAAACAATGTAATGTCCTGCGCAAATGGAACAGATGCCTTACAATTAGCAATTATGGCTCTAAATCTTCCTAAAGACGCTGAAATAATTGTTCCAAATTTTACCTTTGTGGCTCCTGCAGAAGTAGTAGCCCTATTAGGCTATAAACCAATTTTTGCTGATGTATCTGAAACTACCTATAATATTTCACCAGAAAGTATTTTAGAAAACATAAGTTCTAAAACCAAAGCAATCGTTGTTGTTCACTTATTTGGTCAATCAGCAGACATGAAAGGAATTCTAGAGATTGCTGAAAAACATCATCTTTGGGTGATTGAAGATGTTGCACAAAGTCTAGGTGCACAATTTATAGATATAGACAATAAACCTAGATATGCAGGAACCCTGGGGCATATTGGCACTACCTCTTTTTTCCCGACAAAGAATTTAGGGGCAATGGGCGATGGAGGTGCAGTATTTTGTAATGACGATGCTATTGCTAGTAAAATCAAAATATTGGCTAATCATGGTTCAATTGTAAAATATAATTATCAAGAAATAGGCATCAATTCTAGATTAGATAATCTTCAAGCTGCTATTCTAAATGTTAAATTTAAATATTTTAGCAGTTATATTGAGCAAAGAAAAGCTGTAGCTCAACGCTACAATAGTATTCTTGCTTCTGCTAACAACAAAAACATAGTTCTTCCTCAACACAATAATTCTAGCCCTCACACCTACAATCAATATACCATTCAAATTCCATTCAGAGACCAAATAAAAAATCATTTGTTTGAACATAATATCCCAAGTATGATTTATTATCCATCTACCTTGTCTTCTCACCATGCCTACAACAAATATAAAACAAGTGCAACTCCGAATGCTGAATATTTGTCAAAGCATGTCCTATCATTGCCTATGCATCCTGAACTAGATGAAGAGCAGATTGCTTTTATTTGTAAAAATCTATTGTTAGGTTTGGAAATATTTAGCAAATAAAATTTCTGCTGAATCTAATCAAGATTTAATTATTCAATATGGGTATCCCAATCCGTTTTGCTGTTTTAGGAGCAGGACATATAGGCAAACGACACTGTAGTGTAATAAAAAATAATAATTTAGCTGAATTGGTAGCTATTATTGATTCAAATCAAGACCTAGAATACAATCTGATCGAGCAATTCCATGTTCCTTTTTATAACTCATTAGAAGATTTTTTAAACTCTAGCCTAGCAGTAGATGTTATCAATATTTGTACTCCTAATGGATTACATGCTATTCAATCTATTCAATGCTTAGAATCTGGTTATCATGTAGTCTGTGAGAAACCAATGTCTCTGTCTAAAAAAGACAGCAGTGCTATGATTGAAGCTACTAAAAAACATAAAAAAGAAATTTTTTGTGTAATGCAAAATCGTTACAGCCCAATTTCAGTTTGGCTAAAAGAGCTCATTAGTGAGCATAAATTAGGGGACATTAATCTAGTTGTGGTCAATTGTTTTTGGAATAGAGATAATAGATATTATAATTCTAGTGATTGGCGTGGTAAGAAATTGCTAGATGGAGGTACCTTGTTTACACAATTCAGTCATTATGTAGATACCATTTATTGGTTATTCGGAGACATCACTAATATTAGTTCTAGAATAATGAATTTCAATCATGGAACTAGTATAGAATTTGAAGATAGCGGAATTGCTACATTTGATTTTATCAATGGAGGAAGCTGCAGTTTCAATTTTGCAACTACAAGTTGGGAAAAAAACTTTGTAAGCAGCATTCATATTGTTGGCAGCAAAGGTTGTGTTTGTGTAGCTGGTCAATATATGAATGAAGTTCAATATTGTCATATTCAAGATTATATTATGCCTGAACTTAGCCCTATCCTACCTGCTAATGATTATGGATTTTACAAAGGAAGTGCCGCAAACCATGAATATGTAATTCAAAACGTAATAGATCATTTACTTCATCAAACACCGATTACAGCTAGTCCGGAAGAAGGTGAAAAAGTTGTAGAAATAATCGAAAAAATATACGCATCTAGCAATAAATAAACCAATACAAAATAAAAAAGCGAGGTAAACATAATTTACCTCGCTTTTTTATTTTGTATCAATCAAGTATTATTTAGAAAGAATGGTAAACTCTACTCTTCTATTTAAACTTTTACCTAATTTAGTTTTATTGGTCGCAACGGGCTTGGTCATTCCAAAACCTTTTGCTACTAGGCGATCGGGAGCAACTCCATGATCTAACAAATAACTCACAACAGATTCTGCTCTACTTTGAGAAAGTTTTAAATTAGCTGCTGGTTTTCCAACGTTATCGGTATGACCATCTATTTCAACCTTTACCGAAGGACTAGATACTAAAAATTTAACTAATCGCTCTAACTCTGGGAATGATTCTTTTTTAAGTAATGATTTTCCAGTCTCGAAGAAGATATTATTAATTTTTATTGAAATACCCACTTCTACTGGAGCAATAACTAAATCTTTAGTAACAGATTTTGGTGCTCCCGCTGTGTTCAAATCAATCATTTCATATACAGGATAATAGCCATCTGCTAATGCATTGATAACATATATTTTTCCTAATGGAACTTTCATTTTGTAAGTGCCAGTTAGGTTGTCTATGTTAATCTCGTTCACAGGAACATCATTTGCATTTACCGACCAAGTAACATTCGGAGAAATCGGGAGTCCTGTTTTTTTGTCGATTACCTTTCCTGAAATTATTGCGACATTAGGCTCAGGAACAATTAGCTTTTGTACAAATAAATCTTTATTAATTTCTTTGTATTCATCTACATTTGTTAAATCAACAAGGGCATTTTCTGGAATAAATTTATCTGCTTTTACGCTAATCAAGTATTTTTTTCCAAACTCTAATTTCATTTTGTAATCTCCAGTTTGATAATCTATTGTTTCAAGAGGAACTACCATATTGTCATTCATTACCTTATATTCCAAGTTACTAGGTAATGGAGACATTGTACTTCTATTAAGAATTTTACCTTGTACCAATACATATGGAACTGGTTCTACAAAGAGATTTTTATTCAGCTCTGTGTATTCGACAAGCGATTTTGCTTTAATAGTATCAGCAATTGATTTATGGTTTTTCGCATCGGCTGCCAATATATAATCTGCTCCCAATGGAAGTTTGATAATAAAATTACCTGAATCAGGATTAATTTTTATTGAATCTAAAACTTTACCATTAGACATTATTTTATAAGGATATTTCTTAAAATCAATATTTTGATTTTTATTTTTATCCTTAACAAAGCCCTTAATGATTATAAATGGATTTTCCTCGAATATCTTAACTCTAAAAATATCTGGCTCACTAACCCCTTTAGAATCTCTGTTTGAAGCAAAATAAGCCCAGCTTCCTTTAGAATTCATTTTATAGTAAGAATCCCAATAAGGAGTATTGATTGTGTCTGATAATTTTTTAGGTTCTGACCAATTTAGAAAACTATTATCTAATTTTTTTGATACAAATACATCATATTCGAACCTTTTTGCTCTTCCAGAACCAGCTAATTTATTACTTGAAAAATATAGCTTTTGCTCTATAGGATTGTAATAAGGAGTTTCTTCACTTGACTTAGCTGCATTAATTAACTTAGGAAGTTTTACAGGTTTACTCCATTCTCCAGAATTGTTGATACTTACATAAATATTTTTTCTTTTCCCATTATATCTATGTGTATAGCTCATAAATATCACTTTACCATCTCCAGACATTGAGGAATTACTTGCTTTACCTTTGTTTTTTCTTGAGAATTTTGGTACGTTAAGCTTTGTTGGTGCACCCCAAACACTACCTTCTTTAGTGCACACCGATAAGCCCCTTTTTAACCAACGACCTTTTTTGTCATATATCCCATTTATAAGTATAAGCTTACCATCATCAGAAATAGATAGTATAGCATTATAGATAGAGAGATTAATATTGTCTAATCTCTTTGCTACTCCCCATGTTCCATTGGTTTGCAATTCACTATACCACACATCTTGACTATCGTGTGGTCCAAGATGATCGTCAGGGTCGTGACTATTTTCTGGGTGCGAAACTCTTATGAAATACAATGTTTTACCATCGGCAGTAATAACAGGATTGATTTCGGCGTAATCTGGGGAATTGATATTTGCTCCCAAATTTTTGGGTAAAAAGTTAGATTGTCCAAACAACATAGTGGATAGGAAACCTAACAAAATAGTAATACTAAATAATTTATTGTACATATCTAATAATGAGAATTATTCAAAAATATTGATTTTTTTATGAGGATAAGGTTGCTTATCATGTAATTTTACGCTCCCGAAAACGATATTCATACCAAGTCTTATGTTAAATGCTTTGCTATCTAATGGCATTGGTATAAAATTATTTTCAGGAGTAGTGTACTTGTTAATCAATTGGTCACCACACAGGTAAAATTGCAATGGAATCGCTGGTGGTTTTATTACAACACCTAATCCAATGTTATTAAACTGACCATATTGTAAAGAATAGCTCCCTACTACATTTAACCATCTACCCACTTCTTGGTATAAGGCTAAACTCAATGCAGGTCTAAAGGCAATATATTTTTCTAAATAAAAAGTAAGTGCTAAGTGTGTTTTATGGGAAAACATATACTTACCAGTCAAGTATAATTGAGGAATCAAGGAAGTGGTATATTTTTCAGCATTCTCTGTGTATTTAAAAGAATTTTCTAAGCTATCTAAATATTTCTCTCCAGTGTCTTCCCAAGCATCAGCAGAATCTTTGTTTTGCAATAGCTCTCTTCCTAAGTCGGCACCTTTAAATTTAGACCCCCCTTTAACATTATAATTTCTGATTTTATCTCTCCAAGCTATAAAACCAATGTTATTGATAGCACCAGAAACAATAATTTTTCTTGATAATTTATAAGTAAATCCTAAATCTATTCCCATTCCTGGATTTTTAGTATTGGTCATGTAAGACCTTACAAATCCATCGCCTTCATCACCAGTAGGAAGGCCAGAAGTAAATACTGTAGCATCTGAACTAACTTCTAAAGCGTAGTTTTCTTGCTCTGTTGCTGTCTTTAGAGATAAGTCTTTTGTTTTAAAATAAATATCAGAGAGTCCTTGTAAATATTTTAATCTAACACCATAAACAAGTTTTTTGTGTTGTTTTACTATTCCCAGACCATATTCTCTAAAATGCGATACGTTCATCCCTGCATTTGCAAAACTTATCTCATTACCTATAAATGATTGATTTCCATTTATTGCAAGTGTCATCAAATCCTTAGGGTAGGAAATACGGCTAGTAAATTTCTCGGTGATATTAAATGACCAAAAGAAATGACGGACTTTTACTCTTATTGAAAACAAGTCGGTATTAAGTGCTGTGAATAGGTAATTTTCTTTTTTAAGCAAACCTGGAATATCATTGATATTGATTCTCCTACCTCCTTCAATTTTTGAGGTAATTTCATTAAAAGTGAATCCAGTATTGGTAGCTCCAAGGTAAAGAGAGGAAATACCTGGCAAACCTATACTCACTTTATGTTCTGGAACGTGAGCAGGATTAATATAAGAAGATTGAAGCACATTTTCCATCAAAGGAAAAGTAAGTTCATTTTGGGAAAAACCCTTATGCAAGGCTATAAATGCACAGGCAAAAAGTATAATTTTTTTCATTTAGTTGATATTATATTTCTTAATTGAGGATTGAGATTTATTTAGGATCTATGATTGCTTTACCTGAAGCAAATGCACATATTTCAATTCTAAGTTTATTGTAGGAAAACAATTGTATATTTTGTTGCACACCTTTGTCGTCTTTTGAGGTAAGAATCCTAGAAAATATGTATAGTTTATCAGCACTTCCCATAATCTTATCATACCTTGATCCTGCCATTCTCACATAGGTGGTCTGCTCTGTGGCTTGTATAGCTTTTCCAGCAGAGTTTATCACTGGTCTTTTAATAAATTCATTAGGATTAGTTAATAAAGAATCTATTATCTTATTTTGGGCATCTACAAAATAGAGCTGTGTATAAGTATCTACAGGAAGAGAATTAGTGGTTTTGAATACAAACTGCACACTGTCTAAGACAAAGTTATCGTCAGAGCGTTTTGGAAACTTGTCAATACCTAAAGTATCTCCCAATGTGTACTTTTCAAGGATACCAAAAATAGGAATATCTACTCTTACAGTAACCTCTAATTTACTTTGGTCGGTTACAAATTGATCGCTTCCTCCAGTAAATTGTGGGGTAAATAAATAATCTAACTCATTGGGAGCAGGATTAATAACTGTTTTAATATTTGAGTTTGAGGCATCAATAACTGATGTTGTTATTTTACTTGTTCCAATTTCGGAAATAGAAGGTGAAGAAATTGTAGCTACACCATTACCATTGCTTAATACAAGATTTTGAGCAGTGGTAGTAAGTAATATACTTCTATTATCAGTAGTTCTAACCTTCATGTCCGCTATGTTTATTCTCATAGGAATTCCAAAGGAATTCTCAGACTTAATAGTAACAGTAGCTCTTTCAAAAAACACATTTCCTTCTATAGTATTGTCAAAGATTCTTATTCCAGTATTTCCAACATAGGTTTCTAATGATGCAGAAGACGCTAGGTTACCTATCATGTTTTTGAACTTCAAATTTGCAAATGAAAGTTTAAAATCAAGTTTATCAGTAGAAGATACACTTTGCCCAGAGCCAGTAATTTTAAAACTAACAGTATATCCAATAGTGTTAGTGGTTATACCGCCATTTGTCAAGTCTAGATTATAACCATTTAAGTCTATATTGTTGGGAGGAGCTATTGTACTAGAACCTCCATTAAAAGAAGTAGTAAAAGTATGTTGATAAGGCAGATTATTTTTCTTTAAATTAGGAATCGATATTGTTACTACCACAGAATGACGTAATGAAGAGGAAAATACAGAAGTCATTTGTCCTGATTTAAATAAAATGGACTTCAACTGAGCACCATCAGCTAAGTTCACAGGAATACTCCCTGTAATAGTATTGTTTACTTCTTGCCCAGCTGGAATGCTAGGAGGTACAGGTGATGGAAGCACAAGTGATATAGAGGTATTCTCATCCTTAAGCTTAAATAACTCTTCTGCTGTTTTCGAAACAAACAAAGAATCTTGATAACTAAAAGTATAAGAGCTGTCTTTATTTTCAATAATGCCTTCGGGGTCTTCAAGTGCTCCGACAATATCTTTTAATGACAATTCAGAATCTATAATTGGCAAACCCCAACCTTGCTTGAGATCATCAACTTCTATGGTATCAAATTTTTCTTTTTTAATGCATGAGCTTAGCAATACAGAGGTAAACAGTAAAGTTTCTAAGCAATAGATAAACGCTTTGCTTGGTACATATTTGAAAATCATATCTATTTTTATTTAAAACAATATCAATATTAAATTAATTAATAAAGAATTACAAAAATTTAGAAAAATATTTATTTACAATCTAATAATCTTTAAAAATTAGATTTGAATTGAACATTCACCAAATCGAAATAGTATCCTTTTTTGGATAATAATTCTTCATGTGTACCAGTTTCAATAATTTCGCCTTTTTCCATTACCAGTATTTTATCTGCTTTCTGGATTGTAGAAAGTCGATGAGCAATTACAATACTAGTTCTACCTTTCATTAAGAATTCTATAGCATTTTGAATCATATTTTCTGTTTCTGAATCCACTGAAGAAGTAGCTTCATCTAAGACGATAATTTTAGGGTCAAATACAATAGCACGAATAAAAGAAATTAATTGCCTTTGCCCCACTGAAAGCGTATTCCCTCGTTCCATTACATTATAATGTAGCCCTCCCGGAAGTCTTTCTATAAATGCTCTAGCACCTACCAATTCAGCTGTTTCCCATACTTTTGATTCACTTATTTCTGGATGATATAAAGTAATATTATTAAAAATTGTGTCTGAAAACAGAAATACATCTTGAAGCACCACTCCTATTCCATTCCTTAATGAATGCAATTGAAAGTCTTTCACATCAACACCATCTACTTTAATACTACCTTTATTGATTTCATAAAATCTATTTAACAAATTAACTATAGATGATTTTCCTGCTCCTGTTGCTCCTACTATTGCTAGCATTTGTCCTTTAGGAACATCAAAGGATATATCTTTGAGTACAAAATCTTCCCCATTATAAGCAAACCAAACTTTGTCAAATTTCACCTCACCATTTATTGATTGCTGATAATTCCCTTCATTCATTATATCTTCTTGATTGTCTAATAAATCTAATACTCTTCCTGTACTTACAATTCCCATTTGCAAAGTATTAAACCGATCTGCAATCATTCTGATTGGGCGAAAAAACATAGCTAAATACATCACAAAAGATATTATGGTACCTACAGTAACTTCAGAGGGAAGCAGATTTACATTATCAATTGCCTGTGTACACCCATACCAAACCAGAAGACCAGTTCCCATCGCTGCTATAATTTCTGCTACTGGAAAATATATCGAGTAATAAAGTACAGATTTCAAATTTGCAGTGCGATGCTCTTTATTAATTTGTACAAATTTCTGATATTCTCTTTCTTCACTGTTAAATATCTGAACGATATTCATTCCTGAAATATGTTCTTGAACAAAGGTATTTAAATTTGCTACAGCAATCCTAACATCATTGAATGAGGTTTTTATTTTTTCCTTAAAAATATACGTAGCCACAAGCATTAAAGGAAACATGCTAAGACTTACCAAAGTTAGTTTCCAATTGGTGTATAGCATAAAACCTAATATTACTGTTATTTGAAGAATATCACCAGCAATAGCAGCCATTCCTTCACTAAATACATCAGCCAATGTCTCAATGTCAGACACATTTCTAGTAATTAATCTACCAATTGCATTTTGATCAAAAAATTTCAACCTCATTTGGAGTAAATGTTTGAAAAGCTTTACCCTTAAATCTTTTATAATGTGTTGCCCGATCCAACCTGCCAAAAATGTACTGTAGTATTGAAGTATAGCATGCAAAACCAATAATATTAACAATAAAATAGTGGCATTTAAAAGCAATATGCGATCACCTTCTCTAACAGGAACATCTATTATATACTGAATTAGCCAAGGTTTAAGAGGGCCGAGAATAGATGCTAGGATAATTATACCTATTAATGCATAAAACTTAAATCTATACGGTTTTGTATAATTTAAAAGTCTTTTGATAATTTGAAAATCAAAAACTTTCTTACTTTTTGTTTCAGAAGCCAATGCTAATTTGAATTATATGGTATTTATTACAAATTCAAAGTTAGGGATATTTTTCTTTTTAAGCATATCATTAATTTAGCTTTGTCTTATTCTTACTTTATATTTTTATTTTGTGGATAATCATAAACTCTAATAATAGTAAAGCCATGTTTTGGTTCAATCACTATTTTTGTTTTTTTATAAAAAAAGTTTCCAACTTAGAGGCAGATTTAAATATGTTTAATAATTTTGAAAAAAGTAAAATATAGAAATTATAAAAAAATGAATATTAAAACGCTCGACAAAGAAATTTTTGAAATCATTACCCAAAAGAACAAACTGAGTAAATTATCCTACGACCATAAGGATTATGATGATTTAGAAGAAGAACTTCATGACCTAGAAGATGATTTTTTAGAGAAGTATGGAGAATATTTTGAAGATGTTTTGGACAATGTTCACAATAAATTTTGTCCTGATACTGATGTTCTGTTACCAATCGCCTACCTTGCTAAAGAATATAAAAATACTGGTAAAAACCCAGATGGAACACCTATTCTTGATGTTAACTTTAAAGATGGAGTATGGGTAGATTTAGACAAATATCCTAACAAAGATACAAGATTAGTTCTGGTTCCTTTTCCTACTAGGCTCCTACTAACTATTGATGGGAAAGGCAAAGAAATTGTTTGGAATGCTACAGAATCTAAATAATATCGTTAATATTCTTCTAAAGCTATTATATAGCTAAATAACATTTTTTTAATAATTATTTAACAAAAAACATGAACGAAACTATTAGTAATACCCAATTAAAAGAAGAAGAATGGACTCAAGTAATATCTTCAGAGACAGGATTGTTTGATTTTAATCTAAAAGAAGTATGGAAATATAGAGATTTATTATTCTTGTTTGTTAGACGTGATTTTGTTGCGAAATATAAACAAACTATACTCGGTCCTATTTGGCACTTTATACAACCATTACTTACTACTATGGTTTCATTTATACTGTTTAATATGGTAGCCAATATTTCTACGAATGGTATTAATCCTATATTATTTCAAATGTCAGGCATCATCATTTGGAGTTATTTTGCTACTAGCATAACCGCATGTTCAACAGTATTTATAAGCAATGCTAATATATTTGGCAAAGTTTATTTTCCAAGACTTATTATGCCACTTTCTATCGTTATTTCCTCTTTAATTCAATTAGGCATTCAATTTTTATTATTATTCAGCACGATTGCCTATTTCTATATTAAAGGAGAACCTCAATATGTAGGCACAAACTTACTATTTATACCAATTTATATCGTTTTAATGGCTCTTCTAGGACTCGGGTTAGGAATCATTATATCCTCTGTAACTACTAAATATAGGGATATGAGCGTATTACTAACTTTTGGTGTTCAATTGCTCATGTATGCAAGTGCAGTAAACTATCCATTATCCGTTTTAGCGGAAAGAAAACCAGCATTATACCATCTATTGAAATGGAATCCACTAGCTTCATTGGTAGATGGATTTAGAAACTCTATTTTAGGTGGCACAATCAACACATCAGATCTTATATATCCTACAATTTTTACATTTATTGCCTTATTTTTGGGTATAATGATGTTCAATAAAGTAGAAAAAAGCTTCATGGATACCGTCTAATAGGTCGAGAAGCTATTTAAGAAATAGATGTTATTTCTTATTTCAAACATGTAAAGTATTGTAAATGTATATTTATTTTATTTCATAGCATATTTTAAAAATATAGATGCTAAATAACTATAATTAAAATACAATTTGTTAACACAAAAAAACTATATTTACTAGGAAACAACAACAAAATTTCACATTTTAAGTATTATTATTTGTGCAAAAATTACTGCAAATATTATTTTTTTGAAAGTTTTTAAATTCTAATTTTACACTTATTACTATGCAAAAAAAATCTATCCCTATATTTGAATATTCTTTTTTTATTAAGCTGACTAAAGTAACGCTTAGTATTACTAAAAATCCATTAGAAATCAACATTTCTTTTGAAAAATTAAAATTAAAACGAGTCTATGAACGAAACTAGCGAAGTATTAAACCCCTATTTTCCAATAGGTATGCAATTTATGGTAGCCCTTGGCTTTGTAATGATATCGCTTATTACAAGCTGGTTGTTCAACCCAAAAATAGATACAAAAAACAAATTAGATGTATTTGAATCGGGCATACCTTATGTAGGTAATGCTAGAATGCAATTTTCAATAAAATATTTTTTAGTCGCTACCTTGTTTGTATTGTTCGATGTAGAAGTTATCTTCTTTTATCCTTGGGCTGTGAATTTCAAAGAATTTGCTATCGAAACAGGAGTCAGTGGCTTTTTAAAAATGTTACTTTTTATGAGTACATTATTTATAGGCTTTATCTACGTAATAAAAAAGAAAGCATTAGAATGGGAATAGCCCAACAATTTATTATTTTAAGGGTTATACTATAAAAAAGAAAAAATATGGTAAATACAGCAGAAGCCCCAGAAGGCGTTGAAGGTCCAGGTTTTTTTGCAACCAGCTTAGATAAAGTGGTTGGCTTAGCTAGAAAACATTCCATTTGGCCATTACCATTTGCAACTTCTTGTTGTGGAATAGAATTTATGGCTACTATGGCGTCTACCTATGATTTGGCAAGATTTGGAGCTGAACGCCCAAGTTTTTCTCCTAGGCAAGCCGATTTACTTATGGTAATGGGAACTATAGCAAAAAAGATGGGGCCTGTAGTTCGTCAAGTTTATGAACAAATGTCAGAACCCAGATGGGTAATTGCTGTAGGTGCTTGTGCTTCTAGTGGAGGAATTTTTGATACCTATAGCGTATTGCAAGGAATTGACAAAATAATTCCAGTAGATGTATATGTTCCTGGTTGCCCACCAAGACCAGAGCAAATTATAGATGGGTTGATGCGAATTCAAGATTTGGTAGAAAAAGAACCCACAAGAAGAAGAGATTCTTCCGAATACAAAGCTTTATTATCCTCTTATGGAATAAAATAAATAATATGGAAGAAGTAGAATTAAATAAAGAATTTATAACATCTCAATTAACGAGCTCCTTTGGTCATTATATCATCAACTCTGAGGAAACATATGGTATGATTACCATAACTGTGGATAGAAGTAAAATTCTTGAGATTATGAACTACCTCTATCTAGACCCCAAGCTTTCTTTCACATTTCTTACTGACTTAACTGGTGTTCATTTTCCCGAACCTAAAGATGAATTAGGTGTAGTTTATCACTTACATAATCTACCAGCCAATATAAGGTTAAGAATAAAAACATTCTTCCCTAAATCAGATTCTGTGATAGACTCGCTAACTTCATTGTTCTCTTCAGCGAATTTTATGGAAAGAGAAACATATGATTTCTTTGGTATAATTTTTAAAGGTCATCCAAACTTAAAAAGAATACTAAATGTAGATGATTTAGACTATTTCCCTCTTAGAAAAGAATATGCATTAGAAGATTCAACAAGGACAGATAAAGACGATACAATGTTTGGTAGAGGCTAAATATAAGATTATGACAATTTCTGAAATTAATTATAAAAAAGAAACTACACTAGAACCTATTAATTTAGGTCAGCTCACCACGCTAAATCTAGGACCTACACACCCTGCAACGCATGGTGTATTTCAAAACATTCTTCAAATGGATGGTGAAAGGGTAGTTAGTTCTGAATCTACTATCGGATACATTCACAGAGCTTTTGAAAAATTAGCTGAAAGAAGACCTTTCTATCAAATTACTCCTATTACAGACCGACTGAATTATTGCTCCTCTCCTATCAACAATATGGGATGGCACATGACTGCCGAAAAATTAATAGGAATAGAAACACCGAAAAGAGTAGATTATATGAGGGTTATCATTATGGAACTCTCTAGAATAGCAGACCACTTGATATGCAATAGTATATTAGGTGTTGATGCAGGTGCATTTACAGGATTTCTTTATATCTTCCAACAAAGAGAAGCTATTTATGATATATTTGAAGAAATCTGTGGAGCAAGACTAACTACTAATATTGGTAGGATTGGTGGAATGGAAAGAGATTTCACTCCTTCAATTATTGCTAAAATATACCGTTTTCTGGACGATTATACTTTAGCTCTTAAAGAGTTTGAAAGTCTATTTAATAGAAATAGAATTTTCATGGATAGAACTATTGGTGTAGGAGGTATTTCTGCTGAAAGAGCCCTTAACTATGGTTTTACTGGGCCAAACTTAAGAGCTGCAGGAGTGGATTATGATGTAAGAGTAACTACACCATACTCTTCCTATAATGATTTTGACTTCGATATACCTATAGGAAAAAATGGTGATACTTACGATCGTTTTATGGTTCGTAATGAAGAAATGTGGGAAAGCTTAAAAATCATTCGCCAAGCACTTGATAAGCTACCTGCGGGAAAACATCACGCAGATGTTCCTGATTTTTATTTACCCCCAAAAGAGCAGGTATACAATCACATGGAAGCATTAATTTATCATTTCAAAATCGTTATGGGAGAAATAGAAATCCCTAAAGGCGAAGTATATAATTGTGTAGAAGGAGGAAATGGTGAATTAGGTTATTATCTTATTAGTGATGGAGGAAGAATGCCTTTTAGACTTCATTTCAGAAGACCAGGTTTTATTTACTATCAAGCCTTTGAGGAAATGATTAAAGGCTCCCTACTTTCAGATGTAGTAGTTACCATGAGTAGTTTGAATCTAATAGCTGGAGAAATTGATGCTTAATATGAATTTCAAAATTAACTCTAAAATACTATTTTCTATCACCTTTTGTCTTGACAATAAAAAATAATAATGGATACTAATTTGTCTGAAATTACATTTACCGAAGAACGACTTGCCAAAGCCAAAGAAATTATGGCAAGATATCCTGAAGGAAGGCATAAATCTGCACTTTTACCGATTTTGCATATAGCTCAACACCAATTTGGAAATTGGCTTAGTGCACCAGTAATGGATTATGTAGCCTCAATACTTAATATTAAACCTATTGAAGTATATGAAGTAGCTACCTTCTATTCTATGTATAACTTAAAACCTGTTGGAAAGTGCATGATTGAATTTTGTCAAACTGGGCCTTGCCTATGTAGAGGTGTAGAAGATATAATGGATTATACAGAGCAAAAATTAGGAATTAAAGTAGGCGAAACAACCCAAGATGGTAAGTTTACCCTCAAAGGAGTAGAATGTCTAGGTGCATGTGGATATGCACCAATGGCACAAATTGGAGAATATTATTATGAAAATTTAACTAAAGAAAAAATAGATAAAATCATTCATCTATTTGGACAAGAAGATTTTAACCCAGACCAAAAATACGATATCTAATTATGGGGCAGAAATTATTACTAGAACACATCAATGTGCCTGAAATACAAACTTACAATGTTTACAGGGCTAAAGGAGGATATAAAGCTGTTGAAAAATCTCTAAAAATGTCTCCAGATGAAGTAATGGAGGAAGTGAAAAAATCTGGGCTAAGAGGAAGGGGTGGTGCTGGATTTCCGACAGGTATGAAATGGAGTTTCTTAGATAGAAAAACAGATAAACCTCGCTATTTGGTTTGCAATGCTGATGAAAGCGAACCTGGAACCTTCAAAGATCGTTTTTTGATGGAAAAAATCCCTCATCTTTTGATTGAAGGACTTATTTGTTCAAGCTATGCATTAGGATCAAACACTACCTATATATACATAAGAGGAGAATACAAATGGATAGTAGGAATACTAGAAAAAGCAATTGCAGAAGCAAAAAATGCTGGCTTCTTAGGCAAAAATATTCTAGGCACTGGTTATGATTTGGAAATATATGTAAACAACGGAGCTGGTGCATACATTTGTGGAGAAGAAACTGCTCTTTTAGAATCGCTAGAAGGCAAAAGAGGAAACCCTAGAATGAAACCACCTTTTCCTGCAATTAGTGGACTTTACGGAAGCCCTACAGTAGTCAATAATGTGGAAACTCTCGCTGCGGTAGTTCCAATAATAAATCTTAGCGGAGAAGAATATGCCAAAATAGGTATCGGCAAAAGTACTGGTACAAAACTGATTTCTGCCTGCGGAAATATTAGAAATCCAGGTGTTTATGAAATAGACCTAGGTTTACCTGTTTATGAATTTCTTAATTCAGACGAATATTGTGGTGGTATAAGAGATGGTCATCGTTTAAAAGCAGTAATTCCAGGGGGGTCTTCAGTACCTATTTTACCTGCTGAATTATTTTATAAAAACATTAAAGGGGAAGAAAGAAATATGTCTTATGAATCTTTGTCAGATGGAGGATTTGTGAGTGGTAGTATGTTAGGTTCAGGAGGTTTCGTAGCTATGGACGAGACAGTTTGTATAGTTAGAAATACATGGTCTTTTGCAAGATTCTATCATCATGAGTCTTGTGGGCAGTGCAGTCCTTGTAGAGAAGGTACAGGCTGGATGGAAAAAGTATTGCATAGAATAGAATATGGACATGGGCATATGCATGATATAGATTTGTTAGTAGATGTAGCGAAGAAAATTGAAGGAAATACAATTTGTCCCCTTGGCGATGCGGCAGCTTGGCCCGTAGCAGCTGCAATCAGACACTTTAGAGAAGAATTTGAATATCATATAAAATATCCAGATAAAGTAAAAAATAGTAGATTCGCTCATTTAGACGATTATAAAACTAGTCTTCAATTAGCTTAAAGCATTCTAAATATTATCTTCTAAAGAAATGATAAAAGTAACAATAGATGGAGTAGAAATAATGGTAGAACCTGGGACTACCATTCTTAATGCTGCCCGACAAGCTGGAGGCGATATTGTTCCTCCTGCAATGTGCTATTATTCCAAGTTAAAAGGAAGTGGTGGTAAGTGCAGAACTTGCTTAGTAAAGGTATCAGCTGGTTCTGAAAAAGACCCAAGACCTATGCCTAAGCTAGTAGCTTCATGCTCTACTCCTGTTCAAGATGGAATGGTGGTTCAAAACATTACTTCTCCAGAGGTATTAGAGGCAAGAAAAGGCGTTGTCGAATTTTTATTAATCAATCACCCTCTTGATTGCCCAGTATGCGACCAAGCGGGAGAATGCCATTTGCAAGATTTAGGATTCCAACATGGTAGTGCCAAAACCAGATACGAAGAGGAAAGAAGACAATTCGACAAAATTGATATTGGCGATAAAATTCAGCTTCACATGACAAGATGCATTTTGTGTTATAGATGCGTTTATACAGCCGATCAGATTACTAATCAAAGGGTACATGGTGTGCTAAAAAGAGGTGATGCCTCTGAAATAAGCACTTACATTGAGAATGTAATAGAAAATGATTTCTCAGGAAATGTTATTGATGTATGCCCTGTAGGTGCATTGACCGATAAAACTTTCCGATTCAAAAGCAGGGTCTGGTTTGTAAAGCCAATGAATGCTCATCGTGATTGTAACAAATGCTCAGGGAAAGTAGCCATTTGGATGCACGGCGAAGAAGTATATAGAGTAACTGGCAGAAAAGATAAATATGGCGAAGTAGAAGAATTTATTTGCAATGATTGTAGGTTTGAGAAGAAACAAAAAAGTGATTGGGTAATAGAAGGACCAAGAGAAGTAGAACGTTGGTCGGTTATTGGTCAAAATAAATATGCAGTAGGAACAAAGGTAACAGCCCCACAGAATATAGGATATGGAAATATTATTGATTGATAAAGTTTTTTTAATAGTAATTGTATTTGCGGTTTCATTAGTAATAGCATTATACAGTACCTTAGCTGAGAGAAAGGTTTCTGCATTTCTTCAAGACCGCCTTGGACCTAATAGAGCTGGAATATTTGGTTTATTACAACCTGTGGCAGATGGTGTGAAGTTTTTCTTTAAAGAGGATATTATTCCAAACCATGCCGATAAAGCCCTATATATTTTAGGTCCTTCTATTTCTATGATTACCGCATTAATGACAAGTGCAGTAATACCTTGGGGTAGTTATATTGAATTTGATGGAAGACAAATAGCACTTCAGGTAGCCGACATAAATATAGGTATCCTCTATGTGTTTGCAGTAGTATCTATTGGAGTATATGGAATAATGATTGGAGGTTGGGGCTCTAACAATAAGTTTTCTTTATTAGGAGCTTTAAGAGCATCATCCCAAATGATAAGTTATGAAATAGCTATGGGACTTTCTATCATCGCTGTAGTAATGATGACTGGTTCAATGAGCCTTGGAGAAATAGTTAGGCAACAGCATGGATTTAACTGGAATATATTTTATCAACCAATTGGATTTTTGATATTTTGTATCTGTGCATTTGCTGAATGCAACAGAACACCTTTTGATTTGCCAGAATGTGAAGCAGAATTAGTAGGAGGATATCATACAGAATATAGTAGTATGAAGTTAGGTCTTTATTTATTCTCAGAATATATCAACATATTTATATCTTCAGCGATTATGAGTGCCATGTTCTTTGGTGGATACAATTTCCCATTTATGGATTTGATTTCATCTCCAAACCTATTAGCGGCACTTGGACTTATCGCATTCTTTGCTAAAATACTTTTCTTTATTTTCTTCTTTATGTGGGTTAGATGGACAATCCCTAGATTTAGGTATGATCAACTAATGACTTTAGGATGGAAATACTTAATTCCTCTGGCTCTTGCAAATATTGTGGTAACAGGAACTGTTATGTTAATTTCTAGTAGTTTTAAGTGATTTCCTAAAATTAAAAAATTAAACAACATTGAACATGCAACTTACCAATAGATCTAAATTAGTAGTAAATAAAGAACTTAGCTGGAGTGAGAAGCTATATCTGCCTGCTATTTTTTCTGGAATGATGATTACAATCAAACATCTATTTAGAAAAAAAGCAACTATCCAATATCCAGAGCAGAAAAGAGAATTCAGTAAAGTATATAGAGGTAAGCATATCTTAAAAAGAGATGAACAAGGTCGTGAAAACTGCACCGCCTGTGGCCTATGTGCAGTATCTTGTCCAGCAGAAGCAATAACTATGGTATCAGCTGAACGCAAAAAAGGAGAAGAACATCTTTATAGAGAAGAGAAATATGCATCATCCTATGAAATCAACATGTTAAGATGTATTTTCTGTGGTCTTTGTGAAGAAGCATGCCCTAAAGATGCTATTTATCTCACAGAAGAGCTTATGCCTGCAAATTATGACCGTTCTAATTTTATCTATGGAAAAGACAAATTGGTTCAACCATTAGGTACCAGTGCACATCCTAAAACATACAAACCTTATAAAAAATAAAATTCTACTAATAAATTATTGATAATATAATGAATAACATTTTATTCCTATCACTTTCTTTAGTCTCTATATTTAGTGCTATCATGGTGATATTTTCAAAAAATCCTATGTATAGCATATTATTTCTGGTTTTAACTTTTTTCACATTAGCAGGGCACTTTGCCATTTTTTTAGGAGCAGAGTTTTTAGCTATCGTAAATATCATCGTTTATGCTGGAGCTATTATGGTATTATTTTTATTTGTGGTTATGTTGCTTAATCTCAATAAAGAATCTGAACCCAATACACCGATGATTTCTAAAATAGCTGCTATCATTGCTGGAGGTATGTTTTTATTAGTATTGTTTTCTGCACTTACCAACCAAATTTATGCTCCCGAACCACTTTATACCAAGGCTGGTGAAATAGGACTTGTAAAAAATCTGGGAAAAATATTGTTTGATGAATATTTAATCCCTTTTGAAATATCTTCAGTTCTATTCCTTTCTGCAATGGTTGGGGCTGTAATGCTTGGAAAAAAAGACTTAAAACAAGGCTAAAAAACACCTATTTATCCTAGATTTCAAACTAAAGAGAATTAGACCATCTATTTCTCTTTTTTATTTGAATAAAATTAAAATACTATGAAGCCAGATTTTGATGATATTTATATGGAATTGGCGGTCAATTTAGCTCAACGTTCTCATTGTATCAAAAGAAAAGTTGGTGCAGTATTAACTAAAGATACCCGAATAATCTCCATCGGTTACAACGGGCCACCTGAAGGTACTCATAACTGCGATGAAGAATGGCCAAAAGATGGCTGTGCAAGAGATTCAAAAGGTAGCTGTTCCTTGGCGCTTCATGCAGAACAAAATGCAATTCTATTTGCTGTTAAAAATGGAACTTCGATTGAAAACTCAACTCTGTATGTTACACTTTCACCTTGTATTGCTTGTGCTAGAATAATATTTACTATGAAAATCAAAAAAGTAATGTTTTTACATTCCTACGCATCTTATAAAAAAATCAATACTGATGAAGGAGTTGATTTTTTGCAAAAATTTGGTGTAGAAGTAGTTCAATACAAAGGAAATTTTATCAAAAACATCCCTGAATTAGTGTAAATTAACCTCTACTAATTTTTATTTTAAACTAATAAGACATAATTTTAAAAACTCAATAACCAATAAACCTAAAAACAATGACTCAAGAAAATTCAAATATCCAAGTGGTATTAGGAGAAAAAGAATTCTTTTCTGGAATAGGTAAAATAAACTATGAAGGACCATCTTCAAGAAACCCACTAGCTTTCAAGCACTATAATGAGAATTTTATAGTTGGCAACAAAACGATGAAAGAACATCTTCGTTTTGCCGTAGCTTATTGGCATAGCTTTGTTGGTACTGGTGGTGACCCCTTTGGTCCAGGAACAAAAAAACATGATTGGAATATTGGTGACCCTATATCTGCTGCCAAACTTAAAGCAGACGCAGCATTTGAGTTTACCTCAAAACTAGGTATTCCCTACTATTGTTTCCATGACTTTGATTTAGCTCCAGAAGGTAATACTGTTGCAGAATCAGAAAAAAACTTACAAGAATTAACTGCCTATGTTAAACAAAAACAGAATGCATCAGGCATTAAGCTTTTATGGGGAACAGCTAACCTATTTTCAAACCCCAAATACATGAATGGTGCTAGTACAAACCCTGATTTTCATGTGCTTTGCCATGGTGCAGCTCAAGTAAAAGCAGCTTTAGATGCTACAGTAGAATTAGGTGGTGAGAATTATGTATTCTGGGGTGGTAGAGAAGGCTATATGTCTTTACTAAATACCAATATGAAACGTGAAAAAGAACATTTGGGAAGATTTCTTCAAATGGCAAGAGATTACGGAAGAAGTATTGGTTTTAAAGGCAATTTCTTAATTGAACCCAAACCAATGGAGCCTTCTAAACATCAATATGACTTCGACTGCGAAACAGTTATTGGCTTTTTAAGACAATATGATTTACTCAATGATTTTAAATTAAATATAGAAGTGAATCACGCTACACTTGCACTTCACACTTTCCAGCATGAACTGCAAGTAGCAGCCGATGCAGGTTTATTAGGAAGTATAGACGCCAATAGAGGCGATTACCAAAATGGGTGGGATACTGACCAATTTCCAGTAAATCTATATGAACTTACCGAAGCTATGCTTGTTATACTAGAAGCAAATGGTTTACAAGGTGGAGGTATTAATTTTGATGCAAAAATCAGAAGAAACTCTACAGATCCAGAAGATATATTTATCGCTCATATAGGTGGAATGGATGTGTTTGCAAGAGCATTAGTTATTGCTCAGAATATACTTACCCAATCAGATTATAAAAAATGGAGAACTGATAGATATTCCTCTTTCGACCACGGTGATGGATTAAAGTTTGAACAAGGTGGACTTTCCTTATCTGACCTGAGAAATATTGCTGCATATTTTGGTGAACCTCAATTAAAAAGTGGTAAACAAGAGTTGTTTGAAAATCTAATAAATCAATTTATTTAAGAAATAGATTTTTTTAAAAACAATAAAGCCTTGCTAGTGTTTATCATTAGCCAAGGCTTTATTTATATATTTTATTAGTAAAATTATATTAATAAGTAAAGATTGATTAAATTCATTCAATTAATTTATTGCTAAAAATGAAATTAAAAAAAACCATCCTTCTACTTATATTATTACAATTAAATATTGTAAATCTTTTTAGTCAAGAAAAAAAGAACAATCCGACAACAGTTCCAAATGTACTTTTAGTAAAATTTAAAAGTAAAATTGAAGCATCTAACTTCAGAGCTCAGAATAATCAGAACCCCATTGAAAAAATATTCCAAGAAGCTGGTATCATAGAAACCAAACAGCTTTTCCCTAAAGCCACTGCTCAGAAT
Source organism: Cytophagales bacterium (assembly GCA_004294225.1). Classification (GTDB taxonomy): domain Bacteria; phylum Bacteroidota; class Bacteroidia; order Cytophagales; family Cytophagaceae; genus REBA01. The sequence continues at coordinate 5,783 of REBA01000011.1, read as the reverse complement.
TGCTTAAAAAAAAACCTAGGGAATCCCCAAAATATAGACCTTTCTTCTATTTATGAAGTTAAATTGGATGGAAAATTACCGCTGAATGAAGTAATGCGATTATTAAAAAAATCAAACTTGATTCATTATGCAGAGCCTCAATATATTGATTATTTGCAATTATTACCTAATGACCCAGAAGTTCAATTAAATAGTGGGAAACAATATCATCATAAAATAATTAAAACTTTTGAAGCTTGGGATATCGAAAAAGGCGATACCAATACTGTGATTGCTATAGTTGACACAGACCAAAACATCGACCACCCAGATCTATTAGGTCAAAGCAAAATAAATACTCTAGACCCTATCAATGGAAAGGATGATGACAATGATGGATACATTGATAATTATAGAGGTTGGGATATTGCTGAAAATGATAATGATGTAAAAAGCAAACAAGCTTTAATTCCTAATGAAAATGATGCTACTAAATTTGATACTTTAAATGGCAATAGCCACGGCACTCTAGTGTTTGGCTTTGCAGGTGCTAAAGCTAATAATAATTTAGGAGGAACTGGTACAGGATTTAATTGTAAAATATTGCCTATTAAAGCAATGTTTGATAAAGATGCAAAAACAGGAGGAATAGCAAGAGGATACCAAGGAATAATCTTTGCTGCTGAGCAAGGAGCAAAAGTAATCAATTGCTCATGGGGTAGTTTTAATAGCTATTCAAGAATAGCTCAAGATGCGATTAACTTTGCAACCTTTAATTTTGATGCCTTAGTGGTGGCTGCAGCTGGAAATGAAAATGCAGAAAAATTGCTTTATCCATGTTCTTATGACAATGTTCTATGTGTCGCTGCTTCTTATATCAATGATAAAGGTGAAGACATCAAAGCAAACTTTGCGACCTATTCTCATTATGTAGATATATGTTCTCCTGGTACTGCTATGTTTTCCCCATACAAAGATAGCTACACAACAGATGATGGATCTTCATATTCTAGCCCAAGTGTGGCGGGTGCGGCAGCTCTTGTAAGATCAAAATTTCCAAACCTTACAGCCTTGCAAACATTAGAACAATTAAGAACAACAGCAGATAATATTGACAATATTCCTGATAATTCAAATTACAAAGAAAAACTAGGAAAAGGAAGATTGAATATCTTAAGAGCATTAACAGAGCAAAATTCGCCTGCAGTTAGAGTGGTTCAAAATAATTTGCCTAATGTAGAAAATAATGTAATCTATCCTAATACAAAAGTTAATTGGTATGGTGTGTTCAAGAATTTTCTAAAACCGACCCAAAACTTAAAAATATCCGTTCGTGCCTTATCTCCTTTCATAGAAATGATTGATAGCATAGCAATTTTTAATGTGATTAATACTTTAGATTCTATAGACAATCAAAATAAACCCTTTTCCTTTTTTGTAAAATCAAACATCCCTTATAATGAAAAAGTGGAGTTTCGTGTGAACTTTGAGGATGGAAATTACAAAGACTATCAATACCTCACAGCAATCTTCAACCCTGATTTTGTAACCTTAGATACCAACAAAATAAAATTTACCATACCTAGTAATGCAAGACTTGGCTTTAGGGATGATAATTCCAGTGAGGGATTAGGGCTAATTTACAAATCAAGAAGCTTATTATTTGAATCAGGTTTGATTATTACCACAAATAAAAATAAAATGTCAGATGTTGTTAGAGGATTTCCCAAAGGCAATAGTGATATGAGCTTTGAAACACTTGTTAATTCCTATTTTGTAAAAAACAATTTCCCAGGACAAGAAGCATATACAGAATACAAAGACACTAACTCGGCTAAAGTAGGAGTTCAAATCGTTCAAAACTCATTTGCAAGCCCTGATGTTCCTAATGATAAATTTGCAATAATAAGATACTTAATTACTAATAAAACTTCTGAAACAATAGACAGCCTAAGAGTGGGAATATATACCGACTGGGATATTATGGACTCTGATAGAAACAGAGCAAACTTTGATATCGCTACTAATTTGGCTTTTTCGTTCAGTTCTGCAATAAATGGTATATATGCAGGGGTCGCCTTATTAAGTGGGGAACCTGTTTCGGTTCATTCCCACGACCATAATATAGCTTCTACAGGAAATATTAATCCCAACGATGGATTCACCCTAGAGGAAAAAAACAGAATTCTAGCAGGTGGTATTTCTAAAGCAAGAGCTGGAGTAGGAGGGTTTGGAGATGACGTTTCTCAAACGATTGGTGGTGTACTACTACAAGTAAAACCAAATGAAACTAGGCAAATTGCTTTTGCTTTTATTGCTGGTGATAATAGAAATGATGTTATTGCTAGTGCCACTGCTGCAAAAAATCTTTTCAATACTACAATTAAACCTACTTCTATTGAAAACTCAGTTGAGAAAGAAACAATCAACTTGTTTCCAAATCCTTCCAATGAATTGATAAATTTAACTTTATCTAATTTAAAAACAGACGCACCTATACCAATAAAAATTGAAAATTCTATTGGGCAAATACAACTTGAAAGCACTGTATTACCTGGTCAGAATACTATAAACATTAATAATTTAGCAAAAGGCGTATATTTTATAAAACTACAACTTGGCGACAAAATGGTGTTAGAAAAATTTTTAAAATATTAATGATAAAATTATACACATGAAAATTGTAAAAAACATTGCAGAATAGCATCTAATAATACAATTTTGTGTCTCGAAATTTTTCTAAAAAAAAGATACATGGCACTAGTGGAAATGGTAATGCCCAAAATGGGAGAAAGCATCATGGAAGGAACCATCCTCAACTGGTTGAAACAGGTTGGAGATACTATTCAACAAGATGAATCTGTTTTGGAAGTAGCTACTGACAAAGTAGATACAGAAGTTCCAGCACCCTATGCGGGAGTACTTCAAGAAATATTAGCAAAAAAAGGAGAAGTAGTTCAAGTAGGTAAGCCTATAGCCATCATAAACGATGGATTAGAAAGCACAAAAAGTGGCGTCATCGCCAATAGTCATTTAGTAATCAACTCTCCCCAAATAGAAGCCTCGAAAAATGCTGACTTCTCTCCTAAGCCTATTGAAAATAATCTTTCAACAACTACTCATTCAAATGGAAATAGTAAATTCTACTCTCCATTGGTACTCAATATTGCAAGAGAAGAACAGATACCGATTTCCGAATTAGAGCAAATTAATGGAACTGGGAGAGATTCAAGGGTTACTAAGAATGATATTTTAAATTATATTAATCAAAGAAAATTACTTGTAGAAAAACCTAAAATTGAGTTCCAAAACACACCCAACGAATTTAATACTTCTGTTCCACCTAAAGAGCCAGTAAAACCTTCTACTTCCATTTCAGGCAAGCACGATATTATAGAAATGGATAGAATGAGAAAAATGATTGCAGAAAGAATGTTAGATTCTCAAAGAATTTCTGCTCATGTAACCTCGTTTGTTGAGGCCGATGTTACCAATTTGGTTTATTGGAGAAATAGAGTAAAACAAGAATTTATGCAGAAGGAAGGATTAGCACTTACCTTCACTCCTATTTTTATTGAAGCAGTAGTAAAAGCCCTAAAGGACTATCCACTTATGAACTCTTCTGTAGATGGAGATAAAATTATTGTAAAAAAAGACATTAATATTGGTGTTGCTGTAGCTCTTGCAAATAATAACCTTATTGTTCCCGTAATAAAAAATGCCGATGAAATGAACATCGTCGGACTTACTAAAAAGGTAAATGATATTGCCAAAAGAGCAAGGGCAAACAAAATAAGCCCAGAAGAACTTCAAGGTGGTACATATACGATCTCTAATGTTGGTTCTTTTGGCAATGTTATGGGGACACCTATATTAGTTCAGCCTCAAGTAGGAATACTTGCCCTTGGAACTGTGGTTAAGAAACCAGCAGTAATTGAGACAGAGCAAGGAGACACTTTGGGAATTCGTCATATGATGTTCCTCTCCCATTCTTATGACCATAGAATAATAGATGGAGCCCTGGGTGGAATGTTTGTAAGAAAAGTAGCAGACTACTTAGAGCAGTTTGATCTAAGTAGAAAGGTATTTTAAGCCATGTTTCATAAAATAGATAAAGAGGCAACTTTACTTATCAATTCAATACATTCAGATTTTTTTGATGTAGTGATGATTTTCTTTTCTAACAAAAAAGTATGGATTCCTTTATATATTTTTTTAATAATTCTTATAATTTGGAAAGAAAGAAAAAAAGTATGGCTCATTCTTATTAGTATAGCTTTATTAATCTTGCTTAGCGACCAAATCGCTTCAGGAATTCTCAAACCCCTTGTTCAAAGACTCCGCCCATGTCATGAAGCTTTGATGTACCCATTTCTACATCTCCCTGATGGTTGTGGAGGAAAATATGGATTTGTTTCTTCTCACGCCTCTAATTCCTTTGCTATTGCAATATTCTTGTTTTTATATTTCAATAAAAACAAATGGTCTATATTGTTGCTTTTATGGGCTACAATAGTTAGTTATAGTAGAATTTATCTTGGAGCCCATTATTTAGGTGATGTAGTTGTAGGTGGTCTTATAGGTGTATTATTAGGAATCTTGGTTTACAAATGCTACAAGATTTTTTATCAAAAAACATTTTACTCAGAAAAAGCCTTATAATACCTTTACAGATGGGCAAATTATATTCCGTCATTATCCCTGTTTATAACCGCCCTAATGAATTAGAAGAACTACTTCGTTCATTAGTGCTGCAGACAGAAAAAATGTTTGAAGTAATTATTGTAGAAGACGGATCTAGTATATCTAGTGAGCATCTAATTCCACAATTTCAAACCAATATTGATATATATTATTATACCAAAGCTAATTCTGGACCAGGAGATAGCAGAAACTTTGGTATGCAAAAAGCCAATACTGATTTTTTTATTTTTTTCGATTCAGATTGTATCATTCCTCCTAATTATTTTGAATTGCTTACCATAGAACTCAATAAAAATGAAATTGATTGTTACGGTGGGCCAGACAAAGCTCATCCTTCGTTTACTTCTATTCAGAAAGCAATAAGTTACTCAATGACTTCAATACTTACCACTGGAGGTATTAGAGGTGGTTCAGAGCAACTTTCAAAATTTCACCCTCGCAGTTTCAATATGGGGTTTTCTAAATCGGTTTATTTGGCAACTGAAGGTTTTTCTAAAATGCGTTTCGGAGAAGATGTAGATTTTAGCTTAAGAGTTCAAAAAAAGAATTTCAATATTCGTTTGTTGACTAATTGTTTTGTCTACCATAAACGCAGAACAGATTTTAAAAAATTTTATAAACAAATATATAACTCTGGAATAGCTAGAATCAACCTTAGCTTAACCCATAAAGGCTCTTTCAAAATAAGCCATTTATTTCCTACGTGTTTTGTATTGGGTAGTTTTTGTTCTATAGTTTTATCAATTATAGGTATGTCTTTTCCTTTATATTTATTAATTCTTTATTGTGTAGTCCTATTTGTATCGGCAAGTATTGAATATAGAAATATTCAAATTGGAATACTTGCTGTTGCCTCCACTTGGATTCAAATGTATGCTTATGGATTAGGTTTTCTTTATGCATTTTTCAATAGGATAATTTTAAAGAAATCTGCATTCTCTGCTTTTGAAAAAAACTTTTACAAATAATCTCCTTTCCCTATTTAATATCAAAAGGAGAAGGGTAGTGTCCCAGATTGTGTGTCTGAAGTTAGGGTTTTCCACTGTTCACTTCAATATTTATTTTGGTTAAAGTTATCATCAAATTTGAAATTATTTATA
>REBA01000004.1 GCA_004294225.1 Cytophagales bacterium | reverse complement strand
GCCAAAGAATTGATGCAAAAAGCTGTCAACCACACTTCCACTGAATTATTAAAAATAAGGGCGGGAAAGGCCATGCCAAATCTCCTAGATGGCATTATGGTTGCATACTATGGCTCCCCTACTCCATTGCAGCAAGTAGCTTCTGTCACTACTCCCGATGCAAGAACCCTTACTGTCAAACCTTGGGAAAGAAATCTGATCCACGAAAATTGGATGCAGCATTTCACGAGGTTCATGAGGAGGTATTTTCTGAGTTAGACTGTCTTGATTGCGCGAATTGCTGTAAAACCACCAGCCCTATTTTTTATCAGACCGATATTGAGCGGGTTGCGAGAGCGCTGCGCATGAAGCCGGGCGATTTTATTGAAAAATATTTGCGGATAGATGAAGACAAGGATTATGTACTAAAGTCTTCTCCTTGTCCCTTTTTAGATTCTGAAAACTATTGTAGTGTTTATGCCGATCGACCGAAAGCTTGCCGAGAATATCCGCACACCGATCGCAAGAAGATGGTGCAGATTATGGAGCTGACTCACAAAAACACGCTCGTGTGCCCGGCTGTTTTTGAAATGGTAGAGCGGTTGAAATCGATCGGGTAGGTTACAAAAGAAAAAGGGCAGAAGGTTTAAGCCCGCTGCCCTTTTTTCATATTGAAATATTCAATTAAACCTGCGCTTGAAGTTTGTTAGCTAATACTGATTTTGGCACAGCGCCAATTTGCTTATCCACAATTTGACCATTTTTGAAAACCAGCAAAGTAGGGATGTTACGAACGCCAAAGCGCGCTGTCACCTGTGGGTTTTCATCCACGTTTAATTTGGCGACAATGGCTTTGCCTTCATAGTCTCCGGCAAGTTCTTCCACCAAAGGGCCAATCATTTTGCAAGGTCCGCACCATTCTGCCCAAAAATCTATTAAAACTGGTTTTCCTGAGGCTATAATTTCTTCAAAGTTTGTGTCTGTTATTTCTAATGCTTTATGTGCCATAATGTATAAGTTTATTTATTAATAGTATTACAAAATTTTTGTTTTGAAAGTTCAAATTATTTTTAAAATGTATTTGCAAATGCCAAAAGTTCGGCTTCTTGAAAATCGTTTGCTAATATTTGCAAGCCAATGGGAAGTTTTTGAGAATCTTCTCCAATTGGAACTGAAATTCCAGGTACACCTGCTATATTTGCTGAAACTGTAAATATATCTGCCAAATACATAGCTAATGGATCATCACTCAATTCGCCAATTTTAAAAGCCGTTATCGGACTCGTTGGCATAATCAAGAAATCATATTTTAAAAATATAGCATCAAATTCATTCTTAATTAAGCGTCTTATTTTTTGTGCTTTCGTGTAATAAGCGTCATAATAACTAGCACTTAGCACATAAGTTCCGAGCATTATACGTTTTTTAACTTCTTTTCCAAAACCCTCGGCTCTTGATTTTTTGTACATAGACATTAAATCAGTGGTTTCTGAGCTTCTATGACCAAATTTTACTGCATCATAACGTGATAAATTTGAACTTGCCTCGGCAGTTGTCAATATATAATAAGCGGGAATTGAATAATCTAACAAATCAAAAGTTACAGGTTCAAGTATATGACCTGCAGATTTTAATTTTTCAATTTGTAGGGCTGTTGCTTCTTTAACATCTTTTTGTACGCCTTCGCTTTCTAATCCTTCTTTTAAATAAGCAATTTTATATTTTTTTGAAGAATTTAAAAGTGTTGAGTATTCTGGAACTATTTTTTGAGAAACTGTGCTATCTTTATCATCCGCACCTGCAATTATTTCTAAAACGGCTGCAATATCCTTTGAATCATGTGCGAAAATCCCGATGCAATCAAAAGAAGATGCATAAGCAATTAAACCCCATCTTGAAATGCGAGAATAAGTAGGTTTTAATCCAAAAATACCACAAAAAGAAGCAGGTTGCCTTACAGATCCGCCTGTGTCGGAACCTAAGGAAACCATACACATATTGGCTTGCACACACACAGCAGAACCACCTGATGAACCTCCTGGCACCCTTTCTGTATCAGCTTCATTGCGAACTACTCCCCAAACCGACTTTTCGTTTGAAGAACCCATAGCAAATTCATCACAATTTTGTCTGCCTATAATAATGGCATCTTCAGCCAATAATCTTTCGATTACAGTTGCGTTGTATTGAGCCACATAATTATTTAAAATCTTTGAAGAAGCCCTCAATGCATGCCCTTCGTGGCTGATTACATCTTTGATTCCTATTACCAAACCTGCTAATTTGCCCGCTTTTCCTTCTTTAATTTTAATATCAATAGCAATCGCTTGAGCCTTTGCTTCAGTTTCATAAACTTCTATAAAAGCATTAAGTAAAGTGTTTTTTTCTGTAATATTTTTTAAAAAATAATCTATAACATTCACACACGTAGTTTTACCACTATGCAAATGAGATTTTACATCAATAAAAGAGTTGAAATTCATTTTTAGGCTTGAGTGCTTGGCTTTGTTGAATTATTTTCTTGGATACTTTCATTAAAATTATCCTTTATTTCTTTTGAAGCATCTTTAAATTCACGTATTCCTTTACCTAAGCCTTTAGCAAGTTCGGGTATTTTTTTTGCTCCAAATAAAAATACAATAGCACAAAATATAAGAATAGCTTCGGTAGCTCCAAGCCCACCAAGAAAAGCAAATGTTGTTGTTAAGGCAATTAACATAATCTAAATTATTTAGATTGCAAATTTACAAAATTAATTTGAAATTATAATCATGTTAAATTAAAAATATGCTAAAACATTAAAAAATATATTTCAAGTTTTAATATTTGTTTCAATTAGTTAAAGTAATTAAAATCGCTTTTAAAAATGAATTTTAAAAGTTTTTATTTTTGAACTGTAGGAACCAGGACTTTTTGTGTATTCAATAATTTTGAATACACAAAAAGTCCTGTTGCCAAAAATGAAAGGTTACCGAGGCTTATAACTTTAGGTAAGCTTAAAAAAGTAAACGCCTAAAGATTGCTTCAGTAAACAAAAAAAGTGCTTCAATAAATAAATATTTATGAAATAAAACTTTTCCATTTTGAGGTTTTACTTTAAAATAACAAAGGTCGAATTTGTTAAAATTTTAGAATAGCCCATGTACTTACATTTCAAAAGTAAAACATAAATATTTCTTTCAAAACTTCATTAATTATCTTTTCTCAAGGGCAAAAGAGGTCAAAAAACG
>REBA01000058.1 GCA_004294225.1 Cytophagales bacterium | reverse complement strand
AATTCTTGGGGTTTTTTTTTTTTTTTCTAGTTGCCTCTACCAGCACAAATTTATCAACTACATTATTTAATTCATTGAGGCGAATTTCTAATAATTCTAATTCATTGAAAAATGCAAAGCAATCGTAGATCATATTTTATTATTTAGAAACTGCATGTTGGATAATTTGTGGTAAAGCCCATTTTCATTTTTCAATAGTTCTTGATGGGTTCCTATTTCTACCACTTTCCCTTCATTAATTACTACTATACAGTCTGCATCTTGAATTGTACTCAAGCGATGGGCAATCACTAGTGAAGTGCGGTTTTTCATTAATTTATTGAGTGCATCTTGAACTAGTTTTTCAGATTCTGTATCCAAAGCAGAAGTAGCTTCGTCTAAGAGCATTATTGGTGGGTTTTTTAGCACAGCACGGGCAATGCTAAGTCTTTGTTTTTGACCACCCGATAGTTTTACACCTCTGTCTCCAATGTAGGTATTATAACCATTTTCTGATGCTATAATGAAGTCATGTGCGTTTGCTACTTTGGCAGCTTGAATAACCTCTTCTTCTGTTGCATCAGGTTTGCTGAATGCAATATTATTAAATATGGTATCATTGAATAGTATAGCTTCTTGATTTACGATACCTAACAGGTTCCTCAAGTCATTTATTTTATAATCTTTAATATCTATACCATCAATTTTGATAGCACCACCTTGAGGATCATAGAATCTTGGAATAAGGTCCGAAATAGTAGATTTCCCTCCACCAGAGGGTCCTACCAATGCTATCGTTTGCCCTGATGGGATAGAAAAAGAAACATTGTCTAAAACTACTTTCTCATTATAACTGAAAGTTACATTCTCGAAAGTAATGCCTTTCTTGATGGTTTTTATTTCTAAAGCATTAGGGTTTTCTGTAATCCCTACGGGGGTATCTAATAATTCTAATACTCTTTGGCCAGATGCTAAACCTGACTGAATTACCCCAAATGAATTGGTAATTGACTTGGCTGGCCTGAGCACCTGAGAAAATATAATGATGTATGCCACAAATGAACTGGCAGTAAGTTCTGAGCTATTGCTCAATACTAATGAGCCTCCGTATAAAACTATAAAAGCTACTGTAGAAACTCCGAAAAACTCTGAAACTGGCGAAGCAAGTTCTTGTCTTCTTGCCATGCTTTTGATGATTTTTGTATAGCGTATGTTTTCGTTATGAAATTTATCTTGAGTGTAATTTACAGCATTAAATGCTTTCACAATTCTAAGTCCAGATAGAGTTTCATCTAGTTGGCTGAGCATAGTTCCCAAGGATACCTGTGCTTCTGAAGCACTAGCTCTTAATTTCTTTACGATTTTGGAAATAATAAAACCAGAAAGTGGAATCACCAGAATGGTAAATAGGGTTAGTTTTGCGGAGTAAAAAAACAATACAGAAAAATATCCAATGAGTGTTATAGGGTCTTTGAAGAATACCAAAAGTGTTCCTGTTATGGAGCCTTGAATAACTCCTACATCTCCGTTGATGATATTCATAATATTGCCTTTTCTTTGGTTAGAGAAATAAGCCATGTCTAAAGACATTACTTTATTGAATACAGTTCTCCTGAGATTCAGTAGAGTGTGGACTCTTAGATTCTCCATTACCCTAGAGGATAGGTAAGTAAAAAGGTTGGCAAGAAATACAGAAATGATAATTACGCTACACACAAAATATAATGCTCCCATTTTTCCATAATTTTCTACCATAATATTGGATTGGTAATAAAATAACTTTTGGAAATAATCTGTACTAAATGAGAAATCAGGAGCAGTCTTCACCAAGGCATTGGGAACATTATCCTCTTGTTTAAATAGAATGTTTAGTAATGGAATCAACAAAGTAAAATTCATCAATCCAAAAAGGGTACTTAGTATAGAAAATATAAAGTAAGGAATTGCAAATTTTTCAAGTGGCTTGGCGTATTGAAGAAGCTTAAAATAGATTTTCATTAATAGTACTTAGTAAATTGGAAACAAATTTAATCATTAGGCTTGAATATTTATTGATTATGTTATGTATTACAGTTTTTTGAATTTCGAGTTGATTTGTTCTTTATTTATGAGGGAAATAATGTCTTCAACAGTATGAAGGTTATTTTGAGCATCTCCTAAGTGTTTTATTCTTTGGATTGATTCTTTGACTTTATCTTTTAATTTCAAGTAAAGAAAAAAAGCCTTTATAAACTCGAATCTCAGAAGCAAACTATGGGCTACAAGTTGTATAATCACCCATATATTCCAGTATTTTAATCTATTTTTATTAAGATGAATGGCATGAAGTAATAAACGATTTCTATATACTATTATTTTGATTTTCTTTTTTTTGTGGTATTTATTAATGGTTACAGAGCTTGGATGCCTACATATTGCATTGTGGTGATAGTAGCATTTCCAGCCTAATCTCCATGCCCTAATGCTTAAATCAAGGTCTTCGCCATAAAATGGAGAATAAATCTCGTCGAATCCTTGAAGCAGAAATAATTTTTTTCGGCACACAAGTGCATTTGCTCCTGATAGAAAAAAAGTAGGAAAAAAAAGTTGATCAGGATTTAAGGGAACAATATTCGAATTGGCACTAATTTTTAATACTGTATTTTCTTTTTGTTTTGCAGCATCTTGAATCTCATCATTATCATATCCTATTATTCTCCCCATTACCCCAAAGGTATTGCTGGCATTAAAGTATTGGAGCAATTCGCCGAAGTAGGAAGGGGTAAGTTTCACATCTGAGTTTAATAAGAATACATAATCAAGCTTGGCTTGGAATATTCCAGAGTTGATATTACTAGAAAACCCTCTATTGATGTTGTTTTTTATAATAATAATTTCTGGATAATGATTTTCTATAAAATTTATAGAGTCGTCTTTAGAAGCATCATCTGCAATGATAATTTCAAATCTTATTTTTGAATAGTTCAAGGCTTCATAGAGAGATGGGAGATTTTCTTCTAAAAGTGTTTTGCCGTTGTAATTGGGGATTACCACAGAAATGCCCAGTTTATTAGCAACAATTTGTTTTTCTTCTATCATTTTGATGGTTCGAAATCAATTGCTTTTAATACTTCATCAATACTTATTTTTTCAATGCAAGCACATTGGGAAGCTATGCAATTCTGACACTCTTTTTGACTCACTAGAATCTGCGTTTTTTTTCCTAAAGCTGCCCATCTTCCTGGATGAATTGGCTTCAAAGGAGGGTATATTCCAATGGCCTTTTTCTCAAGAGAAGCAGCAATGTGCAATGGGCCTGTGCTGCATGCCACTATGCCTTCTGTTTGAGAAATAAATGAAATGAGTTCTTCTAAACTTATTTTTCCTGTAAGATTATGAATAGAATGGCTGGAGAAAAAATGAGGAAATTCATTGAGTATCTTTTTTCCTTCGGCTTCTGTACCTGTAACCCATACTTCATAGTTATTTTTGCTGAGCTCTTGGGCTAAAGTATGATATTTTTGGATTGGCCATTCTCTAGCACTTCCTTTAGATTTTGGATGAAGAATAAAGTGTTTTTTTTCGGGGTTTAGCCAATCAGAAAAATCGTGTTTTGGAGCAACAATGCCATACCAATTAGGAATGGATTCTTTGCTAGGAATAAAGTCAATGCCTAATCCAAGAAGTAATTTGAAGTTCAGTTGTGCCTCGTGTAATTCTGATTTCTTTCTTGAAAAGTATATTTTTTTATTGCAGTATAACCAGTGGTAGATTCGGTTAGAAGTACCTATTCGATATTTTATATTATTTGACCATGCTATCTTCGCAACTTCTTTGTCAGGAAAGATAAATAGAATAGCATCTGCATAGAGTTTTTTTGATTGAATAATTTCTTCTTTGTTGATGAATTCATCAATGAATTTACAGGAATCTATGATTGCTTTTGTATATGGTTTACCTATAAAAGATATTTTTAGGTTGGGATAGGTTTGTTTTAAATACCCAGCTATTGGAAGTGTGAGCAAAACATCGCCTAAATTATCGGTTCTAGAAATAATAAGATGTTGAACAGATGGTATCAAAGCCGATAAAATTATTTTTTGTGGGTTGATAAATAGGCTTTGGCATCTTTATGAAGAGCATCCTTATTGTCTGTGCCTTTCAAAACTAGTTGATAATATTCTTTTGCTCTTTTATAATCTTTTTCTTCATCAGCAATTTTGCCTAGATCAGCCAATGCATAAAGAAAGTAGTTCATCTTAGTAGCTTTTGTTTCTTGAGCGAATTTGACAGTTTTGTAATAGAATGATTTTGCTTTTTCGTAATTGCGGTATTTGTACATATTGATTCTTCCTAAATAGAAACTTGCATATCTACCGCTGATGGCCTCATAGCCGGGCATGCCTATATTCAATTTGTATAATATATCTTCTGCTACTTTTTCTGTTTCTCCCCATTGGCCTTGAGAAAATGAGTATCTGGCATGGCATCTTTGGAAATAGGCATTATCAGGAAAGGTGGTGGCTAAATATCTCGCAATAGGTAAGGCAAGTTCTTCTTTGTCTTCTTCTATACCATATATTCTCATTAAAAAATATTGAGCTTCTACACGAGTATAAAAGGCGTTGTAGGCAACTTCTTTAAGTTGTTTTATACCTTTCTCTTTGTCGCCACTTGGGAAGAAAGCCAATATTGGTCTAAGAAGGGTGTAATTGTCTTTTATCCATACTGCATAATAATTAAACAAAGATTTTCCGAAGAGAAACTCTGGGCTGAGTTGGTTTTCATTACTATATTTTTGAAGATAGCTTAGGGCGTTTTTACCATTGATAGTAGCTTTCCCATATTTGCCATTTTCACCAAAGTATCTAGCTTTTAGTCCATAAGCAGCAGATAAGAAAAATGCAGCTTCATAATTACTTTCGTCTTTGTCAAATATTTTTTCTGCAAAAAGTATGGTGCTGTCCATATAACTAACGAATACATCGGCATACGTTTCCATATCGGTATCTAGCGTGGGCATTATTTTCCACCAATTGCTTAGCCCCATTAGAAAGTAGGGCATAGGATGGTTAGGATATTTGTATTTTAATACTTGAAATTCTTGCTCTGCTTTTTCAAATTTGAAGTTGTACATGTTGTTTACTGCTTCGGTAGCTTCAAATTGAATATTTTCATCCATCAATAATATTTTGGGCGTTTCTTGTGCCCTAGTAATTAGTTGGAGAAAAATAATACAGTATATAGTAATACTAATAAATTGAAAATTAATTCTAGAAGCAGTAATGTTCATGATTGTAAATTTAATAAAAATCTCTTATCCTTTACCTAACACTTATATCGAAGAAAGCTATTTATCAACTATAATTTTTTAAATTCGCTTTTCTAATTATTTATCATGTTCGATTTATTACATCAACTATGCCAAGTTCATGCTCCATCGGGTAACGAAGTATTAATGAAATTATTTTTATTAGATTATATCGAGCAGAATTCTTATCAATGGAAGGTTAAACCTCAAGTTGTACAAGGAGTTGAATTTCAAGATGCTTTGGTTCTTGTTTTTGGTAAGCCACGAACTGCAATATTTGCACACATAGATAGCATAGGATTTATGGTTCGCTATGAGAACGAACTTATACCCATTGGTGGTCCAGAGGCAAAAATAGGTTATCAGCTTAGAGGTAGAGATACAAAAGGAGAAATATTGTGTAGTATAGATCAAGAAGAAGACCACCATATTACTTATGCTTTCGATAGAAATATTGAAAGAGGAACAGAACTTACTTTTGATTGTGATTTTAGGTTAGACGAGGAGTATGTTCAATCGTGTTATTTGGATAATAGGCTTGGGGTTTGGAATGCACTAAGAGTTGCAGAAACCCTAGAAGATGGTATCATTGCTTTTTCTTGTTGGGAAGAGCATGGTGGCGGCTCTGTATCAGTGATAGCAAAATATATTTATGAGAAATATGGTGTTCAACAAGCACTTATTTCTGATATTACTTGGATAACCAAAGGGGTTCATCACGGAAAAGGTGCTGCAATTTCTATTAGAGATAGAAGTATCCCTAGAAGAAATTTTGTGAACACTATAATCCAATTAGTAGCTCAAGAAAATATCCCTTACCAACTAGAGGTAGAGGCTTACGGCGGTAGCGATGGAAAAGATTTACAATCTTCTCCATACCCTTTTGATTGGTGCTTTATTGGTGCTGCAGAAGCCAATGTTCACTCTCCAGATGAAAAAGTTCATTTAGCAGATATTGATAGCATGTTGAAAATTTATCAACTTCTGATGAAAAAGCTATAGCAATAGACTTTTCAAAGCATCTTGGATGTTGGCAAACTGAAATTGATAACCAGCCTTCATCAATTTATTTGGAGAAACTCTACTTCCTTCCAATACAAAAGATGCCTTTTCTTTGCCAAGGATTAGTTCTAAAACAAATGCAGGGACAAAAGGAAGAATAAGTGGTCTATTTAATGTTTTGGCTATTTCTCTTGTCAATTCATTATTAGTTATAGGAAAAGGGCTTGCCGCATTATAGGTGCCTGTATAATTAGGATTGGAGATAGCAGATTGGAATATATTGCATAAATCTTGGATATGAATCCATGGCACCCATTGATTTCCATGCCCCAACTTGGCTCCGATGCCATATCTTATAGGCATACTCAATTGTTCCAAGGCGCCACCCGTTTTAGACATTACAATACCAATGCGTATTTTCACAATCCTTTCAGAGTATTCAATTATTTTATCTACCTCGTTCTCCCATTGTTTTACAACATCGGCAAGAAATCCATCGGTAGGCAATGATTCTTCTGAATACCATTCTGAAGAAGTCGCTGAGCCATATATACCTATAGCAGATGCAGAAACAAATGCATCTAATTTTTTTCCTGATTTTCTGATTGATTCAAAGAGCAAAGCTGTAGAACGTATGCGACTTTCTAGAATTTCTTTTCTGTAACTTTCTGTCCATCTACTATCAAATACGCCTGCTCCCGCTAAATGAACTATAATGTCATTGTCAAGAATAGCTTCTGCTTCTATCTCAAATTGATCAATATTCCAATAATAGTTTTTTATGGAAGAATTTTTCTTTCTACTACGACTTAAATGGCTTACTTGATAACCAGAATTTTGTAATATTTTAGTTAGTGCTTGCCCTACAGTTCCTGAACCACCTGTTATTAGTATGTTTTTTTTCATCAAAATATTATGGTAAAATATATCTTTTAATTACAAAATACTGCTATAAATGCTTATTATGTTATAATTTTGTAACAATCTAATTTGATAGTTTGTTCTGGGTTAAATTCTTACTGGAGCAAATTTTTGTAATAATTTATTTAAACAACCTAATCGATGAAAAATATTTTTTGGATACCATTATTATTGTTATGCTTTGTATTGAAGACAAATGCACAGAAGATCAATGTAATAGAAGAAAACAGTACTATTGACAATAAATATGCACAAGGATTTAGCGTAGTGATAGATTTAGACAAGTCAGAGGTAAAAAAAGATTGGTCTAGGCAATTAAAATCTTATGGTAGCCTTACTAAAGATGGATCTAAAACAACTATTTACCAAGCTAATGTACCCTCCTTGCCTACAGCAGGAAGCAATCTTTATAGTCAAACTTCTGAAAGCCCCAATGGTCTCAAAATATGGCTGTGTATCATTACACCAGATAAGCTGAATTCTTCAGATAAAATTATTTCTGAAAATCAAGCAAAAAGTATTTTGAAAGATTTTGCTGCAACTTCTTATAGAGATAATATTAATGAACAAATCAAAGATGCAGAGAAAGTACTTATGAGTGCAAATAAGAATCAAGAAAGAACGTTCAAGAATAATGAGAAAATTAAAAATCAAATACTAGATAATGCTACCGAAAAAATAGATTTAGAAAATAAACTCAAGAAAAATGCATCTGACCTGATTCAGTTCAATAAAGACTTAGAGCAAAATAAGAAAGATCAGGAGAAAGCTAAAAAAGAGGTCGAAGAAATGAAGAAAGTTGTAGATATAGTTAAGAGCAAACTTAATGAAATCAATTAATTTTCTATCTATGACCCTATTTAATACTAGTGTTTCTGTAGATATAGATAAAGCCATTGAATGGCTTACAAAAGGCGAATGCGTAGCTATACCTACTGAGACTGTTTATGGTTTGGCGGCAAATGCATATCACCCAGAAGCAATAGCAAAAATATTTGAGATAAAACAGAGACCTAAATTTGACCCACTGATTGTTCATACAGATTCTATAGATAAGTTGCATAGCATTGTTACTGATATTCCTGAAAGAGCAATGAGATTGGCTAATAAATTTTGGCCTGGTCCGCTCACTCTTTTGCTTCCCAAATCAGATAGAATATCAGATTTGATTACCTCTGGATTAGAAACTGTAGCAGTAAGAATCCCCAATCACCCCATGACTTTGGCACTTTTATCAAAGTTAGATTTTCCTATTGCAGCGCCAAGTGCAAATCCTTTTGGATACATAAGCCCTACATCACCGAACCATGTTTTAAAGCAATTAAAGGGAAAAATTCCAATGATATTAAATGGGGGAAACTGTATGGTTGGCATAGAATCTACAATTATAGGTTTTCAAGATGATGAGCCAGTAATATATAGATTAGGTGGGCTGCCTTTGGAAGCCATAGAACAATGTGTAGGAAAGTTAAAAGTAATGCCATTCTCAAGCTCTCAACCAAAGTCTCCTGGAATGTTAGCATCTCACTATGCACCAAGAAAGAAATTATACTTTCATGATTTATCTTCTTGTCTAAATAATTTTCTTCCATTAGAAGTTGGGGTAATTGCTTTTGATAAATTCAATCCCTCTTTCCCTGAGGAAAATCAAATATTACTCTCTCCTGAGGGAAATCTTTTAGAAGCAGCAGCCCAGTTATTTTCAAGTATGAGAAACTTAGATGAATCAAAATTAAAGGCAATCTATGCAGAATCATTTCCACAGTATAGCCTTGGATTGGCTATTAATGACCGACTGAGTAGAGCATCTGTAAGAGAACAATGAGATTAATAAAGCAACCTGTACTTTGTAATTATTATGTAACCTATAGATGTAATGCAACTTGTAAATTTTGCGATATCTGGGAGAAACCCTCTCCATATATTACCTTAGAGCAGGTAAGTTCTAATCTAAAAGATTTAAAGAAGCTAGGTGTTAAAATAATAGATTTTACAGGAGGCGAACCATTACTCCATAGAGAAATTGATAAAATACTAAGACTAAGCAAAGAATTAGGATTTATCACTACCCTTACCACTAATACCCTCTTATATCCTAAATTGGCAGAGAAAATAAGTGGCCTGATAGATATGCTACATTTTTCATTAGACTCCGCCGATGAATCAGTACACAATCAGTCTAGAGGTGTAGAATGTTTTGGAAGCCTTATGGATTCTATTCAAATAGCAAAATCATTGGGCGAAAGACCTGATATTTTATTTACAGTTTTTGATCATAACCTTCATGAAATTGACAAAATATATCACAATATTTCTCAGCCAAATGGCTCGGTGCTTATTCTTAACCCAGTTTTTGAATATAACCAAATAGGTAGCTCTTTATCTATAGCTTCTTTGGAACACCTTTCTAAATGGGGAAAGAAGAAGAATGTTTATCTCAATGAAGCATTCATCAAGTTAAGAAAAGATGGCGGAAATAAAATAAATCAACCAGTCTGCAAAGCTGCAAGTAGCACTATTGTTATTTCTCCAGAAAACCAACTTGTTCTTCCCTGCTATCATCTTGGAATAGAGAATATACCAATAGAAAATAATTTATATCAACTTTATAATAGCAAAGAAATTAAGAATAAAATTGCTTTGGAAGGTAGAATGCCAGCTTGTCAAGGATGTGTGATCAACTGTTATATGCAACCCTCATTTGCAGTAGAGGTCAATAAATATTTTTGGTTGGCATTACCTAGTACTGTAAAATATAATTTAATGAAAGGAACATGGAAAAAATTGTTTATCAAATAAGTGCTTCTTAGTTTTACACTATTATGAACTTAAGAATATTTTTTGATATCGTACCAGATGATTTGTTTTTAGAAATCCCAGCTGTTGGAGATACTATGAACAACCTTTCTATTTATCATATTGATTTTCCAGACTGGAAGAGTGCAGACATTGCAATTATTGGTTTAGTAGAAGATCAAGGAAGCCCCCAAAATACTTCAATAGGTGCTGCGGCAAATGAAATAAGAAAAAAACTCTATCACTTAAAACAAGGCACTAGTCACCCATATAAGATTGTAGATTTGGGAAATTTAAGATGCGGCGTAAACCTGCATGAAAGCTATTTACGAATGAAAGAGGTAAGTGAAGAGCTATTAAGAAATAGTACATTCCCTATTTTCATTGGTGGTGGGCATGACATGGATTTTGGTCAATTTCTTGGTTATGAAAACAGCGGAAAATTATTAAATATCCTTAATGTAGATGCTCTTCTAGATATGCAAGCAACAGATGCTTTAGGAGCAAATAAACATCATATTCATAAAATCTTAACTTACGAACCCAATTATATATTTCACTACTGCCACCTAGCTTATCAATCTTTTTTATGTGAGCCAGAGAGTGTAGCCATACTTGAGAAACTCCATTTCGAAGCCTATAGAATTGGTGCAATGCATCACCACTTAGAAGAGATAGAACCTGCAATTAGAAATGCAGATATGCTAAGTTTTGATATTTCTGCCATAAAAAGTTCAGATGCATGGGCCAACAACTATAGACAGCCCTTTGGTTTGACTGGTGAAGAAGCATGTCAAATCTGTTGGTATGCAGGACTAAATTCAAAACTCACCTCTGCTGGCTTTTATGAATATAACCCTAATGAAGATAGAGATGGGCAAACTGCATCTGTCATTGCTACCATGATTTGGTACTTGATAGAGGGTTTTTATCATAGAAAACATTCTAATGATTTTAAAAGTGATGAATACACAAGATTTATAGTAGCAATGGCTTCAGAGCCACATCAGGTAGTCTTCTTCAAACATAATCAAACTGAGAAATGGTGGATGGAAGTACCTCACCCTACTAATAACATTAAATACGAAAGAAATTCTATTATCCCTTGTAGTTATAATGATTATCTTATAGCCAATAAAGGAGAATTGCCAAATCGATGGATATTGGCTCATTCCAAACTAATTTAAGGGCAAATTTTATTCAGTATCAAATTAAATTCAATAATTAATGAAACAAGGTAAATGCTTTATCTTTTCTGCACCATCTGGATCTGGTAAAACGACTATTGTTAAACATCTGTTAAATACCAATGCTAATTTGGGCTTCTCCATTTCGGCTTCTACCAGAGATAAAAGAGGTAGAAACGAAGCAAACGGCCAAGATTATTATTTCCTTTCTCCAGAAGAATTCAAAGCAAAGATAGATGAAGATGCTTTTGTAGAATGGGAGCAAGTATATCCAGGGCAATTTTATGGAACTCTAAAAAGTGAAATAGAAAGACTTTGGAGTGAAGGGAAACATGTCGTTTTTGATGTAGATGTAAAGGGAGGTCTTAGTTTAAAAAAATATTTTGGAGATAAGGCACTAGCAGTTTTTGTGAAATGTCCTTCTAAAGAATTGTTGGAACAACGCCTAAGATCAAGAGCAACAGACTCTGAAGAAAGTATATCTGCAAGGCTATTTAAAGTGCAATTTGAGATGTCTTTTGAGAAAGATTTTGATATCACTTTAATAAATCTTGATTTGAATGAAGCCTTAGTTAATGCCCAAGAATTGGTTACTAAATTTTTAAATAAAGAATAATCATTTCATGAAGAAAGTTGGCTTGTATTTTGGTTCATTCAATCCCATTCATGTAGGTCATCTTATTATTGCCCAGACGATATTAGAACAATCAGATTTGACCGAAATTTGGTTTGTAGTTTCACCTCATAATCCTTTAAAAAAAAGCAGTACACTTCTCCATGAGTTTGATCGCTATGAGATGGTGCGATTAGCTATACATGATAATTTTTCTTTTAGGGTCTCAGATATTGAATTTTCGATGCCCAAACCAAGCTATACTATAGATACACTTACCTATTTACAAGACAAGCATCCTAATCAAGAATTCGTGCTGATTATAGGCGAAGACAATCTAGATCAGTTGCCCAATTGGAAAAATCACGAACAGATTCTTAATAATTTTAGCTTATATGTTTATCCTAGATTTGGAGCTAAAACTAGTGAATTGATAAAGCACTCTAAGGTAAAAGTTTTTGAAGCCCCATTGTTAGCTATTTCAGCCACATACATTAGAAAATTAATCAATCAGCAACGTTCGGTCAAATATCTATTGCCAAAGGAAGTAGAAGAGTATATTGTTGCCAAAAAATTCTGGATATAATTTACTCTATTATAGGAGCTTCAAAGAAAGGCTTCGTGCTATCAAACAAATATCTATACGTATGATGCGTCTTGATAACTTTGCTTCCTACCGATTCACAAATTTTTATCATTTTGGGATTAAAGCTCCCTATCCAGTTCATTTCAAAATCAGTATATTTTTTCATTGGCTGAATTCGTTTTGCGGCCGCAATAACAATAGCCCCCTCTAATCCCTTTCCTTGAAATTCTGGAATTATTCCGAAAGCGATACCAAACATCTTTTTACAGCTGCCCATTAACTTATGATATAGAAATTTTATCTTTCCCCACCAGTTTAAATTTCCATTTAAAAACTTAAAAATTTGATTTAGTTCAGGAATCATTATAAAAAACCCAACAGGCTCTTCATTGTAATAAGCAAACCAAACGATATCTTCATCCAAGACGGGCTTAAGTTGTTTCATTACAGCCATAGCCTGTGCTTTGGGCATCTCTCTTACACCGCTGTGCTTGATCCATGCTTTGTTATAGATATACCTAAAATCTTCTGCATACTTTTCTAATTTATTTTTTTGAATAGATTCAAATTTATAGTGGGTATCTCTTGCTATTCTATCAGCTTTTTCAGCATAGATTGGAGGTAGAGGAGCGTCTACACTTCTGTGATAGGTATATTGTTTGAAATATACTTTGAACCCATAATTCTCAAAAAAACCTTGATAGTATGGGAAGTGATAGTACATACAATAATTAGGTTCTGTGAAGCCATCTACAAGCAAACCCCACCATTTATCTCTATCTCCAAAATTTATAGGACCATCCATGGCTTCCATGCCTTGAGAAGTCAACCAATTTTTGCAAACATCAAAGAGCATGAAAGCGGCACTTTCGTCTTCGATACATTCAAAAAAACCTATTCCACCAGTAATGTATTCTGTAGTTTTTGCAGTCTTATTATTGATAAATGCTGCCACTCTTCCTATGGTCTCACCTGTTGCGTCTGATAATATCCATCTCTTTGCTTGACCATGTCTAAAATATTTGTTTTCCTCTTTGTCAAAAACCAAGTTAATGTCTTTGTCTAGAGGTCTTATCCAGTTGGGTTCATGGCTATATAATTTCACAGGAAGCATCAAGAATTCGTGTTCGGTGGCTTTGTCAAAAACTTCTATTAGTCGCATGATAAATTTATTTAGTAAATCAATACTTGCTAATTTAACAAATACAGATGCTTTTTCTTAAAAAAGTATTCTTACTTTTATTGCATATTTCTATGGATAGCAATATTCTTATCTAAAATTCTTTTATTCTTGTTTATTCATTAGAGATAAAAAATTATTGTTAAAAAAGTATTTATGATCTATTCTATAAACAGATATTTCTGCATTATGCTCTTGGTTTTTGTCTTTTTTACTAGCCAAGCCCAAGAAAAAAATAATTGTATAAAGTATGCAAAGCCTTTTATTGGAGCTTCTGGTGAAGGAAATATTTTTC
>REBA01000010.1 GCA_004294225.1 Cytophagales bacterium | reverse complement strand
CGTTGTTTGGATCTAGAGTAATGGCTTGGCTATAGTCTTCGATAGCACCTTTTTTATCTTTTTGAGCAGCCCGTATTTGTCCCCTTTTCATAAATGCCATAGAATAGGTAGGCTTTAATTCAATTGTTTTATTTAAATCATGAATTGCCGATTCATAATTACTTAGTTCAAATTGCACTAATGCTCTGTAATAGTAAGCCTCAAAGTTATGAGGTTCATTGTGAATAGCTTTATTGAGGTCTTCTAGGCTTGAAGGAAATATGCCTTTGTTATATTTGACAATACCTTTTTTTAGAAATGAGGAATCTTGAATGTTGGCAAATAGTTGATTATTAGATAAATTGAATAATACACATAAAATTAGTGTTAATCCGTAAATTTTAATGTGATCAGGATTAAGCATCTTTTTTATCTGAAATTTTAAAAAATGAATAGGCAAGTTAGTGATTTTATATGTATTAATACACTAATATGTTTGCACATATTATCTTGTTAAAAATAAACAGATTTTTTCGTAACTGCTATAAAGTTTATTCATTATTTAGCATTTTTAAATTTTGAGAGAAAAACATAAATAGGATTTTTAAAATAAATATTTTAATTTAATCAATAAATATAGTTAAATGTGCTTAACTCTTATTTTTTAAGTTTATTTAGATTAAAACCAATCGAACTCTTTATGATAAAACTTGTTAAGTATGTAAATAGAAGTTTATTTATAGTATTGGTTTGTTCTCTAAATTTAAATGCTCAATCAAAGCTAGAGAATATTCAAGTAAAAAATTGGTTGCCAGATACTATAAGTTTTTTTGATGAGTTTAAAAACATCAAAAAGCAATTTAAGAAACAACGTTTTGTAGAATTATCTCAGATTTTATCTCAAAAATTAACTCAAAATAGGAAGTGTGTATTTCATTTAAAGCTGGATTCATTGCATGATTGGAATATCGAACTTGAGCCATATTCTGTATTGGCTTCTAATTATGCTAGAAAAACTAATGATTCAGTTAATCTTGTGAATTTAGGTGATAGGGTACAAACGTTTAAAGGTTTTGTGAATGGAAATC
Organism: Cytophagales bacterium; assembly: GCA_004294225.1. Classification (GTDB taxonomy): domain Bacteria; phylum Bacteroidota; class Bacteroidia; order Cytophagales; family Cytophagaceae; genus REBA01. The sequence goes on along the minus strand of REBA01000010.1, from coordinate 170,638 downwards.
TTAATAATGTGGTTAGAATTTCACTCATAGGGAATGTGATAACTGGTCTAATCATTGAAAATGATCATCAGTTTTATTTAGAGCCTATCAAGAATTTTTTTAAGAATATCAATAGTTCAAATGCTTATATTTTATATGAAGCTTCTGACGTAGTTATAGATTCAGGAACTTGTGCTATGACTGATGTACACGATACACAGGATAAAAATTTATACAGAAAATCAAATGATGAGATTCAAGCAGAGGGTTGTGTAGAGGTTGATATTGCTATTGCTGCTGATTATGGATTTGTTCAGTCGAGAGGTGGAGTAGCAGCAGCAGAGCAAAGAATAATTAGTATTTTGAATTTAGTGAATGGTATTTATTCAGCAAAACCATTAGAGATAGAATATAAAATTTCTGCCACTTATTTTAGCACTGCATCTGAAAATGATCCTTGGAATTCCACAAATAATGCCAGTGATTTACTTTCTAGTTTTCAAACATGGGGCAACAATGGAGGTTTTGGGAAAACATTTGACATAGCATCATTATGGACTTCTAGAAATCTTGAAGCAAATGGAAGTAATGGTATAGTTGGCATAGCATATGTCGGGGCGGTTTGCAATAATTTAAGATATAATGTAATGGAGCATTATTCTACAAATATTAATGCTGTTATGATTAACCAGTCTCATGAGTTAGGACATAATTGGAACTGCCAGCACGCCAATGGAAGTAATTTTATAATGAATCCTACTATAGGGACATCTAATATTGATTGGGATCAAACCTCCATTAACTCAATAGTTGCTTGGAAGCGAAATGCAAGATGCTTAGCAAATTGTGGACCTAAAGCTCCAATTGCAGAATTTAGTTATTAAAAAGTTGTGAGTTGCGATGGGAATATTAATTTCACCGATAATTCTTTAAATAGCCCAACTAAATGGTTATGGGAATTTGGTGATGGAGGAACATCTACAGATAAAAACCCTAAGCATCAATATACTAAAAATGGAATTTATACTATTAAGCTTAAAGTTTCGAATACCCTTGGTGAAGATGTGTTGATAAAAACAGAAGCCATGAAAGTAAATATACTTCCAATCCCAGTATCGCAAGATGTTTCTCGTTGTGGTTCAGGGGAAGTAATTTTGAAAACCAACAACACAAGCAATGATTATATAGCACAGTGGTTTGACTCAGAAACTGGAGGGAAATTATTGGCTACAGGAAATACTTATACCACCACTATTAATAACAATACTACTTTTTTTGTAGAAAATTCAACCATAAAAAAATCGTTTAAAGTAGGCCCCGTAGATAATTCTTTTTCCTCTGGGTCAAATTTTAATAACAATGATCTTCGGGGATTAGTGTTTGATGTTTTTACATTTATTCAACTAAAGTCTGTAAAGGTTTATGCCACTGGTGCAGCCAATAGGGAAATTCAATTGTTGGATACTATAGGTGGAAATGTGCTAGCTACTAAAATTATTAACATACCAGATGGAGAGAGTAGAGTGAATCTTAATTTTGATATAGCTCCAGGTAAACATTATTATTTGAAAGTAAAAGGAACAGTAAATTTGTTCAGAAATGCTACTGGAGGTGCAAATTATCCTTACGTTCTGAATGATGTACTTTCCATAATAGAATCCGACGTAGTAACAACTAACCCTAGAGCTTATTACTTTTTTTACGACTGGGAGGTTGAACTAAAAGGATGCAGTACTTCTAGATTAGCTGTAAAGGCAATCAACGATTGTAATTCTATAGATAATAGGCAGGGTATGAATAGTTTTTTCAGTATAAATTATATGAAAGATGAAAAAAGCATCAAAATTATTGCTAAAGAAGACAATGAAAGGCTGCTGAACTTAGAATTGATAGATATAGTTGGAAGGGTACATTCTAACGAATCAATTCAAATCAATTCAAGAGGTTCGCAGTACCTTATTCCTACTGCGAACCTGTATCATGGGGTGTATTTTATGAGGTTATCTGATGATAAATACAAAAGCTATACTCATAAGTTATCAATAGAATAGAGACCTTTTATTTATATTTTGGAGTATGAGTGTCGAGGAAATTTGAAGAAGCATTATTCCATCCGTTTAAGAGTTTTGTTCTATTATTATTGAGTAGATTATTTGTTTGATTGAATTCTTGCACACTTTTATTGAATACTGCTAGAGATTTATTGAATTCATCTACATCGCTCTTGTTTCTTTGATTTGCAGGTTTTGCATCAAATTCAGCTTTGATTTTGTTAAAGTTTTCTTCAGATAAAAAAAAGTAAGATAAGATCTGTATTTTACTTGTACTTTCCATCTTATAAAATTCTAACATTTGTTTGCAAGCGGTTTTAAGGCTTGCGTCTCCATTAAAAGCACTTATTGGAATTATTTTACTTAAGCCTTCTGTACTTGTTTTTTCAAGAGCAGCTTTGTTTTGTTCAAGTGCATTGATATCTTTTTTGTTTACAGCATCAAGCATATATGCTTCTTGTTTGTAACTTTTGAAAAATATAAGATACAACACTCTATGGTAAGCATTTACTTTAGATGTTTTTTCTGTTTTTTTATACAATTCATCTTTAGATGCTATAAGCTTTACTCCATTTTTTTCTGCAAATTGTTTTTCAACAATGTCTAAGTTTTTGCCGGCCTCGTCTAATTTATCATGTGCCATATCTTGGGCTGTCAGGTATGCCTCCATGGCGTCATAAGATTGCTCTGCAATTTCTTCCATATTCACTATCTTATCGTAATCATCATTTAAGATATGATTGAGTTTAATTAGATATTTTCCTGTAGAGTCTCTTAAAGATTTATCCCCTTTGAAAGGAGCCATAGTTTGAATTCTTCTTATAGCATCTTTAGTAGTTTTTAGAAGTTCTTTTCTTCTATTTTCTACTTTTCTGGCACTTTTCCCATGGGCTACAGCACTCATATAGCTCATCATGTCTTTTGTTATTTCTTTGTTCTGGTTTCCAATAAAACTCATGTATTCTACAGGTTCTTTTAATTGTTGTGATAATACAGGGAATACGCTTTTGACTAAAAATAAAAATACCAAAGAGAATCTTAGGTTTGATAATTGGGTGTTGAAATTTTTCATAAGCATTGGTTTATTTGGTTTTTAATAAATTGATATAATCAGTAATGATGTGGTAAGATTCTTCTATATGTGAATCTTCTTGAATGTCTTGTAAGATGGAAATTTCCGATTCGTCAAGTTTGTTGTATTTTGCAATTTTACTATAAAAACTAGGGAGTTCTATTTTAAAAACTTGAGTATTTTTATCATCAATCATTTGTAGCTCATTGAACCAGTCGAAGGACTTTTGGTATTTAGATTTAAATGGTTCTGGAACTAATGGGATCTTATTGAAAAAGTCTTTTTGTGTATCTTCAAATTCAGCATTTAGTTGTTGAATTTTTTTGAATGCTGGATGTTTGTTAGTTCTAATATTGCTTTTGCTTCTGATAGTTTCAAGGTCAATTTTGGGAAGAGGAGCGTAAATTACTTTTTTGCTAACACTATCGTTTGGGAAATGGAAATCGTTATCAGATTCATTTGTGCTTATTTTTTCATATTGATTTGGAAGTATTACATCTGGGCTAACCCCCTTTAATTGTGCCGTATTTCCTTTTAATCGGTATAGTTTGTTCATGGTTATTTTTACTGTTCCCAATTCAGATTTATATTTATTAATAGTATCTAAATTTAAAAACATTTGACCTGTGGCCTTACCATAGGTATTGCTTCCTACAATGATAGCTCTATTGTAATCTTGAAGAACAGCAGCTAGAAGTTCTGATGCCGAGGCACTATAGTTGTTTACTATAACTACTAAGGGCTCATCGAATATCGTACCCCTATTAGGGTCTTTAATCGTTTGTGTTTTTTTATTACTGGATTGTATCATTAAAATGGGACCTTCATTGATGAAGATTCCTGCAAGGTTTATTCCTTCTGATAATGACCCTCCTCCATTGTTTCTTAAATCTAATATTAAGCCTTGAATATTATCACTTTTAAGTTTTAGAATTTCTTTAGCTACGTCATTTGCACTACCGTCAACAGATTGATTTTCCCATTCGGTATAAAAGCCGGGAAGAGAGATATACCCAATTTTTTTTTCTCCTTTTAAAATATAGCCTTTCACGGTATTTTCTTCTTCTTTTATTTCTTCTTTGCTAAGTTCAATGGTAACCTTTTCTCCATTGTTTTTTTTGAATTCAAATTCTAATGACTTAGTAGATGGAGCTTCAATGATTTCATATACTTCTTCGATATCTAATAAATACAATTCTGTTTTTATTTTTTCTTTAGAAGTTATACTAATGAGTTGATCTCCTTTATTGATTTTGTTGGACTTCCAAGCTGGACCTCCTGGGCTTAATCTGTTGATTTTAATGTTACCTTCTTCTTCTTCTAAGTCTATTCCAAAGGAGAGTTTTTTTGTGGAAATATGATCTTGAAAAGTTTGTCCTTCATCTATTGACATGTATTCTGTGTGAGCATCGTAACAGGCAGACACTGCTTTCAAAAAAAGTTGTTGAAGTTCTTTCTCAAATCCTTTAGTAGAATGAAGTAATTTATTATTTTTTTTTATTTCTAGAAGAATAGTTTTTTTTCGTAATTCTTTTTCGTTTTTTATAAAGTGTGCACTTATTGATTCTTTTATAAAGCTCGAACTATCTTGGTCAGTCAACCAGTTCCAAAGTATTTTAAATTTGATGAGCTGAGCCCACTTTAGCTTTAGGTCAATATCATTTTTTGCAAACGAATTAGAGTCAATTTTAAGAGCGTTTATGATTTCAATTTTTGAGGAGGGTAGAGGGCTTGTTTTGTTTTCTTCTAATAGGAGCAATGTGTTGGATAATCTTTTTTTCAATAGGTCTGAATAAATATTTACGAAAGTGGTTTTTTGATTGAGGATATCTTCCGAGATAGTTTTACTAGCCGTTTTTAAGATGGCATAATCTTGTTGAAGAAAGTATACATGGTGTTGATCTGTTGTTTTCAATAATTGTTCAAAAACATCATTTCCAAATTGTGTATCTAATTTTCGAGGTGCTATATGGTGTTTATTTAATAGCTCAATCAGAAGTTTTGCCTCTTTTGTAAATGAGGAAGGCTTGTTATTCTGTGCGTAAGAATAATTCTTTAAAAGAATGTTAAATAAAATTAGATAGCCGATTAAAAAATAATTATTCATGTTATTCTAATGACATTTTTATTTGGTCGTATACAGATGTTATTTCTTTTTTCCAGCTTCTAAAAGATTTGCAAATAGCCTATAGGCTCCGCCAACTCCAGCAGGAAGTTCTCTAAAAAAAGATAATCCTGTGTAAATGTAAGTTCCCTTTCCATATTTTGCGAATAGTAGAATTCCTTTTTTTTCATTTTCTCCAGGGTCGTTGGAGGATAGGAGTGCTTCAAATTCTTTTCCCCAATCTCCAGCAAAATATAGCCCACGTTCTTGTTGCCAATTTTCAAAATCTTTATCTGTGATTTTATTCGGGAAATTAAAGATTTGATGATTGGGATTTAAGACTTTCATGGGAGCCGTTTCTACTGTTACTCGTTCGTTGGAAAGTTTTAGCTTATAAGGTGCTATAGAATCAGTAAGTAGTTTTCCATTGGTATTATATTGAACAATTACATTGCCACCTTGATAGGTGTATTCGAGTATTTTAGGGAGATAGAACTTCATCTTTTCGATAGTATTAAATGCCCTTATTCCTATGACCAGTGCATCATATTTTTTCAGGTTAGAACTGGTGATTTGATTTTCAGAAAGTAGGCTAGTTGTGTAACCAATGTCGTTTAAGCATTCTGGTATTTCGTCACCAGCTCCCATGAGGTAAGCAATGTTCTGAATGTTTTTATGGATTTGTATTTTCTTGACTTTAATAGCTGCTTTAGGAAAAATAATCTGAGGTGAAATATGTTTATGAATTATTTCTCGATATCCATGTTGGTAGGTTTTATTGTTTTGAATAGCATTGAAGGATATTGTTCCTTCAGTGTTTTGGCTAGATGGGGATATTAATATTTTATAAGTTTGTTCTTCATTTTTTTGTGCTAGGTAATAAGAAATATTTTGAGGTTCTACTTTCCATCCTAGAGGTGCAGTAATGTTTAAAACTCCTTTAGAATTTGCTTCTCCAGCTTTAATCGTACAGATAACTTCTTTTGTTAAATTATTATTGAATAAAAGTGTTTCTTTGTTAAGGTTTATAAATACAGGATTCCATATTTCAAATGGCTTGTAGACTTCGCCATTTACTGGGTCCCCTTTTTTGTAAATCAAAGGGATGTTAAAATCTAATTCACTTCCTAGTATTATTGTACTAACCTTAGCAAACATCGGTGGATTACTTGGGTTGATATTTTCAAATGAGTTATAATTAAACATTCCATTCTCTCCTTCATTCCTCAGCCAATAGGGCTGAGAATTTCTGATGTCTTGATTAAGTGAAGCTGTGCAGGTAAAAGTAAAGTTCTTATTGAAATCTAAGCTTTTATTGATAAGCGTATCTTTGTTGAAATCGGGTATTGATAAAGAGGCTAATATTACCGAGAGCTTGGATCTATTTATCGCCTCAATAGATAATTTTAATTGTGCTCCCGGAGTTGATGATATCTGATTGGTATTAATTTCAATATAAAGTCCTAGGCAATGTTTGATAATAGTATTGATTTCATTAAGTTTTATTTGTTGCCAATAAGACTTTTCAGGGAGGCTGGCAATAGTTTTGTAAAGTGATATTAGCGCAGGTACAGAATTTTCTGGTTGGTCTATCTGGTAGTTTTTGATGATTTGATCTATTAATAGAATAATGTTGCCACCTCCATTGATTCTATTCCAAGTAAAGTCGATTCCTTCAAAAATGTCTTTCTCTGCCTTCGGTCCTTTGAGGTGTTCAAAGTATTCGGTATTGCTTCCTCTGTTTCCAACTGATCCAAATCCTTGGCTTTTATGCATACTTCTACTTTCTGCAGATAGTTCATTGTAGGATTTACCTATAATTGGGCTATAGTTTCCGCAATCCATCGTGATTGGTTTGCGTTCGAGTAATTTTGAATCGTCGGAATAAAACCATTTTGAAGAATTCCACACTATTCTATGCGGTTGCCAAAGTGATACTTGTTGAAGTTGGTCAGAAAATATTTTAGGGTTATTCGCTAAATCAAAAGCCTCTACACCCAATATGGTAGAGGCTGTATGATGTCCGTGTGTTTTTCCTGGTTCTAAAGAAAATCTGGTAATGATTACATCAGGTTTTAAGTATCTTATTGCCCATACTACATCATAAAGTACTTTGTCTTTATCCCAAATAGAAAATGTTTCTTCGGGTAATTTAGAAAAGCCAAAATCTTTGGCTCTAGCAAAATATTGATTACCTCCATCTATTTTTCTTGCCTCCAAAAGTTCTTGTGTACGAATAATACCGAGTATATCCCCTTTTTCTGTACCGATTAAGTTTTGCCCACCATCACCTCTAGTAAGTGATAGGTAGGACGTATTTAATAATCTTTCTTTAGCTAAGACAGTAATTAGATTGGTGTTTTCGTCATCTGGATGTGCAGCAAGGTATAACACAGAACCGCAAACCTTTAGTTTTTTTAAGGATTGATATAACTCACTTGAATTAGGCTTGATTGGGGTTTGAGCCAAACAAAAGCTGAAGCTAATTGAAGTGTAAACCAGAATAGAAATTAATCTTAAGAGGAGCATATTTAGAACCACAATGGCGTTTTAATTAAAATTAATTATTTTAATCAAATATTTAATTTTAATACTACAAATTCATTAGCTATTATTGATTAATTGTATCTTTTTTGTAGAAAAACTTATTTTTTAATACCCTTAAATGAAAATTGCTGTAATAGGTGCAGGAGCCGCTGGTTTTTTCGGTGCTTTATCTTGTGCACATCATTTCCCAGAACATGAAATTATAATTTTTGAGAAGACCCATAAATTGCTTTCAAAAGTAAAAATATCTGGCGGTGGAAGATGTAATGTTACAAATAGCAAATTTGATATCAATCAGCTTCATGAATTTTATCCTAGAGGTGCCAAGGAATTAAAGAAAACTTTTGTTCAATTTAATCATTTGGATACAATTAAATGGTTTGAGTCAAGGGGAGTAGAAATAATAGCCGAAGCTGATGGGCGGATGTTTCCTAAATCAAACTCTTCGCAAACGATAATTGATTGTTTGACTGATGAGGTGAAAAAACATAATATTTCTATAGTTCAAGGCACTGGTTTATTATCTGTAGAATTACTTTCTAATAATCAGTTTGAGCTGATGTTTTCGAATGACAATAAATATCAATGTGACAGGATACTTATAGCTACAGGGGGCAATTCACATAATAGTGCTTATGATTGGTTAAGAAAATTGAACATAAAAATCCAAGAACCAGTTCCTTCTTTATTTACATTTAATATCCCAGATACTATTATGCAAGGGCTTCAAGGAGTAGTGGTCAAAAATGCTGTTGTAAAAATAAAACAAACAAAGTTTGCTGAACAAGGTATTACTCTTATCACCCATTGGGGATATAGTGGACCAGCAGTGCTTAGGCTTTCTGCATGGGCTGCAAGGGCATTACATGAAATGAATTATCAATGTAAGATTCACATCAACTGGGCAGGGGAGAAAAAAGAAGAAGAGATAAGGCAGGAATTTGTGTTATACAAATCCAAGCATCCTTCAAAATTGGTTTTTGGAAATCCTATGTTTGACTTACCCAGGCGGCTATGGGAAAGGCTTTGTGAGCAAAATGGTATTCAAGAAAAAATCAAATGGGCAGAATTACCCAATAAACTACTCAATAAGTTGATAGAATCTATTTGCAATGATGTGTATGATATGAAAGGCAAAACTACTTTTAAGGAAGAGTTTGTAACTGCAGGTGGCGTAGATTTAGAGCAAATAGATATGCATACCATGTCTAGTAAAAAGCATTCAGGTATTTATTTTGCAGGCGAAGTTTTAGATATTGATGGAATAACAGGAGGCTTTAATTTTCAAGCGGCCTGGGCAACGGGCTGGGTTGCCGGTAAAAATATAGGACTGCTATGATTTTTTATTTTATTGGACTATTGGTCTCTTTTTTGAAATGATTATATACAATTTTGTCCATTAGGGATGGAAATAATTTATTGAGGAAAACAGTAAGTTTGCCTTGAGTAGTTAAAATTAAATCTCTTTTTCTTTTTACCGTAGCTTTGTAAATTTCCTTTGCTACTTCTTCAGCACTCATGATTTTTGATTCTTCAAGTGGAGATTCGGATTGGCTGGTACCATCAGCAGTAAGGGCATTTTGTCTAATATTTGAAGCTGTGAAGCCTGGGCATGCGACTAGAATGTGTACTCCAGTATTAATGAGTTCTGTGCGAAGAGCTTCTAGGAAGCCTTGCATTGCAAATTTAGAAGCAGAATATCCCGTTCTTGCTGGTAACCCACGATAACCAGCTATAGAGGAGATTCCTATAATACTCCCTTTATTTTTTATAATTTCCGAAAGACAGGCTTGAGAAGCATAGACAGTACCATAAAAATTAATATCCATTACTTGTTGAATCACTTTTAGGTCTGTATCTGAAAATAAAGCCCTCATAGAGATACCAGCATTGTTGATTAAGATATCAATTTTGCCAAATTTACTGATAGCGTGTTTAACTACTTTTTGATTATCTTCTTTAATGCTTACATCAGCCACAATACCATCTATGTATACTTTTTTTAAAGCAAATTCGCTAATAGTTAGGTCTAATTTTTCTTTGTTTCGCCCAGTGATAATTACTTTGGAGCCATGTGTTGCAAATTCATATGCACAAGCCTTTCCTATTCCAGAAGAGCCTCCAGTAATAATTACAACCTTGTCTTTCATTGATTTTTTGTTGGGGGATGAGTTTTAAGCAGGTTGTTTTCTATTAGGAATTTTTATTGAGAAACTAGTGCCAATATTTTCTTCTGAATTTACTTCTATGCTACCATTTACTTTGTCTACTGCTTCTTTTACGATATATAAACCAATTCCAGAGCCAGTACTTTCTCTTGTAGCTCGATAAAACATTTTAAAAATGTTAGGGATGTATTCTTTCTTGATTCCAATTCCATTGTCTGAAATTTTTATATTTGCACAAAGCTGATTTACGGAGCATTCAATATCAATTTTTTTATTAGGCTCTTCTTTTCTTTGGTATTTAATAGCGTTTGAAATTAGATTGTTGAATAAAACACGTATTCTAAATTCATCGCTGTAAAATGGCAGAGTTTGAAGTACATTAAGTGCGATTTTTGTGTCAGGCTTATTTTCTATATATTCATAGCTATTAATGGTTTCTTTGATGATTTTTTCGAAATCAATTTCATCTCTAGCCTCTTGTAATCGGGTGTTCTTATAGTAATTAATGATGTTATGAATAAAAGTATCTAGTTGTTTTACACTAGAATTGATCATGCTAAAGTATTTTTCTGGGTCTTTTTTGTCTCCCTCTAATTCTGCTACTTTAAGCAAACCAAGAATAGACATGATGGGAGCTTTCAGATCGTGAGATGCACTATATACAAATCTATTGAGTTCTTCATTGGTTTTGGTAAGTTGTTCATTCAAATCATGAACTGCTTTAGTAGCTAAATAAGCTTCATAGGCATTTTCTATGGTAAGAATAAGTTCCGTGGTGTTCCAAGGTTTTTTTAAGTACCTATATACTTGCCCCGTATTGATTGCTGCTATTACTGCTTCTATGTCTGCATAGCCTGTAAGAAGTATTCTTATAGGATTAGGAAATTCATTGAGTATAGAGGAAAAGAATTCTACTCCTGTAATCTGTGGCATTTTTTGATCTGCAATAATTACATGGATATCATGGCTATGAAGTATTTCTAGAGCTTCTTTTGCATTTGTGGCGGTATAAATATCAAAATTGAATCTAAATCCTGCTTTGAAAACACCAAGATTTGAGGGCTCATCGTCTAGATATAAAACTTTTATTTTGGTGTGGTTCATATTGTATTTAGAAATTATCTAAAGGTAAATATAAAATAAATTCACTTCCTTTGTCTAATTCTGTAACTATAGAAAGTCTAGCTTTATGTGTCTCTAGAGCAGATTGAACGATTGATAGTCCAAGACCTGTTCCTTCATTAGAACCTTTTGTAGTAAAAAAAGGTTCAAAAATTTTATTCTTGGTTTCTTGTGTCATTCCAGTTCCATTGTCTTTTATAGAAACTACTATTTCATTGTTTTCTTCCCAAGTGCTGATTTTTATTTCTCCGTTGTTTTCATTCTGATGTTTTTCCTTTACGGCATGAATGGCATTGCTAAGCAAATTCATAAATACTTGATTGATTTTTCCGGCTTGGCATTCTATGCTTGGTATGTTTCCATAATTTTTGATGATATTGATTTTATCTCTAATCGAGCTATTCAGCAAAAGCAGGGTTGAGTCTAGTCCAGAATGTAAATCTACTTTTTTTAAACCACCTTCGTCTAGCCTAGAGAAGTTTCTTAACCCTCGAATAATTTCAGCTGTTCTATTTGCACCTTCTTCTATTCCTTGAAGAATAATATTGATTTCTTCTTTTAAATATTCATATTCAATATCTATCTTGAACTGGTTTATTTCTTGTAAATGTTCTTCTTTGAACTCTTGGTTTAATAATTCATATTTTGAAATAATCTTTAGAATAAAGTCTATGTCTCTTTTTAGGGGCACTACACTAGAGGTTACAAAGTTAATAGGGTTGTTTATTTCATGGGCAATTCCCGCTGTGAGTTGTCCTAATGAAGCCATTTTCTCAGATTCTATGAGCTGAACTTGAGTGTTTTTAATGGTTATTAATGCTTTATTTAATTCCTGATTTTTATTGCTAAGTTCTAAGGTTCTTGTTTTTACATTATGTTCAAGGGTGATGTTTTGTTCTTTTACTATTCTTTCGTTTTCTTGAAGAGCCAATAACATATTGGCTTGCGAACGTTCTTTATCTTTTTTTAATTCATTGATTCTTGCTGCTAGAGCTAGAGAAAGAGTGATTGTTTCAAAAGATGTTCCAAATAGCACACTGTAATTTGTCCAGTCGTTATAGGGTAAAATACCTAGATTTCTTAATACAAAAATTATAATACTTAATAAGAAAACCGACCAGGCAATAATAAAATATTTTGCTGGTTTGAAGCCTTTATTGATAATTATTATGGTATAAATAAAGCAGTATAAACATAATAGCAGTGCGTTGATGTCAATAATTTTAAAACTTAATTGATGAAATCCTGCTAATTTTAAAACAACCGCCAATAGGTATGCTCCTGCAAATAGAAATAGCCCTTTATCTAGTCGAGGAGTAAATATTTTTGTATGTAAAAAATGTCTTGTAAACTGTATTGCAGATAGCCCTGCTAATGCTGGGAAAATAATAATTGTATGATTGGAAAAATTGGGTAGGTCTGGCCATAAATATTTAAATGGGTATCCATATAGGGTTGCTTGGGTGATTCCAATAAAAAATATATAAACTACATAATATAAATAACTGCGATCTCTAATAAGGAAAAAAAGAAAAAGATTATATAAAGCCATCGTTATTACTATACCCAAATAGACACTAAAAATTAGTTCTGTTTTGAACGAAGCATCTATTATGTTTTCTGGTGTCCCAATTAAGATTGGCAATAGAATTTGTTCTCCAGATTTTATTTTTAAATAGTAAGTATTTGTTTGATTGGTAGGAATGGAGATGTTAAATAGAAAATCTGTTTGTTGATATATTCTTTTTGAAAATACATATTGATCTCCAAGTTGTGTTGTCAAAACTTCTCCTTTACTATTAATTTCAAATAGATCTATATCATCTAAAATAGGATAGGGGACAGATAAAATTAGGTACTGGAAGTTAGTAGTATTTTTAATTTTAAATTTTACCCAGTAATTGTTGTTTCCTATTCCTAGGTTGGGTGCTTCGTTGAGCGATATTTTGAAATCATTACTCTTAATCACTTCTTTTAATCCTAGTTGGTTGCTTTGGTCTATAAAGATTGACAGATGCTTACCGATTAATTTATTTTCTTTAGTTTGGTTGAAAATAAAAATTTCTTGTGCTTTTGTAGAGTTAAGTAGGAGGAAACAAAAAATGTAGATTAAATGAAGTGATTTCATAAAAAAACTAAATTATTGAGATTGGTTAAGTGCTTGCCTGAACTTGTGTTTGAACTCATCTTGGTTTAAGCTGTCAATTTGTAGGTCATAGTGAATTTCTAATTCGTTTTTACGAAGCGGGTTAATTTCAAATCGGGTTTGCACTGGTTTCTTTCTTAAATCGAACATGATTTCTCTTTCTTCAGGAACTGCAAGGCTCAGGGGTATTGTATCTCTTAACAGAACTGCTGTGGCCAATAAATCTTCTTTTGGGTAGTAGTAAGTACCGTTATTGCCTAATTCAGTTACAATGTTACAGCCAACTCGCATAGCAAATTTTACGGTATAGGAGGCACAAAGAGCAAACATAGAGGAGATACCAATCATAGAAGAAAGAGTAACACCTGCTCTTGTTGCAAAATATGCTCCTATGCCTAATCCAGCAACCTCTCTAGAGTTCCATAAACCACAGAGTTCTCCTGTACCATGTTCCTTGAGTTGATTAACCATATCATAGATTTTTGGGTCTTTCTTACCAGTAGCTTCTTCAATAGGAAGAGGCTGTGTTCCACCAGCAGCATGAACCCTAGAGCCACCAAATATTTTTTCTCCGTCTAAAGATTCAACTATAATCACAAAAACAGCAGGGTTATACACCCAATCAATATTAGCAGAAGTAACTGCTTTTACACCGAAAGCCTCAAGAAGTCTTCTATGACCGTTGACAAATTTCATACTTGCCTCTAAGTCTTCTATGGCTCTGAAAGCTCTTATTTTAACTGATGTAACCGTGTCTTTGTTTTGCATATTTTTTAAAGCTCCCAATTTAATTGGTGATAATTTTCAATACTTTGCCTAATGGTCTTCTAATCTTATCTTCTAATTGATTTTGATGGTCTGAATAACCCATTCTAAACATAATTATTTCTGAGTCTTCCGGATTGCAATTAAAGATTTCTGAAAATTGATTTCGACATTTTGAGATATTAATAATTTCTTTTTCGTTGAGACTATTATTTTGGCCATATAGATGTCTGTAAAAGAAATACAGTGGAGATACAATAGGGTGAACTGCTATGTTTCTTGAAGTACAATAAATCCATATTTTTTGCATTAATATACCTCCTAATAAGAAATTTTCCATAGAAAATCGAGGTAAAGTTAAGAATATAATACTGTCAGTATTTGAAAATGCTATTTTGCTGCTGTCTAATAGCTTTGACCCTCCATTGATATTATTTAACAGTGAAGCAACATTAGGGTCACTTAATAATTTTACACCTAATAAATTTGAACTACTCAATTCTAAACTTTTTAGGTCTATTCCATCTCCTCGAAGTTCAGCTTCTTCTTTACTCCACCTAAGTTCATTATTAAAAAAATCTTGATGTCCTTGTGGGTGTAGCAATCTCAATCTATCCATTTCGGCGACAATATTTCCTAAGGTTTCAATTTCTTGTTTTTTTTTCAAGAATTGAATTTTGCTATTATAGCCAAATGTTTTTACAATATCTTCTATCTCTAATAGAATGTGGTCGGCTATAGGTTTTGCATTAAATAAGCCTCTATTGGTAAATCTTTTACTAATAATTGGGAGAAGATTTTTCTGATGTTCATCGTTAGTTGTTTGTTCTACAAAACCAAAGTATGCTACCAAAGGGTATTCTTCTTCTAGATTACAAAACTTACTGATTAATTTTAGTCCGATTGATTCTGAGGCGATAGTAAGGTTCTCGATTGCAGCACCTAGAGCAATATAGGAGGGTATTTGCAAAAAATCTCCAAAGGCTTGTGTATGTATCTTGTCAATAGACAAAAACAAAATATTGTCTCTATATAACCAAAGCCAAGGTTGATTGTTCCCAGAAGAAGGAGCCTTGCATGCATAGGAGATTAGAAATTGAATTGTATCTTCAGTAAGTTGGTTTATGGTTTCGTTGAAAATATTTTTATTCTTTAGGGAATAATTAATAATCTCGTTCCATTGTTCATCTTGGTTAGGAGAATTGATTTTATTTGAAGTAATGGTAGTCTTTTCTAATATTATTTCTGATAAATCAATATAGAATCTCCCTGATTTTACGGGTTCTTTTAGTAAGATTCTCCTAGCTGTTTCTGCCACTATTGCTCCACCAAGTACTACAGAAGAGGCAAGTTGTGGCCATGATTTTATACTTTGATTCATTTCTAATACAGATGCTTTAAGCCTTGAAGAGATTTCTTTAACTCCAACAATTTTGGCTAATATTGAAAGCCTATGCTCCTCAGAAAGGTTTTTAAAGTCAATGTTTTCAATATTTACAAGCAGCCCATGAAATATTTCTCGTTGAGGTTCCAAGTCAAATCTTTCAATATCTAACATACCTCTGTCACTAGTATCCATCAAAACAGGTATTTTTAAAGCCCTTGCTGATTTTCTACACAATATCTTGATGGGAAGACTGTCGCACTCATCTATCAATAAATCTAATGGAGTGCTTTGTGTCAAAAATTGATTGAGGTTATCAGTATTAATTCCTTCAGTGAAACAAGTTATTTTTATAAATGGATCTATTTCTGCTATTTCTCTAGCTACAATTTCTGTTTTTCTAAGCCCGATATTGTGCAAACCAGTACGAATACGATTTAGATTGGAGAGTTCTAGTTGATCAAAATCTGCAATGATTAATTCACCTGCTGTTCTTTCCAGTGCAATTGTTAGAGCGACTGATTGCCCTACAGATAAACCTATTATTCCTATTCTTTTTTTAGCTAACAATTCTCTTTCTTGAGGGGTGATTTTATATAAATTTCTATTTGTTCGTACTTCTATAAATTCTTCCTCTGGTAGCAGGTGAACAAGCCTATTTGACCATGGATAATAAACCCAAACTCCATATTCATCAATGTTCATGGTTCCTAAATGTATTTTGACTAACTCATTTAGTTCTGTATTGAGAAGAATAGACGCTGGATGACGAATTTGGATTAAATCCTTTAGTTGAGATTGAATACTATCATAAACTTGTGTATTCTTATTGTTGATTAAAAGATTAAAATAATCCTTGTCTTTTTTATTATTTATTCTTAGGATTTCTGCTGAAGTAAGATTGTTATTCGATAGCATTAGTTTTAAATTCTAGTATATGTTTTGGGTGTTCTAATTCTTGTGAAAAATAAATATCAAGAACTTGAATTATTAACGCTTAATCGTAAATATTAGTTGTTGAAAATAAAAAAATAAGCTACCTTACGTAGTATAATCCAATCTTAATTGATGTCTATGGAAGAAAATAAAAAAATCAATATTTTATATGTGGATGATGAGGTAAGTAACCTTAATATGTTTAAAGCAAATTTTAGGTATTATTATAATATTGTTTTAGCAAAATCTGCAGAAGAAGGCAAAAAAGTATTGAATGAAACAGACATACATGTCATCATTACTGATCAAAGAATGCCTGGAGAGACAGGGGTAGAGTTCTTGGCATCTATCATAGATGCTCATCCAGATCCTATAAGAATGTTACTTACAGGTTATGCAGACATAGAAGCAGTTATAGAAGCAGTAAATAAAGGGAAAATTTACCATTATATAAGTAAGCCTTGGGAAGAACAACATTTGAGGGTAACAATAGATAAAGCCTTTGAGGTTTATTCTTTAAGAAAGCAAAATAAAGAATTGACACAACAACTTTTAGAAGCTAATCAGCAATTAGAATTCCTCTTACGCCAAAATATGCTATCTTAGTTTTTTAGTTTTAGAAAATCACAATATTTATTAATGGAAAGAAGAGACTTTCTAAAGTATTCAGCTACATCTTTAGCAGGAGCTGTTATGCTTAATCATAATTCAGAAGCATTTTTGTTCAACCAAAATTCTGGGAAACCAAAGAACGCTTATTTTATTTGGAATAATCAAGATGATGGTTTGGGGAGAAATTTATTCTCGAATTTTAGAAGAAGTTTTTTCTTGACTGCTGTTCCTGACTCGGCGGAGCTAAATATATTTGCCGATACCAGTTATCAATTGTTTATCAATGGTCAATTTGTTCAGTTTGGGCCTATAAGATTTGACCCAAGATTCCCTGTTTACGACAAACATAATATTAGTTCTTTTTTAAAAACAGGGGAGAATGTAATTGCTATACAAGTCAATCATTATGGTTGTAAAACATATAAATCTATTACCACAAGAGCTGGGCTTTTGGCTTGGGGTTTTGCAAAATCTCCCAAAGAAGAAGTATTGTTCAATACCAATGATAAGGATTGGAAAGCTAAGCCCTCCATGGCTCATGAATATTATGCTTATAAGATGAGTTTTGCTCTTAATCCAGTAGATTTTTATGACCAATCTAAGGAATATAAGGGCTGGAAAAATATAAATTTTCTAGAAGTTTCTTCTTGGCAAAATGCGAAAATAATCAAAGAGCAAAATAACTGGGGCACTCCTTCTGAAAGAGAAATCCCATTTATGAATAATTTGCCAATTAAGAATATTAAAGTTTCGCATTTATTGCCATTATTGAAAATAGAAGATTTATATTCCTTTGAAGTACCCTTCCCAGCACATTATAATGATGGTGAGCAAAGAAAATATATTCTTTTCAAAACATATGTTTATTCAGAAGTAGATCAGAATATCACAGTTGGAACTTTTTATGGAGAACTATGGTTGAATGGTATTATGCAAGATAGAGGCTTTGAGACCAACGCTCAAAGTATGCGAATTAATCAAATATGGTCTTTAAAAAAAGGTTGGAATTATTTATACGGAAGTGTTAGAATATATCATGATGTTTTACACCATTATTTTGCAGTGCCTACAAATAAAGGGATTCTTTTTAATGCTGATAAATCATTAAATGGTACTACTAGATTTTATCGTTCTGATTTAGTTTCCTCTGAAAATTTTGCTCAACTATTTCCAGACCAAACCAAACCGCTTTTTGAAAACAAAAACATAGATTCAATAGGAGGATGGATTAAGGTAGATGATAAAAATAAAGCCCAATCAGCCGCCAGGGAATCAAGCTGGGATAATTATGGTTCTCAAATTGAAAACCTGAGACCAAACAAATTAGAAGGAAATACAATTGCATTCAAAAATTACTCTAAAGGTTTTTCATTAACCATAGATTTACTTCAGACTAGATTAATGATTCCTTTTATAGAGTTTCATGGAGTAAAAGGAGCAATTATTGATATTATTTATAGCGAACAATTCTGTGACGATAACCAGCATTTGTTAATGAATTTCAACTATGCTCCTGCCGATAGGCTATTGTGTAGTGAGGATGTTATTGAATGGTTTCCATCTACTTCAAGAGGAGCAAGATATGTGAAAGTCACATTCAGAAATATTAGCACAGATATTACGATAAAAAAATTGAGCTTTAATTCTGCAAATTATCCTGTAGAAGAAATAGGAGAATTCAGCTGTTCTGAGCCATTATACAATGCCATTTGGGAAATGGGTAAAAACACTGAAGCTACCAATATGGAAGATGCTTATGTGGATTGTCCCTCAAGAGAAAGGGCAATGTATATAAGAGATACGATTATTCAATATCATGTCAATTTAGCTGCTTTTGGCGACCAGAAGTTGATGAAAAGATGCTTAGAATTATATGGTCAATCACCAGATAAAACCAATAAGTTTAGAGCAGTATATCCTAATACTGGCGATTATACCATAGCTGATTTTTCGCTTAATATGGTAGAAGGCTTCAAAGCATATTTTGAAAATACAGGAGATAAAACATTCATCAAAAATTATTGGCTAAGTATTAAAAAGAATTTAGCATGGTTTGATGAATTGTCAGACGAAAGACCAGATAGATTGCTAGATTCAGAATGGCATATTAAAAGAAAAATTAATGCTCATTATGGTGGTTTCCATGGAGATTTAGGTATTGCCAAGGGATTAGCTTCTACAGTAGGTATTCACTGTGTATTCTCTATTACCTATTTAATAGCATTGAAAGACGCTCTTGTCTTAGCTAAAGCTATAGGAGCTAATGAAGATGCACAAAAATTAAATGATAGAATAAAGGTTTTATCTTCTTCTATTAATATTAATTTCTGGGACGATAATAAAAAATGCTATGCTGACAATCTAAATAAAGATACCTACTCTATTCATGCTGCTCTTTTTGCTATAAGGGCTGGAATAGTGAGTGAAGATAAGCTGCCTTACGTTAAAGCACATGTAAGAAAAAATTTACCAGGTATATTTCTAAATGGATATAATGCAGACGAAGGAGTTTATATATCCCCAAGTTTTGCATTTTATATATTTGATGGGCTCTATAAAGCAGGCTTAGAAGATATAGCAGAGAAAATAATTAAACAAGGATGGGGATGGATGCTCTATAGTGGTATGAAAACTTGCCCCGAATATTTTGATTTCAATAATAGCTTATGTCATGCATGGTCTGCAAGTCCTACATATTATTTATCTAAATATGTTTTAGGAGTAAATTTCCCTCAAGCTCCAAATCTAGATATTGTTGAAATTAAAGTACAAACTTCTACAATAAATTCAGCAGAAGGAAAGTATCCACATCCTAAAGGAGCTATAGAAATAAAATGGCATACCGAAAACGGTAAAAGAATATTTGATTATATCAAAACACCAGTGGGAGTAAATTATAAAATAATTGAACAATAAGTCTTATGCAGATAAATACAATCATAGCTCAGTTCAGAATGATAGCAAAAATTGAAGGTTGGTCCTATTTGCTTTTGATTGCAATAGCAATGCCCTTAAAATATTTTTTTAACTATCCTTATTTAATTCGTCCTATTGGTATGGCTCACGGAGTCTTATTTATCGCCTATATGGTTTATCTAGTTGTTGCTTTTTTCAAATACCAATGGTCGGTTCAAAAAGCTATTCTCTTGTTTATTGTATCATTAATTCCTCTAGGAACATTTCTTTGGGAAAAACATTATAAAGAGTAATTTACTCGTTAATGTATCTTATTAAATTTTAGTATAAATAAATATAATTATCTAGTTTACATCTTATAATTCTATCAATTAAATCAATTTTGTCAAACAAGAAGAAAATATTTAATGACCCTATTTATGGTTTTATAACAATCCCTAGCCCATTCATTTTTGATATCATTGAACACCCCTATTTTCAGAGATTGAGAAGAATAAAGCAATTAGGATTAGCAGACTTTACCTATCCAGGAGCATTACATACTAGATTTCATCATGCATTAGGTGCAATGCATTTAATGGGGATGGCTATAGAAAATCTTAGAAGCAAAGGACATTTTATTTCAGAGCAAGAAGCAGAAGCAGCTCAAATAGCGATTTTGTTACATGATATTGGTCATGGTCCTTTCTCCCATACTTTGGAGTTTACAATATTAAAAAATACCAATCACGAACAATTAACACTTCTTATATTAAAGAAATTAAATAACTTTTTTGGCAATAGACTTTCTCTTGCAATTGAAATCTTTGAGAATCGTTATCCAAGAAAATTTTTGCATCAGCTAATATCAAGTCAGTTAGATATAGACAGGCTGGATTATTTGCAAAGAGATTGCTTTTTTACGGGAGTTTCAGAGGGAACTATAGGAGCTGATAGGATTATAAAAATGTTGGAAATTGTGAACGACCAAATTGTGGTAGAAGAAAAAGCAATCTACAGCATAGAGAATTTCTTAAGTGCAAGGAGATTAATGTATTGGCAAGTGTATCTTCACAAGACGGTACTTAGTGCAGAAACAATGGTTATTCAAATTATTAAAAGAGCTCAATTTTTAGTTCAACAAGGGCAACAAATAACTGCAACAGATGCTTTAAGCTTTTTTCTTAACAAAACAATACAAGTAGAAGATTCTGTTTTTGATAACGACATGTTAGAACAGTTTCTTTCCTTGGATGACTATGATGTGTGGGCTGCAATAAAGTTTTGGACAAAAAGTGATGATAAAGTATTGAGTTACCTCTGCCAATCTATATTAAATAGAAAGTTATTTAAAGTAGAAATTTCACCAATTCCCTTTGAAAAAACTTACTTACAATCAAAAATTGAGGAATTAAAAAATAATAATCAGAAAAATGAATATTTAGAAGAATTGGTAGTAACTGGCGAAATATCCAACGCCGCCTATAATACCAATAATCATCAAATAAATATTTTAAAAAGAAACGGCGATATAATGGAAATTGCAGAAGCATCTGATTTAGCCAACATACAGGCATTAAATAGGATAGTAAAAAAATATTACTTATGCTACCCCAAAACGATAATCTCCTAAATCAATTTTATAATAAGAAAAAGAGGAGTTTAATCACATCCCAAAAAAACAATTATATTTGTACCAACAAAAAAAACATTGAATGGAATTCACGGTAAATCAGATAGCATATTTGATAACAGGCGAAGTAGTTGGCAATGGAGAGCTTAAAATTAATAAATTAGAAAAAATTCAAGACGCTACTGAAGGGTGTATTGCTTTTCTAGACAATCTAAAGTATGAAAATTTTCTTTATTCTACTCAAGCTTCAGCAGTAATCGTCAGTAATAGCTACGTTCCCAAATCAGATATATCGGTAACTCTCATCAAAGTTGAAAATTCAAGGGCTAGCTTTTCTTTATTATTAGAAGAATACCACAAAATAATCTCCTTTATAAAATCAGGCGTAGAACAACCTTCATTTATTGGAAATAATTCTCAGATTGGAAACAATGAATATAGAGGTGCATTTTCGTACATTGGAAATAATTGTAAAATAGGAGAAAATGTAAAAATTTATCCCCATGTATATATTGGCGACAATGTTTCTATAGGTAATAATACAATTCTTTATTCTGGTGTAAAGATTTATTCTGAAAGTAATATCGGGAATTATTGTACTATTCATTCAGGCAGTATTATAGGCAGCGACGGATTTGGTTTTGCTCCTCTACAAGATGGGAGTTATAAAAAAATACCACAAGTAGGAAATGTAATCATAGAAGATCATGTAGATATAGGAGCTAATACAGTGATTGATTGTGCAACTATGGGTTCAACTATTATAAGACAAGGGGTAAAATTAGATAATCTTATTCAAATAGCTCATAATGTAGAAATAGGACAGCATACTGTTATTGCGGCTCAATCTGGAATATCTGGTTCTACTAAAATTGGAGAAAATTGCCTTATTGGCGGACAAGTTGGTTTTGTAGGTCATATTTCTATTGCTGACAAAACCCAAGTTGGAGCTCAAGCAGGAATCAGTAAATCTATTGAAGAGAAAGGAACTTCCATAGCTGGAACACCAGCATTTGATTATAAAAGTAATCTAAAATCATATGCTGTGTATAAAAAATTGCCCGAACTTCAAAAATTGATAGAAGAACTCAATAATAAATTAAAGCAAATGTCCCTATGATAAGATATATTTTGTTTAGAAGATATATCTTTGATAAGTTTTATAATGAAAAAATTATAATTTCGCATTTGTTTCTGTTAAGAAATTATTAAAAATATAATGTATTTAAAACAACACACCATCAAACAACCTGTTACTATTTCTGGAGTAGGGCTTCATACAGGAGTTAATGCTAACATGACTTTTCTTCCAGCAGTTGCAAACCATGGAATTAAATTTCAACGAATAGATTTACCAGATCAACCCATTGTAGATGCTGATGTAGATAATGTAGTTGATTTGTCAAGAGGTACTACAATCGAGCAAAATGGTGCTAGGGTAAATACTGTCGAACATACCTTAGCTGCTTTAGTCGGCTTACAGATTGACAATATACTCATTCAATTAGATGGCCCAGAACCGCCTATTATGGATGGAAGCTCTATTCAATTTGTAGAAGCATTAGAAGGTGTAGGAATTGAAGAGCAGAATGCCCTTAGGAACTTCTTTGAAGTGCCTCACAGTATCTTCTATAGAGATAGTGATAGAAGTGTAGAAATAGCAGCACTTCCCTTAGATGATTATAGAGTAACTGTAATGGTAGATTATAATTCGCCAGTATTGGGTAGCCAACATGCCTCTCTAAATCATATCGATCAATTTTCAAAAGAAATAGCTTCTTGTAGAACATTCTGCTTTTTACATGAATTAGAGATGCTACAAAAACAAAATTTGATAAAAGGTGGTGATTTAAACAATGCCATTGTTATCGTGGACAGAGTTGTTGAAGATAATGAACTAGACCATCTAGCAACTCTATTTAATAAAACTAAAGTAGAAGTAAAAAAAGAAGGCATACTCAATAATGTGGAGCTTCGTTATAAGAACGAACCTGCTAGACATAAATTACTAGATGTAATCGGAGATTTGGCTTTAGTTGGTCGCCCAATAAAAGCTCAAATTCTTGCAGCTAGACCTGGTCATGCAGCTAATGTGGCTTTTGCAAAAAAGCTTAAAAAGCTCATGAAAGAAACCAACAAATATCAAATACCGCCTTACAATCCATCTCAACCACCAGTAATGGATGTTAATCAGATTTACAAAGCTTTGCCGCATACCTATCCATTTAAATTAGTAGATAAAATTTATTACCTAGATGAAACAGTTGTAGCAGGAATCAAAAATGTAACTATCAACGAACCTTATTTTCAAGGACATTTCCCTGGAAATCCTGTAATGCCCGGGGTTATGCAAGTTGAAGCAATGGTTCAGACAGGGGGGATATTGTTACTTAATACCGTTCCTGACCCCGAGAATTATTGGACTTATTTTCTTACTATAGAAAATTGTAGATTTAGAAAAATGGTTTTACCAGGAGATACCATTATATTCAAATGTGAGTTAATTGCCCCGATCAAAAGAGGTATTGCAAGGATGTTAGGTCAAGCCTTCGTAGCTGGTGTATTGGTTACAGAAGCAACTATGTCTGCTAGTATAGTTAGAAAAGATGCATCTCAAATAAAAACTTTATAACATAATTTAATCAGTATAACTGAATTCATAATGAGCATTCACCATCTTACCCACATTCATCCTGAAGCAAGAATAGGAAACAATGTTACCATAGAGCCATTTACCACGATTCAAAAAAATGTTGTAATCGGAGATAACACATGGATTGGCCCTAATGTTACTATCATGGAAGGAGCTAGAATTGGAAGCAATTGTAAAATATACCCAAGTGCAGTAATATCTGCACCTCCCCAAGACTTAAAATATGCAGGAGAAATCACCGAAACACATATTGGTAACAACACAGTCATTCGTGAATGTGTTACCATAAGCAAGGGGACTAATGATAAATTTAAGACTGTAGTTGGAAACAATTGCTTAATTATGGCATATGTGCATATTGCCCACGATTGCGTGATTGGGAATAATTGTATTTTGGTAAATGCAGTTCAGGTGGGAGGGCATGTAGAAATAGATGATTTTGCTATCATTGCTGGCTCTAGTGCTGTTCATCAATTTGTTAAAATAGGATCACATGCCATGGTTGCAGGTGGTTCACTTGTAAGAAAAGATGTTCCTCCATTTACAAAGGCAGGTAGAGAGCCAATGAGTTATTGTGGTATTAATTCAGTAGGGTTAAGAAGAAGGGGTTTTTCAAATGACCAAATCAATCAAATTCAAGACATTTATAGAACAATATATTTAAAAGGAATTAACAATACCAAAGCCATAGATATGGTGGAAGTAAATTTCCCACCCTCAAAAGAAAAAGACGAAATTTTGAATTTTATCCGTAGCTCAGACAGAGGAATAATGAAAGGATTTATAAATTAGTAATCAATTGGAAGTCCTCTTAGAAAATATTAGTAAGAAATATTTCAAAGAATGGATTTTCAAAAATCTCCATTTCCAATTTATTAGTAAGGAATCTTATGCGGTAATTGGTGCAAACGGATCAGGTAAATCTACTTTTTTACAGGTTATAGCAGGTATTATTCCGCCTACTTCAGGAAAAATTAATTATCGTAATACCACAGTAAATATTGATAATGCTCATGTTTATCAATATTTGTCAATAGTAGCTCCTTATCAATCACTCATAGAGGAGTTTACTTTGAAAGAGATGTATGAGTTTCATTTTTCATTTAAAAAAAAACGTTGTGAAAACATCTCTTTTCAGACATGGTTAGAGGAATTAATGTTGAGCAAGAGTGCAAATAAATCTTTAGCACATTTTTCTTCTGGAATGAAACAGCGTGTAAAACTCGGTCTTGCTTTTTATTCTGAAAATAGTTTGTTATTATTAGATGAACCTACCTCAAACCTTGATTCACAAGGGATAGATTGGTATAAAGTGCAAGTGGAAAAAATAAAAGGTAAAAGCACTTTAATTATATGTTCGAACCAAATAGAGGAATATGAGCAATGTGCTCAACGGCTAACCATAACCGATTGGAAATAAATTTTAATGAATAGCAGACTTATATTTAAAACAAGCTGCTATTCATTAAGATATTGCTTATTCAATAACTATTTTGTCTCTTAATTTTCCAAATTCTCCAGAGATTTCTACCCAATACATGCCTTGTTTCAGATAGTCAGTATTGATTTGGTTTGAATGCTCTTTTTGAATAGTTTGTCCTTGAGCATTGATTATTTGGTAATCATAGCTTTCGTTATGGTTAGCAATTGTTATACTCATACCTATTTTTGCAGGGTTTGGATAAAGTAAGGTTTTTGAAGTTTGTTTACTAAGCTCAATTGCGTTTGGAAGGGCTTCGTTGATTACACCTACGGCATCTAAATCAAAACCGCTACTTGCAAAAGGTGTAGGCCAAGGATCATTAATCATTTGTCCAAGCATATCTCTTTGAGCATATTGAGAAATTATGCTTCCTACTACATCTATTATTCTCACATATTTGATGTTATTAATATCTAAACCAACCTTACCTTTTAATTCTTCTAAATCAAATGGAGTTCCGAAATTAGCTTTATATTTCCCAGCTAAGTTATGAATCATTTTACAATCGGTATTACCAAACCCATCGGTCTGAACAGTAGTATCAGTATAAGAGACTGCTGGAAATCTAAAATATTTATCGCCATCAGAACTTACTTCTACAAATGCCAATTCTAGAAAAGTATCGCTAAAGCTATTTTCAAAGACTGCAAAGTCTGCTCCTTCGTCATTAGATATTCCGTTAGGAAATGATAATGTTGCTACACCGCCATCTCCAAGACTAACAAGACCTTTCTCACCAGCTTTCCCCGTTGCATTTTCTGGTTCACCAAAGCTTGCGAATCCAGATTCAGGCAAAGCAATGTTTTGGTAACCCCTTTGAACTTCGATACTATTAGCCCAATTTTTGATAATTGGGCTATCTTTTGAAATAGCTGTACTACTAGGACTGCCTGCAATTCCAGCAAAGGGTGCAGGAATAAGTTGAATATTATCAAAACAGAAATAAGTAGGAGTGTTTATACCAAATGATCCAGCGTCTGAAGAGATAAATCCAAACGATAAACTGTCTGAATAATCAAATTTACTCATATCAACATACATCCATTTATCTAATATATAGTCTTTTGAGTTGTCTGTGAAACGATAGTCAGCTAAATAAATCTTTACGATATTTTTAACTTCACCATTGTTGTAGTTGGATATCACTAAGATTAAAGAATCTGGCTCATTTCCATCATTGCCTCCAAATTTCTTACTGAATTTAGAACCATTTTTCATGTCTGAGGCGGTATAGGTATTATTGCTCACATACATTCCTTTTAATTTGCATTTTTTTGCAGTCTCAGTATATCTTAAGATATTTTCTCCAAAACTAAAAGATATTCCATAGTTTGATGAGCCATTTACTCCTCCGCCTGCATATGAGCTGTATTGACCATCTATTCCAACAGTAGTAGTATTTTTTTGATTGGAGAAGGCAAAGCCAGTCCAAGACGCCCAGGTGTCGTTATAGCTATTGTTAAATAGCACTTCTCCACTCTGAAATTTCTTTGTACCATCGCTTCCATTCCAAAATGAATTAGGTTCGAGAGATAGATTTTCAAAATCTGAGTTTCTTTGAGCTAGAATGTCATTAGAAATAAAGTTACTTGTATATACCAGTAGGGCACATGCAAGTATTTTAGTTGTTTTTTTCATTTTCTTTTTTATTTTATTTTATTGAAATTTATTTATTGAAATTTATTGTTAGACCTGAAAGGAAGTTAATGCCCGGAAGAGCATAGTTATTGATAATTTGATAATTTAAGTTTGTCAAATTATTGATTTTAAAGTAGATGTTATAAGAAACAAGTCGTATTCTCTGGTTGATTGAAGCACCTATATTGCTTAACCAATAGTAAGGTAGTATTTGGGTGTTGTCAGAGGTAATGAATCTATTGCCAGTATAAGTCTGGTTAAAATGAAGATTGAATTTTCTCCATGTTAAATTGATATTTCCTTGATGGTTATATATAGGAACATATATTAATTGTTTTTTATAGGCTTCATCAATTGATGATTGCATTTTTTCGTTAGTGGCTACAGTGTAGTTAGTATTGATGCTCAGAGTTAATTCAAAATTTTCATATCTTTTTATTAATGAACTCATAGACTCAATACCTCTGCTCCAAACTTTTAATATATTTTGAGGACTCCATCTGCCTTCTTCATTGGGTTGCCATTGAATAGAATTATAAATTTGATTGGTAAAGAAATGCAAAGAAAATTTCAATTCACTAGTATTATTTTGGGAGGAACTTATGTTTTTTTGAAGCGGGATATTAACATATGTTCCTATATCACTACTCCATCCAGACTCAGGCTTTAAACTTTGATTTCCAATTGAAAATCCATCCCTCCAAAACAAATCGTTCAATGTAGGTATGCGATATACGCCAGTGATATTACTTTTAACTACCACTATTTTTGACAGTTTTTTATCTATTCCAATAAAAGGGATATATGGGCTGTTTTGTGCTATAGAAATAAATTCTTTTCTAAGTCCTGTAGCTATCGATAAATTGTTTGCATTGTTTTGAAATTTGTATTTCAAATACCAACTCAGTCTGTGGATTCCTTTTTTCTCATTAAAATTTGTGCTATTGACTTCTTGAAGTGTGTAATTAAGCCCAGATAGTACAAGATGATTTTTCTTTAGAATTATTGTATTCTGAGCTTCTGAAATGATATTGTGTGCCTTAGTGAAGGAAGTAACTTGACTTAAGTAATCTAACTTTTCTGTGAAAAAAGCATTTTTGAATTCCCATTTGACTTTATTGCTTTGATATTCCCAATTTGAGCTAATTCTCCAATGAGCATCTATTTGTTTTGAATCTAGAACAGTGGAATTACTCTGTATAGTTTGGGGGATTTGTCTATCAGAAAATTGATGCCAAACTAATAAATTTATCTTCTGTTTATTATTGATCTTAAAATAGTTTTCAGACATTATACTATATTGTAGTTGTTGGGCATTTTCTTGTGTCTTTTTTTCTCCTAAGTTGTTGATATATGGAAAATTGTTTTCTCCACTTTTATTCCAAAGTTTGATTACACTTTGCCATTTTGGATTTCCTAATTTTAGAGCGGCTTGATATTGATGGTTTCCAAAGCTACCATAAGAGTAGCCAAAGCTTGATGATATTGTTTTTTTTAACTCAGATGAGCTATTGTTTAGCAAAATTGCACCACCCATTGCACCACTACCACTTATAGTGCCGAGTCCTCCATAGTTGATTTTAATTTCTTCAAAAAAAACAATTGGAATCAAAGAGAAATCTATTTGTCCCAAAAAAGCACTTTGGATGTTTAATCCGTTCCATAATATGGCGGTTTGGGATGCATTTGTCCCTCGTAATGTTACTGAAGAGAGGTTGCTTAGGCCATAGTTTTTGATAAAAGCACCTGTTTGTTGTCCAATTAAATCTCCAAGTTGTTGATTAGAATATTGAGCTAGTGTGGTGGAGTCAATAGACTGTGACTTATTGCCAATTCCAAATTTATGTATTTTATCTCCTACTATAATTACTTCTTGTAACTTTTGGTTAGTACTATCTTGAGATATACTTCTAAAGCTAAAGAAAAGAATAAAAATTAATATTGGTAAAAAATGTTGCATTGATGACTACCTATAAACAATGTTTATTAAGTAGCTTCACAGAAAAGCCCTAGAGGAATAGAAAACCTAATGAATAATAATTAACTCGTCTATTCTTCGCTTTTATTCCCGAAAGCTACGAAAATTTAATTAATGGCAGGTCTCCTGACTTTCTTCTTTGTTTCTAGCCTTCCCATTCGGCAAGCCAAACAGTGGCGGGGATGAAACAAAACACACGAAGATTACAGTTGCGGGTACAGTTTTCGTTTTTCACGAAATTCCCTATTAAAATCAATATTACTCGATTACCATTATCCAAAGGTAAAAAAAATAGCTTTTAAAACCTAATAAAAAATATCAACGAAATCAATTCTTTAATGTAAAAAAAAACCCTGAGAAATCAGGGTTTTTTTTTATTCATCTATTTCTGCTTTTGAATCTACAGATCGCTTAGCACTTTCTTCTTCGCTAAGTTTCTGATCATCTTTATCTTTCTTTCTTTCTATAAGTCCTTCTTCAATAGCTTTTCCTATAATGCTTGTGATAATTGCTACTGATTTGTAGGCATCATCATTTGCAGGAATTGGGAAATCAGCTACGGTAGGGTCAGAGTTGGTATCAACTATAGCAAAGATAGGTATATTTAATTTTTTTGCTTCTTTTATAGCAATATGTTCTTTTTTTGCATCCACCACGAAAAGAGCAGCAGGTAATCTAGTTAAATCAGCTATCCCTCCTAATACTCTTTCAAGTTTTTCACGGTCTCTTGTAATCATTAATCTTTCTTTTTTTGCAAGATTAAGATAAGCCTCATCTTTCATTAATTTGTCTATTGAAGACATCTTTTTGAGCGACTTTCTTACAGTAGCAAAGTTAGTAAGCATACCACCTAACCATCTTTCAGTTGCGTAAGGCATTTTTAATCTTCTTGCTTCTTCAGCTACAATTTCTTTAGCTTGTTTTTTTGTAGCTACAAAAAGGATTTTTCTTCCAGAACGCACTACGTTTTTGATTGCAGCAGATGCTTCTTCAAGACAACCTACTGTTTTGTTCAAATCTATTAAATGAATCCCATTTTTTTCCATAAAAATGTAGGGAGCCATTTTTGGATTCCACTTTCTAGTCAAATGTCCAAAATGAACACCTGCATCTAATAAATCTTTGTATTGAACTATTGCCATGTCTTTATATGCTCTACTATTAACGTTTGCTAAATTGGAATTTCTTTCTTGCTTTTCTTCTACCTGGTTTCTTTCTTTCTACCATTCTTGGGTCTCTAGTAAGGAAACCTTCTTTTTTAAGAGGTGATCTATTTTCTGTGTTGTAGTCGCACAATGCTCTTGAAATAGCTAATCTCAATGCTTCTGCTTGACCTGTATATCCACCACCTGTTACATTAGCTTTGATATCAAATTTAGCTAACTCAGAAACTGTTTCGAACGGTTGATTGATGATTAACTGAAGGATTTCAGAAGGAAAATATGTTTTGAAATCTTTGTTGTTAATTGTGATTTGACCGGTTCCTGGAGTCATATATACTCTAGCTACGGAGGTTTTTCTTCTACCTAATTTGTTGATTACTTCCATTAACACTTTTATTTAATAACCTTTGGCTGTTGAGCTGAATGTGGGTGTTCTGAACCATTATACACATGTAGGCTTCTGAAAATTTCTCTTCCTAATCTGTTTTTAGGAAGCATTCCTCTTACAGCACTTTCTATAATGATAGATGATGATTTTTGTTTTAACATTTTTGGAGTAGCAAAACGCTGACCACCTGGGTGACCAGTATGTCTTGTGTAAACTTTATCCTCAAATTTTTTGCCTGTTAATCTTATTTTGTCAGCATTGATTACTACCACATGATCTCCACAATCTACATGTGGACTAAAGCTAGCTTTATGCTTACCTCTTAAAACCATTGCTATCTTACTAGCTAAGCGACCTAGGATTTCATTTTCACAATCTACCAGAATCCAGTTTTTTTGAACCGTTTCTTTGTTGGCGAATGTTGTTTTATAACTTATACTATCCATTACTAAAAACTTCTTTGATTTACAATATTATGCATATACCCTAAAAAAGGGAATGCAAAGATAAGCGATAAAATTCTTAAATACAAAACATCTGTGGATAAAAAGCTGATATTTTTAATAAAAAGTTTATAATTCTCATTGGTATTGGAATTTTAAATCTTATACTTATAAATATATTTGTTTAAAGATACGTGTTTTTTATATAATCTTATAATAATCTCTAACTCTAGGTATGTTTCTCTAATTGCTTAATCAAGACATTGAAATCTTTAGGGTAGGGGGCGGTAGCAGTAATTGTTTCGCCTTTCATATTTGTGAAAGTAAGCGAAACAGCATGTAAGGCTACTCTTTTCATAATAGGCAATTCTTCTTCTTGATCTTGAGGTAAGTTATATCTCTTTTTTAACTGTGACAAAAATACTGGTAGTCCTCCATAAGTGGCATCGCATACTATTGGTGTTTTGAGACATGCAAGATGTATTCTTATCTGGTGCATTCGCCCTGTAAGTGGGTAACATCTTAGTAATGTATGATTTTTATAAGCTTTCTCAGTAAAAAATATAGTTTCAGCTTCTTTACCTTCTTGTTTATTGATTCTTACAGAGGTAGCTCCTGGCTTGGTTTCTATGGGAAGATATACGCTTACTCCATCATAATCGTGTTTTCCTGCTACTACAGCATGATACATTTTTTGCACTTTTCTTTTTTCAAATTGAATTGCAAGATTCCTGTATGCTTCTGTGCTTTTAGCTAAAGCAAGTATTCCAGAAGTTTCTTTGTCTAGTCTATGACAAGCGTGGGCTTCTTGGTGATATTCTTTAGCTATTTTGTTAATATTGACTGGGTCATTTCTGTCTTCTAATGTTGCTATAAATGGGGGTTTATTGATACAAATATAGTCTTCGTCTTCAAATACGATTATTTCTTTAAAATCAACCTTTTTCATTAATTACTTTCCCTTTTTTTAATTTGAATGAGAATATAGAACCATTCCCTGGTTTGCTGGAAACAAATATTCGAGAATTATGTGCTTCTAAGATGTGTTTTACAATTGCTAGACCAAGTCCTGTGCCTCCTTTATCTCTAGAGCGACTTCTGTCTATTCGATAGAATCGTTCAAAAATTCTTGGAAGGTGTTTTTGTTCAATTCCTGGTCCATTGTCTTTCACGGAAATAAATACACCTTCATTTTCAACTACAATAGATACTAGAACATGACCTCGCTCATGACCATATTTGATTGCATTTACGATAAGGTTAGTCATTACTTGACTTATTCTGAATTTATCGGCATAAACATATACTGATTTTAAGGTGTTTTTAGAGAACCGTATTTTAGTATGTCTTGCCTTGGCAGTCTCGTCAAGTTGCTCAAAGATATCTTCAATTAATTTATGAATGTCAAAATGTTGTTCATTCATTTTTATTTCTCCGATTTCCATTTGGGAAATAGTGAGTAAATCTGCCACCAATACGTTCAGTCCATCTAAGCTATTGGCTGCCTTTTCTAAAAATCTATCTCTCACTGAGAGGTCTTCAATAGCTCCATCTAAAAGTGTATGAACAAAACCTTGGGCCGAGAAAATAGGGGTTTTTAATTCATGAGACACATCTGCCAAAAATTCTCTTCTGAATGTTTCTAGTTTTTTTAGCTCGTCGATTTCCATTTGTTTTTTTTCGGCAAATTCGGCGATTTCTTTTTTGATTTTAACTAAAGGATTATTTTCTGTTTTTTTATTTTTTTTTATCCGAATGGAATAGTCTTGATTTTTGATTTGTGCTAATAGTGCATAAAAGTTATCTATTTCTTTAAAAATATAAAATTTTAAGACGGTGTAAGTGGTAATCAAACTTATGACTGCACTTGTTAGACCAGATGCAATAACATAATTATTAGTTAATTGATTTTCAAAAATATAAGTTACAGCGCTTACCAGTATGCCTATGAGCAATGCTGTAAAAAGAGCTATAAACTTTGGAGTAAAGTACATTTATTGGAATAAAGTTCAATTTACAACTAATTGTAAAATTGTTCTAACAAATATATTGGCGCTAAATATTTTCGATATCAAATTTATACCCTATTCCTTTTATTGTTTTGATATTATCTTCTCCAATTTTTTCTCTTACTTTTCTAATATGAACATCTACTGTGCGAGGAACTACATATACATCGGTACCCCAAATATTTTTTAAAAGTTCATCTCTATTAAAAACGGTATTGGGGTGTTGAGATAAAAAATATAATAACTCAAATTCTTTTTTTGGTAGCATCACTTTTATCCCTTTCTTATGAACAGTATAACTAGCTCTATCTATTACCAAATCTGAAATTTTAATTACTTCGGGAGTATTTACAGTTGAAGTTTCCCTTCTGAAAAAAGCAGAAATTCTGCTCATAAGGGCTCTTGGTTTTATAGGTTTTGTAATATAATCATTAGCACCAACTTCAAAAGCAGCAACTTCAGAGTACTCTTCAGAACGTGCGGTCAAGAACAATACAAATACGTCTTTTAATTTAGGAATTTCTTTGATTTTTCGGCAGGCTTCAATACCGTCCATTTTGGGCATCATAATGTCCATTAGTATCAGATGAGGGAGAAAATCTTTTGCGATTTCTACAGCTTTCAGTCCATTTGATGCTGATTTCACTTCATAACCATCTTTAAGCAGGTTGTATTCTAGAAGTTCTAAAATGTCTTGTTCATCGTCTACTATTAGAATCTTATTAGATTTGCTCATATTATTGTTATTTTAGTATATTGTTAATAAAAAGTAGACTTGATATTTAAGAATATACCAAATCTAACTACTGATTCTTGAATAATTCTGCTAATCTAGTTTCTAGTTCTGCTCCTCTTAGGTTTGTTGCAATAATTTTTCCATCTTTTCCAATCAGAAATGTAGCAGGAATTCCTTTTACATTATAGGTTGCTGCTGCGGAAGATTGCCAACCTTTTAGGTCTGATACATGGTTTTCCCATTTAAGATTATCTTTTTGAATAGCTTGCAACCAATTACTTTTTTCATTGTCAAGAGATACGCTAAATACGGTGAAACCTTTGTCTTTATATTGATCATAGACTTTTACCACATTAGGGTTCTCTTTTCTACATGGACCACACCAAGATGCCCAAAAATCAAGAAGAACCACTTTTCCTTTCAAGGAAGATAAAGGAATGTTTTTCCCATTAGTGCTAGCTAAATTTATTTCGGGTGCTAATTCTCCGATTTGTGGAGCTCCTTTAGGTATAGATTGAAGTATTTTTTTTGCAAACGTAGAGTTTGGAAATTCTGATTTATAAACTTTAGCTAAAGTTTTGGTATACTCTGCATCATAGGGCGAGAATAGCTTGATGAGTGTGATGAAAAATACTTCTTTATTGGGTGTTCCAACATTAGGTTTTATCAGTAACTCGCTTGATTCTTTTACAATATCTGATTCTTGAGAGACAATAAATCTTTGAAGGTACATGATGATTTTGGTACTTAAGAAATCACTTCTAGTTATTTCTTCATCGCTCAGGTCTTGAGAGGTAAAGAAATTTTCTTTGGGGGTATTATCAGCTGTAGCATAGATGGACGCTAATTTGCTTGCAAACAATTTGGGATTGGAGTTACTGAGTTCTGTAAAAAAAAGTGTTTTGGATTTATTGAGCGAATCCATTTTATTCTGTAAGACTAATATTTCTTTATTGAATCTTTCTGGGTCTGTTTGACGGTAAGAAAGTATAGGCTGTGCGGCTTTATCTAGTTTTGCGGTTTGCTCAGTAAAATTTGAATTATAGACAAGTATGGATTGATAAACTTTATTTTCTAGAGAGTTGGGGATTATAGGTAATTCGCTTGTATTTAAGCTATTGATAGAAATGTCTATATCTTCTTCTGAAAGAATAACATTAAAAGAGTTGTTCTCGCTGATTCCGATTTTGTACATGCCTCTTAAATAGGAATTACTTTTGAATTTAAATTGATTGTTGAGTAATTTACAAGAATCAATTTTTATCATTTCTAGCCCCATTACTTTGTATAGATAGAGGTTAGAATTATTTATTGGAGATTTAATCGTTCCCTTGATAGTAATGTTTTTTGATACTGCAATTGATTTGCCTAGGAAAATGGCAATAGTAAGCAATAGCAAACTTCTATGGATAGATTTCATAAATAATATTTTAAAATTATGGTAATTTTTACTGTAAGTTAATCGTAAAGTTAAAACTTAACAATTAAATAATTTTGCAATTATTCAATTACAATCATAAGATTTGAAGAAACTAAAAAAATCAGCACTGTATAAGAATGATAAAAAATACTTGCAGGACTATTTTAATTTGTTTCTCATGATGTCTGTAGCTGAGGTTTTGGGTTTTAGAGTCAGCAATCTGTTGCCAGTAAACACTAAGGAGAATTCAGTAGCACCTCTTCCTTTTGAAAATTCTTTTAATTCTGAAGTATTTATATCATAGGCAATTCTAAATAAAATCCCTTTATATTCTACGCCTAATGTAGGAACTACTGCATCTCTCCATCTCCAATAAAATCCTATCAGGGTGTTTAATTGATTGGGAATAATTACATAGCTAGCTTCTCCTCCAATATTTAGTTGTATAGCTTGCCTTTGATAGGTAAATAATACTCTAGGTTCTAGAACTATTTCATTCGATGCAATATATTTTGTACCTATATAACCTACATATCTTAAAGGAAGTCTAGAGCCCTTTTCTCCATAGAAAGATTCTCTTGGGTGAGCAAAGTGCATAAGGGTAAATCCTGCATAGGGTCTTAATCTATGAGTGTTGTCTATATGCATGTATGAAATTCCGTAATTGGTTTCTGGAATTACTATACCTACTCGGCTTGTATTTTCTCCGCTAGGTAAATCTGCATTGAAATTCCCAGCCTGTTGATCGTATTGTTGGTCCCAAATGTATTTATCAGGGTTGATGTATTTATAAATTAATCCTAGCTGCAAACCCATATTTACTTTATGTTTCTTTTGTTTGGGATTAGTGATGTCATATGCTCCAGAAAGAACAAAGTTGGTAAATCCAATTCCTTTGGGTGCTGAATGGTTAAGAAAGTATCCTCCAACACCCCATCTTTCTTTTAGAGGCACGTCTACTGCTACGTTTAGATTAGCTATTTTATCTACAATGTTTGTCCATTGGGTTCTATATTGAGCCACTGCTCTAATATCTCCTCCAGTCATAACGCCAGTATTGGCTGGATTGAGGATCATAGGAGAGACAGAATATTGAGACATTACAGGGTCTTGAGCTTTTACTAATTGCATTGACAATAATATTGTAAATACAAATAGGCTTAATTTTGTTTGATTAATTTGTATATTCTTCATTATCTATATTATCTAATTATTGAAACATCACCAGTTCTAATGTATTCTTTGCCATCAGCAGTTTTTGCTTTGAGGGTATATATATAACTACCTACAGGTTGTAGTTTGTTTTTATAATATCCATCCCAACCTTTTTCGGGATTGTCTGATTCGAAAACAATCTCACCCCATATATTATAGACTTTGAAGTCGTAGGAAGTAGATTGAAATGGCCCACCTCTTGGGTAGAACACATCATTTACGCCAGTATTTGATGGGTTATCAGAAGGGGAGAAGGCATTAGGTAATTGAGGTGGAAGTACTATTGCTCCTTTAATAGGGATTTGTTTTATAACAGTATCTCTGCAAAAGAATTGGTTGCTAACAACTAGAGCTACTTCGTAAGTGGCTTCTGTAAAGAATGTATTCTTAGGATTTTGAATTTTTACTGTATCTAGATTTGAACCAAAGTTCCACGCCCATGCGTTTGCTCCTTTAGATAAATCTATAAATGAAACTTCTTTGTTAATTACTAATTGTTCTTCATTTGTAGTAAAGTCAGCAACAGGGCTAAGTTTTACTGAGATTGCTTTTACAACAGAATCTTTACATCCTAAGTTAGATTCAATAGTTAATTTTACTTGATAGGTTTGGTCTATATCAAAAATATGACTTGGAGAAGCCAGATTAGAAGAAGAATTATCACCAAAATCCCATTTGCGACTTCTTATAGAACCTACTATTACTTCAGAGGTATCAGAGAAACTTATTCTTTGTTTTGCACAAGGTGCAGAAACTTTGAAACCTGGAATGATTGGGTTTTTTACAATTATTTTCATAGTGTCTGATAGCTGAAGACATGCTTCATCATCTCTAGAATTTACTATAAGCAAAACCTCACCATTTAGACTATCTGCTCGACCGATGTTATAAGATGCAGCAATTGTGGTATCGTTAGGTAAAAATGTACCTGAACCTAATGTTTTCCATTTAATACCTTTTAAATTTTTGATTTCTGGAGATAGTGTCACCGAACTAGCACCTCTGCACAAAGCTTTATCAGAGCCTATTTTTATAGAAGGTAATCTTTTGAAAGATATTTTAATCGTGTCTTTACTTGGAAGGCACAGCCCATCATTTCTAGTGTTTAGCACCAAAGTGATATGACCTCTTGAAGAATCAGTAGGGGTAATTGCATATACCGCTTTGAGTGTTGTGTCTGATGGAAGGAATATACCATTGCCTTCTAATTTCGACCAACGACCTGAAGTGGTGGTTCCACCCACTATTCCGTTAAGTTGAATACCATCTGATGCAGTACAAGTAGAGAAGTCCTTTCCTGCATCTGCTAAATTTTTTGTGCCAAAAGTAATTAAAAGAGAATCTTTTGTTGGGCAATTAGATTTGGAGGAACTAAGAAGTATAGTAACACTTCCGTTTAAAGAATCTTCTTTACTAAAATAATATTCAGTTGTCAAGTTGTTTGGGCTAGGGAAGAAGAAGCCGCTTCCTTTTGTGCTCCAAGTCGTAGATGCAGTATTTGAAGAGCCATTGATTAGGATTGATTTAGCTCCAATACAAATATTTTTATCACTACCAGCGTCAATTATTGGTGAATTTTCAATAAATATTATCATAGTATCTCTTCCTGCCAAACATTCTCCATTATTGGTAGAAGTAAGTACTAATTTTACCTGACCAGAAGTAGAATCTGATTTACTTAATCTGTATGTACTTTTTAGGCTGGCATTATTAGGGAAGAAGTTTCCAGTTCCCAGACTTTCCCATATTCCTGTAGAAGAGCCACCAGTAACAAAGCCAGAGATGTTTGTTTCTTTTTGATTTGCACATATAACAATATCTTTACCTGCATCTGCAAAGGTAGAATTTCCAAATCTGATAGTTAGGTCATCTGTTTCTGCTAGACAGTTACCATTATTAGTAGTTGTTATGGTGAGTTTTACAGAGCCTATTATAGAGTCGGCTTTACTAAAGTTGTATGTGGCAGTAAGGCTTGTATCGCTAGGGAAGAAAGCACCTGTTCCTTGTGAAACCCATTTCGCTTTGCCCGATCCTCCAATTATAGAAGCGTTTAATAGCGTGTTTTGAGAATTTGAGCAAACAAGTTGGTCTTTACCTGCATCTATTGTTGGCTTTGGATTTATTGTAATTTTAACAGTATCAGTTACAGGTTTACAATTGTCGTTTCCAGTTGTAGTTGCAAATAAGAAAACAATACCAGTGTTTTTATCATTATCACTTGGTCGATAGGTATTGTTCGAGGAGTTATTGTTTAATAAAAATATACCATCTCCTGAAGTGGCCCAGTTTATTCCAGATGCTCCATCTATTAATGCAGAAAGTTCAACGTCAGCATTATTTGAGCAAACAGTTCTATTTGCACCAGCATTTATTTTTGGTGAGCTTGTAAACGTAACTCTCATCTCATCTTTTGCTAAGTCACAGCTATTTCCTGTTAGGGTAATTAATATAAATCCTGATTTAAGGTCTGTCTCGGAAGGGCTGTATGTAGCGCCAAGATTGATTGTGCTTGGCAAGAAGACTCCAGTACCATTACTGCTCCAAACTCCTGCATCTGCTCCACCTCCTACATTTCCATTCAATTGAACTAATGCATTGTTGTTACATAAAATTTGGTCTATACCTGCATTGGCAATACCGGAGGTGGTAATTCTAATTTTCATGGTATCTTTTACTGCTAAACAATTTCCATTGTTAGTGGAGGTTAGCACTATTGTTACGCCATTGCTAGCTGAATCAGCTTTACTTGCTCTATATTGAGCATTGAGATTAGTTGCTGAAGGTAAGAAGTTTCCTGTTCCTGAACTACTCCAAATTCCAGTTGATGATCCTCCGAAGACGTTTCCAGCAAGCTGAATGTTTAGCTCATTTAAGCACACAATTTGATCAATTCCAGCACCTACTTTAGGAGCAGGGGTAATGGTCAGGACCATTTGGTCAAATGCATTATTACAACTATTTGCTGTTAAGGTAAGTGTAACTGAGCCATCTGTTGTATCAGATTTGCTTGGAAGATAGGAAGCATTAAGTGTTTTATTGTTTGGAACAAAAGTTCCATTTCCAGAGGTTGTCCATACTCCTGCCGATGCTCCTCCTGAAACTAATCCTGATAATAGTGTAGCTGAGTTGTTAGCACAAACAGATTGATCTGCTCCAGCATTTGCTATACCAGCAGGTAAGATAAATATTTCAAGGGTATCGGTTACAGTATTACAATTGCCATTGTTTGTTGAACTAAGGGTTAGTAATACACTTTTGTTAAGCGAGTCTGCCTGACTTGGTTTGTAGGTAGCATTAAGTAAATTAGCGTTTGGCAAGAATATACCAGTTCCAGAGCTACTCCATCTTCCTGTTGTGGTTTTTCCACTAACAAAACCATTTAAATCTGCTGAAAGATCGTTTACACAGATTGTTTTATCAGCCCCAGCATTTACAAAAGCTGCGGGTGTGTAGGCAATATCTAAAGAATTGCTTTCTGCTTTACAGTTTAGATTTCCTGTTGAAGTTAGTGTAAGTGTAACTAATCCAGATGAAATTTCTGCTTGTGTTGGAAGATAGGTAGCATTTAATGATGTGTTATTAGGCGAAAATGTTCCAGAGCCACCTGACCATATACCACCAGAGGCTATACTAATCGCTCCCGATAATGAAGCTAAAGGGTTGTTTACGCATAAAGTTTGTTTAGAGCCTACAGAAACAGAAGGGGAATTGGTAAACGAGATAATTACATTATCGCTTACCGGACTACAATTTCCATTACCACTTGATGTAAGTGTTAATGTTAGAGAACCTGAATTGATTTCTGATTGTGTAGGAGTATAAATATTGCTTAATGAATTTACGCCTTGTTTGAAAACACCTAAACCTCCAGACCAAACTCCACCTGATGCAAGGTTTATACTTCCATTAAGCACTACATCCGAATTATTGGCACAAACACT
Organism: Cytophagales bacterium; assembly: GCA_004294225.1. Classification (GTDB taxonomy): domain Bacteria; phylum Bacteroidota; class Bacteroidia; order Cytophagales; family Cytophagaceae; genus REBA01. The sequence goes on along the minus strand of REBA01000010.1, from coordinate 130,157 downwards.
TATGTCTGAACCAGCATTAGCAGTAGGTGCAGGTGTAATAGTAACTGTTAATTGATCTATTACTGGATTACAATTACCATTACCAGTGGAGGAAAGGGTAAGCGTAATGGATCCATTTGCAATTTCAGTAGCAGTTGGAACATAAGTTGCATTTAATACATTAGCTGAAGGGGTAAAAATTCCGTTGCCTCCACTCCATAATGCACCAGTAGCATTAGTTACCGAACCATTCAATATTACGCTTGGGTTATTTACACAAGAAACTAAATCTGATCCAGCATTTACGATTGGTGCGGGAGTAATATTAATTTCTATATCATCTGATACAGGAAGGCAATTGCCATTTCCAGTAGTAGTTAAAGTTAATTTTAAACTTCCTTTTGATATTTCTGTTGCTGTAGGAGTATATATAGTATTTAGTGTATTATTGTCAGGTATGAATATTCCTAATCCACCAGACCATATTCCTCCTGAAGCTATGCTCACCGATCCAATTAGGGTGATAGAAGGGTTGTTGGCACATACTGTTTTGTTTAATCCAGCGTTTGCTTGAGGTGCTGGAGTATATGTAATGGTTATTTGGTCAGAAACTGGGTTACAGGTTCCATTGCCAACCGAGGTTAAGGTAAGAGTTACTGACCCATTAGCAATTTCATTGGCTGTGGGAGTGTATGAAGTAGCTAAACTTGAATTGCTTGGGTTAAACAATCCTAGTCCTCCCGACCAACTCCCACTTGAGGCAAGTGTTATAGAGCCATTTAGATTAATTGATGGGTTATTAGCACAAGCAGTAATATCGTTTCCAGCATTCACAGTAGGTGCTGGATTTATAGTGATTTTTACTTGATCTGATACTGCGATACAATTACCATTATTGGTTGAAGTTAGAGAAAGTATTACTGAACCAGCGGTTATTTCTGCAAAGGAAGGGATGTATGAAGAAATCAACGAGGCACTACTTGGATTGAAAACACCTGTTCCTCCGGACCAAGATGCTCCCCCAGCATTTTGAACACTTCCATTAAGATTTACACTTGGGTTGTTAAAACAGGAACTTAAATCAATTCCGGCATTCACAATAGGAGCAGGGGTAATGGTAAAGGTTACGTTATCTGTTGCAGGCTTGCAATTATTATTGCCAGTCGTTGTAAGGGTAAGTGTTACGGTACCAGCGTTTATCTCTGTGGGAGAAGGAAGGTAAGAAGCATTTAAGCCTGTATTGTTTGGGGTAAAGGTTCCTGTTCCTCCTGACCAGATTCCTCCAGAAGCTACAGCGATTGTTCCATTTAGGCTTATCGTTGCATTGTTAGCACAAACAGTTTGGTCAAATCCTGCATTAGCTTCTGTAGGGGCAGTGAAGTTGATTCTAATTTGATCTGTTTCAGCATTACATACTCCATTGCCTGTAGAAGTGAGGGTAAGGATTACAAATCCATTGGAGATTTCTGAGTTTGAAGGCGAGTAAGTAGCATTCAATGAATTGTTGTTAGGATTAAAGTTTCCCAATCCTCCAGACCATTGTCCACCAGTTGCTATAGATATAATTCCATTGAGGTTAGCAATGGCATTATTTGAACATAAGGTTTGATCTGTCCCTGCATTTACTATGGGTGATGGATTAATAACTATTTTTACCTGATCAGAACTTGCGATACAATTTCCATTGCCTGTAGAGGTTAGAGTAAGGGTAACAGATCCTGCTGCTATTTCTGATGATGATGGTGTATAAGTAGAGTTAAGAATATTACTTGCAGGGCTGAATAGTCCAGCTCCTCCTGTCCATTGACCTCCTCCTGCATTTTGAATTAATCCATTAAGAGTAACTGTTGGTTTATTGGCACATGAAATTAAATCAGCACCAGCATTTACTATAGGTGCTGGACTTACAGTTACCTCTATTTCATCTATAACTGGGTTACAATTGTTGTTTCCAGACGTGGTAAGAGTTATTTTGAACTTCCCAGAATTTATTTCGGTAAGGCTTGGGGTGTATGTAGTGTTGAGTGAACTAGCGGCTGGTGTAAAGAATCCACCTCCTGTTGAGCTCCATATACCACCAGATGCAATTGTTACACTTCCATTAAGCGTTACATTAGGATTGTTAGCACAAATAGTTTGGTCTGCACCTGCATTGGCTTCAGGTCCCTGAGTGAATTGGAATTGGACACTATTGGATACTGGATTACATTGCCCATTACCAGTAGAGGTAAGTGTTAGATTAATCACTCCAGAAAGTATTTCTGAGGTAGTGGGGTTATATACTGCATTTAAGGTGTTATTATTTGGTGTAAATGTTCCTAATCCTCCAGACCATTGACCTCCAGTGGCAATTGTTACCGAACCATTAAGCTGAATTGCTGGCTTGTTTGCACAATACGACTGATTCACACCAGCATTCACTGTTGGTGCAGGGTTATAAATTATTCTGACAACATCCGTTACAGCATTACATTTTCCATTCCCTACTGAGCTTAATGTTAAATCAACAAATCCATTTGATAAATCTGTTGGTGTAGGTATATAGCTTGCATTAAGAACAGAAGTGCTTGGGCTAAAAGATCCTCCCCCTCCAGACCATTGACCTCCTCCTGCATTTTGAATAAAGCCAGAAAGAGTAACATTGGCATTATTTACACAACTTGTTAGGTTATTTCCAGCATTAACTATAGGAGACGATGTAATTGTAATTGTAAGTTGATCTGAAACTGCGTTACAATTACCATTTCCAGTAGAAGTAAGTGTTAGGTTCACAAAGCCTGCTGTGATTTCCGCAGCAGAAGGAGTATAGGTGGCATTAAGTGTGGTGTTATTTGGGTTGAATGTTCCTGTTCCTCCACTCCATATACCTCCTGTAGCTATAGTTAGTATTTGTCCACTAAGATTTACAGCGGGGTTATTTGCACATACAGACTGATCAATACCTGCATTAATAGTAGGTGAGGCTGTATAGGAAATGTTTAAAGAATTTGCTACTGCTGAGCAATTTCCATTTCCAGTAGAAGTAAGTGTTAGATTAGTATTCCCAGACAATATTTCTGCTGAGCTAGGGGTGTAGGTAGCATTTAAAGTAGTATTTGATGGGTTAAAGGTTCCCAAACCACCAGACCATATGCCTCCAGTAGCAGGAGAAGAAATAGTTGCACTTAATGTTGCTTGGGCTTTATTGGCACAAAGGATTTGGTTTGCTCCTGTAACAACTGTTGGGGCTTGAGTGAAATTAATTGTTACTTGATCGTTTACAGCATTACACAATCCGTTGCCTGTTGTTGTCAGGGTAAGTATTAATGTTCCAGAGGCTATCTCGCTGGGAGTAGGTGTATAAACTGCATTCATTACAGTATTACTTGGATTGAAGCCTCCAAGCCCTCCACTCCATTGGGCACCAGTAGCAATAGTGAATGCTCCATTTAATGCTGAATTAGCATTGTTAGCACATTTGCTTTGGTCTGTACCAGCATTCACTGTAGGTCTTGGTGTTATAGTTATTATAATGCTATCTTTTACAGGAATACAATCCCCGTTACCTGTAGAAGTAATAATTAGCTTTGTTTGTCCAGCAGTTATTTCAGCAATACTTGGGGTGTAATTTGTAGAAAGAGAGGTGTTGTTTGGAGAGAATATACCACTACCTCCAGACCATACTCCCCCAGCTGCTAAAGTTACTGTACTAGATAAATTAACAGATGGGTTATTGGCACATACTGTTTGGTTATTGCCAGCATCTATAGTAGGTGCTGCAGTAAAATTTACTATCATTTTGTCTGTTACAGGAAAGCATTGACCTGTAGATGTCAAAGTGAATTCAATTGAGCCTAAAGCTAAGTCAGATAAACTTGGGATATAGGTCGCATTTAAAGCCGTTGGACTAGGAGTAAATGTACCTGACCCGTTAGTTGTCCATTCGCCCGTTGTGGTTCCTCCAGAGACTTTTCCTAAAAGCTTTACAGTATTGTTTTTACAAACAAATTGGTCTGGACCTGCGGAAATATTAATGGCAGCTTTGAATTCAGAAAAATAACCATATCTACAAGTAGTAGTTGCTCCTCCATTAATTAAGCCCATGGCAAATATCTCCCCTGTATTTCTGAGGATATTAGCAGTACCCACAGGAATATTTGTAGTGTTAAAACTGATTACAGCACCTACCCATTGTCCGCCAGTACCTGGAACTACTGTAAATGCAGCAGGATTAATTAAGGTAGTACTTCCATTTAATACAAATTTATCTTGATTTCCAGCTTTAACTAATAAGTTCAATCCAAAAAATTCGGCAGTTCCTCTAACAAAGCTAACTTGTGATGAACCTGCACAATTTAATGGAGGCAGAATAGCCGAACCAAGCTCACAGCCGAAACCAGAATAGTGGACAGTATATACTGGTTTACTGGCTTTTATATAGGTAAATTGATTATTGATTGGTACTCTATAAGTTTCGCTTCCAAAAAGCGTAGTTTCATATACCCCATCAATGGTAATTACCGTGTTGTTTTGTGTGGCAAGAATAAATGCTGATTCGTCTTCCACGTTACCTTTTACTATTATGTATTCTTTGCCTATTATATCAGTAGGAACAATTTGGTCACCTCCCAAATCTCTACAGCCTCCTTTTCCAGGCAGTGCTGCATCAGAATCTGTTTTTACTGTTACGGCTATAGGTTTGTCAGAGGTAATTATTGTACCACTAGGATTATTTGCTCCAATTCGTGTAGGGTTAGCTCCTGACCATGTTTGACCCCTATTTAGCACAATTCTGAATTTTTGTAGTGCTGGACGACCTACTATTGCTGTTTTAGGGTAGATGAATATTTCTGTATTGTCTTGTGTGGCTACTATGTCAAATGATGAATAGGGTGTGGGAGTGTAATTTCCATTATCCCATAAGTTTTGAAATGGCGTATAAAATTCTGTACCTAATGCACTTTCTCCTTTAAGTGCAAAAATTTCTCCATTTAAGGGTTGAGTGGGTGCATTAGGCACATCTACATCGTAGTAGACAGATATTAAGTGATTAGAAGTTACCAATAATCCATTATTTAGGATAGTATTGGCTGGTTTTGTTTCTAATAAATCAATATTTGCTGTTAGATCTACTGACGTTGCAGTGTTTGCAGCCAAAGATATATTTATTGGACTACCTCCATTGAATAAGCCTGGGCTTGCTGGAACAGATATTACAATGTTTGCTGCAGTATCTAAACACGATATTCTTAAGGCTATGGGTCGATCTCTGTGCCCTGAAGAGGCTTCTGGTGCTACAAACCAAAATTCTTTTCCTGTTTGAGCTATTAATTGTTCAGTGAACACAAATAATAGTAATAGAAAAAAAGTCGATTTTATTTTCATAGTGATAATTATAAATGTTTTATGTTTTTTAAGTACAACTATTAAGAATAACTGAATTTTAATAGTTGTAAAAAAAGTGTTGGTAATAAGAAATTAAATTAAATTTAATAAAATAAATTGATTTATTATCAGTTTATGATGTAAAATATTAGTAGTTACAGTATTATTTTTTTTAATTATTTTATGCTATATCGTTGGTTAAATATTGATACATTTTTTTTGCGGTAAGATTTGCAGTTCCTGGTGTTCCTAAGATTTTTCTTATTTCCTTATAACCATTAAGTTGTGTATTAATTATTTTATTATCATTTAATAATTCTTCTAAATGGTTTGACACGTTATCTGGAGAGAATTTTTTTTGTAAAAATTCTTTTACTACTTCCTTTCCTGCAATGAGGTTAGGTAAGGATACAAATTGTATTTTTAATACCAACATAGCAATGAAATAGGAAACTGGGTTTGCTTTAAAAACTACCATGTGAGGTATTTGAAGTAATGCAGTTTCTAAACTTGCGGTACCTGATGTAACAATAGCAGCTTGTGATCGATGAAGTAGGTCGTATGTTTTTTCATATAAAATTTCTACTTGTGGGTACTTTTTTTGAAAGTTTTCATAATATTCAGTGGGCAAGCTATTGACTGCTGCTATGAAGAATTTATAGTTGGGGAATTTTTTAACAACATCACCTATCACTGAAAACATATTTTCAACTTCATATTTTCTGCTTCCAGGCAAAATAGCAATTTTGGGTTGCTTGAATTGGTTAAAATAATCGTTGAGGGAATTGTCTGGTATAAATTCTGAAATACTATCCAAGACTGGGTTTCCAACATAGTCTACCTCATAATTAAATTGCTTGAAAAATTCTTTTTCAAAAGGTAGTATTACAAACATTCTATCTACATCTTTTTTTATTTTATAAGCCCTTTTTGTATTCCAAGCCCATACTTTTGGAGATATATAATAAAAGGTTTTGATATTATGTTGTTTAGCAAATTTTGCCATTTTCATATTGAAACCACCAAAGTCTACTAGAATCAATACATCTGGTTGGTAGCTAAGTATATCTTTTTGGCATTCTTTGAGATTCTTTAATATAATTCTAATGTTCTTAGCCACTTCCCATACTCCCATATAATTGATTTCATGGTAGTATCTGTAAAGGTCAGCACCTTCTGCTTTCATAAGATCACCACCTAAAGCCCTAAAATTGGCACTAGCATCTTCTGTTTTTAAACTTTTTATAAGATTAGAAGCATGCAAATCCCCAGAACGTTCACCAGCAATTATATAATATTTCATTTTTTAATAATTTTACTATCAAGCAGATTATTTTTTTATTTAGAAAAAAAATCTTTAACCAAGTCATCTATAAATTCTAAGATTTCTTCTTTGCCTAATTTGTTTTTTGATGAGGTTATAAACATTTGAGGAAGCTCTTCCCAGGTTTCTTTCATTTTGTTTTTGTATTGTTCAATCACACCGTTGATTTTAGTTTTGTTAGTTCTATCGGCTTTAGTAAATAAAATTACAAAAGGAATACCATGTGTTGCGAGACCTTCCATATAATCTAAATCAATTTGTTGAGCTTCTATGCAACTATCTATAAGCACAAAAGCACATATCATGTTTTCTCTCTTTGTAAGATAATCTTTTGTCATTAAGTCCCATTCTTGTTTTGAACTTTTACTTGTTCTAGCCCAACCATATCCGGGTAAATCTACCAAATACCAATTGTCGTTGATAAGAAAATGATTAATTAGTTTGGTTTTACCTGGGCTGGCAGATACTTGAGCCAACTTCCTGTTGTCGGTAAGCATGTTGATAATCGAAGATTTCCCTACATTTGATCTTCCAATAAATGCAAATTCTGGTTTGTTGGTAGGTGGGCATTTTTTATAATCAACATTTCCTTGAAGGTATATCGCTTTAGTAATTTTCATTCTTGATTAAGATTTATGGTGGGCGGAAAGATTAAGTTTTCTAAAATTATTGAAAAATAATGAGCTTTGTTTTAGATTTAATAAAGTATTCGGTGAAAATCATCAAGAATGCTTTTTAAAAATTTCTATATGAATTTATTTCAATTAGTTTTGGTCAGGCAATATGTGTTTATAATTGCTATATCTTTTTTTTTACTGAACTCTCATAAAACCTATTCGCAAAATTTTCAAATAAAAAATATTCAGTACAGGGCAGATGATTATTTCCGTGCTTCGCTCTTTGATTTGGCATTAAGAGATTACAAGAAATTAGATAGCTTAGTCCCAGAAAATGCAGAAATAAAATACAAAATAGGTATATGCTTACTGAACTCAGTAGAAAAAACAAAGGCTCTGGATTGGTTTCTAAAAGCCCAAAATTTAAATTTTACTACCGATGGTTTTAGTTTTAATTTGGCAAAAGCATACCACGTGAATAGTCAATTTCAAAAAGCGTTAGAATTTTTACAATTAGCAAAGATTAAAAATCAAGATTCTATGACTACTGGTAAGTTTAGAAAAATCCAGATTGATCAATTAGAACGCCATTGCTTTAATGCTTTGAGATTATCTAAATTTAAAAATAATGTTAAGATAACAAATTTAGGTTCTACAATAAATTCTAAATATCCAGAATATTCTCCAGTTCTATTTACCGATGAGAACAAGCTTATTTTCACTTCATGTAGGCCAAATAACATAGGGAAAACTATAGATATTAGAACAAATAGATATTATGAAGATTTATGGCAATCAGTAAAAAACGACTCTAGTCAATGGCAGATAGCTACGAATATGGGTTTTCCCATTAATACAGAAGGTCATGATGCTTCAGCTGCTGTATCCTTTGACGGGCGAACTTTATTGGTTTATAGAAATGAAAACCTTTATTTCTCGGAATATACCAATAAATTATGGGCTTTACCTGCCTTACTTCCAAAAACAATCAATTCTGAAGCATGGGAAAGTTGTGCAAGTATCAGTTCTGATGGACAGCAGATCTATTTTTCAAGCAACAAAAAAGGTGGTTTTGGAGGGAAAGATATCTATGTATGTAATAAGCAAAAAGATGGAACTTGGGGAAAACCATTCAACCTTGGAAAAGAAATTAATTCTACTTTTGATGAGGAAGCCCCTTTTATCCATCCCAATAGAAGAACTTTATATTTTAGCTCTGACAGACCAGAGAGTATTGGTGGATATGATATATTTTTTAGTAGTCTCGATACCAATAATAAATGGACTTCAGCAATAAATATTGGTGTGCCTATTAATTCGCCAGAAGACGATATTGATTTTGTTTGGTCTGCAGATGGAAGAAGGGCATATTTTTCCTCAATTCGCCCCGAAGGATTTGGAGCAGAAGATATTTATATGTTGGAATGGAACGTGAAAGAAAAACCATTGCTGATAATTTCTGGAAATACCATTGATAAAAGTAATAAACCCATAAAAGCAATTTTAAAATTCACTGAATTATATGATAAAGAAAAAGTTATAAATACCGTTTCCGCACAAGAAGACGGTGCTTACAAGGTAGCTCTTAATCCAGGGAAACGGTATGTGGTAGAAGTATTGTCAGAAAAACATTTGCCCTATTCAGAACAGATTTATGTCGAAGATGATTCTGCTTTTTTGAAAAAAACTATTCAATTCATGCTTCAACCTCTAGAATTAGGGGAAAAATCTATATTAAGAAATATTTATTTTGACTCAGGAAAGGCTATTCTTAAGCCAGAATCATTGATTGAACTTCAGTCTTGGGTTGTTTTTTTAAATGCTAGTAAGCTGAAAATAAAGATTATTGGTCATACTGATAATGTTGGTGATAAAGCATATAACTTAAGCCTATCCAAAGACCGAGCAGCATCAGTAGCTAATTTTTTTACAAAAAATGGTATAGCTTCACAACGATTGCAAATAGAGGGATTAGGGGATTCGTCTCCCGTAGAGTCTAATGAAAATGAACTGGGAAGACAATTCAACAGAAGAATAGAAATTGAGGTTATACAGTAATATCATTTAATTATTTATTACCTTAGTAAATTAAAACAATTGAACAATTGACAAAGTCTGTACTGCCATACCATCAGAATGCAACTAATAAGAAGGAACAAGTTGCAGAAATGTTTGATAATATATCTGGAAGGTATGATTTTCTTAATCATTTTTTAAGTTTAGGAATTGATAAATTATGGAGAAAAAAAGCGATCTCTATATTAAAAAAAGAAAACCCAAAACTTATTCTAGATGTTGCTACTGGTACTGCAGATTTTGCTTTTGAAGCACTTCGTGCAAATCCTGAAAAAGTAATAGGAATAGATATTTCTGAGGGGATGCTAGCTCAAGGAAGAAAGAAAATAAGCAAAGCTAGTTTGATTCATAAAATAGAGCTACAAACTGGGGATTCTGAAAATATTCTGTTTCCTGATAATTATTTTGATGCGGTCATCGTTGCATTTGGTGTAAGAAATTTTGAAAATCTAAATAAAGGCATTGAAAACATGAAAAGAGTATTAAAGCCTGGAGGTACTTTGATGATTTTAGAGTTTTCAAAACCAGAGTCTTTTCCTTTTAATGTTTTATATAACTTTTATTTTAAAAAAATATTACCTCTATTTGGAAGATTGGTTTCTAAAGACCACAGGGCTTATTCCTATCTTCCAGAATCTGTTCAAGCCTTTCCCTATGGTAAAGCTTTTGTTGTAATTTTAAAGTCTCTAGGTTTTAAATCGGTAGAATGTTTAAATCTAACTATGGGCATAAGTGCCCTCTACATTTGCAAAAAGTAATATATATAATTGGTTTCCTATTAATTCTGATTCATCAAATTAATGGGCAGGATGCTTCATTTAAGGAAAGAACCAGTAAATGGTCAAGTAATAACTTGCCCTATTATGATGATAGGAGGTTGCACTATGGATTTACTTTGGGTTTAAATAGTACTCGTTTTAAGCCTACTTTTTCAAAAAACTATTTTTCTAATGAAGAAGATTCGGTTGTCTCTGTTACAGGAACTCGTACTACAGGATTTACTTTGGGTTTTATTCTAAACTTAAAACTTACTGATTTTTTAGACCTAAGATTATTGCCAACAGTTGCTTTTTATCAAAGGGATATGAACTTTGTTTTCAAGAATAGTTTCACTACAACTCAAACTACAGAATCAACTTTTATTGAGATTCCATTAATGTGTAAATATAAGTCTCAAAGAAGAGGGAATTTTAGAATGTATATGGTAGGTGGATTAAAGGCAGCAATTGAGGCAGGAGCTAAGAAAAAAGAGAAAAAAGATACCGAGCTTCGTTCTAGTAATTTTGATTTGTGTATTGATTATGGTTTTGGATTAGATATCTATTACCCATTGTTTAAGTTTTCTCCTGAAATAAGATTTAGTCATGGTTTGTTGAATATGCTTAACAAAGATGATAATATATATAGTAGAAGTATCCAAAGAATTAGTACACATACAATTTCTTTGTTTTTGCATTTTGAATAAGCTTTGATGTGATTTCATTTATTTCAATAAAAAAACCTAAGGTATAACTCTTAGGTTTTTTATTGAAATACTAAAAGATGTTTATCCTTCCTTATCTACTGTTTTCTTTTTTAAAGTAAGGATTAGTTGTTGCTCCCCTTCAAGATGATCAGCCATTAAGGTATCTCCTTCGGCAATTTCTCCTTTAAGAATTTCTTCAGCAACAGGATCTTCCAAATACTTTTGAATTGCTCTGTTTAGAGGTCTTGCACCATAATTTGGGTCATATCCTTTGTCGGCAATAAAATCTTTAGCTTTTTCAGAAAGCTCTATTTGGTAACCCAAGGTTAGTATTCTTGCAAATACTTTTTGAAGAATAATATCAATAATTTGATGTATATGTGTACGCTCAAGATTATTGAATACTATTACATCGTCAAGTCTATTTAAGAACTCAGGAGAGAATGCTTTCTTTAGTGCATTTTGGATGGTACCTTTCATGATATCGTCCATTTTGTCTTCTCTTGCTTTTGTAGCAAAACCTATACCTGCTCCAAAGTCTTTCAAATCTCTTGCACCAATGTTAGAAGTCATGATGATGATTGTATTTCTAAAATCAACTCTTCTTCCTAATCCGTCTGTTAATATACCATCATCAAGAACTTGAAGAAGTAGATTGAATACATCAGGGTGAGCTTTTTCTATTTCGTCTAATAGAATCACGCTATATGGTTTTCTTCTTATTTTTTCAGTAAGCTGTCCACCTTCTTCATAACCAACATACCCAGGAGGTGCACCAACTAGTCTAGATACAGAAAATTTTTCCATATATTCACTCATATCTATCCTTACCAGAGCATCATCTTTGTCGAATAAGTAGGTAGCTAATACTTTTGCTAATTCCGTTTTACCTACACCCGTAGGTCCTAAGAAAATAAAAGAACCAATTGGTTTTTTAGGATCTTTTAGACCTACTCTTGTTCTTTGAATTGCTTTTACAAGTTTAGAAATTGCAGCATCTTGACCAATAACTTTACCTTGAAGAGATGATGACATAGAAAGTAATTTCTGCCCTTCGTTTTGAGCAACTCTGTTCACTGGAATTCCAGTCATCATTGCAATAACTTCGGCAACATTTTCTTCTTTTACTTGATAACGTTTCTTTTTGGTTTCTTCTTCCCAACGAAGTTTAGCACTATCTAATTTTTCAATTAATTTTTTTTCATCATCCCTTAGTTTTGCAGCTTCCTCATATTTTTGGCTTTTCACCACTTTGTTTTTCTCTTTCTTAATATTTTCAATTGCATCTTCAAGTTTGACGATATCTGCCGGAACATGAATATTGTTGATGTGAACCCTTGCACCAGCTTCATCCATTACATCAATCGCTTTATCAGGAAGGAATCTATCGCTGATATATCTGTCGCTGAGCTTTACGCAAGCAGCAATGGCTTCATCAGAGAAATTAACATGATGATGGTCTTCATATTTGTCTTTGATGTTGTTAAGGATTTGTATGGTTTCTTCTGGTGAAGTAGCTTCAATCATTACAATTTGAAAACGACGTGCAAGTGCCCCATCTTTTTCAATATATTGTCTATACTCATCTAATGTTGTGGCTCCTATGCATTGTATTTCGCCTCTTGCTAGAGCTGGTTTGAACATATTTGAAGCATCAAGCGAACCAGAAGCTCCACCAGCACCAACTATAGTATGAATCTCATCAATAAATAGGATTACTTCTGGAGATTTTTCAAGCTCGGTCATTACAGCTTTCATTCTTTCTTCAAATTGACCTCTGTATTTTGTTCCAGCTACTAGCGAAGCCAAATCTAAAGTAACGACTCTTTTTCCAAATAAGACTCTTGATACTTTCTTTTGTATGATTCTTAAAGCAAGTCCTTCGGCAATAGCTGTTTTACCAACACCAGGTTCACCAATTAGTATAGGGTTGTTTTTCTTTCTTCTACTAAGCACCTGAGCTACCCTTTCGATTTCTTTTTCTCTGCCAACTATTGGGTCTAATTTATTGTCTTCAGCTAATTTAGTAAGATCTCTACCAAAATTATCTAAAACTGGTGTTCTAGATTTTTCAGCCCCAGATTTGGAAGTGTCTTTCCCAGCAGAACTAGAACTACCGCCAAATATTTTTCCACTATCTTCATCTCCATCGTCAGTATCTCCAGATGCTCTAGGGTTTTGGGAGTGGTATTCTAGTAATTCTTTAATCACATCATAGGTTACTTCAAATTTTTCTAATACTTGAGTTGCAATATTATCTTCATCTCTTAATATAGAGAGTAACAAGTGTTCTGTTCCTATAAGTTCACTTTTAAATATTTTTGCTTCTAAATATGTAATCTTTAGCACCTTTTCAGACTGACGAGTGAGTGGTATATTGGCTAAATTTTTTACATTTCCTGAAACAGTTCCCCTAGTGGAACTTTCAAGAGTTCCTCTTAGGTCTTCAAGAGAAATACCGAGTTTTTTGAGAAGACTTACAGCTACTCCTTCTCCTTCTCTAATGATTCCTAATAATAAATGTTCGGCACCTATATAGTCGTGCCCAAGGCGAAGTGCTTCTTCTCTTGAAAGAGAAATCACTTCTTTTACTCTATTTGAAAATTTTGCTTCCATAATAAGAAAAGGAGCTTACAGTGAATAATTGTCTTTTTAAATTTAAAATAAATATTTTTATAACAAAGATTTATTATCAGAAAATATTTGTTTCAATCTTAATTTATTGAATGTTTTTTTGAAGGATTTGTTTTGAATTTTTCCCTTCATTGAAAATTAAATCAATAATAGAAAGATTTTTTACAAAGACTTTGCCAAACGTTTGTGTGTACGAAAGATTAGAAATTATGTCTATGTTATGTTCTGGTTTTTTAGGATGAATAAGATTTCGACAATCATTGAAATTTTCAACTGCTTGTTTTGAAAATGCTTCTGTAATTTTGATTTCTTTTTGCATATCTAAAATTTGTAGACAAACTGTCAGTAGTTTTTGATTGAATTCAAAGAGATGCATAATTTTTTGAAGATATATTTTTTCTAATAAATGAAAATAATATTCAAAAAACGGAGACCTTCCATAAGCACTTTTTATACTTAGCAAATGAATATTTACCCATGGGGTGGAATAATCTATTTTTGTTGAGGTTATTAATTTATTTTCTTGATGCAGAACAGGTATAGTAAGTGTTTCTATTTTATGTGGACCTAGTATTTTTGTGCGATTTCTGTAGCTTTGTTTTTGATAGTTTTCGCTAGTTTCTAGTGTAAGGTCTTTTGATTTAAGTAGTTCAATAAAGAAATCTATACAAGGCAGGTATTGAGTTTCGATGAGCATTTAATTTAGAATTTCTAGATGGTTGAGGATTATTTCATTCACATCAGTTGCCTTGATATTTTCTTGAATATCGAAGTTTTGTTTAGAGGTAATTAATATGGGCCAGTCTTTTTTGTTTTCAGGAATTCTGCCATGAGACCCTTTAATAAGATTTGCATCCAGCGGAATGATATCCATGAGATATCTAAACCCTAATTTCTTTTTTAATAATTTAAAAATAACCTTCAGCGGTAGAAACTTGATTTTGGGGTTAGCAATCATTTCTAATGGATCATAACCTGGTTTGCGATGAATATCTACAGTTCTTGCGTAGTCTGGAGCTTTTGAATCATCTAGCCAAAAATAGTATGTAAACCAAGAGTCTTTATCTGCAACTACTATAATATCTCCTGCTCTTTCATGATTGAGAAGGAATTTTGCCCGTTCATTGCTTGTAATTACTTTCTCAATTCCTTCTGTACTTTTTAGTAGGTCAATAATTTCTTGTTCTTTGTTTTTATCATTGATATAAATGTGGCATAGCTGATGGTCTACTACAGCAAATGCTTTGCTTGCACCTGCATCTAGAGTTTCTAAACCTAGTTCATATTTTATGGCGAGCAAATCGTTTTTTCTTAGAATTCTATTGATGTGAATTGGCTTAGAAACATTGGTAATACCATATTCAGACAAAATGATAATATTTGCTAGCTGCGATTCGTAGTAGGTAATTAATTGATTTAATACACGGTCAATTTCTATAAGGTCGAATTTTACTAAAGGGTGATTGTCTCCATATCTTTGGCAATTGTAGTCTAAGTGCGGAAGGTAAATAAATGTTAGTGTAGGGTTATGCCATTTGTCTACCAATATAGAGGCATCTGCTATCCATTGGCTAGACTTTATGCTAGTGCGTGGTCCCCAAAAATCAAATAATGGAAACGTTCCTAACTCTTTTGTCAATTGGTCTCTGAGGAGGAGTGGGTTTGCATAACAATCAGGAATTTTCCTTCCATCAGCAAGGTATAGTGGTCTAGGTGTAACGGAATAATCAGCTTGAGAATACATATTGTACCACCAAAACATATTTGAAGAAATGAAATCAGGGTTTATTTTTTTGCATTTATCCCAAATAATTTCTGATTGTATCAGTTTATTAGATTGTTTCCAAAACTTTATTTCGCATTCGTCTTTGAAGTACCACCCGTTGCCGACTATGCCGTGTTCTGTAGGGTTTTTTCCTGTTAGGTAGGTGGCTTGCATGCTACAAGTTACAGCAGGTAGTATGGGTTGGATATAACTTTTTTGACCTTTTTCTTTAATCCATTTTGAGAGGTGCGGGGTGTTTTCTCCGATTAGTTTTTCACTTAGTCCTACGATGTTGATAACGACTGTTTTTTTCATTCTTAATTGTAGGTTTTAGAGGTTGTTTATTACCCATAAGTATTCTCTTATGATAGACTCTTCAATGCTAATTTTTAAATTTTCTGGAAGTACTTCCCAAGTATAGGTTTCTATTTCGAGGTGTTCACTGATTTGTTCTTTTTTTTGAAGTTCTAGCACTTCCTTAATTTCATTTTGAGTAGAACTTAATATCCCATATTCTTTAATAAAAATAGGAACATGAAAATGTGTTTTCCATTCTATTTCTTCAGTGTTTGGCAGTTGTGCTAAAGCATCAGGAAGGTCTCTGTATTGGTATATTTTACCATTAGGAAGAAGAGCACTTACTTGATGCAGATAAGTAGATTCCACAAAGGGTAGAAGTGAGGTTTTTATTTTATTTCTATCTTCTATATTGCTTGGAATATTGGTTTTTAATGCAGCGCTTATCTGAATTTTGCCAATTTTTATATTGTTTTCTTGAAGCATTTGATATACTTCAATCGGTTTTTCGTAAGCTATTGCAAAATGACAAATATCATAGCATACTTGAATATGTTTAAGAATAATTGATTTCGATTCAGCAATAGAAGTGTTGAGTAGTTTTGACAATTGTTCAGCTCCAGATTTTAACAAAAAGTTATTAAAGAAATCAATCAACTCTTTTGTGTTTTCAATGAGTCCATCTGGTTCAGGCTCTATGTCTAGATGAATAATTTTATTTTTTATTTTTTCTATTTGGTGAAGTTCGAAGACAAGTGAAATCAGATAGTTTGAAGCGGAGTTGTAAATATTTTCATCTGTAGCTAGGTTTCCTAGAAACCAAGGTTTGTAGGAAATAGGGGAAGTCGAAATTCCGCCAGATACACCTTGAGGTAGAAGTTGTTCAAGAATATGGATGAGACGTTTTGTATAATCAAATCTGAGTGAATTGCTCCAGTCAGGAAGGTGTACATTGTCTTTTACTTTTTGATGATGAAAGTTCCCATAAGGAAAACCATTAATAGTAAAAACATAACATTCATTTTTGATAAGCCACTTCTTGAATTCTTCTATTCTTGGAGCTTCACAAAGTTCTTCAGAGGCAATGTTGGAAAGTCTTAGACCTATTCCGAATAATTGTTTAGGTGCTATATGTGGTTTTATTTCAGGAATATATTTCTTGAGATTTTCAAAAATTTCTTTCCAAGTTTCTCCTGAATGAATATTTGTGCAGTAGGTTAGATGACTGTAGTTGATAAACATAACATTATTGGTGTTGTTTTAATAGTGCTATGGCTTCTAGAATTTTCTGGCTATTCATAATATTGACTTCTGTTCCGACTCCTATCTCTGCTAGTAGCATTACTGTTAGTTTTCCTCCAAGATGTTCTCTGAATTCATCTAAGCCTGTTAATAGCTCGTAATTATTATTGATTTTGCTTTTTTCTAGCATTTCGGGGTAATAGATTTTGAATCCAATTTTTTTGATGAGCGTGATTATTCTCAAAAGATCATGATTACCTATATTGCCAAGTAAATGAGAATAGATAGTATCTAGTGCGATGCCAGCGGCTACAGCTTCACCATGTTTTATTTCAAAATTTGATAAATGTTCTAATTTGTGTGCAGCCCAATGTCCAAAATCTAAAGGTCTTGATGATCCTTTTTCGAATGGGTCTCCAGAGGCAATATGATTTAAGTGTAGCTCTGCAGATTTTTTTATCATGTATTGCATGGCATCTTTATTTCTTGATCTTAGCACATCTTGATTGTGTTCAATAAAGTCAAAGAAATCTTTATCTTTTATAAGTGCGACCTTTATGGCTTCTGCAATTCCACCTATCCAATCTCTATTGGATAAGCTTTCTAGAAGTTGGTAGTCATTAAATACTGCAAATGGGGGAACAAATGTTCCCAAAAAATTTTTTTTATTGAAATAGTTGATGCTGTTTTTTACACCAACTCCCGAATCGTCTTGAGAAAGCACAGTACTAGGAATTCTTATATGTCTTAGACCTCTGTGTGCTATAGCTGAAGCAAACCCTACCATGTCCAGAACTGCACCACCTCCTATAGCTATAGTGTAGGAGTGCCTATCAATATTATATTGGTTGATATAAGATAATATTTGATTCACATATTCGAAATTGTTTTTTATATTCTCCCCACCTTCTATTATTATTGGTGCACATACAAGTTCTAGTAGGTTGTTGTATGTTTTAAAATAGGTTTCAATTTTTAGATTGAAGTTGCTAATGTTTTTAATAATTTCATCATCTATGAAGATTAATGCTTTTTTTCTTAAATTGTTAGATTCTAATTTTAAACCTTGAATTAAAGTGGGGTTTTGTATTGAAAATAAGTCTTCGGTAAAATGAACACTATAATCGTAAGTAACTTTAAAGGATTGGTTAATAATTTCCATTAATGAATAATAAGTGGCTTGTTAAATCAATATTATTTTATTGATGTTTTCTGAGCATTGAATAGATATAAAGATAATCTTTTTTATTTTTGAATATTAAAATCAAATTTACTTTAATAGTTTTCATTACAATAATTGTTGCAACAAATGTTTTTTTTTCTTTACTTTGTTTAAACTTAAAAAATAAAATATGACTAATAAAATATTCGCCATAGGTATAGCAATAGTTGCTGTAATGGCTTTCTCTTTTACCGCTCCAAATTCTAACACTGGTAAGGTTTATGTTGCTGACATTAATAAAAGCTCTGTTGCTTGGTTAGGAAAAAAAGTAACAGGTTCGCATGATGGAATGATAAAACTATCTAGTGGAAGCTTATCTTTTGATGGAAAAACTATCTCTGATGCTTCTTTTGAAATCGATATGAATTCTATGACTTGCAAAGACATTACCGATGAGACGTATAATGGAAAATTAATTGGGCATTTGAAAAACGATGATTTCTTTAGCACAGATAAGTTTCCTAAAGCTACGTTTGTATTGAAATCAGCTAAAGCAAAAGGAATTAATACTTTTGACATTACTGGTGATTTGACAATTAAAGGGATTTCTAAATCTGTAACGTTTCCTGCCACTGTAAAAATGAGTGGTAAGTCTTTGACAGCTCAAGCTAAAATTAACGTTGATAGAACTTTGTATGACATAAAATATGGTTCAGGTTCATTTTTCGATAACCTAGGAGATAAAGCAATAGATAATATTTTTACACTTGATGTAAATCTAGTTACTGAAGCTAAATAATGAATTTTATTGCTTAAAAAAAGTCCATTATCTTTTTTAGATATTGGACTTTTTTTTGATTGTATTTTTTTTGACTTTATTTTTTATTTAATTAGAACTGTTGTTTTTATGCCAGTCTAATGTCCTTAACTTGTTCAATTTTCAGACAATGTTTTGTTAAATCTATTGTCGCTCTTGCTTTCTTCTGTAAGGTTTTTGCTTTTGATGCTTTTGTAAAAGCACAAGGTTCAGAATATGCAGCAGGAGCAAAGTCAATGGCGATGGCAGGAGCTAGTGTAGCTAATCAAGACGAATATGCTTTTTCAAATAATCCAGCTGGAGCTGCTTCTTGTAAAATACTTAACATAAGCTTTTTGGTGCAAAATAAGTTTATGGTATCAAATATGAACTCTTTAGCTTTATTGACTGTTTTTCCAGTACATAAAAATATTTCTTTGGGTGTTAATTTTCATAAATTCGGCGACCTCTATTATAGTGAGCAAAGAATAGGGATAGGGCTTGCAAGTAATATAAAAAATGTTTCTTTAGGAACACAGTTTCATGTTCTACAAGTAAGAATGGATGAGGTTTCTACTCAGTGGACATGGATAGGAGAGTTTGGTGGAATAGCTTCGATAAGTGAAAAAATAAAATGGGGAGCCCATGTTTGGAATCTTAATAATGCTTCGTTGGCTACCAAAAGAAAGAGTGAGTTGCCAGTGTTACTTAGAACAGGCGTTTCCTACCAGCCGATTCAAAAAGTACAAGTGAACATAGAAATAAGCAAACAAATAGATTATAATCCTTCATTAAATGTAGGTTTAGAATATATGATAATTAGGTGGATGGCTTTGCGGACTGGAGTAAACACCGCACTTTCTAAAATTTGTATTGGTTTCGGAGTGGTTCAAAAGAAATGGAAATTAGACTATGCAATAAATTCGAGTAGCCGATTAGGTTATTCTCATCAATTCAGTTTAACATGGATTTTATCTAAGAAACAGCAATTCAACAAAGAATGAAATCATTAGGTTTTATCATTATTTTCTTGATTCTATTTAATTTTTCAAATGCACAAAAGATTTCTATTACAAAAAACTTAGATGAGTTGGTAGAGAAGCTTTTTCAGATACAGGAAATTCCTATGAATTATGAAGATTTTTATGAGTCGATGTACCAGTTTTATAATCATCCAATAGATTTAAATACCGTTACAAGAGAAGAGTTACAATCTTTGTATTTGCTTTCCCCGCTTCAGATAAATAAATTTTTTCAACATAGAGCAAAGATTGGTTTATTTCTATCTGTTTACGAATTACAGACAATTCCTGAATTTGATTTTAATATGATTCAACAACTTCTGCCATTTGTTACCATCAAAGAAACTAAAAAAATCAAAGACCTTTTAATAACTAACACCTCAGAACCCAAAACCTATATGTTATATCGGCTCAATCAAACTATTCAACCCTCTAGAGGTTATTTGGAGAATAAATATATGGGTTCGCCACAGCAGATGTATCTTAGATTTAGAACAAGTCAAACCAAATCTTATAGCCTAGGATTTACTGTGGAGAAAGATGCAGGGGAAGTTATTTGGTTAAAAAATCATGGACCCGATTTTTTTTCTTTTCACGCAGCTATTTTTGATAAGAAGAAAATTAAAACGTTAATTCTAGGAGACTATCAGCTACAATTTGGGCAAAGTTTAATTTTAGGAGCAGGATTTAATTTTGGCAAAGGAGCAGAAACCATTACTACCGCAAAACGAAATAATATTGGTGCAAGGCCTTACACCTCGGTGCTTGAAGTTGGTTACTTTAGAGGTGGAGTAATTACCTATTCATTGACCAAAAATATTGAAACTACACTTTTTTATTCTAATAGAAAAAGAGATGGAAATATTAGCAATGTTGAATTGGCTAATGAGCAGGAATTAGCAGTGAGTAGTTTGATTTTATCTGGTTTGCACAGAACACAAAGTGAAATAGAAAATAAAAATGTATTGACAGAAGAAAATACAGGAGCCAATTTATCTTTTAATTCGAATAAAAAAGACCTGCATATAGGGATGACCTCTTACTTCACAAATTATAGTAGGGCTATAGAAAAAGAATTGTTAGGATACAGTTTGTTTGACTTTACAGGGAAAAATCATCTATTAGGTAGTATTGATGCTTCTTGGAACATTAACAACTTTTATTTATTTGGGGAAATAGCCTCCTCGGCTAATAGCTCCTCTGGAGCAACCGTAGGAGCTTTAGCCAGTATTTCCCCTCAGGTAGATGTTTCGGTACTTTATAGAAATTTTGATAAAAATTTCTATAACCCATATTCAAGAGCATTTTCAGAAAATTATAAAGCAATTAACGAAGAAGGAATTTATTGGGGTATTAAAATAAAGCCCAATAGAATCTGGACACTTGCTGCATACTATGATTTTTTTCGATTCCCTTGGTTAAAATTTAGAGTAGATGCACCTTCTGATGGAAATGAAAGTCTTGTGAGGCTTACTTGGCAACCATCAAAGATAATCACATTCTATGCACAATCTAGATGGTTGAATAAACAAAGAAATATAAGAAACCCTGATGCTTATTTTGATTTACCTACCTACTATCAAAAACATAATTACTTATTGGATATGACCTATAAGGCAAATGAATACATTACTATGCGTTCGAGATTTCAAGCCAGTTCATTTTACCAAAACTTTTCTTACAGCCAAGGTTTTTATATCATGCAAGAATTGACATTAAAAGTAAGAAGAATTTCAATCAGCACTAGATATGCATTATTTGATAGCGATGATTATGACAACAGAAGTTATGTCTATGAAAAAGATGTTTTGTATGCATTTTCCATACCGATGCTGTATGGTGTAGGTAGCAGATATTATTTATTATTCAGTTGCAACATTAGTAAAAATATTGATTTGTGGTTTAAATTTGCAAATACCCAATATAGAAATTCTGAAAACAACGGGTCTGGTTTAGAGTTGATAAAAGGTAACAATCAAACTGATATTAAATTTCAAATTAGGTTTAAAATCTAGAAGTCTAAAAATATGAAAGTTTCTTACTATGATATTTTAGGAATTACAGACTCTGCTTCGCTTGAAGACATTAAAAAAGCTTACAAACAGAAAGCAAAATTACTGCATCCAGACGTAAATAAAAGCAAAAAAGCTTCTGAGGAATTTCTCCAACTTCAAGAAGCATTTCAAGTGCTGATTGATCCCAATAAAAAGCACTCTTATGATAATTTGGTTCATAATCAATCGGAATTTAGGAATGTAGGGCAGTATGTAAAAGGAGCAAAACAATTCAGGTATATGCCCAATTATGAAGAATGGGTATGGATGAGAAAACAGAAAATCAAAGAACAGCAAGAGCAAGAAAAAATATGGTTTGAGCATAGAAAAAAAGACTTAAAAGAGTCTAACTATTACTCTGCATTCAAATTGTTATTTTATTTGAAAATCTATGGATTGTTTTTTATAGCTCTCACAGTCATTATTCTTAGTATATATGTAATTATTAAAACACATTTTATTTTTTCCTTTTTGATATTGCCCATTCCATGTGCAGCTATATTACTGTTTTTGTGGACTTATAAAAAATACTCTTTAGAAGTTGCTTTATATCAGTAGTTTTAAAAGAAAGCAGATTGATATATTTTTTTTAAATAAATCAAATAAAAATTGTTTATTTTCTGTAAATTTGAAGCCTTTTGAAAATTAATTAAGACACAAATGAAAAGAATTGATACTGAAATCACATCAATTCTATATTAAGAAAACTCATCATATTACTATGGAAATTTTATTAGAGAAAAAAGACGAACTCAATGCAACCCTTAAAGTAAGCATGACTGAAGCTGATTATCAGCCTAAGGTAGTAGCGAAACTTAAAGAATATAGCAAAACTGCATCTATGAAAGGCTTCAGACCGGGCAAAGTGCCACAAAGTCTGATGCAAAAAATGTATGGTAAAAGCATTTTGGTAGATGAAATAAATAATATGCTCTCTACTGGTATAACTGATTATATTAAAGAGAATAAGTTGGAGATTTTAGGAGACCCATTGCCAAATACCAAAGAAGAAGGTGCAATTGATTGGGAAACACAAAAAGACTTTCAGTTTTACTACGATTTAGGGCTTGTTCCTGATTTTAGTTATGATTTGAAAACTCTAAAAATCAATAAATATGAAATATTGGTAGATAAAGAAGTTTTAGATACTACCCTCAATAATGTAAAAAAACAATTTGGCAAATCTGTTAATCCCGATACCTCGGTCGAAGGAGATTCTTTGTATTGTGAAATTACCTCGCCTAGTGGTGTTTCGTCTAAAGGCGAAATCTATTTAGAAAGAGTAGTTAAGCAATATTTGCCTCTTTTTATCAATAAATCTAAAGGTGCTATAGTAGAGACAGAGATTTCTTCTTTATTTGAAGAAGCTCATGTTTTGGCACATTTGATGGGAGTTAAAACCGAAGAAGCTGCTGAATTGGTAGGGAAATACAAATTTGAAATCATTAATATTAATCGCAAAGAAGATGCTGAGATTGGGCAAGAATTGTTTGATAAAATGTTTGGTAAAGATACCGTAACTGACGAGGCAACATTTCTTTCTAAATTAGAAGACACAATCAAAGAAAATTACCTGAGAGAAAGTGAATACTTAATAGGTAGAGATATAAAAAAATCTAGTGTTGATGCTATTTCTTTTAATTTGCCACAAGAGTTTTTAAAGAGATGGTTACTTGTTACCAATCAAGGAAAAATTACTGAAGAAGAAATAGGCAAAGAGATAGAGCAATATTTAAAAGAGCTGAAGTGGAATTTAATCAAAAACAGATTAGCAAAAGACTTTGAGCTAAATGTTTCTTATGCAGAGGTATTAGATGCAGCCAAAAATAACCTCAAACGTCAATTTGGAGGAATGGAGTTTTCTGCAGAAATGGAAGAATCTATCACTAAAATTGTAGAATCTCAGCTTCAACAAGATAAAGGGAAAGCATATATGCAAACATTAGACGAATTGCTTACTCATAAAGTAACCAATTTGATTTCTAGTCAAGCTAACATGAGTGACAAAAAAATAACTGTAAAAGAATTTGAAAAAATAATCAGTGAGTAATTACTGTAATCTTGGCAGATTAATTTGCTTAGTGTTCTATTTGGTTAAATTATTGAAGTCCTATCATTGTTCGATAGGACTTTTTTTTATATTTGTTTGAATATTAAAAAATGAAATATCTTGTATCAACGTAAATAAATAATATCATAAATTAACTACACATGCTAAATAAAGAAGAGTTTAGAAAATACGCCATAAAAGGGCAAGGTCTTGGAAGCAATATAGTGGATAAATACATTAACAATGTTGAAAGTACACTATACCATAATGTTCAGAACATGACTCGTTCTGTCATTGAAGAGCGTCCTACCAATTTTAGGGAAATAGATGTATTCTCAAGATTAATGGTAGATAGAATTATTTTCCTTGGTATGGCTATAGACGACAACATTGCCAATATCATTACTGCACAATTATTGTTTTTAGAATCTGCAGATTCTAAGAAAGATGTAATGATGTATATTAATAGTCCTGGAGGTTCTGTATATGCAGGCTTGGGGATATATGATACTATGCAGTATGTTACACCAGACGTAGCTACTACCTGCACAGGCTTAGCCGCTTCAATGGGAGCTGTTCTTTTATGTGGAGGTGCACCTAAAAAAAGAGCATCTTTACCTCATGCAAGAATAATGATTCATCAGCCTCTTGGTGGTGCTCAGGGGCAAGCTTCTGATATAGAAATTACTGCTAGAGAAATTATGAAATTGAAAGTAGAACTGTATCAAATATTAGCCAATCACAGTGGCAAGGATATTGAAACTATAGAGAAGAACTCTGACCGTGATTATTGGATGAAAGCAGATGAAGCCAAAGAATATGGTCTCATAGATGAAGTTTTGAGAAGAAATAAATAGTTTTTATATAGCTCAAGAGGTTTTTTGATTTACCTCTTGAGCTATTTTTTATCCAATCATTGCGATAAACTCTGTTTCAGAAATAATTTTTATACCAAGTTTTGAAGCTTTTTCTAATTTAGAAGGTCCCATATTTTCTCCAGCCAGTAAATAATTTAGCTTTGCTGATATAGAAGATACTACTTTTCCACCATTTTTCTCAATTTTCAATTTCAGTTCTTCTCTTTCAAAATGTTGGAAAACTCCAGAGATTACAAAGGTAAACCCTGATAATTTGTCTCCTTCTAATTCTATAGTTTTTTCTTCTGAGTAGAATTGTAAACCAGCAGATTTTAATTGTTCAATGAGTTTCAGATTATGGGGATTTTTGAAATAATCTGTTACACTTTGGGCTATTCTATCTCCTACTTCTGGAGCCTCACACAATGCTTCATAGGAAGCATTAATTATAGCATTCAAATTTTTGAAGTGATAAGCTAATTTTTCTGCAACTGTAGCCCCTACAAACCTTATCCCTAAAGCAAATAACACATTTTTGAAAGGAACTGATTTTGATTTTTCTAATCCTAATAATAAGTTATTGGCAGACTTCTCTCCAAAGCGTTCCAAAGTGAGTAGCTTTGGAAAACTTAGCGAGTATAAATCGGCATAGTTTTGTATTATCCCCAAATCGTAAAGTTGATCTATTGTTTCAGGCCCTATTCCTTCTATATTCATGGCTTTCCGATGAATAAAATGTTCTATTTTTCCTTTTATTTGAGGAGGGCAAGATAGCTCATTGGGGCAATAGTGATTTGCTTCATTTTCTTTTCTAATAAGCGGTGTAGCACAAGCTGGGCATTGATGTATAAAAGAAATTTTAGAAGCATTGTGTATTCTTTTGCTTAGCTCTACACTGGTAATTTTAGGTATGATTTCTCCTCCTTTTTCTATCCAGACTGTGTCGTTGAAGTGTAAGTCTAACCTTTCCATTTCATTGGCATTATGTAAGGAAGCCCTTTTTACGGTAGTTCCTGCCAATAATACTGGTTTTAGATTGGCTACAGGGGTAATGTTTCCTGTTCTTCCTACTTGATATTCTACAGATTCTAATAAGGTAGATACATGCTCTGCTTTGTATTTGAAAGCAATTGCCCAACGAGGAACTTTTGCAGTCATACCTAGTTCTTGTTGATGTATGTAATGGTTTACTTTTATTACAATCCCATCTGTTCCTAAAGGCAAATTGAATCTAGCGGTTTCCCATTTTTTGATGTAGTTCAAAACACTTTCAATATTTTCATGTGATTCATAAGTGGGCGACACGTTGAAGCCCCAATTGATGAGCTTTTCCATCGCCTCTGAGTGAGTCTGAACAGGAAGGTTTTCACCCAATAGACTATAGATATAACACTCTAATTTTCTCTTAGCTACAATAGAAGAGTCTTGCATCTTTAGTGTTCCAGAAGCAGTGTTTCTAGGGTTGGCAAGCAATGGTTCGCCAAGTTCTTCTTTTTCTTTATTGATTTTTTCAAATTCAGAAAAGGGTAAAAATATTTCGCCTCGCACTTCAAAATAGGAGGGGTAATCGTTAGATTTTAATTTTAGGGGAATGCTTCGTATTGTTTTTACATTATTAGTTACATCGTCTCCCTGAACGCCATCTCCTCTGGTGATGGCATGAGTGAGGTATCCATTTTCATAGATTAGGCTTATGGCTACTCCATCAAATTTTAGTTCACTTACATACTGATATTTTATCTCTAATAATTTCTTGATTCTTTGATCAAATTCAAAAAGCTCCTCTTCTGTATAGGTGTTTCCTAAAGAAAGCATAGGATATTTGTGGGTAATAGTTGCGAAATCTTTAGTAATATCACCACCCACTCTATTGCTAGGAGAATCTATTTTTTTGAGAGATGGAAATTGTTGCTCGAGCTGAATGAGTTCTTGGAGAAGTAAGTCAAATTCATAGTCAGAAATTTCAGATTGGCTCTCTTGATAATATAAATGATTGTGATGGTTGATTTGCTCTGTGAGTGATTTAATCCTGTTCTCAGCTTCTTCTATGTTGGACATTGTTTAATATTGATGAATTAGTAATGTTTTTCTAAATTACAAAATGTTTTATAGGTTTAAATTAAAAAACATTTTCTTCAATATATTTCCCGTTGGCGCCGACGTCCGTCGATGCCTCTTTATTATCAGGGCGTCCGCCCGATGTTCACGATTATACATGATGTTTACTAAGAAAGATTTTGTTCTAAAATTTGTATTTGCGGCTCATCTTTAGCTTAAAACAAATGCTAAGATATTGATTTTGCTCTTGAATTCTAATAACGGACGAACGTCCTTTATATAGGAGCACTGACGGATGTCGGCGCTAGCGGGGATTATTTATTTTGTTTTGTTTTATTTATTCTTAACAATAACCTATAAATAAGATAGTTGAACACTTTCCAAAAAAATAAAAAAGACATAACCCCTCCGATAACTATGCCCCAAGTACCAAATCCCTTAAATATCATAGAACTAAGGAATCCCCATTGAAATAGGAGATACCAAGAACCATCAAAAAAATCGTTAACGAATTTAATGAGAATTAATGTTCTATTTATTTTGCCTAACACATAAATATCGTGGTAATACAATGTACCGCCTAACAACATTAACATTGCTATACTTACATAAATAAAACTTAATAGTGCAGATATTATCAATGAAATTTTATTTCCCCTAAATTCTTGGCGTATTGTATTGAACATTATTTATGTTGAAGTAAATTACATTGCTGAACAATTACTAATAATATATAAGATTGCAAGGTTTCCAAATTTAACAATACTTGGGAGACCAAAAGTGTTTCAGATTTGTTTTTATCCAAAAGGGATTGTTCACTAAGAATAACTTTTCTTATTTCCTCTGTTAAATAATATATAGCATTGTCTTTTGGATATTTATATATCCTATCTAGATAATTTTCTATTTTATAATCTAATTGATGTTTTAATAAAATTGCACTAATATTTTTACCGAGCATTTCTGGATTGGTCATTCCTTTATTTGCGGTTACGCCACCTGAAGAAATTATTATATCAAATAAAACTGTATCTAAGATTAAGGCTATGTTTAATAATTCCTTAGTTTCACCGACAAAATAATCTTTATCCTTACTAAGAGTTACTATTCTTAAACTATTATAATCCCTATAGAAAATGACATCCCTACCCAAGGCAACGGTATCAATTTCATACTTATTTGTGCAGGAAATAAGTAATATAACAAACATATATATATATATCATTCTTAATTTTTTTAACTATTTAATATTATAAAAACTGGAATCAATAAAGTTAGCATCCCTTCCTTCAGGATGATACCCGCCTATATTACTATCGTACCGCAATATAGTGTACTTTTGGTGTACTCCATCCCAATGTAATACTGAATCTTTAAATCTTGGATGCTCTAGTAAGCCCCGTTGGCGCCGACGTCCGTCGATGCCTCTTTATTATCAGGGCGTCCGCCCGATGTTCACGATTATACATAAAGTTTACTAAGAAAGATTTTGTTCTAAAATTTGTATTTGCAGCTCATCTTTAGCTGAAAACAAATGCTAAGATATTGATTTTGCTCTTTAATTCAAACAGCGGACGGACGTCTTTTATATAGGAGCACTGACGGATGTCGGCGCTAGCGGGGAAGTTAGGTGTTCCGTTTTCATTGTTTCGGGTCATACGCTTAATATTGCCATTAGGGTCATAAGTGATATCTTTTAGATTATACATATCAGTTCTATTTTATGAATTAGTAATGTTTTTCTAAATTACAAAATGTTTTATAGGTTTAAATTAAAAAACATTTTCTCCAATATATTTGCTTTCTTTCAATGAAAAATAGTTCGTCTGGTTTTCTTTTTTCTTTATTAAAATGGTTTAATAGACTTTTAATTTATTTCCTGATTTCTAGTGTTGCTGCGGTGTTGATATTACGATTTGTGCCAGTATTATTTACTCCATTAATGTTTACTAGGGTGGTAGAGCAGGTAATAGAAGGGCGAAATATTAAACTCAGTAAAGAATGGAAATCACTATCAGAAGTTTCTGACTATTTGCCACAAGCAGTAGTAGCATCAGAAGACCAATTGTTTCTAGAACATCGTGGTTTTGATGTAGCTTCTATAAAAAAAGCATGGCAGAATAATTCTAAATCAAAAACAAAACTTAAAGGAGCCAGTACTATTTCTCAGCAAGTGGCAAAGAATGTATTTTTATGGCAAGGTCGCTCGTATTTGAGAAAAGGTTTTGAAGCTTATTTTACAGTATTGATTGAATTATTTTGGTCTAAGCAAAGAATTGTTGAAGTGTATTTGAATATTGTTGAGCTTGGAGATGGTGTCTATGGTGTAGAGGCAGCTTCTCAAGAGTCTTTTTATAAATCAGCGAAGAACGTTTCTAAGTCACAAGCTGCTATGATTGCTGCTGTATTGCCCAACCCGAGAAAATGGTCGCTCAAGAACCCGAATGCCTACATCAAAAAAAGGCAGGCTTGGATTTTAAGACAAATGAATAATATAGGGAACGTAGAGTGGAAATAAAATCAAAGTGTGGAGACAACCTGAATATAGATTATCTCCACACTTTGATTTAGTAAGTAATAGCTAGTAATTCTTTTATTTGATTACAGAGAATTTGTCTCTTTTAATTATTTGTCCTTGGCTAGATATGGTGTATAGATAAATTCCATTAGGTAAATCATCTACACTAAAGTTCGAAATACCTTCTTCGATTTGTAAGATTTGCTTTACCAATGTACCTGAGTTATTATAGATATTTAAATTTACAGGTGCTTGTGAATTTTTTAGGATTACCGAACCTATATTTTCTATGGGATTAGGAGATATAACTGAAGTTGGTAATTTTGGCATATTGATATTTACCTTGCCGGTTTCGGTGATATTAATTTCTATTTCTTGAATTGTATGGCATAATAAAGAATAGTAACAGGGGATTATTGTTTTCAATTCTTCATCATAAGTAAGTGCTAAGCATACTGCAGTATTACTATCTTTAATTGCTGTGGGGTCGTAGAATGTTTTATGGGTAAGTTTTACTTTGTACTTTCCAGGCAGATACTTATGGGAGATATACATGCTATTTGCTGTAGTGTCTGTGTTGTCTCCAAAATCGAAGTGATAATAACTTTTATACATTGGATTTTCTGGAATTGCATCAAGTGTAAGTTTCCCATCAGAGAAATGCACGATGAAATTTTCATGTGATGTTGCATATAGTTTTTTATTACAAATCAACGAGGTGTCGCTAGGTAAACCAGGGAGTATTGTAATAGAGAATTTATGAGTTGTTTGGCAAATTATATCTAAATACATGTTAGATGAAGCTTGAGAAGCTTTTCTTGATTTACTAATTTTTCTAAGTAATGGAGCGTGTGTAAATATTTCAGATTGATCGAATACTATTTTGGTAACACTAACTTCATAATTCCCCGGTTTGGCATAATGGTGAACTATTTGCTTTTTTGAAGAAGTATTTCCATCTCCAAAGTTCCAATGATATTGTACTTGTAAATTTGGTCGTACAACCTGCAGTATATAATCATCAGCCACTAATCTATTTCCTGAGATAGAATATTGAATATCTTTTTGGCATAAATTACTATCTCTAGTATCGTCTACCACAATAGAAACCTTACTTGTGCTTCTGCATATTTCGTTGAAGTAACAAGGGATTTTGATAGAAGTTCCTTCTGCGGATAAAATTTTAGTACATGCCTCAGAGGTGGTATCTTGAAGCCTTGTGTTCATAGATACTTTAGTAAGACTAATAACATATTTCCCAGCTTTAGAATAAGTATGGGTTGGAAATGTTTCAGTACTTGAGCTGCCGTCTCCAAAACTCCAAAATAAATAATTTTGCACTCCTATAAGTGCCATTTTATTCATTGAGTTTTGATTATATACTTTTACTTGATTATTCTTCTGTGAGTATTGTAAATTAATATCACAATTAGTGTTGTTTTTTGGAACTATTGAATCTGTAATGATGATTTCTTGCGAATAGCTGTCTCCGCATATTACCTGCAGAGCAGGACCATCTGTTCCATAAGGAATATATGGACTAAAAACTGTTAATGTTACTTTGTATTTACCAGGTTTGAAATACAGATGCGATACAGGGCTGCCTTCTCCTTTCTGACCATCGCCGAAGTCCCATGAATATTTTTGATGTTTTTCTACAGCCACAAAAGTTGCATTCACATGGTCAGGAAGAATGCATAAAGCCCCAGTTGGACAGATAAAAGTTTTTTGGGTACTTACAAATCGAGCACTACATAAACGGTGAACACTGTCTTTTTCTATAGACTGAGCCGTAGATTGTTTTATAATAAATAGTAAAAATAAAATCAAAGCTAATAAGCTGGCTCGTCCGATTTTTAAGGTTCTGAAATTATAATAATTTTTCATAGTTAGTAAGTGTTTAATTGGTGATTTTGTCATCAAGACTGCAAACCTTTAATTGGTTGCCTAATTTTTGAATAAAAATTTTATTTTCTTAAATTAATAAGTATTAAATCATAGGTATATAGAAATTTATAGGTTAGAAAAAAAGAATTATAATAATATCTCCTTTTTTTAGGCAACCTTTTTTCAAAATGTAGTCTTGATATTATTGATGAAAAACACTAAATGAATTCAGATTTAGAAATTATTGCTGGATGTATTAAAGGGAAAAGAATAGCTCAAGAGGCATTATTTAACAAATATGCTCCTTCTATGCGTTATGTGTGTGTGCGTTATGCAAGCTCTTCATTAGAAGTAGATGATATATTTCAAGATGCATTCATTAAGGTGTTTCAACATATTAAAGCATTTAGAAATGAATCTAATTTAGAGGCTTGGATAAAACGAATATTTATTAATACTGCCATCAATTATTATAACAAAAATAAATCACGGGCAGAACAAAAGTTTTTTGATTCTAGAATTGAAGAAATTGAATCTAACAATGAGGACATAGATGACTTTGAGCAAGCGGCACAAGCATTGTCTAAGGAAGAGTTGATAAGTATTATTAATCAGTTACCCGAAGGATACAGAGTAGTTTTCAACCTTTATGCAATAGAAGAATACAAGCATAAAGAAATTGCAGAAATTCTTCAAATATCAGAAGGAACCTCCAAATCACAATTATACAAAGCAAGGTCAATGTTAAAGAAGTTTGTAAAAGAGGCGATTTTACAGAACAATAAGGTCATTAATATCCAGTTTGAGAATAATAAAATTCAAGTAGTACAACAACATCCCAAACCAAAAGAAATGTTTTAATTAATATGAAACAGAATAATTCAATAGATAAAATATTTAGAGAAAAACTTCAGGATGGGAAGGCTGAATTGCCTGCTGATTCTTGGTTGCAGATAAAAGATAAATTAGCAAATAGCAAGAGTGATAAGAATAATTACTTCAAAATTATTCTTTCTTCATTACTTGTTTTGGTATTTATTACAGGTGGAGGTATTTATACTTATCAGCTTTATCAACAAAATCAACTATTGAAAACTCTTATAAATTCGAATTCGGCAAAGATGAATTCTCCTAGTGATTCTTTAATCTTTTCGCAAGGATTAACTCACCAAAATTTCAATTCAAAGAAAAATTCCGATTTAATATCCCCAAAATATTCCTATGATAAGAATCTTAGCACTGATAAGTTATCAAAGCAACATAATAATGATGATGATGAACATAAAGTAAATAATCAAAAAAACATTTCTAAGCAGACCGATAGTTCTATTAGAAGTGTTCAGAAGAATAATTCAGCTTTAGCTGTTCTTTCAGATGCTTCAAAACAAAAAAAATCAATTCCAAAAATTGTTCGTGACAATAATTTGAAGTTGAATAGGCAAGCTAAGTCAATGGTTACTTTAGATAAAAATCAGGTTAAAGAAAATGTTTTAAATGGTTCCGCAGCCCAAGAAAAAATACATACCAAGCAAAAAATAACAAATACAGTTGATGAGAATTTTGATTCTTTGCACTTGAAAAGTAATACAGAAATTTCAAGTGGAATTGTTTCTCAGGATAAAGCATATTCAAATATTCCTCAACAAAAGTTACTTTCAAATGCCTTTGAAAACAAAACCGTAAAAACGCACAATAGCTCTTCTGATAGTGTATTAGTAGTGAATAGTTCTGAACTAAAAAAGCCAGTAATTGACACTGTACAACTAAAAGATACAGTTCCGCAAGTAGTTAAAAATAAGAAAACTAAAACTCCCAAAGGTATTGGTATCGCTCTAGAGCTGATGCTTAATCCAGAAGTTACTGGTAGAAGCATACATTTTTCAGATGCACCTTTATCAGCTGAGGCTAGAAATTTTAAAGCCAATGATAAGTCTAAGTTTTTATACAGTGGTGGTCTGCTGGTGCAGCTCGATTTTTCGGAAAGATTTTACATAAAAACTGGTTTTCTATATTCTAACTTTGGAGAAAAAAATAGATCGGAATTTTTGTTGAGTTCAGCCGATACCACTTTCGAGAAAAGGGTAGGAGCAAGTTATTACCCTATACAATTTGACTCTCTTCTAAGCTTTTCTCCAAATTCATATTCTATTCAGAGTATTGCCTCAACAGATAGGTCTAGTGTGGAGGAAATCTGGGTAAACAATAATAATTTGGGTTTAGAATATAAGCTAAATATTAAGAAAACTTTCAATCAGGTAAATACCTATTTTGATAATAGCATTAGTTATATAGGAATCCCGATAATTGTAGGAACTAATCTTCGTTTTCGTTCTATAAAATTGGGCGTTTTTTCAGGGCTTATTTCTAATTTCTTAATTTCATCTTCAAAAGTGAATGCTTTTTCCTACGTTCAAAACAATAAAAACGAAACATCATTGGTCAATAAAGAGATGGATTTAGCTTCTTTAACCTTTACTTATTGGGGTGGAATAAATATCAATTATACATTGAATTCAAAATGGAGTCTGAATATATCACCATCTGTTAAATATTTTTTAGGTTCTATTTATCAGGACAAATCTATATTGAGGCAATTGCCTTATGCCTATGGAATTTCCTTTGGATTAGTATATCATATTAGGGATTTTAAAAGATAATATACCAAGCAAAACTTAAGTAGAAGTTATATTCTAATACCTAGAGTAACAAAAAAGCTTCTAGGGTCTGAAGGTAATATCCCAGGGCCTGGGTAGCCATCGGCTCTGCGAGTAAAGTAATAGGTGTTCAAGATATTATTGCAACTTCCTTCTAAAGTAACTCTTTTAAAGATATATCGAATTGAGAAATCCATTACATAATATGCTGGTATTTCCCCTATTGTAGCCGATGAATTAGCTTTTACAGCATTTGTAGCTTCTGTAAATTGTTTGCTCATATAAGCAAATGTAAGAGAAGAAAT
The DNA here is from genome assembly GCA_004294225.1 of Cytophagales bacterium. Lineage (GTDB taxonomy): Bacteria > Bacteroidota > Bacteroidia > Cytophagales > Cytophagaceae > REBA01. The sequence continues at coordinate 96,031 of REBA01000010.1, read as the reverse complement.
AATTCTATTTTTTCTAAAGGATAATCCACTTCTCCAGTTCACACTGGGAACAAGCTCTACTTTATTGCCATTAAATTGTTTTTCAATGGTATAATATTGAGCATTGATGATGGCAAGATTAGAAAAATAGCTTAAGGATATTTTACTTTTTGGATGGAATAATCGGATAAAATCTAGCTCTGTGAAACACTCTAATCCACCAATTTTTGCATCAGCGATATTGGTCCTATATCTTTTATTCTGGGTATTAATAGTTGTACCTATTCTATTGTCATACGCCATAAAGAATCCACCAACATCGTAATTAAATACATTGTGCCATTGTCCTCTAAGCCCAGCTTCTATGCTATATCCTTTTTCATCTTTAAGATTAGGGTCTATTTGAGTGTTTGGGTTAAAAATCGCTACATCGCTAAATGTAACAGCTCTGTAGTTTTGAGTTGCATTGGCATAAAATTCAGATTTTGTAGAATCGATTTTATAGCTAATTCCTAAACCTAAGAGCAGGAAGTCTCGGTTTCTTCCATCTGTTTGATCGGTCTTTTTTACAGAGATTAATGTTCCAGCAAGATTGGTTACCCTTTCATTGAAATAACCATCGATACCTGTAAATATATGTTCGTATCTAATTCCTGGAGTGAAGCTTAGTTTTTTGTTGATATTAAAAATATGTTCTGCGAATAATGATATGTTTTTACCATCAAATTGGTGGGAAGATAATTCTGGGTTGGATTTATCTAAGTAGTTAAATGTAGCTTTATTGTCATTATCTCCAAAGCCTTGATTTCTTTGGGTATTGCCTTGATATATTCTAGCACCAATTAGTATTGCATTGTTGAATTTCCCAAAGGAATATTGGTGAAGAATTCTTGATTCTAAACCAATATTATGATATTCGTCAGTGAGCAATAATCTCTCTTTTTCTAAATCTTGCTGTGATACATCTTCCAAATTACCAATAGCATAGCGGTGTGCAAATAAGGTAAATGCTCTAAAGTTGATTTTTGTTTTATCTGAAATATTTAAATTATAAGAGATAGATGGTAGAAGCCAATTGACATTGAACCAATTTCTAGATCTTACCGAAATGCGTGGATTGTTTTCAAACATTTTATCTGTAAGTCCTCCCGGTTGTTTGGCTAAATAGCTCATCAATGTTAAATCAAAGTTTAAACTTGATTTTTTTGATGCTTGCCATTTTATTCCAGTAAATGAAGTGTTTTGGTTGAACTGGCTATTCGGTCTCCAGCCTTCTGCTTGCTTGTGTTGAAAAAAAGTATAGTAGTTTATTTTACCCAATGTACCACCAATACTGGTTGAGGTATTCCAAAATCCCCAAGAGCCTAGAGTATTTCTTAATTGCAGTTCTATTGGTTTTGATTTACAGCCTTGTTTCATCACAAAGTTAAGCATACCACCAAATTGTGTTCCGTATTGCAATGAAGCCGCTCCTCTTATTAATTCTATTCTTTCAAGGGCTTCGGTAGGAGGGGTGTAGTAGCTTTCTGGATAGCCAAGTGCATCTGCACTGATGTCATATCCATTTTGTCTTACATTGAAATTTGCCGAGCGATTGGGGCTTAGCCCTCTTCCTCCAATCCCAAGTTGAATTCCAGAGCCATCGCTTTCCCATGTATTTATTCCAGGAACTTTGCTGAATATTTGTCTTGGGTTATTGGTGGCAAGGTTTGCTGATAAATCGCTGAGTTGAATAACCTCATTTTTTTTCCCTTCGTTGATGCTCGTCCCTTCTATAGATTGCAGTCTTCGTATGCCAAATGTTTTATTATTTCTGCTGCCTTCTACAGTTACTTGTTGGAGCTGAAGTTCATCAATTTCTAATTGGATTTCTAGTTTTTTAGGGCTACCATCGGCATAGACTATTATTCGTTTTTCTTTATAGCCAATCATGTTTACTACCACCGTGTAGGTGCCATTTTTCTTGATTCTAAGGCTAAAGTTACCGATTTGGTCAGACGTCGTTTGTATAGGTGTGTGTTCTTTGATGTACACGATAGCACTTTCTACTGGAGTGTTTTCTATTGTAGATTTTATATTTCCCTCAATTAGATTCTGCCCTTTACTAGTGTTAATGAGGTAAACCAGAGAAAAAAATAGCAATATAAATTTAATAGTATTATTCATCTAGGGCCAATATCCAATCTTTGTGTTTCCATCCATCTTTAACCAACGCCAAATTTACGTTGGGATCTATAAATAACCTACTAGGTTTACCATTTAGTGTTACATATATTTCAGCTCTTACCTCTGGATTTCTTACTCCTTGATCTTTAAAATAGTGGTATAGAAAATGGGCATACTGCAGAATCATATCTGGTTGAAATGCCATTTGTTTTTCTTGATGTAAGTTTAGAAACTGGCTATTATCTACTACTCCTTCTCTTTTTGTTATGCTATCTTTAACAAAAAATGTGGCAGTCCCTGCTTTTTCCATCAACATCACTCTCCAAGAAAATCGGTACCCCTCTTCTGTCCAAAATAAATTACCTGGATAAAGCATATACCTCCAAGGGAAAATTAGTTGGAAAATGAAGAAACCAATCAATAATATTTTTATTATACCCCTTGTAGGATTTACAGTTATTGCGAAGCTAGAAAGATTAAATTTTTCTTTTGAAAATAATACATATTGATTGAGGGTATTCAATATTTTTAGATGCAAGTTATTAGAAAAGAATATTGTTGCTGCAAATATCATTACTATCGGGAAAACACCAATCTGAAACAATACGCCTGTAAGGCAATGAAAAACTATAATAGCTAAAAATGCCCATGGTCTGCTAGTTTTCCAAACTAAAAAAAATGGTATAGTAATATCATATATCATTCCCATCCAACTGAAAGCGTAGGCAGTAATTGGGTATTGGAATAATGTTCCAATCAAAGGAATATCTGTATGTGCAGGAAGCCATATTTTCAGAGGCATAGCATTGAAGAGCCATTCTGTATTTATTTTGGCCAACCCAGCATAAAAATACACAATCATTAGTTGCAATTTCAATACATTGATACACCAAGCAGGGATTAGAATTTTCTTAATAGAGGGCTTGATTAAAGTATCAATAGAGAAATATTTGTTTGCTGGCAACCAAATCATAATAAAACTGATGATACTTACAAAGTAATAGTGGTTGAGATAATAACTAATATCTAGAAGTTCAATATAGGTAAAACATAAAAAAAATAGTATGCTTGCAATTCTGTAAAAACACCCTAGAATAATTCCAATAGCACTTATTATCATTCCCCCAAATACCATATACAAGCCAATGGTAGAAAGGGGTTTTACCCATTCAAAACCATAGTAAGCAAAGTGGATTTGAGGTTGAATATATTGGTCATCTATCCAACCTAATAAAATAAATCTGGTAGTACTTATGAAAAGGAGTAATCCCCAAACAATCCTAAAACTGACTAAAGGAACAATTGAGATTGGATTGTCAATAAAATAGTTAAATTTTTCTTTAAAATAGAGTTTACTAATCTCCATCTCCACTTGAATAGGTAATAGTTAAGCCAAGCAATGAAGATAAATCTGCTTTGATATATCTTGTAGTATTGGTAAGTAATATATAAAGTTCATTGAGCCTATTATCATTAGAATTGATTAGTTTTTCTAAATCTTCATTTTCTAACTCTTTTATTTTGTCTGCTATAATTTGAAGTTGTGAAGATGTGTTGTTTGCAAGCGATACACCACCTTCTACAGAACGAATATATTCTTCAAAGCCTATTCCATCAATGTTGCTTAGGCTAATTCCTTTCCAAATTCTAATGATAGATTCAAAATTTACTTTGATTAATTTCATAGATATAACAGAATAATAACCTTCTGCTTGTTGTGGCATAGCACTGGTTTGTCCAGCTCTTTTTCCTGAAGGAATTCCAATCTTAAAATTTTTTAAATTTTCATAACATATCAAAAACGAATTATAGTAAAGTGTAATTGCACTTGATGAGCTTGTTCCATTGTCTGTATTAAATTCATTCTTATACGTTTTCCATTCATCAACCATTTTTGTAGCTTGGCTTTTTACATCATTGCTGATTGCTTTAAGGTAATTTATTCTACCTACATTGCTTGTGTTACTTTTATCAAATTGTTGTAAAGCATTTTCTTCATACAACAAATATTCAATTCCGAATAAGCCTCTTGAATCTCTATTAAAGTTTTTAAGTGAAGCATCATTGGTCGAACAATAGTTTTCAATTTTCGTGCTTGATGCTGGGAAAGTACCAATATTTTCTAGTAAAGAACCAAAATTAAAGTTTTTTGCAGGGCCAAAATTAAAAGCATTACAAGATTGCCAACTTAAAGCAGTTTTTATCCATTGAGTTTTTGATTTTTCAAGAAATTCAATTGTTGGGTTATTTAAAAAATCATTGATGTTCGCATCAAGAGCGGTTACTTCTTTTTGAAAATCTTGATAGGCAGGTATGATGATTTGTTCAGAAGCTTGACTCAAAAGCTTGGTTCTGTCGAATTGATTTTCAGGACTAGTTTTTTTTTTATCATCAGGTGTGCAGTCTGTCAGTGATAATATTATTGTAAAAAAAACTATTGGTTTTATTATCCTAAAGCAATTGTTTTTCATATTTTTTGAAGGGTTTTATTTTGAATGATTATTTAAAAAACTCAATGACTGTTATTTTGTTTTATCAACAAACTATAGTCATTGAGTTTTATATATTGAAATTATCTGCCTTGTATGCTTACCCAATTACTTTTAAATCCTTCTATTTCGGAGTCACTAAATCCGTATAAAGTTTTTATTTTATTAATAATTTGATCTAGTTTGGGCAGTTCTGTAAATGGAGAAGTTATAAATAAATAAGAAGTTGGTATTTTGCCAGGAGAAGCATTTAATAATTCCAATATTTCATCTATTTCACTGTCTTTAATTTTTTTAGCTCCCATTTGTAAATTTCTCCAACCGTGAACAAAACCGACACACTCACCATAAGCATGAAGAGCCGCAGCTTTCTCATTTGTTGTGGCTTCAGTTTTACTCATAGTTGCCTTTACAGCAAAACAATAGTTCACCACAGTTGCAAAATTTACTTTTTCTATCAGTAATTTTATTTCTTCAATGCTGGCATTTTTTTCTTCATTATATTCACTACCATCTTTTACAGCAGCTTGTAATTTTAGAAATTGATTTTTTATCTGACTGTAAAGTCCTAAACCGTCATTCTTATCTCTTCTTGCTGCGTAATTTGCAAGTCCTTTATCACGCTGGTTGAAGACTATTTTACTAGAGCCAGAGTTAGCAAAAATTGGGTGTGCCCCATAAATAGCAAGCATTTGATCTACCTTTGCCAATGTAATTTCTTCTTTTGACAAATCAACCAAATGCTTGTATAAAACAGCACCAAATTGACCCTTTTCAATCATCTGCTCGATTTCTAGACCGTTTTCATCAAATAGATATGCACTAGAGCCAGTTCCATATACTCCACCTTCACCAGTGATTTCATTACTTGGCGTATATAATTTTCCACTAGCTTTAGCAATTTCATCAAAATAGCCTCCAGCGAGTTCTAATAATTGTTTGTAGTAGTCCGTGATTACATTAGCTAAACTTGGGTTTCCATTATTAAACAATGTTTTTAAATCACTACTTTTTATTTCTACACCTTCTTTTCTCGCTTTTTTTGCTTCATCGGTAAGTAATATAAGTTGATTGATTACTTTAGTCTGGGTTAAAGCATTTGATGTAAAGTTTGTGCTATCGAAAGTCGTCTTAACTTCTAAAGGCTTTTTAGATGGTTGAGGATCTTCTTTTTTTGGTTCTTTACACCCGGAGAGCAATGAAGTTATAGCAAAAAATGCAATCAAGTACAGTTGATGTTTTGTTTTCATGGTATGTTATTTTTAATGTTTCTAAATAATGACAAAACTAATCGCTCTTTTTAACAATTACAAATTTTATTTAGATTAATTATAAATAATAATTTCACATAGAAAACATAAACTTGAGGGCTCTTTGGTTCGTTTAAATTAATTTTATATTACCAAGCTTAGTATTTATGAAATGGACAAAAAATAATACCATTAGAACAAAAATAGCATTACCAGTTGTACTTTTTTCTTCTTGTTTACTTTTAGTAATTATTCTTTTTACTGCAATAAAAATGAGAAGCAACTCTTTAGAACATAGTCAAAAACTATTATTAGCTGAAAGTAGGGAGTATGCAAAACAAATACAATTAGAATTAGGAAAAGCTATTATTGAAAACAGAACACTTTGTGAAGTAATTGGCTCTGTAAAGACAGTTTCTGAGATTAGTTTGGGTCGAGAAGAAGTAATTAAAATATTAAAATTAGTTTTACAAAGATATCCAACATTTTTAGGTACATATACAGCATGGGAACCCAATTTATTTGATGGCAAAGATTCTTCCTTTGCCAACACAGACGCTCATGATAAAACAGGTAGGTTCGTTCCTTATGTATATAGAAACCAGAATGACATCGTTATAGAACCCATTATTGGATATGACGACCTCAAAACAGCTACATGGTATTTTGAGCCTAAAAATACCAAACGTGAAATGGTTATAGACCCTTTCTATTATCAAAATATGTATATGATTTCCATCATTAACCCAATAATTAAAGATGGAGTTTTTCTGGGGGTCACGGGAACAGACATGAGTATGGACTTCATTCAGAAACTAGTAGATGGATTTTCGCTTTATGATGGAAATGCTTCTATAGCTATATTGTCCGATAATCAAACTGTTGTGGCAGCTTATAAAAAACCAGAATTAGCTGGTAAACCAATAAACATAGCCTTTACAAACTTTCCCCAAGAGCTTTTTTCAAAAAATCAAGAAGTTCAAGAAATTCAAAATGACACATTACGTACATTTGTTCCTTTTCAACTTGGGGAGTCTGGTAAAACATGGGTGGCCTATATTCAAGTTCCCAAATCAGTGATTATGAAAAGCTCTAATAATGTGATTCTTGTATTAACTATTATTGGTATTATATCAGTTTTGATATTAGTTTATGGAATTTTTTATTTTTCAGGTAACTTAACCAAACCTATTTTATCAATAGCGCCACTTTAGCTGAAGATTTGTCTTTGGGTAAATTAGATAAAAATTTCCTTATAGAAAATAATAGTATTGAGGTTCAAAAATTGATAAGTTCTTTCACTAATATCGTTAATTCACAGACTGAAATCACTCATGTATGTAAATCAATTGCAGAAGGTGATTTTTCATCAAAAGCTGTAGTTAGAAGTGAAAATGATGAGTTAAGTTTATCTGTAAATAAAATGATAGATAATCTTAAAAACACTGCTCTAGAGGATAAAAAAAGAAATTGGACCACAGAAGGGCTAGCAATCTTTGCTGAAATACTTCGTTCAGACAATCAGCTTTCTAACCTTTCTGATAAAGTAATTTCTAAACTTGTAAAATATCTAGATGCTAACTAGGGTGGTATTTTTTTATTATATCATGAAGAAAATCAATCTCCTTATTTAGAGCTTATAGCTTGTTATGCTTATGATAGAAAAAAATATTTGCAAAAACATATACAATTAGGAGAGGGTATTGTGGGGCAATGCTTTTTAGAAAAAGAACCAATAATTTTAAAGCAAGTCCCTGATAATTATGTAAAAATAACTTCAGGACTAGGAGATGCAAACCCCAGATTTTTATTAGCAGTTCCGCTCATGATTGAGCAAAATATTTTAGGGGTTATTGAATTGGCATCCTTTAAAGTGTTAGAACCATATCAAATTCAACTGGTACAAAAGTTAGCTGAAAGCATTGCATCTACGATTCAGAATATTAATATTAATCAACAAACACAGTTTTTGTTAGAAAAATCTCAAATTCAAACAGAAGAGATGAAATCGCAAGAAGAAGAAATGAGACAAAATATGGAAGAGCTTCAAGCTACCCAAGAAGAGATGCACAGGAAAGAAAAAGATTATTTAGAAGAAATAGAAAGGCTAAAAAAGCAGTTGCAATCTATATAACTATTTGCTTGTAATTATATATTTTTTCAGAAAACCATTGTAACCCAATAGTTCTAGTTTGATTTTATCCTCTTTGGCTTTATTGGCATCTGGATATGCTCCAATTAATATTCTGTAACTTCTTTTATCTCCTATTTTAGCAGGTTCAATAAATATAGTTTTAAACCCTTTCGATAATAAAGTATCAACTTCTTTGCTGAGCTTGTTTAAATCACCTAAACTTAATATTTGAATTCCGTAGCCCTTGACAGTCTGTTTTTTGCCATCGATATTATATATATTGGACACACTTAACTCTTCCCAATTAGGTTTGCCTAGCAAAACAATTGCCGAATCACGATTTACGATAGAAGGTTTTTCTTGAATTTTATGACTAGTTTCATCTAAATCTGTGCTATCTGAATAATATTTACCATCTACCACTTCTATGCTTACCATAGTAATGCCATCTAGAACCATATCTAACTTTTCGGCAGCACTCCGAGATACATCAATGATTCTTTTCTTTGAGAATGGCCCCCTATCATTAATTCTAACAACAACATATTTTTTGTTATCAGTGCGAGTAACTTTTACAAAAGTCCCAAAAGGGAAGGAGCGGTGAGCACCAGTTAGTTGCTTATAGTCGTATTTTTCTCCGCTTGCAGTTTTTCTTCCTTGGAATTCTCTTCCATAATAACTCGCATATCCATTTCTAATTTCTTGCCCAAATAGCAAATAACTATTAGAAAATGAAATAAAGAATAAAAACACAATTAATCGGAAGTTCATAAGGCTATAAATTTATAGATTATTGACAATTTATGGTTTTAATTACATTTATTATTTGGATTGTATAATTAAAAATTATAATTTTATCAATATAAACAAAATAAAAAAATTGTGGAAGAGAATAAAGAACAAGAAAAAGCCGAAATTTATTCAAAAAGAGTAAAGGCTGGGAAGAGGACGTATTTCTTTGATATCAAATCTACACGTTCTAGCGATTACTATCTAACGATTACAGAAAGTAAGAAAAGATTTAAAGAGGATGGTTTTTTTTATGAAAAGCACAAGATTTTCTTATATAAAGAAGATTTCACAAAGTTTATAGGTGCTTTAGAAGAAACAATTCAATTCTTAAAGTCTGAATTAATGCCCGAAGTAGATTTTTCTAAATTCGATGAAGAACCATTAGGAGTTGCTGATAAAGACTTTGAGAGTTCTAATCAAGAAAAAGACAATAAAACAGAATCTACAGAACTTAGCTGGGACTAAATTTTGTTTTCTAATCTTTTAGTTTTTAAAAGTATTTTTCTGATTTAGCAATCTTTTTTATTTTATCTTTACAAAAAATATATAGCCCAATTTTTATTTCATAATGGCTCTACAATGCGGAATAGTTGGTTTACCCAATGTGGGAAAATCAACATTGTTTAATGCACTATCAAATGCAAAAGCTGAAGCAGCAAATTATCCTTTTTGTACTATTGAACCCAATGTTGGGGTAATCACTGTTCCAGATTTTAGATTACAAGTTTTAGAAAAATTAGTAAGCCCAGAAAGAGTATTACCTACTGTTATTGAATTTGTTGACATAGCAGGTTTAGTAAAAGGGGCAAGCAAAGGCGAAGGTTTAGGCAATAAATTTCTTGCCAATATAAGAGAAGTAGATGCTATAGTTCATGTAATTAGATGTTTTGACGATATTAATATCGTCCATGTAGAAGGTACTGTAAATCCTGTAAAAGATAAAGAAATCATCGATACAGAACTTCAATTGAAAGATTTAGAGTCAATAGATAAAAAAATACAGAAAACAGAAAAATTAGCAAAAGCGGGTGATGCAAAATCTAAAAAAGAGTTTGCGATTTTACAAGCTTTTAAGAACCATATAGAATCTGGTAAAAGTGCTAGGAGTCTTCCTCTTGAAGGCGAAGATTTCTTTGCCATAGAAGATTTGCACTTACTTACTATAAAGCCTGTAATTTATTTAGCAAATGTAGATGAGGCTTCTGTAATAACAGGAAATAAATATGTGGAGCAATTGAAGGTAGCAGTTGCAGAAGAAAATGCTCAAGTAATTGTTGTTTGTGCTGCTATTGAATCTCAAATTGCAGAAATAGAGGCTCTAGAAGAAAGAGAAATGTTTCTTTCAGAATATGGTCTGAATGAATCTGGGTTAAACAAATTAATTAAAGCATCGTATGCTATCCTAAATTTGATTACCTATTTTACTGCTGGAGTAAAAGAAGTTAGAGCATGGCCTATTACAAAAGGATGGAAAGCTCCTCAAGCAGCTGGGGTTATACACTCAGATTTTGAAAAAGGATTTATTAGAGCTGAAGTGATAAAAATAAATGATTACGAGCAATATAAATCTGAAAACGCTTGTAAAGAAGCTGGTAAAATAGCTGTAGAAGGTAAAGAATATATAGTGCAAGATGGTGATATTATGCATTTTAGATTTAATGTATAATACAATTGTTTATTAAATTAACTTTTAATTTTTTTAGCCTTGAGAATTAGAATCGTATTTGGGTTATCTAATAAAGGAGCTACTGTTCCTTTTCACCACCAATTTTTGCTTGCAAATGTAATTAATACACATTTAGATAAGTACAAAGATGCTTTTAGAGGGTATAATTTATACAATTTTTCTGGACTTAAAGGGCAAACTAAAGTAGGTAAAGAAGGTTTACATTTTTATTCTAATAAGGTTACTTTAGTTTTTTCAAGCCCCAATGAAGAGTTGATAGATGCCTTGATTGCTTCCGTATTTAAGCAACAACAATTAGAAATTGGGAAACTTTTACTGATACCACTTAGTGTAGAAAAGGAAATAATTCCCCCAATGAATTTTGAGATGAAATATATTTGTATTTCTCCTTTAGTCTTATTGCATCCGGCAGAAAATCCAACCGATTCTAAGAGATTTATATTGCCAACCTCAGACGAGTTTTCAGATGTACTCTACGATTCTACGATGCTTAGAATGGAAAAGTCAGGAAGTTATACTCAAGAGCAAATAACTAGCTTTTATAAATTTCAAGTAGTTCCAGATAAGGCCTATTTAGAGAAAATAAAAGATGAAGAAAAGAAATTTGCTAGAATATTCCCAGCTTTTGACAAAGGGAATAAGTATGAAGTGAGGGGATACACTTTACCAATTACATTATATGCAGATCCAGTGGTACAGAGTTTTATATATGACTGTGGTTTGGGAATATATACCTACAAAGGCTTTGGAATGATGGATTTAGCAAATTCAGATCCTAATCAAAGAACAATACCAATGGAGGTTAAGCTAGATTAACTTAGAAATTATCTGCCATTATAATTGATAGATGAATATCCTATGAGTCTATCTGAGATTGCACCAAATGGTCTAAAATAGACCAATACATCATATTTATTCTGAGTAATACTATGGCTGCCTTCAATGCTAGCTTCATTTTTAATCTTAGAGTTTTTAGACACTGTTGCGTATCTATAATTGTATTGCCCTTGCTTTAATAAAATCTTACAAATGTATTTATTGATAGAAGGCTCGTAACTCATTCTTGAAGAGTTATTGGCACTCCAATTATTAAAGCTTCCTATTACATATACATCTTCATTATTTAAAATAGGGGTATTTAGTATGAATGTAACATTTACATAATCAGGTACTAGTTCACGATCTCCTGATTCGTAGTTGTTAATTACGTATCTTCCATCCATAAAATCTAGGTAAAAAGAATATGGTTTTTGATTTCTACTGAAATCTTCTGCCAAATACACTTCGGTTTTGTCTGAATCGAACGATACTTTTGCTACATTTTGACCACCAAATCGATTGCTTCTTATATCGAAATATCTGAATTCATTACTTCCATCAAAAACATTTTCACGATTGAAAAATTGATATTGTAATATTCTAGAGTTCTCATCTATAAACGAAGGCTTAAGATTGTAGATAGCATTATCCCATCGGAAATTTTGTCTTAAAACTACTCTTACATTTGCCATAGGGTTTATAAGCTCATATTGCCCATAAATAATATTAAAATCAATTTGTTGCCCAGTATTTCTATCGGTCATATTTAGAGGAAACTGGGGCATCATTTTTATAGAGAGTTTATTCTCAAAAATTATAAATCTTTTGGTAAGTACTATATCATCTGGTGTGCCATTTTTATATACAACTATAAGGAAATTACCAGATACAAGAACTTTAGGGAGCAAAATTTTATAATGAACAAATCCTACTCTAGTGTTAAAGGAAAGCTGACGGTCAAGAATTGGATATTCGTTATATTTTTCTAGATATTGAATATCATTCATATTCGAAACCGTCCAATCGGCATTACAATTAAGTATTTTTACATAATAATTTTCAGGTTGGCTACCTATTTCATCAAACTCTAAATAAAAAGGAGATTCTTGAGCGATATCATTCTGAGGAGGTTTATTCATCTCTAAAATCCCTATGTCTGGAGGATTAGCAACGGTAAATAAATTTACAGATTTGATAGTATTGTTGTAAATAAAGTCTTCTGTTCGTAATTCGGGATAGTTCAGTTTTGATGTGTTGGCAAGATTGTAACTTACAAAAATGATTTGTACTAGAATTATACAATAAAATACTTTTATGATGCTCATTTTTTTATGATTTAGCTTGGATTTCTTCTATGGAAGTCATGAGATTTTCCCATTCGTTTTGCTCTTTTGTCAAGGTTTCGTCAATACGTTGAAGTTGTTGGGTTTTCTCGGCAAGTAATGTAGGGTTAGAAAATATCTCTTTGCTGGTCATCTCCTCCTCTAAACCTCTTTTTTCTATTTCTAGTTGATTAATTTTTTGTTCTAAAAGGCTGATTTGTTGTTGTATGTTTTTAATTTCAAAGGCAGGTTTTGCTTTAGGAGCTGAATTAGTGTTAACTTTTGGTGCTACTGGTGTAGAAGTTGTTTTTTTAAATGGAACATTAGATTCTACAGTTCTAGATTGCATCCAAACATTAAATTCATCATAGGTACCTGGATATTCTTTAAGTTCCATATTTTCAATAAACCAAATTTTGTTGGCTACTTTACTTATGAAATGCCTATCATGTGAAATCACAACATAAGTACCTTCATATTGGTCTAAGGCTTGGGTCAATATATTTACTGACTGCATGTCTAAGTGGTTGGTAGGCTCATCCAGCAATAAAAAGTTAGACTCAGATATTAATGTTTTTGCTAGAGCAACTCTTGATTTTTCTCCTCCAGAAAGTACTTTTATCTTTTTGAATACATCATCATTAGAGAATAAAAAACAACCCAATACTCCTCTTAGTTCAGTTTCTGTTTTGTCTGATCCTAGAGATTTTAATTCGTCTAGAAGATTTCCTTCTAAGTTCAGAGATTCTAGTTGGTGCTGAGCAAAGAAACTCATATTTACATTATGTCCTTCTGCTCTTTCACCAGTTATTGGTTCTTCACCAGCTAGTATTCTTAATAAGGTTGATTTTCCTTTACCATTTGCTCCTATAAGTGCTATTTTATCGCCACGTTCTATGGTAGCAGAGGTGTTTTTTAAAATATGTAGGTCTCCGTAGGATTTAGATACATTTTTTAAATACAAAATATTTCTTCCAGGTTGTATTTTGAAGTTGAATTTGAAATGAACTTTGGCGGTTTCATCTACTACTTCCTCTATTCTTTCAATCTTATCTAATGCTTTTACTCTTGATTGTACTTGTCTAGATTTAGAAGCTTTTGCTTTGAACCTTTCGATGAATCTTTCTGTTTGTCTTATTTGAGATTGCTGATTTTCAAAGGCACTGTTTTGAATTTCTTTGCGAAGCTCTTTTTCTTCTAAATAAAAACTGTAGTTTCCTGAATAAACCACCAAATCTTGACTAGTAACTTCTACGATAGTTTTAGCTACGTTATCCAAAAATTGTCTATCATGAGATACCACTATCACAGCTCCTTCGTATTTGTTTAGGTATTCTTCAATCCATTGTATAGAAGGCAAGTCAAGGTGGTTGGTAGGCTCATCGAGCATTAATAAAGCAGGTTTTGAAAGCAGCATCTTTGCTAACATTACTCTCATTCGCCATCCTCCAGAAAATGTTCGTAAGGGTCTACTTAAATCAGATGTAGAAAATCCAAGACCTTCAAGAATAGCTTCAGCTTTGGCTTGCAAAGAATAGCCGTCTAATGCATCAAATCGTTCTTGTAATTTAGTGAGTTTTTCTACTTGTTCGTCTTTATAATTGATTTCCATTTCATGAAGAAGGTCATCAATTTGTTTTTGAAGTGCCATAGCTTCTTCAAATGCTTGCATGGCCACGTGAAGAATGCTATCATCAGATTCGTAGGAAAGTAAATCTTGATTTAAAAAACCAATTGTACAATCTCCACTTTTACTGATTTCTCCTTTGTCTGGCTTGTATTCTCCTGAGATAATTCTTAGTAATGTAGATTTACCAGTACCGTTGGCACCAATAAGACCAATTTTATTTTTAGGTTTTACATGAAGTGAGACTTCGTCGTACAATGGTCTACTGCCAAAGTAAAACGACATATTATTTATAGAAAGCATATTGCAATTTACTTTGAATTCCTGTGAAAATAAAGCTTTGTATGATTTAATCGTTATAGAATTCGTGTTTCCTTAGTGATAAATTCGCCTACTTAGCTTAAAACTTTTCCACATTTTCGAGAGCCTTGGCTAAGTCCATTTTTAAAGTATTATTTTTGAAAAATATAGAGTTTTGAATTAACTATGTTGTTTTGACTTTCTATAATTTTTATCAGTAAATAATCGTTATGAATATTTGAAGTTTTGATATGAGAATTTATAATCTATATTGGTTGATATTGTTTCTTATGCCTGGTTTATTAATTAATCAAGCTGTAGGACAAATAACACTTCAACGCCATTCTGAAAATGTTACCTTTCAAACAGCCACGGAGTTGATGGAGAAACAAAAATACAGTGCTGCAAGAGCAATGTTTGAGAACTATTTACAAAATTTTCCAAATGGAAACAAAGCAGTAGAGGCTAAGTATAATATTGCCAATTCCTCCTTACAATTATTTAATCCAGATGCAGAACAACTGTTTGAGCAATTTATAACACAACACCCCAATCATTCAAAATCTAACTTGGCCTATTTTGATTTAGCAAATTTTTATTTTAAAAATCAGAATTTAGATAAATCAATCTTATATTTTGAAAAAGTTAATATTAGTCTGCTTTCTAAGGATCAAGTAATAGAGACCAGATTTAAGCAAGGTTATGCTTATTTTTCTAAGAAGGATTTTGAAAAAGCACTTCCTTTGTTTAATGAAATAAAAAACGAACAAAGCAATTATAAGTCTTCGGCTAATTACTACACCTCATATATTTCTTATAAAAAAGGCGATTATGAAACCGCTTTGGTGGATATCACAAAAACTCAAGATGATCCTACCTTTAAAGCATTGGCTCAAATACTTGCAGCAAATATTTATTATAAGAAAGCCGACTATGATCAATGTATAAGTTATTCGGAACAAGTATTAAAGTCAAATAATTCAACATCAGGAACAGAAGAGCTAATACTTCTGATTGCAGAATCTTGGTATCATAAAAATAATTATGAAAAAGCGATACAGTATTATAAGCAATATACTTCTCTCACTAAAGTAAAGCCTTCAAATGAAGTTCAATTTAGAATAGGCGATGCAGCTTTTAAAACTAAAGATTATACTACTGCGGTAAATAATCTCAAGAACACTGCATCTACAAAAGATACCGTGTCTCAAGCGAGCTCCTATTTGTTGGGTGTTTCATACATTCGTCTAGACAATAAACTATTTGCATTATCCGCTTTTGATCAAGCGCGTAAAGCTGATTTTAATTCGTTGATCAAAAAGCAATCTGAGTTTAATTATGCCAAATTATGTACAGAACTAGAAAAATACAGTGAGGCAGTAAGTATTTTAAAAAACTATACTAAAAAATACCCTAATGATGCTAATTATACAGAAGCTCAAGAATTGTTAACAGAGTCGCTGATTAATAGCAATAATCCTTCAGAAGCATTAGAGTATTTAGCATCAATAAAAAGTAAAACACCTCGCTTGAACGCAGCTTTTCAAAAAGTGTCTTTTCATAAAGCAATAGAGTTATATAATGACAACAAATTTATTGAAGCAATAGAATATTTTGATAAAGCGATTAACGCATACTCGAATATAGAAATAAAAGTAGCCGCAAACTTTTGGAAAGGAGAAGCATTATCGGTACTTAAAGAATATGATGCGGCTATAGCTTGTTATTCTTATGTATTTCAAAATAAAGAAAAAGATTCAGAGTATTATACCAAATCTAGATATGGTATTGGATATGCTTATTATAACAATAAATTATATGACAAAGCTATACCGCATTTTAGAACATATGTTAGTCAATTTAAAAATAGCTCTATAAAATATAATTATAATGACGCTCTTCTTAGGTTGGCAGATTTACTCTATGTTACTAAGCAATACGATGAAGCAATTCTAACTTATAACGAATATATCAATTTAAAAACTCGTGAAATAGATTATGCATTATATCAAAAAGGCTTAATTGCAGGTATTACAGGTAAGTACCAAGAAGCAATATCCGCATTAGATTTTGTTATCAATAAATATCCAAACTCTTTGTATTTCGATAATGCATTATTTCAAAAAGCAGATTTTGAACTTGAGCAAAGTAATTACAATGTTGCAATAGCAGATTTTACTAAATTGATTAATTTACATCCACAAAGCGGATACATACCTTATGCCCTTTTGAAGAGAGCAATTGCATTAAGTAATTTACAAAAACACTCGGAGGCGGTCTCTGACTACAAACAGCTATTAGAGAAATATCCTACACATCCATTAGCTCAGAACGCATTACTTGGTCTGCAAGAAGCAATAAACGCTTCTGGTAAGTCTGAAAATATGGAAACGTTATTGGCAAAATACAAAGAAGCAAACCCCCAAAGTGATGCTTTGATAAAGATTGAATTTGAAAATGCCAAAACTTATTATAATGACCAAAAATACTCTCAAACCATAGAAGCTTATAATAACTTCATAAAAAATTATTCTAATAGTATATTTCAACAAGAAGCGAATTATTATTTAGCAGAGTCGTATTTCAGAACCAAAGACAATATTAATGCTATAGGAGCTTACAGAATAATTATTCAAGATGCCAGTTCTCCTTATTTTAATAAGGCTCTTGCAAGATTAGCAGAACTAGAGTTCGAAAACCAATCTTATCAAGCTTCGAAGCAGTATTACAAACAATTGCTAGATACCTCTAAAAATAAAAAAGAACGCTCCAATGCCTGGTTAGGACTTATGCAGAGTAATTATTTTTTAAAACAATATGATTCAGCTACGCTATATGCCAATGAAATTATTCAGAGTGGAAATGTAACTGCCGACGCTGAAAGTAAAGCACTTCTTTATATGGGAAAAATTGCACTGGCAACTGCTCAAAATGAAAAAGCAATAGATGCCTTTATCAATACAGTAAATAATGCCAAAGACGAATCTGGAGCCGAAGCCCAATACCTTATTGCAGAAATTTTATACAAGGAGAAAAAACACAAACAATCGTTGGAAACGCTCTATGATTTGAATAATAATTTTACCCCATATGAAAAATGGCTTAACAGCTCATTCCTGCTTATATCAGACAATTTTATTCAGATGAATGAATTGTTTCAAGCAAAAGCAACCTTGCAATCTATTATAGATAAATCTACTAACAAAGAATTGATAGAAATAGCAAAATCAAAACTCAAATCAATAAGCACTGAGGAATCTAATAGTAATAAATTAGATAGCACCAATACCCAATAAATTAAAGTAGAAATGAAATATCCTTTGATTGAAACAAAATTCAATTTCTTATTAACCCTTATTTTTATTTTGGGCATAAATAGTATAGTTAATGCTCAAAGTGGCGGACAAGTAGAGGAACGAGTAGTAGTCATTGAAAAAGAATCAAAAATTGATTTGCCCAATGCCAATAGAAATTATGAGAAAATATCTACTCTTCCTGTAAGCCCCAAGCCTTTAGCTCAATCGTATTCATTTGAAGATATAAATATTACCCTGCCAAAAGTAAACACAAAAATTAAAGTTCCTACCCTACCTTCTGAAGCACTCACTAAATTATATCCCTATTTCGTGAAAGCAGGATTTGGTAATTACGGTACTTCTTTTCTTGAAGGATTTATCAATAATAAAAGAAGTGATAAATTGAATTACGGGCTTCACTTTTACCATATGGCATCTGCAAATGGTGCTGTAAAGACTGATTTAGTAAAAAACTTTTCCAGAAATTCTAGCAATCTAGTTAATGGCCATATACAGTATTTTACAAAGAAAAATACCATTAATGCGGAGATGGGTTTTGCAAGAACGAGATTCAATTATTATGGTTTAAACACCAGTGTTTTAGACACACTCATTCCATTGAATAAGTTTAATAAAGAAACAATTAAGCAAGTTTATAACACCTTTGAAATAGGAACCTCTATAGAGAACACAAACAAAACAGACCCATTAGATTACAAATTAGGACTCAAGTTCTATAATTTTAATGATTTTTATAAGGCTTCAGAAAATGAAATTGTAGCACAAGCCACTACGAGCTACGATTTAAGCAATAAAGATGGAATAAATATCAATGCAGAGCTTTCTAATTCAACTCGCAAAGATAGTTCTAGCATAAACAGAACATTCTTTATTTTAAAACCAAAATATTGGCTTAATTATGGTGTTTTTTCTGGGAAAGTCGGATTCAATATTGCATATACCAACGATACCATAAGTGCTTTTAATAAGCTACATTTTTATCCATCATTTCATGGTGAAGCGATGCTAAAAGAACAATCGCTTATTGTATTTGCGGGTTTGGATGGTGAGATGCAAAAAAACACATGGAGGTCTTTTGCTAAAGAAAATCCCTATATAGGAAACAATACATTGCTCTATCATACCAATAAAGCTTTAGAATTGTATGGTGGAGCTAAGGGTTCATTAATGCAAAGATTGAATTATCAAGTCAAGTTGGGTTATGCTAATTATAAAAATTTGTATTTGTACAATAATAGCATTAATGACTCAAGTAGATTTAGTGTTTTTTATTCCCCAGCAAATAGCTCAATTGTCAATTTTACAACAGATCTTTCCTATGAGCTACAAAAAAGATGGAATATTGGAGTTGAAGCACAATTTTTTGGTTATACGATTGGAAGTAGTGATTCCTTGAAAATTGGGGCTTGGCACAGACCTACGAGTAAAATAAATTGCTATAGTACCTATAACTTAAACAATAAAATATATTTTAATTTCAATTTTTATTATATTGGTGGTATAAAAGCTAGACAATTTAGTGTTGAGAATAGTAAAGACATTGAACTTCCATCAATTATTGATTTAAGTTTAAAAGTAGAATACAAAGTATCTAATTCATTTTCAGCTTTTATAGAATTAAATAATTTATTAAATAAAAAATATCAATTGTACCAATATTACCCTTCATTAGGTGCTAACTTCTTGATAGGTTTAACGTATTCTTTCTGATGATTCAAAAATATATTTTAGAACTTTTACATCAACACAATTGTGTGATTCTTCCTAATTTTGGAGGGTTTATTACACGTTATATTTCAGCAGATATTCATACCATTACGAATAAAATAACACCACCTTCCAAAGAGATTGCTTTCAATGATAAACTAACCTCAGATGATGGTCTATTATTAAATCATTTGGCTCACCAAGAAAGTATCAGTTTAGAATCAGCTTCAAAGCTCGTGGGTGATTTTGTAATTCAAATACAAGAAGAATTGAATAATTATAAAATAACTATTATTGAAGGAATAGGAAAGTTGTTTTATAACGAGGTAGATAAATTAGATTTTCTACCTGAGCTTACTTCTAACGTTTTAGAAGACAGCTTTGGTTTGAAAGAGTTTTTTTTAAAACCATTAGAAACCAATATTTCAAATATGGATAAGATACCACCTAAATCTTCTAGACAACCCATCAGGAGAAGACCTCCACTAAAACAGGAGGAAACCAAAGTGAAGAAACTTCAAAAACTTGACAAAGTAGATGGAGAAGGCTCTAGTGATAGTAATAATAAGGTTTTGAAGTATAGTATATTGGGCCTTGTTTTGTTGCTATTGCTTTTTGGTAGTGGGTATATGTTCTTTTTTCAAAAGAACAATAATTACCTAGCCAATATTTTCCCAAGTAATTCAAAGATTAAAGCTACTGCAACAGTATCTGAAATTAATAATATTGATAACAAAGATTTAATCTCAGCTACTTCTGTAGAATCTGAAAATATTACTAAGAAGGTAAGTGATTCGAAGTTTTATATCATTGTGGGTTCATTCCAAAATGAACAGAATGCCCAAAATCTTATAAAAAAATATTCTACCAATAATAATTTGTCAATTATTCAACCTAATGAAGGAGAAAATACTTTCAGAGTAAGCGTAGCAGAGTATGGCTCAAAATCTTCTGCTAGGGCTCAACTTGCTAATTATAAGAAACAGTTTGGTGGTGGAGTTTGGGTATTGACAAAATAATTTTTTAATTAAAATAATGAATTTAGTTTTAACCATTTTCTCACAAATTACTACGGTAGCAGTATCTTCAGACACTTCTACTGCAGATACAAATAGTGTCCAACATTCTATCTCCATACTAGAGCTTATCATGAAAGGAGGTTGGGTAATGATACCCATATTTGTTTTGTCCGCAATTTCTTTAGTGATCATGATTGATAGATTTATCACTATTCGCAAGGCATCTAAAGATACCAATAAATTTATGGACAAGGTAAAGTCCTTAATCATTCAAGGAGATATAAAAAGTGCTAAAAATCTTTGTGAACAAACGGAGTCTCCAGTTGCTAGAATGATAGAAAAAGGAATCATGAGGCTAGGAAGACCATTAAAAGACATAGAGTCTTCTATTGAAAACACTGGAAAGATTGAGATATACAAGTTAGAGAAAAACATGAGTGTTCTGGCAATAGTGGCTGGTATAGCCCCTATGCTTGGTTTCGTAGGAACAATATCTGGTGTTATTAAAATATTCTATAATATTGCTATCGAAGAAAATATCAGTATAGGTGCAATAGCTGAAGGACTATATGAAAAAATGATTACTAGTGCAGCTGGTCTGATTGTAGGAATAATTGCACATATTGGCTTTCATTACTTGAATCTTATGTTGGATAGAGTAGTGTATAAAATGGAAAGTAATAGCTTAGAGTTTATAGATTTACTTCAAGAAAACAAATAAATATATTCAGTATGAACCTAAGAAGAAAAAGCAAAGTTCATTCTGAAGTGAGCACCCACTCACTTAATGATATTATGTTTTTCTTGATGCTGTTTTTTTTAATTGCTTCTACTATGGCTAATCCCAATGTAGTAAAGTTGATGCTTCCAAGTGCAAAAAGTACACAAACAGTTATTAAGAAACCAATTTCCATTTCAATTAAGAAAGACTTATCTTATTGGATAGACACTAAACAAATATTACCATCTGAACTAGAATCAGCTCTTTTATCTAAGACCACTGGTTTGACTGACCCCGCAGTAGTAATAAGAGTAGATAAAGATATTCCTGTACAATATCTTGTGGATATACTTGATATTGGCAATAAACTGAAAATAAAGATGGTGTTGGCTACCCAGCCTAAGGCTTAATAAAATAATTATGGCTACTACAAGACACGATGAATCTAATTTTTCTAAAGGTGTTATAGGTTCTATAATAGTTCATAGTTTATTGTTGTTACTGCTTTTTTTTCTTGTAATTAATCCCCCCAACCCTCCTCTGGGCGAAGTCGGAGGAAGTGGTATAGAACTTAATTATGGGCTTGATGCAGAAGGGTATGGCGATATTCAGACCATGAACGAAGCAAATACTAGTCCTATTAATGAAGATGTAGCTCCCAGTCAAGAAGAATTGGCAGAACAAGCTAACTCAGAAATAATACCAATAGAACCAACACCTAGTCCGATAGAAAATAATATTTTAAAATCAGACAATCCTGATGATATTAAACTAGATGAGGTAAAAAAAGAAATCAAAGTAGAGGCAGTAAAAGTGCCTGAAAAAGTAGTAGAAAAAAAAGTAGAGACTCCCGCTGTAGTTGCTAAGCCTGTGGTGAAGCCTACAACACAAACTGCTGAGAATGCAAATGGAAAAACTGGCACAGAACAAAAAATAGGAGGTAATAATAATGGCGATAGACCAGGCAAGGTTGGAGATCAAGGAAACCCTCAAGGAACATTGGATGCAAAAGCACTTTATGGAAATTTGGGTGAAGGAGGCGAAGGTGCCGGAGGGAGTGGTGGAAACAGATTAGAGATGTCTGGCTGGAAGCCACTATTTAGAATTGATAAAAAAGATGCTACTAATGAAAATGGAAAAATAGTATTTCAAATAAAAGTGGATAATCAAGGTGATTTAATCAGTATTATACCCATTGAGAAAACAGTTAGCCCAGCAGTTGTAGAATTCTACAAAAGACAAATAGAAGAAAATTGGGCAGTAGAACGGGCAAGAGAAAATATCAACCCACCACCAGTTTCCTCAGGAAAATACACAGTGTTTGTTAAATCTAAATAGCGATAAAGAAAGGTTTTGCTTTTGAATTACCAAGAAGTATTAGCATACATGTACAGTAGCTTACCCATGTTTCACAGGGTAGGAGAGGTGGCTTTAAAACCAGGATTAGATAATATCATTTCACTTTGTGAAATGATTGGAAATCCACATAAGAAATTCAAATCTATTCATATCGCTGGAACAAATGGAAAAGGAAGTAGTTCGCACATGTTATCAGCTATTTTTCAACGTGCAGGATACAAAACAGGGCTATATACTTCGCCACATCTTAAAGAATTTACCGAAAGAATTAAAATCAATGGTGAAGACATTTCTAGCGACTATGTATGTGAATTTGTAAATTCTTATCAAACAAATTTTGAAGCAATAAAACCTTCTTTTTTTGAAATGACAGTAGCAATGGCATTTAAATATTTCGAGGTAGAAAATGTAGATATTGCTATCATAGAAGTTGGGTTAGGAGGGAGGTTAGATTCTACAAATATAATTCTTCCAGAAGCGTGCTTGATTACTAATATTAGTATGGATCATCAAGCAATTTTGGGGAATACTTTACCGCAAATAGCATCTGAAAAAGCTGGTATAATTAAAGAAAATATTCCTGTGGTGGTTAGCGAAACTCAAGAGGAAATCGTTTCTGTATTTCAAGATTTTGCTACTAAGAATAATTCATTTATTCAATTTGCAGACCAAGTTTATTCTTGCTCGGAACATTTTTACAGCCAAAGCAAATTAGTAATTGATATTATTTCAAAATCTCAAGTCTTGTATAAAAATTTAGAATTGGATTTGGTCGGCAATTATCAATTAAAAAATGTCATTGGAGTAATTGGATTGAGCAGACTTATGAATAGTAAAGGCTGGAATATTAGCGATGAGGCAATAAGAAAAGGACTGAAGGATACAATCAAACTCACTAATTTTAAAGGTAGGTGGCAGACTTTGTCTGAAGACCCATTAATAATTGCAGATGTGGCTCACAACGAATCGGGAATAAAAGCTTTGGTTGCTCAAATTCAAAGCATGAAATATGATGGTTTGTTTTGGGTATTAGGGCTTGTTAAAGATAAAGACATAGATACAATTTTGAAGTTACTGCCCAAAGATGCTCAATATGTATACTGTCAAGCTAAAATTCCTCGAGCTTTAGATGCAAGTGAGCTATATCAAAAAGCAACTCAATTTTCACTCAGTGGAGTTGTTGTGCATGATGTTTGTCAAGCATTAGCTTACGCCAAAGAAAAAGCTAATAAAAATAGTTTGATTATAGTTGGGGGAAGTACTTTTGTAGTCGCAGAAGTAATATAAATTTATTGTTGCAGTTCTTTTTTTAGCAATTCTATATCTTTTATGAGCCTACCTGTTTCTTTTGGGTCAGTAGCATCATAAAATCCTCTAATGTGAAGTCGTTGGTCTATAAGGGCTACTCGCTCAGTGTGCACAAATGTTCCGTTTGTTTTTTCATCTTCAGGATTGACAATTAAGTAGCTACTCAATGCCATTTGATAAAGAGAATCAATATTGCCGGTTACAAAATGCCATTTATTTTGTTCAGATACCCCTTGAGATTTAGAGAAATCATAGAGTACACTAACGCTGTCTTCCTCTGGTTTAGACGTGTGGGAAAGGATTTTTATGCTTGAGTCGCTTTTAAAATGAGTATAGATTTTTCTTAATTCCCGTGTCATATCTTTACATATGCCAGGGCAAGTGGTAAATATATAATTAGCGATATAAATACAATCTTTAAAGTCTTGCTCTGTTATAGGTTCGTTGTGCTGATTAATGAATTCAAATTTACCAATCTTATGGATATATGGCTCTACTTCAGATTGGAATTCATTGGGATTAATAGTAATTCCTTTCCCGTAATAAGGTAATTGTGGTTTTTTTGATTTTTTGTATTTAGAAATAAAGTAGGCTCCCGAAAGAAAAATACTTACTAAACACAATACCCAGAATCCATTCTTTAGTTGATTATTCATTAAGGTTAATTATTGAGAAGTGATATCTGTAAGTGATTTAAGAAAGTTTATAAGGTCCTTTTTTTCTGTTTCTGTCATCCCTAATGGACGCATAAGGTTACTTTTATTTCTATTTTTTTTACCTCCGCTGTTGTAATGGTTGATTACTTCTTCAAGAGTTTGCATGCTACCATCGTGCATATATGGGGCTGTTTTTTCAATGTTTCTGAGTGAAGGAACTTTGAATTTACCAACATCCAATGGTGATTCAGTTATTTTGGCTCTTCCTGAGTCTGCATATACTTCATATAGACCTGTATTAAAAAAGCTATTGACGGTGAAATTAAATCCTTGATGGCAATGAAAACAGTCTCCTGTTTCATTGAAGAATAATTCTAATCCTCTTTTTTCAGAAGCGTTTAGGGCATTGGTATCTATCTTGTTTGCATATAAATCATATCGAGAGGTTCCACCAATTAAAGACCTTTCAAAGTTGCTAATGGCTCTTGTAAGCGTAAAAACAGATGGAGGAGCATTGTAAGCATTGATAAATTTCTGAACGTAGGAGGGAGAATTATTGAGTCGTTCTACAACTTTATTAATGTCTGCGTCCATCTCTAGAGGGTTAGCAATGGGACCAAGTATTTGTTGTTCTAAAGTTGGTACACCACCATCCCAAAAAAAGAAGAAATCTTGATAGGCGATATTGATGATAGATGGGGCGTTTCGAACTCCTACTCTTTTCTCAATTCCTATGCTGAATGTTTTACTGTCTTGGAAGAACAGTTTTTCCATATGACATGATCCGCAGGATATAGTGCTGTCCCTAGATAATATCGGATCAAAAAAGAGCTGTCT
This sequence comes from Cytophagales bacterium, assembly GCA_004294225.1. Classification (GTDB taxonomy): domain Bacteria; phylum Bacteroidota; class Bacteroidia; order Cytophagales; family Cytophagaceae; genus REBA01. The sequence continues at coordinate 70,542 of REBA01000010.1, read as the reverse complement.
TCCTAGGGCAATTCGATTTTTAGTGGGAAGGTTATCCATAGGGATTTCTGGGTATGGAAAACCCAGTGGAATATTAAGTCTTATTTCTTCATTTCCAGTTTCTTGTGTAGGTTTTTGGATAAGTTGTTCTAAGCTTTGGTCTTTTCGACAAGAGCAGAACACAAAGAAGGAAATTATTAGATAAATTAGCTTATTCTTTAATTTCATTGAGAAAGCAAGACTATATACGTGATTCAAAAATAATACATATTTAACAAAATGTTTTAAAAATTACTTTTTACAATTATTGAGATTTTTGGGAGATATTAAAATGCTTTAAGTTATGTGTTTGTTAAATCAATCTTGAATGTCGTTTATCTGTTTTTTTGTCTTTAACAGATATAAATAGGAAAGCTTAAAAAGCACCTAGGTAGATTATGAGTTTAAATAAATTGAGTCTTTCTTTTTTTTCTTTTTTTTTGGTTTTGACATAAGTTATTAATTGTGTTGATGTTGATTTAATACTATAAGTTCTTTTATTCTATTATTTCTATAAAAAAGACTAATTTTTTATTTAATTTTAAAATCTTAGAATCAAAAGCTTGTTTTTATATATTTTATTCTTCAAGGATAGTTGGAATGAATGCTGATAAATTAATTCGATTTGTTTTATTTTTTCTTTGCTTAAGAATAGGTTTAGGCTTTGGGTATTGTCAAGATACCTCTTTAGTAAGATTTATTAATCCACTGATAGGAACCAATTCTTCAAAAGAGCTTTCGCATGGCAATACGCTTCCTTTGGTGGCGAGACCATTTGGAATGACCTATTGGACGCCACAGACCACCACTGATAAATCAAGTGGTTGGGTTTATACCTACTCTTCTACAAATATTACAGGTTTTAGAGCTACTCGCATTCCTAGCCCTTGGATGGGAGATTATGGTACATTTTCCGTCATGCCACAATTAGGGGAATTAGAGCTCACTGAACAAGCCAGAGCTGCTTCATACAGTCATGCAAAAGAATTAGCTACTCCATACAGTTATCAAGTAACTTTTGAGAAAAATAATATTACTACTGAATATACAGCCACAGAGCGATGTGCTTATTTTAAATTCAAATTTCCTAAATCCAAAAATGCTCATGTCTTAATTGACGCTTTTACTGGTGGTTCAGTTGTTAAAGTAATTCCTGAAGAGAACAAGGTAATAGGCACTTGTAGGAATAATACAGGTAGTGTACCTGCTAATTTTGCAGGTTATTTTGTGGCAGTTTTTAGTCAAAGTTTTACCAAGTCAGGTACTTGGATAAAAGATACTATTAATGGAGACGAACTAGAAGCTGATGCCGAGCATGTAGGAGCGTATTTAAGATTCAGCACAGATACTACCAAGCCTGTATTTATGAAGATAGCTACATCTTTTATCAGTATAGAACAAGCAGAGCTTAATTTACAAAATGAGATCGGTGATAAAACTTTTGAGGCAACCAAGGAAGCATCTAAAAAAGTTTGGGAATTAGAAATGCAAAAAATAAAAGTTGAGGGTGCCAGCAATCAACAAAAAACAGTTTTCTATTCTTGCTTTTATAGAACCATACTTTTCCCAAGGATGTTGTATGAATTCGGTGAGGATGGTAAGTCTAGATATTATAGTGCTTTCGATGGCAAAATTCATGAAGGCGTAATGTATGCTGATAATGGACTATGGGATACTTTTAGAGGAGTTTTTCCTTTTTTTACTCTACTATACCCAGATAGGCATCAAGAGTTTTGTCAAGCCCTTGTGAATGCATATAAAGAGGGAGGATGGTTACCAAGATGGCTGAATCCAGGTTATAAGGAAGTGATGATAGGGGCACATGCGGCTTCTTTGTTTGTAGATGCCTATTCAAAGGGTCTTACAAAATTTGATTTGCATACTGCTTATCAAGCCATGATCAAAGACGCTAATCAACAAAGACCTGATAAATTTATGGGGCGAGATGGTCTTCAATATTATAATCAACTTGGCTATGTGCCTACACTGATTGGCGAAAGTGTATCAAAAACGCTAGAATATGCTTATGATGATTACTGTATTTATAAATTTGCTGGTTTATTAGGGAAATACCAAGATACAGCCCTTTACAAAGAGAGAGCTTATAATTATATTAATACTTTTGATGCACATACCAATCTGATGAGACCAAGAAATATTGATGGTAGTTGGCTTGAACACTTCAATAAATATTCTTGGGGTGGGCATTATACGGAAGGGAATGCTTGGCATTGGAATTGGTCTGTGTTTCATGACCCCCAAGGATTGATTAACCTAATGGGAGGGAAAGACATTTTTGTAAATAAAATGGATTCTATATTCATTTTGCCCCCCCATTTTGATTTTCATCATTATGGTTATCAGATTCATGAAATTACAGAAATGCTTAATGCAAAAATGGGGCAATATGCTCATGGAAACCAGCCTATGCAACATTTTATTTATTTATATAATTATGCCAACCAAGCTTGGAAAACACAATTCTGGGCTAGAACAATTATGAATAAATTATATACTTCAGATCCCAATGGATATTGTGGCGATGAAGATAATGGTCAAACATCTGCTTGGTATATATTAAGTGCATTAGGTTTTTACCAAGTTTGTCCCGGAGAAGCTGAATATACTATAGGAAGCCCAATGTTTGGAAAAACAACAGTCAAATTACCTAATGGTAAGACAATGAGTATTGAAGCTAATAATAACTTAGCGAAAAACTATTATATACAGTCTGCAAAGTTGAACAATGCTAATCATACAAAAAGTTATATTACTTATGATCAGATTATGCAAGGTGGATTGCTCAAATTTGAGATGAGTTCATTGCCTAATAAAACATGGGCAACTAATGAAAATGAAAAACCTAGTTCGCTAACAAAATATAAGGCATGTGCTATTCCATATACAGAATATCACGGAGGTTATTTTATGAACCATATCAATGTTCCGCTTCATACAAGAACTATAGGGGGAGAAATTAGATATACTACAGATGCATCTGAACCCAATATAAATAGCTCATTATATAGTCACCCTTTGTATTTTACAAAAAGTACTAGATTGAAAGCAAAGGTGTTTAAGCAAGGTTATTTACCTAGCCCAACATTAGATCTATTTTTTAATAATAAAATTTTAAAATCTGATTCTTTAATAACACCTGTAAATTCTGGGCTGAAGTATAAGTTTTATGAAGGAGAATTTGATGGAATACCAGATTTCGAAACTCTTAAGCCAAAAGAAGAAGATACTGTTTCTCAAATTTCGGTAGCTAAGAATAAAGATAGAGACAATTTCGGATTGGTGATGGAAGGATTTATAAAAATACCTGAAGATGCTATTTACACGTTTTACATGGGAAATATCGATGAAGCCGCAAAACTTTATATAGATGATGAGTTATTTATTGAGGCCTATTATCATCATGGGAAGCATGAGCACAGGCATAAAGCAGCTCTTCAAGCAGGATATCATAGAATAAAGCTTGAATATATTGAAACTACTGGTGTAGAAAAATTAAATTTGCAAATAAAATCGCACCAGATAGGAAAGCACCATGCTTCTCATCATGAAAAACATTCAATACCTGCTACATGGTTATATCATTAAAAAAGGAGCTTAATAGCTCCTTTTTTAATGATAATTTATAAAGATATATTATTTTCTCATAAATATTTTTGTAATCATACCTCCTTGAGAAAGACCAGCACAAGTACTTTCTATTTTGTACCCTTCTTCTACAAATTTATTTATAGATTTTAGAATAATGTCAGCATTGTCGTCATGATTGCCTTTGTCTTTAAAAGATTTGAAAGGGACAATTTCTGTTTTTAAGTTACCATAGTGGATATGAACACCAGCATCAGAATAAGAAGGTATTTCATAGACTTCAAGCAAGATATAACCATTTCCGTAATCTGATTTTTTTTCGGCTCCTTTGAAAGCAAAAATATTGAACAATAAAGCAGCAGTGACAACAGTTCCGATAAAGATAATTCCGTATTTTTTCATGATAGTTTGTTTTTTGTTAAAAATTTAATTTAAAATTATAATTAATTAATTCATTTACCAATACTAAAATTATTTAAAACAAGATTGGTCTAAAATGTTACTTTTATATTTGATTTCGTTTTGTAATTTTGAAGATAAATGAATTTTTTATTCCCTAGTTTTTTATTTGGTCTGTTTTTGGTGGCAATTCCTATTGTCATTCATTTATTTAATTTCCAAAGACCCAAATTAATTTTGTTTACAAACGTAAAGTTTCTTAAAAATGTTAAGGAAACTACTACATCAAGATTAAAATTAAAACATTTATTAGTACTTTTTTCTAGAATTTTATTTATTAGTTTTTTGGTTTTTGCCTTTGCACAGCCATTTATTCCTGGAGAGGAATCTGATAGAATGTTTTCAGAACCTAATATAATTGCTTATTTTGATAATTCGATGAGCATGCAAGCTGGCAACAACGGAGAGAATTTGCTAGATATGACAACTAGGAATATGCTTAAATTAAGTGATAAATTTCCTCCAAACACAAATTATCAGATTATAACCAATGACTTTGAAGGGAAAGATCAGTTTTTATTGAATAAGGATAAATTGATAGAACGTGTTACCAATTTAAAATTTACTTATACCCATAAAGATTTTAAAAGCATTTTTAAAAGATTAGAGAACACTAATAATTCTAATCATAAGAATAATCAGTATTTTTTCTTTAGTGATTTTCAGAAAAGTACTATAGGTGATATAGAGAAATTAGCATTAGATAGCAATCAGCAGTACTTTTTTATCCCCATGCAGGCAAGTCAGAAAGCCAATGTATATGTAGATTCTTTGTTGCTCTCTAAGCCTATTGTAAGGCTAAACGAACCCAATGATGTAGCTGTAATTTTAAAAAGCAAAAATTTAACTGAATCAAAAAAAATAGTTGTAAAACTATATATTGATAATATTCAAGTTAATGCAAAAGAGGTGGACTTGCTTCCTAATTTGGAACAAACTGTAAAACTTAATTTTGTATGCAATACTTTAGGACAGAAGCAGTGTAGAGTTAGTTTTGATGATTATCCAATTGTGTTTGATAACAACTATTTTTTCGTGGTTAATGTATCTCCACAAATTAAGATATTGGATTTGTATCAAAGCAAATCAAATTATATCAATAAGATATACGCCAATAAAGCACTTTTTGAAATTACTTCTGCTTCTATCTCAAGTATCGATTATTCTTCTCTTGAATCAGTATCCTTAGTTGTGTTAGAGAGTATAAATAATATTCCAGAGTCATTGGTATTAGCTTTGCAGACTTTTTTGAAAAAGGGTGGAGCAATAGCCGTCTTTCCATCCAAAGATATGGAAAGGAATTCCTATCAAAAATTTTTTAATCAATTATCTCTACCTCTATTGGCAGAGGTAAAAGTGGATACGTCTCTGGCGAATAGAAATAATTATACTATAGCAGTGCCAGATTTTAATCATCCTTTTTTTAAAAACATATTTGACAAAGAAGATAAAAAAATGGATATGCCTTTTTTCTATCCCAATATAGATATTCAAGGCAAAGGCAATAGTTTATTGAAATTCAAAAACGGAAACCATGCACTTTCTCAATTTGATTTTCTGAAAGGCAAAATATATTTATTTGCAGGGTCAATTGCGGAATCAAATAGTACTTTTCCTAAGCATGCGCTCTTTGTGCCAGTAATGTATAAGATAGCTTTTGAAAGCCTTAACAATACTTCTAAAATTTCATATAGTATTCGAGAAGATTATGTAGAGTTTGTTTTGCCAGAAAATATTCAAAATAATAAAGAATTATTTATGCTCAATAAAGATGAATTTAGCATTATTCCAAATCAACAAATTAATGGAAGTAATTTAGTATTCTCTATCCCTAATATAGAAGTAAGCCCCGGAATATATAAGCTGGAGCTAAAAAATAAATTAATTTCTTATATCGCATTGAATCAAGATAAAAAAGAGTCTATTAATGAAATGTATACTATTACTGATCTAGAAAATATATTTAAAAACAATAAAAATGTACGGATATATAATGGTGATGTGAATGATACTTTCTTAAAATCTTTTGAACAAGATTTTGTAGGAGTATCACTTTGGAAATATTGTATTTTATTTGCTATTATTTTTCTTCTGATAGAAATACTATTGCTTAGGTTTTATAAATAATCATAAATCATCATGCAGATTCTTATTAAAGGGGCCAAAATTATTGATAAAAATTCACCCTATTACCATCAAGTAACCAATGTGCTTATCAGCGATGGGATTATTACAAAAATAACCACTGAATCCCTAAATGCTGATAGAGTAATAGATGCAGAAGGACAATTGCTTTCTATAGGTTGGTTTGATATGCGCACTACTATTGGTGAACCTGGTTATGAATATAAAGAGGATATAGAATCTGTTTGCGAAGCTGCTATTGCAGGTGGATATACGGAAATCGCTTCTTTACCCAATACCAAGCCTGTAGTTCAGTCTAAAAACGTGGTGAGTTTCATAAAATCAAAATGTAGAGATTTGTTGGTAGAAATTCATCCGATGGCTGCTGTTACTCATAATTTAGAAGGAAAAGAAATTACAGAAATGATGGATTTACATCATGCAGGAGCAGTAGCTTTTACCGATGGAGAATTCCCGATTTGGCATTCAGATGTGATGCTGAAAACGCTCCAATACCTGCAACCTTTAGATGCTTTATTGATTAGTCACGCAGAAGATAATCAGATTAGCCATTTTGGGCAGATGAATGAAAGTATTGAGAGTACAATGTTGGGCTTAAAAGGAATCCCCAAAATAGCAGAAGAGTTAATGGTAGAGCGTGATTTAAGTATATTAAATTACACAGGAGGTAAACTTCATTTTGCTCATATATCTAGTCCTAAATCTTTAGAGATGATTAAAATTGCTAAGCAGAATGGTTTATCAGTTACTTGTGATATTGCGGCTTATCAACTTTTGTTAGATGATACTTTGATAAAATCTTTTGATACCAATCTTAAAGTGAATCCTCCACTTCGTTCGCCAGAAGATACAGAACTTCTAAAAACTTATTTGATAGACGGTACAATTGATGTTATAGTAAGCGATCATATCCCTCAAGATGTAGAATCAAAGAAACTAGAATTTGACCTTGCAGAATTCGGAATGATAGGCTTAGAGACTGCATATGGTGCATTGTCTATGGCATTGGATGGTGTTATGGATATAGAAAAATTAATTGATAAATTTACCTATGCTCCAAGAAATATATTAAAAACCAAATTGCCAAGAATAGAAGAAAACCACGTGGCTAACTTAACCTTATTTTCTCCCAATGAAGAGTGGGTGCTAGAGCTGAGAGATATTAAATCAAAATCAAAAAACACTCCATTCATTGGAAAAAAGTTGAAAGGAAAAGTAAAGGCGGTATTTAATAAATCAAAATATAGAGTCTTTAATTAATAATTTATTTATGAGTTACTTTAGTAAACAAATTTCTATCGTTATCCCACTTTTGAATGAAGATGAATCATTGCAAGAGCTATGTACTTGGATTGAGAAAGTAATGATGGAACATCATTTTACTTATGAAGTAATACTGATAGATGACGGTAGTACTGATAACTCTTGGCAAGTAATACAAAAACTGAATCAACAAAATAATAATATAAAAGGACATCGGTTTGTAAGAAATTATGGTAAGTCTGCCGCACTTCAAGTTGGTTTTCAACAATGCCAAGGAGAAGTAGTGATTACCATGGATGCTGACCTTCAAGATAGCCCAGAAGAAATACCCTCATTGTATAATATGATAGTTAATGAAGGTTATGACTTGGTCTCAGGCTGGAAACAGAAAAGATATGATCCGATTTCTAAAACGATTCCTACAAAATTATTCAATGGAGTTACTAGCTATATTTCGGGGATTTCTTTACATGATTTTAATTGTGGACTGAAGGCTTATAAAAATAGGGTTGTAAAAAACATTGAAGTCTATGGCGAAATGCATCGTTACATTCCAGTGATAGCAAAATGGAATGGATTTAATAAAATAGGAGAAAAAGTTGTAAAACACCAAGCACGCAAATATGGTACTACTAAATTTGGCTTAGAAAGATTTATTTTTGGTTTCTTAGACTTGTTATCAATAACTTTTGTATCTAAGTTTAGAAAAAGACCAATGCATTTTTTCGGTACCCTAGGTACGATTTCTTTTGTATTTGGCTTTTTTGTTACCTTGTTTTTAATAGGAGAAAAAATTTATAACATCGCTAATCAAATTAAAGGAAGAGATATTGTAAATAACACTTGGTTTTATTTGGCTTTGGTTGCGTTAGTGATAGGAACACAATTGTTTTTAGCAGGCTATATTGCTGAAATGGTGAATATTTCTTCTTCAAAGAAAAATGATTATTTGGTGATTGATAATGTAGGAATTTAAAAATGGAACAATTAATTACCGCCGAAATCATTACCATAGGCGACGAAATACTTTATGGTCAAATCACAGATACTAATTCTCAGTGGATTAGTAGTCAATTAGATAATATAGGCGTTAAGGTAAAAAGAAAAACAGCTATAGGAGACGAAAGATCAGAAATATTGGGAGCTTTCAAAAGTGCAGCATCCAATGTAGATATAATTATAGTTACAGGAGGTTTAGGACCGACTAATGATGATATCACCAAGTCGTGTTTTTGCCAATTTTTTGACTGTGAAGAGGAAATTAATCTCAAAGCACTTCAAGACGTTCAAGCTTTTTTTGAGAAAAGAGGGAGAGAATTAAGCCCAATGAATAGACTTCAAGCCTCTTTACCTACTGCCTGCACCCCTATTTATAATCAATATGGAACAGCACCAGGAATGTGGTTTGAGAAAGAAGGTAAAAATTTTATTTCAATGCCAGGGGTTCCTTTTGAAATGAAAGCCATGTTTACTAATGATGTTATCCCTTTAATTAGAGATAAATACAAATTGTTTTCGATTTATCATCAGTGGATAAAAACTGTTGGCATAGGAGAGTCTATTATTGCAGAAAGAATTAAACCAATAGAAGATGCTTTGCCCAATCAAGTTAGATTAGCTTATTTACCTTCATTAGGGGAAGTTAAGTTAAGATTAACTTGTTTTGAATCTGATAAGTCAATAGCACAAAAACAATGCGATTATTGGGCTAAAAAAATCCTAGCTGAACTTAAAGAAGAAGTATATAGCTTAGAAGATATAAATTTAGTAGAATACATAGCAAAGCAGTTGATAGATAAAAAAATGTCTCTAGCTACTGCTGAAAGCTGCACTGGTGGTTACATTGCTCATCAATTGACAAGTGTATCGGGAAGTTCTAATTATTTCAAAGGAAGTATAGTTGCCTATCACAATGATGTTAAACAGACTCAACTTAAGGTGTCAGAATCTATTTTAGAAGAACATGGAGCAGTAAGTGAGCCTGTGGTAAAGCTTATGGCAGAACATGTGAGAAAATTATTAAAAACATCGATTGGTGTAGCTTGCTCTGGAATAGCAGGACCTAATGGAGGTACTCAAGAAAAGCCTGTGGGAACTGTTTGGATAGCCTATTCAGATGAATATAAAACAGTGGCTAAGAAAATTAATCTTGGAAATTTACGTGAAAACAACATCAAACTTACATGTATTAACGTATTAAATTTTATTCGAAAAAATCTAAGGTAGAATTTAATTAGCCAAATTTTATTTACTTATAATGCTAATTTATATTTATAAAACTTGATTTTTTTGTTAATTTGCTTTAATCATTACATTTATAATATTGATACAAATAAAGAAACATAAGCTATTTAATTCCTTGCTCTCTATTTTAGTAGGCTTGTTACTTAGTTCTATAGTTACAGCTCAGGATATTCAATTTTCACAATTTTATGCTGTACCTATCTATTTGAATCCTGCATTTGCTGGAAGTGCTCATAATACAAGGGGAATTTTACACCAAAGACTTCAATGGCCTAGTTTGGCTGGGAAATTCACTACATCTTTGTTTTCTTTAGATGGTTTTTCTCATAAATATCGAAGTGGGTTTGGGTTAATGGCAATCCAAGACTATCAAGGAGCTAGTGTTATTAGTTCTTCTCAAGTAGGGCTTCAGTATGCTTATGAATTACACCTGAGTCCAAAATACACTGTAAGGGCGGGTTTAAGCGGCGACTTTTTGTCAAGATACCTTAATTATTCTAGTTTGAGATTTCCTACTCAATTTAATGACAGTTCTGGGTTTAATGGATTAAGCAATAACTTTAATAATCCTAGAAGAAATATGGCTTCGGTTGGCTCTGGGCTTTTACTTTATTCTAAAAAGTTTTGGTTTTCGTCAGCAGCACATCACATGAATTTTCCTAATCAATCTTTTGTAGGAGAAATAAGTAGGTTGCCAATGAAAGTTTCGTTTACCGCAGGTTATAAAATACCTTTGAAAAAGAGCAAACAAATGGCTTACCTTGAGGAAGAGGAAACAGATATTAGTATCACCCCTACTGCACACTACAAGTTTCAAGGCAAGTCTGACCAATTAGATATAGGTTTATATGGTATTTATGATAAAATTATTGTTGCAGTTTGGTATCGTGGAATTCCGTTAAAGAATTATGATAGGCGGCTTCCCAATAATGAGTCTATGGTAGTTATTGCTGGTTTTATGTTAGGTTCTTTCAGCTTTACTTATAGTTATGATTTTACAGTTTCAAAATTAGCACAATCTAGAACAGGAGGCTCTCATGAAATGAATATTACCTATCTTCATAAGCACAAACCTAAAACGGTGAAACCTATGAGAAGGCTGCCTTGCCCCAATTTTTATAAAAGCAATAAAAACCTTAAGCCTCATCATGATTTGAGACCTTCTTCAGGTCATCCACATATTAATTAACTTGATGAAAGCCTTAGAAAGTTCATATGGAATTTGCCATCTGAGTATAGTACCAGTTAGGCAAACATCTTCAGATAAATCAGAAATGACTACTCAGTTGCTTTTTGGCGAAACTTTTAGAATACTTGAAATATCTGAAAACAATAAATGGATTAAAATACAATCTACTTATGACCAGTATGAAGGTTGGGTAGATAAAAAACAATACAAATCTATTTCAGAAGAATATTATCAATCATATCAAAGTACAGAACATTTATCTACTCGACAAGGAATAACAGTTGTTCAATTTGCAAATTTTAGTTTTCCCATAGTGGCGGGAAGTGTATTGCCCTTTTTAAATGAATTGATGGAGGTTGATTTAGGCTTCGCTACAGCTGAAATTGTATCTACCCCCGAAGAACCAATCCTCAATAATAAAATTGACGGCGAAGTATTAGATTTTGCATATAGTTTTCTTGCAGCCCCATATTTATGGGGAGGAAGGTCACATTTTGGGATAGATTGTTCTGGTTTGTGTCAACAAATTTTTAGAGCACTTCAAATAACTATTCCTAGAGATGCGTGGCAACAAGCTTTAGTAGGCACTTTCGTAAATATAGAAGATTCAATATGTGGAGATCTGGCTTTCTTTAAAAATGAAGATAATAAAATTGTTCATGTAGGAATGGTTTTAGATGGAGGTCAAATACTTCATGCATCTGGCGAAGTTAGGATTGATCAACTAGATAATCGTGGGATTTATAATTCAGAGCGTCAGCAATATTCTCATTATTTGAGCCATCTAAAGCGAGTTTTGTAATTTGCGATTTGTTATCTATCTGATTTGAATTAGAAATTAAATCAGCTAATTTTAGATAAACTAAACACAAATAAAAATGAGAAACACAATCCAAATATTACTGATTACTTTTTTATTCAGTATATCTTTTCTAGCAAATGCCCAGATTAATATGCCTCGCCCAAGTCCAGATGCTAAAGTAATGCAAAAAATAGGAATGGCTGAGGTCGCTGTTTCTTATTGCAGACCTCAAGCAAAAGGCAGAAAAATTTTCGGTGAGGTTGTCCCCTTTGAAAAAATATGGAGAACAGGTGCAAATTCGCCTACAAAGATTTCAATAAGTGATTCTATAGCTATACAAGGTAAAAAAATAGCAGCAGGAGAATACGCCATATATTCTATACCAAGCTTGTCTGAATGGACTATTATTTTTGGTAAAAATCCATGGGTAAGTGCAGGTGAGTATAAGGATGAACAAGAAATAGTTCGTTTTAAAGTAAAATCAGAATCAATACCAAATTTTGTTGAAGCTTTCACTATTAGCTTTGTGAACATTACCCCAACCTCAGCAGAGCTTGAAATAGCTTGGGAAAAGACAGCTGTTAAGTTCAAACTTGAATATGATGCAGATGCTAAAGTGATGGCTGACATTAAAGCCAAAACAGACCTAGACCCCAATGCACTCTCACAGGCAGCTGGCTACTATTATGATACCAATAGAGACCTTAATCAAGCACTACAGTGGATTACAATTGCAACTGACAAGAATCCTCAATTTTGGACATTGCACACTAAATCTAAAATTCAATTAAAATTGAAAGATTATAAAGGTGCCATAGCCACTGCTCAGAAATCTATGGATATGGCTAAGAATGCCAAAAATGAAGAATACGTGAAGTTTAATGAGAAAATTATCGCTGAAGCTAAATCTGCTTCGCCTGTTTCTGTTGAAAAAACTAAAAAGAAATAAATAGAATTAAACTCCAGTTTGAATAGTTATCTATTCAAACTGGTTTGTATTATATGAAACCTAAATTAGTAGTGCTTAGTGGAGCAGGAATAAGTGCAGAGAGCGGAATAGCTACCTTTAGAGATGCAGGCGGCTTGTGGGAAGGATATGATATTATGCAAGTAGCATCTATTGATGGTTGGAACAAAAACAAATCGCTTGTTCTTGATTTTTATAACCAACGCAGGAAACAAGCCATCAATGCAAAGCCCAATTTAGCTCACGAAATTTTAGTTCAATTAGAAGAAAAATTTGAAGTAATAATCATTACTCAAAATGTAGATGCTTTGCATGAAATGGCAGGCTCTAGTAATGTTATACATCTTCATGGAGAACTTTTTAAGGCCAGAAGCACCAAGGATAATCAATTAGTTTATGAACTAAAAGGTTGGGAATTAAAAGAAGGTGATTTGTGTGAAATGGGAGCTCAATTAAGACCACACATTGTATGGTTTGGTGAAGAAGTGCCGATGATGGGTCGTGCAAATAAAATTGCCTCAGAGGCTCAAATATTTATTGTTATTGGTACTTCACTCCAAGTTTACCCAGCAGCTGGTTTGATTGATTATGTTCCAAATAATGCAATTAAATACTTGATTGATATTAATGTTCCCATTGTTTCGAATCATTATAATATAAAAATTATTAAAGACTCGGCAACGGTAGGAATGAAAAAAGTGTTTGATGAATTAAATAGTATTTTTTCTTAATTGATTTTTTATGGAACTGACCCTTAATACACCTGCAATTCTTTTCCCTACGATATCTCTATTGTTACTTGCTTATACCAATCGATTTATATCAATTGGAAATAGGTTAAGAAATCTTCATGAAAGGTATTCCTCATTTCAAACTAAAGAAATATTACAGCAAATCAGTATTTTCAAACGCAGAATTAAAATGATTAGAAATTTGCAATTATCTGGTATAGCATCACTGTTTTTTTGTGTGCTTACCATGTTGTTAATTTTTGAAAACTTCACTGCAGCCGCAAAGTGGGTTTTTACTTTTAGTCTAATTTTACTTCTTACAGCATTCTCAATCGCTGCTTATGAAATCATTATTTCTACTCAGGCAATGAATATCCAATTAAAAGATATTGAAGAGGAATTAGATAAATAAAATAGTTCTTGAATATTTGGTAATTTATTTCAAACTTTTTACTAAATCTTTTTCTATTGAGTCTTTGGGTTTCTCAGTAATTCTTGATTTTTCTTTATCTTCTTTAAACAAAATAAAAGTAGGGATTTTGCTTACTTTATATTTCTTACAAACCATTTCAGCATCTTTTAAATTTCTATCTACAAAATATAATTTTATTCTTTCTCTTGAAAAGTTGGCATCATCTATAATTTTATAAAACTTGGGCAATTCTGTATGCGTATCTGGACACCAAGTTCCTGCTATAACAACTAAATGATACTCTTTAGGTAAGTTTTTTAATTTATTTACAGAAGTGCTATCATACTTATATTCTTTATAATTTTTATTAAACCAAGTATGGTCGTTGCTTGCTTCTAAATGTTCTACTTTGTGCTGTCCAGTAATGACTATGTGAGTAACTGTATCTTGCTGTTGAGCAAAACAAATAATCGAGAAAAAAACAAAGATAAGTACTAACTTTATTTTTATAATTAAGTTCATAATTTCGATTTATATTACAAATAATAGTTTTATAGTAGTAGATTCTTTCAACTCCATACGGCACTATTATACCTAAGTTGCTTTTGGTTTGAACTAATTTGTAATTTTTGAGAGACAATATTTTTAATTATAATAAAACATGAAAATAGATTTAATGAACAAGACCGCTATGGTTGGCGGAGCCAGTAAAGGTTTGGGGAAAGCAGTAGCCCATCAATTGGCATATTGTGGAGCTTCGGTTACATTGCTTGCTAGGGATGAAGTGCAATTAAAAGAAGTCATTGCTTCTTTACCCAAAAATGATTCTCAAAATCACCAGTATCTAGTAGTTGATTATACAAATTTAGAGCATTATAAAAACACCATTGATTCTTTTTTTGAATCTAATCAAATTGATATTTTGGTTAATAATACCAATGGACCTAATGCAGGAACAGTGCTTAATCAATCAATGATGACTTATCAATCAGCTTTTGATTTATTGTTCCAAACAGTAGTTTATACCACTACAAAAGCCTTGGTTGGAATGCAAAATAATAGTTGGGGCAGAATAATTAATATGAGCTCTGTAACTGTAAAAGAACCACTAGCTCATTTGGCTTTGTCAAATAGTATTAGAAGTGCTTTGGTAAGCTGGGGAAAAACTTTGGCCACAGAAATAGCAAAACATCAAATAACAGTGAATAATATTTTGACAGGTTATTTTGATACAGAAAGACTAAATCAAATTATTAATAAGCAATCAGAATTAAATTTTATCTCTGCTATAGACATAAAATCAAAAATGGTTAATGATATTCCTACTAGGCGGTTTGGGAAGCCAGAAGAATATGGTCATTTAGTAGCTTTCCTAGCTTCAGAATATGCTTCCTATATAACTGGAGCTTCCATTCCTATAGATGGTGGTTATTTGAAATCGTATTGATTGCAGGATTTTATTTTTTACTTGTTATTGTATGTTGATTGAATAGAAACTTTTATTTCCTCTGCTATTTTATTGAAAACAAGTGTGGGTACTTCTATTTTATAATCTACTAGTTTTACCATAATATCTGCATTTAGGGATATTTTACCTTGCTTTACTATAGCGGTAGCTGGTAGGTTGATTTCTCTTTCTACACCATGGATTTTTAGCTTACCACTAACATTAAACTTATAATCGCCATCGTTTTTGAAATCAATTTGATCTGTTATTGTTCCAGCAAAAGTAGCATTAGGATATTGATGGCTTTCCATATATTTCTCATTGAAATGCTCTTCCATCAATGCATTTTTGAATTTGAAGCATTTGATTGGAACCGAAAATGCCATTTGGTTTTTGGGTATACTAAGAATACTTACTGCTTCTTTGCATATTGCATCTATATTTTCTACAGGTGTTTCCGAAAAAAACTTAATAATTGTGTTATTTGATTTTAATTGATTTTGAGCGAAACCAATGTTGCACCATAAAACAGCCAGTCCTAGAATTAGAATAGAAGAGATTTTTTTCATTTTTTTTTAAGTTTAAATACCGAATATTCTTGAAACATTGAAGCCTAATCTTATTCCGCCATCTTTCCAAGACGAGGAAGTATAAGGCAGAAACTGAACTTCATTCATTCCAATAGAGTTGCTTACAAACATTTGGAATACGTGTCCACCAGTCTCAATATCTATACCAAGACTGAAGCTGTTATAATATTTCTCATAATTGTTGGTCATGTTTTTAAAGCGAAGTCCGTATTCAAAGGTAAGTGCTACGCTTCTTGTAAATTTAAACCTTCCAGCTCCTACAACCATGAACATAGTATTTTGTTGTTCAGATATTCCAATGGTATTATAGTGAATTAATGTAGGGCTAACTTGTAAGGAAAGCTTTTCATTGAACTTTCTTCCTATGATAGCTTGATGAGCGTAGGAGAATCTGCTATTGAAATCTATGTAATTGGTAACAGTTTCTTTTTTTTGCATATTCATATTCATGGAGCTAAGAAGGGTAATACTTAGAGGCATTTTTCCATCAGTAGTTTGTCTAAGTAATCTGTATTTTAGAAATCCTTCATACATTTTTTGAAGCGAGCTCCTGCCGATACCAAACATTAGTCTTCCATCAAAACTATATTCTAAAGATATTTTTATGGTAGCAGGGCCGTCTAAGCCATACCAATTGTAAAATCCAGAATTAAAAGGACCGAAGCGGTGTGCTATTCTGAAGTCTAAAGCTCTTCGTCCTACAACATCTATAGAGTGAGCGTTTACTACTCTAGTGCTTTTAAAAGTTGCGATTACAAAATCTTTTTTCTTTGGTGAAATAGAATCTAGCGATTGTAATAAATCATCTTGGGCAAAAATCTTTGTAGAAAAACTGATAAGGCAAGTAAATAAAATTAGGTATTTCATAAATAATTTAATGTGTTTTTATTATCAAAACTTATTATAAATATATTGTATAGGTAATAAATTTAGAACTTAGTGAGCAGTATTTTTTGAAAATCAGCTTATTTTTTTTATAATTGAATTGCATTGATTTGTAAATATTTTTAATCAAGTGAACCAGCAATTGAGAGCTTCCTTTTATATTCTTCTTCTGTTTATGCAATCAGAATCAATAAATGCTTGGGGATTTTATGCTCATCAAAAGATAAATTATTATGCCATATTTGCTTTGCCACCAGAAATGATTGTTTTTTATAAATACCATATCGGATATATTTCTTCGCATGCTGTAGATCCTGATAAAAGAAGGTATTTGGTAAAAGATGAACCTACAAGACATTATATTGACCTTGATGAATATGGAGATAGCTTGAAATTTAACATGCCTTTGTTCTGGAATCAAGCCTTACAGAAGTATTCAGAAGATTCATTAAAAAAGCATGGCATCGTGCCTTGGCATGTGTATTTAATGAAGGTAAGACTTACAGAAGCTTTCAAAGACCGAGATGTAGATAAAATTATTAAACTAAGTGCAGATATAGGGCATTATATCGCCGATGCTCATGTACCACTTCATACAACAAAAAATTATAATGGTCAATTTACTAATCAAGTAGGTATTCATGGGCTATGGGAGTCTAGAATTCCAGAAATATATGGAGAGCAATATAGCCCTTGGGTAGGCAGTGCCCAATATTTAGAGCATCCACAAAAAGAAATTTGGGATGCTGTTTATTCTTCGCATAGATGTTTAAAACAAGTTTTTGAATACGAGAAAGAAGCGAGCAAAATAGTTTCTGAAGATAGAAAGTTTTCTTTTGAAGAACGCAATGCGTCCACAGTTCGGGTGTTTTCTAAAGAATTTTCAGAAGTTTATAATAGTAAATTACAGGGTCAAGTTGAAGATCGATTTTTGAAAGCTATTAAATTATTGTCTTGTTTTTGGCTTACAGCATGGGTAGATGCAGGGCAACCAGATTTGAATAGTTTGCTTAATCAAAATAATATTCTAGAAGAACAAATAGTAGTAAAGACTAAATCAGAAATTATACATGATTGTAACGAACACTACCGTTAAGCAAATAGCAGATGTTATCAAATGTGTTTCTTTTATTTTTCATATCTGTAATGTCCAATTATTTTGAAACTAAATAGACAGTCTTCCATGACCTGTCCACTACCAATGTTATGAACGATTAGATGTCTTTGCCTGTCTACTGATTTCTTTTTTACCACTATTCCAATATGTGTTACTGAACCACCAAGATTCCAACAAACGATGTCGCCTGGTAAATAGTCTCTTGAGTTGCTTGTAATTGGTTGTGTCGTCCATGTCTGGTAAAAAAAGTCATTAAATTTGGAACTCGCCTATGGTCAATATTTTTGTCGGGCTTTGATAGCCCCCAAATTTTAGGATATTTTGAAAAATTTGACTTCAAATCCTCATGAACTTCTTTTTGCAAGTCAATTCCAAATTTCCTGTAAGCTCTAATTACAACGTCTGTACACACCCCTTTGTCTTGAGGAACATCTCCATTGGGATAGTCAAGTTGAAAGTAGGAGGGGTCGAAACGAACTGTTTGTTTCGTTAACATCAAAGTTGAATCAGCAAGTTTGTCGTAAAAACTTGATTGACCAATCGCAATTGAAATTGTCGAAAGAATTACTAAAAGGTAAATCAGTGTCTTTGTTATAATAGGAGCGTAAAGTTAAGATGTTTTTTATTGACTATCCCTCAACAGCAACTACCTGTTTTACCTCTGGAATTAATCGTATTAATAAATTTTCTATGCCAGCTTTTAAGGTAATGGTAGAAGATGGACAACCGCTACAAGAGCCTTGAAGCGAAACTTTCACAATTCCATCTTCAAACGAATCAAAGTAAATAGCACCACCATCTTGTTCTACGGCTGGTTTTACATATTCTTCTAATACAGCTTTAATTTTCCCTATAATTTCAGGTTCATTTTCGTTGATAGTTACACTATCAATTTTTATGTCATCTAAGAATAAAGGATTTCCATCTTCAAGATAACTTTTTATAAATGTTTTGATAATAGGGCTAATCTCAAACCACTCTATGTTTTCTACCTTAGTAATAGTGATAAAATTAGAGGTAATGAATACTCTTTTTATAAAGTTGAATTTGAATAGGTCTTTAGCCAGTGGGCAGTTTTCTGTGCTACTCACATCAGCAAAATCTACACTACCTTCGTTGATAAGCAACACATCGGTTACAAATTTTAATGAGTTAGGGTTTGGATTTGATTCTGTATATACTTCTATTATTCTTTTTTCTGAGGTACTATTCATGGAGATAATTGTTTAAGTGAACAACAGTTATTATTTATTAAAAGTTTTAATTTTTGAAATATTATTTCTTAATAAGAAATCTACAGTAACTAGTGCTGCCATAGCTTCTACGATAGGTACAGCTCTCGGCACTACACAAGGGTCATGGCGACCTTTACCTGAAACGATAATTTTTTCACCAGATTCATTGATGCTTTCTTGGTCTTGCATTATAGTAGCTACAGGCTTGAAGGCTGTTCTGAAATAAATATCTTCACCATTTGAAATTCCACCTTGTATGCCACCTGAGAAATTAGTCGTAGTTCTAATATTTCCATTGTCATTGACGATCTCATCATTGTGCTCAGAACCATACATAGCAACACCATCAAATCCACTCCCATATTCAAATCCTTTAACAGCGTTGATGCTAAGCATAGCTTTTCCAAGTTCTGCATGTAGCTTGTCAAATACAGGTTCGCCTAGCCCTGGTGGAACGTTTTTTAGCACACATGAAACTACTCCACCAATGCTATCTCTATTTTTGCGGGTGTCGTCAATGAATGCAATCATTTTTTCAGCAATAGTTTCATCTGGACATCTTACTATATTATTCTCAATAGTTGAAAGGTCTAATTCTAGGTAACTTTTTTCAAGTTTGATTGGACCAGCTTGAGATACATAAGCATGTACAGTAACTCCAAAATGTGATAATATTTTTTTTGCAATTGCTCCAGCTGCTACTCTTGCTAAGGTTTCTCTTGCAGAGCTCCTTCCACCCCCTCTATAATCTCTTATTCCATATTTAGCAAAATAAGTGTAATCTGCGTGAGATGGGCGAAACTGATCAGCTATATGAGCATAGTCTTTGCTTCTTTGGTCTTCATTAAGAACCATCATAGCTATAGGAGTACCTGTAGAAAATCCTTCAAAAACTCCAGATAAAATTTCTATTTTATCCTCTTCTTGTCTTTGAGTAGTTAATATTGATTGTCCAGGTTTTCTCCTTTTTAAGTCGTGTTGTATATAATCTTCGTTGATTTCTATTCCCGCAGGGCAACCATCTACTACTACACCTACCGCTTTTCCATGAGATTCACCAAAGGTGGTTATTTTGAATATCGTTCCGTAGCTATTGCTCATTTTATTTTTTGAATATGATATATAAAGTAATAATTAACATTAATAGGATTAATATATTTGAAACCCATTTCAATAAAGGGTTCTGTTCAAGATTTTGTATTTTGTGGCTAGATTTTTTTAATAATCCTTCCCATTCTTTGATGTTGTATTTTTGTTCGTTTTTGGAATAATGATTAGGCAGTGATGCTATATGTATCACCGAACTTGGTCTTAATGTATCAACTTGATATGTTTTAGTATTATAGAATATCCAATAAAAATATTTTGACAATTCTATTTCCCCAGTAACTCTTGGTATAATAGTATAGTTAAACGTTTTCTTGCCAATATAATTATTGTGTTTAAAAACCATATTTTCCATTTCCGAAGGTACAAATATATTAAACTTTTTATTCTCTATAGTTTTAAAAGAGGGCAATAGTCCAGTAATTCCATGGTGACTAATACTTAATTTTAATTCTATAGCTTGATTGATATAATGCTCTTTTTTCGAGAGCTCTTCATTAAGCTGATATTCTCCTGCTGTCCAAATATTTTCAATTTCTTTGGGAGTGTTTTTTACTTTTATTTCTATGGGAGAGGAGTAGAGCGTAACTATAGTATCTTTCCACCATATTTCTGTGGATGATTTATAGAAGTCGTATTTGATAAGTTGAAATTTTAATTGAGGAATATTGAAATTTTTCGCTTTTGTTGGGTTGATATAACATTGGTAAAGAATATACTTAGACTTAATATTGGATGAAGCTATATTGGTATCTAATTTTATTTCATTCAAATCTGTAAGATCCTGAATCCAACAATTATTGGGCTTTACTTGATTGGTGATTGATACGAGTTGGTTTTTTAAATTGAAGAAATTAAGATTGGCTTGATTGTCTTTGTGTACTAATAAAAGCAATTTGAGTAATATACTTTCAGTTTTAAAGCATTCTACTTTATCCACTTCTAGTTTTAGCTCACAATGGTCAAATACTGTTTTGTAGTTAGGTGGAGAAGTGTTCTCAATTATTAATGGAATTTTAGCGTTTTTTTCAATTACTTTAATTTGAGTGTTCTTTAAATCAAACGATTTGTTATTGAGGAATATAACATTATTTTCAAGATCAAATATCCCTTTTTTTAAAGGTCTATAACTTTGAATTACTACTGTTTCAGATTTAGATTGATTAACGCTTGTTTTTGTTTTTACAAAATCGGGTATATCAGGAAAATTTGGAAATGTTTTTAGTTTTTGCTTTTTGATTAAAAATGAGATAAAAAACTCTTCATTTAATGCAATAGTATTTTTTGAGTAAGAAATTTCAGGTGCTACTTGACTATTGACAATACTGGGAGTTATTAAAAGCCATAGCGCTATAATTATGCAGGTAGGATGTTTTTTATAAAAATAAATCAACTTTAGAGGGCTAATAGGAACAGCTATTTAGTCTCCAAATATAATTAATAGCTGACCATCATAAAATCATTATTATTAATTTTTATAGCCTTCATCTTGTCATTTCTTGGATTACATAGTAATTATATTGTAATTTTAAACTTTTAAAATTTGGTTAAATATTTTCTTTATGGTAATGTTTTCTAAAACGTCTTTAATGGTGGCTTTATGGATTGTGTTTTCAATGTTTCACCTTCAAGCACAGTTTGCAATTATAGATTTTACTGAAAGTAGTTTTGACTTTGGTCAAATTAAAGAAGAAAAAGGAATTGTTTCACACGAGTTTACTTTTACTAATAATGGTTCTGCACCTTTAAGTATTATTGATGTAAAGGCTTCATGCGGTTGCACGACTCCATTTTATACCAAAGATTTTGTAGCACCAGGAAAAAAAGGAGTAATTAAAGTTCAGTATGATCCATTTAATAGACCTGGCCCATTTGATAAGACACTAAGCATTATGGCAAACACAGATCCTGCCATGAGCTTTTTGAAAATTAAAGGGTTTGTTGTTGCAAAAGTGCGCACCATAGAAGACGATTTTCCAGATACATTAGGTAATCTAAGAATGGCATCAAGGTTTATGAATATGGGTTCAATTAATAACAAAGAAATAAATACGAAAGAATTTGAAGTTTATAACGAAGGCTCGAGTTTATTGAGCATTCATGCCCCATTAGGACTGCCATCGCATCTTAAAATTGATTTCCTACCTAAAGCTTTGCCCCCAAAAACGAAAGGGAAAATTATTGTAAGCTATGACCCTAAACTAAAGAATGATTTTGGGTACTTATTTGATAATTTTATTGTTCCTACCTCAGATAAAAAAAGCCCTCGAAAAGAGATAAGCGTGGTAGCTGTTGTTTCCGAAGATTTTTCTGGACTGACTCCAGAGCAGAAATCTTTAGCACCTACAATTATTCTCAATTACAAAATGAAAGATTTTGGTGATATACAATCTGGAGATATAGTACCGATTGAATTCCAAATAAGTAATACAGGTAAGTCAGATTTAATGATTAGAAAGATAAAATCTACTTGTAAATGTATCAGTATTCAAGCTGATTTAACTATTGTTATAAAACCTAATGAATCTATTCTTGTAAAAGCTTCTTTAGATACACAAGGTAGAAAAGGGCAAGAACAAAAAAATATCTATATCTATTCTAATGATTATAAAAATCCAGAATTAACCATAGATATTAAAGCAAATATTATTCAACCTTAAAGTCCCAAAAGCATTAAAGTATAAAATATATAATAAAATGAATCGAATAAAAGTAAAAGATTTGCTAACCTCTACTGCATTTGAAACTACTGTACTAGTAAAAGGATGGGTAAGGACAAAAAGAGGGAATAAAAACGTGTCCTTTATTGCACTTAATGATGGATCAATAATCCATAACATACAAGTAGTAGTAGACTTGAGCATAATTTCCGAAGATTCTATTAAGAACGTAACTACAGGAGCTTGCATAGCCGTTGTTGGAAAGATAGTGTCTTCACAAGGAAAAGGGCAAAGTGTAGAGATAATTGCTCAATCAATAGAACTTTACGGTGGTTCAGACCCAGAAACATATCCATTACAGAAAAAGGGACATTCTTTAGAGTTTTTAAGAGAGATTGCCCATTTACGTCCAAGAACAAATACTTTTGGTGCCGTACTAAGGATAAGACACGCAATGGCATTTGCTGTTCATAAATTTTTTAATGATAAAGGTTTTTGCTATATACACACCCCTATTATTACGGGTTCTGATGCAGAAGGAGCAGGTGCGATGTTTCAAGTAACCTCTTTAGATTTAAACCAATTACCTAAAGATTCACAAGGCGCCATCGATTATAAACAAGATTTTTTTGGTAAACCAACTAATCTTACTGTTTCAGGTCAGCTAGAAGGAGAGCTAGCGGCTATGGCACTTTCTGAGATTTATACTTTTGGTCCTACATTTAGAGCAGAGAACTCTAATACTACAAGGCATTTGGCAGAATTCTGGATGATTGAACCAGAGGTTGCTTTTAATGAGCTTGTTGATAATATGAATCTTGCAGAAGAGTTTTTGAAATATCTGATAAATTATGCCTTACAACATTGCCCAGATGACCTTGCTTTTCTTAACGAAATGTATGACAAAGAGCTTTTAGAAAGGTTGAAGCTTGTTACTAATAATGATTTTCAGCGAGTAACATATACAGAAGGAGTTGAAATACTTAAAAATAGTGGGCATAAATTTGAATATAAGGTAGAATGGGGTACAGACTTACAATCTGAACATGAACGATATTTGGTAGAAAAGCATTTTAAAAAACCAGTAATCTTAGTAGATTACCCTAAAGATATCAAGGCATTTTACATGAAAATGAATGAAGATGGAAAAACAGTTCGAGCCATGGATGTCTTGTTTCCAGGTATTGGAGAAATTATTGGAGGCTCTCAAAGAGAAGATGACTACGATAAACTTCTTACTAGAATTAAACAAATGAATATACATGAAGAGCAATTATGGTGGTATTTAGAGACTCGAAAATTTGGCTCATGTCCACATGCAGGATTTGGTCTTGGCTTTGAAAGGCTTATATTATTTATAACTGGTATGGCAAATATTAGAGATGTCATACCCTTTCCAAGGACTCCAATGAATGCAGAATTTTAATTTCAGCAAAAAAAAAGATTGGGAAAAACCAATCTTTTTTTTGCTGAATAGATTTTAAAAAAGGACTTATGCGTTTCAATCCTTGAATGTCCAATTTTGTAATCTTGTTGATACAACAATAAAATTAAAAATTGAAAGAATAAATCATCTTTTGTGGATAAGTAAACTTTAAGTATTTATTTATAGTACTTAATATTTTAAATATTCGATAAAATAAATTTTTTATATTATAAAATTTTGTGTATAACTATTATTTGAAGGATTTATTAAATCGCTTTTTTATTTTAAAATCTTTATAGCTTGTTGAATTTTGTTTTAAATTGCTTATTTGTTCGATATATTTCCTGTTCATCATTTCTTGAAATTTTAATTAAACAACTAATTAAAAAATTTTAGCATAATTTTAAGCTACTGATGATTAAATTTCGAAACACACAGATTAGTAAAATACAATTTGGTCAAATATCCATTAGTTTGATTGTATTTAATGTTTGGGAAAAATAAAAAATATAATTTAATAAATATTTTATATAAATTATTAAAGATTTTTTTCTTAACAATTTGGTAATTTTGAAGCATTGAAGGTTATTTAAAAATCAAGTAAAATTTTAATTTTTTTGTTAAATATTTTTTTTTCATTTTTGCTATCCCCTCGAATAGGAAGGTTAATTTTTAAAATTATATTATTTGTATGTTAATTGTAAAGAATTGTAAATCAGTATGGAATAATTGTTTGCAGCTTATCGCTGAAGTTGTTGGGGAGCAAAGTTTTAAAACTTGGTTTGAACCAATTGTTCCATTATCATTGACTAATGAAGTACTCACAATTCAAGTCCCTAGTAAGTTTTTTTATGAATGGTTAGAAGAACATTATGTTGGTGTTCTAAGAATTGCTATTGATAAAGAATTAGGAACACAAGGAAGGTTAGAATATTTAATTGACCAAGAAAAGAACAATGAATCTTCTAGGAATAGTACAAATCTATCTTCTGGGATGAAAGGTAGTATAGCTCTTTCAAGTGGAATAAAAACCACCTCAGGAGCTGAAAACTCCTATAAAGGCCCTTTCGAACAGAAAAATATAGATAAAGGTGTATACCTTGATTCTAACCTTAATCCTAATTACCAATTTGATAATTTTGTTGAAGGCGATTGTAATAGATTAGCTCGCTCAGCAGGTATAGCTATTACTAAGAATCCAGGAACCTCATCTTTTAATCCCTTAATGCTATATAGTTCTGTAGGTTTAGGAAAAACTCATTTAGTTCAATCAATAGGAAATGCAATAAAAGAAAAGCATAAAGACAAAACAGTGGTTTATGTCAGTTCTGAGAAATTTACTAGCCAGTTTATAGAGGCTTCATATAACAATAGAATACAGGAATTCGCGAATTTTTATATGCAAGTTGATGTACTTATTATAGACGATGTGCAGTTTCTTGCAGGAAAAGAGAAAACTCAAGAAGTCTTCTTTACGATATTTAATCACTTGCATCAAAATAAGAAACAAGTAGTAATGACGAGTGATTGTGCACCCAAAGATTTGAAGGGAATGCAAGAGCGTCTTATTTCTAGGTTTAAATGGGGGCTTACAGCAGATTTACAACAACCTGATTTAGAAACTAGAAAATCAATAATTTACAAAAAGCTACAAAAAGAGAATATCGCTATTGATGAAAATGTGATTGATTATATTGCGTATAGTGTAGATACCAATATTAGAGAATTGGAAGGCGTGATTGTTTCATTAATAGGTCAATCAGTTTTAAATCAAAAAGAAATAGATTTAGAGCTAGCCAAGCAAACACTTCAAAATATTGTAAGAAATATAGAGTCAGAAGTGAATATAGATTATATTCAAAAATTTGTTTCTGATTATTTCCATGTTACTATAGAGTTATTAAAAGACAAAACTAGAAAAAGAGAAATTGTAGTTGCTAGACAAGTATCTATGTATTTTGCTAAAGAGTTTACCAACATGTCTTTAAAGTCTATTGGAGCAAACTTTGGAAATAGAGACCATAGCACAGTGATTCACGCAATTACAGCGGTCAATGATATGATGGATACAGATAGAAAATTCAAGGCGATGATGGAAGAACTAATTAAAAAATTTAAAATGAAATCCATATAGAAAGATATTAAAGTTTGTTTTGTATAAGTTGTTTATTAAGGTCTAGTGAAGCTTGAATATTTTTAAGCTTCATTTTTTTTGTAATTCTAAAATTATTGTTTTTACTTACACTTACTTAATAAATTTTATCTTGATATTTATTTTATTGATAATTCGATGAATTTTTCTTAGTATAATTTGCGATGAAATCAAAAAATATTTCTATATTTACTTGGTAAAGTTCAAACAAACGATCTTGAAAATGAAAAAAATATTATCTTTAATCATAACAATGCTATTGGTGTGTGAGTTATTTGCTCAAACTGACACAGTATTTTGGTTTGCACCAACCTATGTAAACCCTACTAATGGAAATGGGCCAATTTTTTTGCGTTTAGCCAATTCTACTAATCAACCAACAAGTGTAAGGGTATACACTCCTGCGAACACTACTACTGGTGTAAATATTAACATAAACATTCCTGCAAATAGCAATTCATCCGTAAATTTGACTCCATTCTTAAATGTTTTGACAGATGTTGTTCCAGATAGAATTAAAAATACTGGAATTAAAATTGAGTCTCAGAGAAACATAACAGCATATTATGAAGTGGTAGGTAGAGCTCAGAGTAACCTCTCTAATAATATGACAAATCCAGAAATATTTGTATTGAAAGGAGAGAATGCTTTAGGTACTACATTTTTTGTACCAGCACAGAATTTTTGGTTTACAGATAATAACCCAGATAGCGACGGAATAGATGGTAAAACACTGCCAGGCTGGTATGCTGGTCAAGCCAGATCTACAATTGATATTGTAGCAACGCAAGACAATACCACTATCACTATCACTCCAACACGTCCTTATAGAAACGAAGCAGGAGTGGTAGTTACAAACCTTGCTCCATTATCTAGGGTTCTTAATAGGGGGCAAGTATATACTTTAGAAGCAGCTTTTTGGGCACCAGATCAACATTTGGGAGGAACCAAAATTGTTTCTAATAAACCTATTGCAGTTACCGATAAAGATGACACTGTAAAAGAAGGTGGTTCTGCTTTTACTACTGGTTTTGGATACGATTTATTAGGCGATCAACTTGTCCCAGCTAATGTAGTAGGAACGGAGTATTTGGTTGTACAGGGATTTATGACTCCCAATACTCCTACTGGACAGAATGACTATGTATTTATGATACCTACAGAAAATGGAACCTTTATAAATGCAGATGGAGCTAATATACCTGGCGGTCCTTTTGCTGCGGGTCAATTAGTGAGGTTTTTGGTGAATAAAACTGCAGTGAGAATTTTTTCTACTTCTTCAGCAAGCTCCACCGAAGCAGACCCTTCAAAACCAATATATGTATATCATGTTACTGGTGTAGCTAATGAATTAGCTAGTGCTATTTTGCCTTCTACTAATTGCTCTGGTTCTTCTAGCGTTACTTTTTCAAGAACAGATTTACCCGCTGATGCTTTAGATTTCTATGTAAATATTATTGTGAGAGATGGTGGTGAAAATTCATTCTCAATCAATGGTAATCCTGCTCCAAATTTAGGATTTTCAGCACCAATAGGTGGCTGGAGATATGCTAGAATATTGAATTCTACACTTTTTCCTCTAGGTACGCACACTGTTTCAAATTCGGCAGCTGTTTTTCACTTAGCTATTTTCTTTGGTGCTTCTCAAAAAGGAGCTAGCTATGGCTATTTCTCTGATTTTGGTAGTTTTAAAGTTGATTTAGGTTTAGATAGATTTAATTGTGTCACTGATAAGGTATCTTATCAGCTTCCCAATTACCCCAAAATAGAATGGACAAGCAATACTTTCGCTGGAATAAAAACCACGAATCCTCTGATTGCTGATTTTCCAGGCCAATACATAGTTACCATTACTGATA
This sequence comes from Cytophagales bacterium, assembly GCA_004294225.1. Taxonomy (GTDB): domain Bacteria; phylum Bacteroidota; class Bacteroidia; order Cytophagales; family Cytophagaceae; genus REBA01. The sequence continues at coordinate 42,228 of REBA01000010.1, read as the reverse complement.
ACAATAGATGCAGAAGCAAAGATACTGTGAATGTAGCATATGCTCCTGATGTAAAAATTGAACAACTGGATAGAGGAAGACCTGTTTGTTTGGAATCACAAGACCCAGCAAAAACTAAGTTGGCAATTAATAAAAGTTATGACCAATATAAATGGATTTTTCCTGATGGTTCAGTAATTGAAAATACTCAAACTATAACCCCTAAAGGCAGTGGTATTTATACTATTGAAGTAACTAATTTTTTTGGTACTAATAGGCAATTGGCTTGTTCTGCTAAAGACACTACATTAGTTAAGGTTAGAAATAACTTTTTTGATTTTAAAGGCTATGAAGATAGTACACTCCTATGCAATATTGGCAACAACGTGCTTACACTGAACCTTGACACCATAAAAAATAATCCATATTTTGGGGTGAGTATTAATTGGTTTAAAAATGGTACTAATCTTAACAAACCTAATGTTTGGAGTCATGATATTTCTTCTCAAGGCATGTATAGAGCTAATGTAAAAGATAAATTTGATTGTGATCTTAGAGATTCACTGTTTGTAAATTATGTAGATAAAATTACTGTAGATTTGGGCGGTGATTCTGTGGTAGCTTGTTTGGGTGATCCTGAGGTGCAAACTCCCCTAGTATTTAGAGCAAATCCTACAGGAAACTATGATTATGAATGGACAACTGATAATGGTGTTTCAATCCCAAGGGGTACAACTTCATTTGCTCCAACTGTTGCAGGAAAATATACCCTCAAATCTTCTGACAAAACATTTCCAGCTTGCTTTGGTCAAGCTACTACTTATGTTGTAAGACCCAAAGATTCTTTAACTGCCCCTTGGAATAACAAAAGACTTATAGATTGTGAACCATTTGGACGCCTAGCACCTCTTTGTGGAAGTTCAGAAGCCACTATTTTTACTTGGTTTAAAAACGATGCTATTTTACCTGGTGTAAATTCAAGATGTTATGGTGAGTTTAGTGATGATTCAGCATCTTATAGAGTAGTAATGGAAAAATTCTATACCTCTAACAAAAAATGTATTGGAGATGCTATTGCATACATTTTACATTATGATACTATTAATCCTGGTTTGAAGGATGGTGATCAACCCTTTTGTGCTCCTCATGAAGATAATGCTATTGTGACAGCAACACCTGGTTTCAGTAAGTATGTGTGGAAACCCAATGTATCTACTTCTAACACCTTTAAACCTACAGCAAGTGGTAGGTATGATTTAGAAGTAACTAATAAAGATGGATGTCTAGGTAAGGGATTCACCGATGTGATATTGGTTCCAGACATTTCTCTTAAAATAGATACTGGAGATAATATAGCTTGTTGGTATGAAGGTTATACAATTAGACCTGGTGAAGGGGTCGGTGATTTTAAATTTAAATACGAATGGTTTGGAACAGATACTCCTTTACCTTCCACTCAATCTACTTATAAGCCTACAAAATCTGGGACATACAAAGTTATTGTTACTACATTAATCGGTGGTTGTAAAGATTCTGCAAGTGTTAATGTAGAGTTTATTAATCAGTTCAATATTAATATTGGTCCCGATAGATTTATATGTGATAACGAATCAGTTAATTTTTCTATTTCCCCTAAAACACCGTTTGATTCTTACCATTGGTATTATAATAGTATGGATTCCCCAGTGCTGACAGGGGTAGATACTTATCAACCAAGTATACCTATAATTCCTCAAGGGCAAGAATCTGTTAGGTTTAATGTAATTGCTAGGGCTGAGATAAGAACATGTTTTGTATATGATTCATCATATGTTACTTATTATAGAGACAATATTCCTAGACCAGGGCTTATAGAAACAGTATGTATAGACAAAGAAGTACAGTTTTTTGTGGGTGAAGGATTTGATGAAATAAGCTGGAAAAAGAACCAAGATGAAGTAAAAGAATTTAGAGGAAAACCAACATTAAAAACCAAAGAACCTGCGGAATATACTGCCGATTTAACTTCTAGATGTGGTATTAAAACTGTATTTTTTACTTTGAAAAATTTTGATGAAATTCAATTGGATTTAGGAAAACCTAAAGAGTTTTGTGTAGGTGAAGAAGGTTTTTACATTATCAATGAATTAGATTCTGCCGCTAATAAAAGCTATAAATACAGCTGGTTTGATTTGTTAGACAATGAAAAATTACTTGGCAAGGATTTGATAAATAGTAAGTATGACTTGAAGGATTTAGCCGCAATGAAACTAGTTGCAGAAGACACTAACTCTTGTGTAAAATCAGACCAAGTAGTGGTAAGTGTAAATGATGATTGTTTTATGATACCTAACTTGATTACTCCCGGTGCGGTAGATAATTATAACAATAAATTTGTAATTAGAGGAATGTTTCCTGGAGAATGGGCCATTGAGATATACAACAGATGGGGCGATAGGGTATATAAAAATGAAAAATATGCACAAGAATGGGGTGGTGAAAATGTAAGTGATGGTGTTTATTTTTATTCTTTAAAGAATATTAATAAAGGCAAAGAATATAAAGGATGGGTACAAGTAATGAATAATTAAATAAAGATATCTTGTTGAGAACATAAGCACCAATTATACATTGGTGCTTTTTTTATAGCTTATATGCAAAAATTGAAGTTAGAGGAGCTTAATAGAATAAGTGAATCACAAATCAAAACGATTCAAAAAAAGCACTTTTCTTTTGTATTAGACAATATCAGAAGTTTAAATAATGTTGGCTCTGTATTTAGAACTGCAGATTCATTTTTGGCAGAAAAACTATATTTGTGCGGTATTACAGGCACACCTCCTCATAGAGATATTCATAAAACAGCTTTAGGTGCTACAGAAACTGTAGAATGGGAATATCATGAAGACATACTAGGACTCATTACTAATCTAAAGAAATTAGGATATTTAATTGTTGCCTTGGAGCAAACAACAACATCTGTTTCGCTTAATGATTTTGAGCCAACACTTGAAGATAAGTATGTTTTTATTCTTGGTAACGAAGTTGAGGGTGTGAGCGATGATGTTCTTTCTTTATGTAATAACGTTATTGAAATTCCCCAGTTTGGGACTAAGCATTCACTAAATGTTAGCGTGGTAGCAGGAATTATCGCTTGGCATTTTGTTTATAAAACCACAACTAAATAAGGCGTTATTCTATCAAGGGAAGTTCTATATAGAATTTTGTTCCGATGTTGATACTGCTCTTAAACCATATTTTCCCTCCCATATATTCTATCCCTTGTTTTGCAAGGGCAAGACCTATACCCGAGCCTGAAAACTTAGTACTAAAGTGAGGTAAGAATATTTTATCTTGTATTTCCTCTGGAATACCAATTCCATTGTCTTTAATAACAACCTGAATTTTTTGCTGATTAATTATTGTGTTTACTTCAATAAGACCATCCTTGTCTTTAGGAATAGACTGCAAGGCATTGATTAGTAGGTTTGAAAAAACTCCATTTAATAATTTGGTATCTCCACTTATATAATATTCTTCTTTGGGAACGCTGAAAGTAATTGATTCTGAATTAGCGGTTTTGAATAATTCTACAGTATTTATAATAAGTTTGCCAAGTTCAATTCTTTCTAATTGAGGAAGTGGCATTTTTGCAAAGCTAGAGAAAGAAGTGGCAATTTCGTTGAGTAGTTCTATTTGGTTGTGAATTGTATCTAGACCTTTACTTATTTTTTGATGTTGTTCATCATTAGGAAGAAGAATATTTTGATTGAGGTATTGAATAGTTAATTTCATTGGAGTCAGTGGATTTTTGATTTCATGAGCCACCTGCTGTGCCATTTCTCGCCAAGCTTTTTCTTTTTCGCTGTTTTTTAAAGCTTCTTTACTTATTTCAAGTTTTTCTAACATTTGGTTATAGGCACTTATTAATAGACCAATTTCGTCCTGGGTATTCCAATAAATTTTCTCATTGGTATTACCTAATGTTGTTTTTTTTATATTTAAAGTAATGATATTTAATGGTATAGTTAAATTTTTGGATAGAATATAGGAAAGGATAAGAAAAATAATAAAGAGCAAACTAAAAATGTTAATAATTGTGGTAAAGACCTCTATCATCTGACGTTCTAGTTCTTGTTTTGATTCAAAAAATGGAATTCCAATAATCCCTAGAAGATTTCCAGTATTGTATTCTTTAATTGCAATATATACGGTATGATAATGCAAGTTTCCTATATTTTCAGATTGCATTGTCATATTGTTCTTTCGTTCTTTGATTTCTATCCACACTTCTGGGGGAAGATATGGGGAAAGGATTTCTTTTTGAAAAAACAGGGGTTGATTAGTGGCAATAGCTATGCCTTGGTTGTTGTAAAAATTAATATCAGTTTCGGTGTATTTGGATAATTGATTAATAAAGCCATTGAGACTTTTCTTTTTTACTTTCTCATTTTTAAATTCTTCAAAGTAAAGCGATAAATTGTTTCCAATATTTTTGGCTTTTATTGCAAAATCTTCGTCTAGATTTTTTTGATACAATTTGCTTATGATACTTATTGTAGTGATAGTAATTACAATTAGGGGAAGGAAAAATGAAAGGTTTAAGTATATCTGAATTTTAGTAGCATAGCTAACTAAAGCGATTGAAGAAGAGGAAGTATATTTAAATAAAATAACAATGATTGAAATACAAAAAAGATGGATTATAAATAACAATGAAAAATTTGATAGTATTTTTAACCAATCGTTAGATTCAGAGCTTACTACAATTGTTGAATTGTTGTTTTTGTTGGAAAGTGCTACCTTCGTAAAGATTTACATCTTCTAGATATGTTTTAGAAAATATCTTTTCATAATTTACTGTTCCGTAATTGACTTCTATCTCTTTATCTTTGAAGATGGCATAACTAAACGTTTTGGGTTGGTTTAGGCTACTATATTTTTTGTCGATAAATAACTCAGGAAAAACAGAATAGGGAATGATTTTTTTATTAAGAAATTGAACTAATATAAATCCAAATTTACTATGATTTTTTTCAATAGTGTTAAATATTACAAACTTAGGTGCATCTTTTGAAGCTGATTCGTTGATGAAGAATATATTTTTATGTTCTGTAGCATATTTTATTTTTGCAAAGTTTTTAATAGCATTGTTATAGGATAAATATTCTTCATTTGCAAAGAATGATTCTCCAGTAGGAGAGTAAACAGATATTTTGACATCATATTTTTCTAGATAGTTTGCCATAAATACCCTTCTGATTTTTTGAATAATCAGCTCTTTATTACTTATAGGGGAGGAAATATTATTTTTTATAAAGACATCGTTGGTTATTTTATTATGAATGTCTTTTAATAGATATTCTTCAAGAATGTCACTTTCAGAAATAGTTTGGTAAGCAAATTTTAGTTTTTCGGCAATTATCTTATGGTTATATATTTTATTTATTGCTATAGCTCCAGCTAAAGAACACATCATTGAGACAGCTATAAGATAGATGTAGCTTGAATATTTTGCCCTAGAGAGTAGTCTAGGCATTTGTAGCTTGAACTGAAAGGCGATAAATAGAAGGTTAATCAACAGTATTGGCCAATAAAAATTTCGGTCTTCCCAAAATAGGATTGGTGTGATAATCGTGCCTATTATTACTATCAAAAAGTATTGCTTCAAATTGTTTTTGTTAAGTGCTATGAATAGCCTTATTAAGATATGGTTGATGCAGAAAAAGGATATACTAATGCAGATAAATGAAACAACCGATATGATTTGAAAAGAATTTAGTTGTAATGAACTTGTGATGTCAAAAACCCATTGAGAATGCTGATTGATGGTTTGAAATATTGAATAAACTATTCCAAAACAGCCTTGAGAAGCAATAATAATGAGTATTGAAATACATATTTTACTATAGTGAGTTAGGGAGATTATCTTTCTAATAATCTTTAATTGAAAAAAATATTGAAAAAGAAATATAGAAAAGATAAGAACGCCTATCGCATTGAGTAAAAAATCTCCTATTGAGGTTGAAATAATTGAGGAAGCAAAAAACTTAGCGTTGAATATATCGAAGGGGAGGTAGGCAAAGGGAAAATCAAAAACAAGCAGATTTACTCTTGTGAAAACGATTAAAAACCCAACACTAAGTAGACCGAAAAGATGTTCTTTTTGTTTTAAAAAGTGGTGTATCCACAATATTCCAAAGGTATTAAGGAATAGTAGGTAAAGTAGGAATAAGGTAAATGTGATTTGTTGGTTATTAATGCTGTTCCAGCTTTCGAAGGGATTGAGGAATAGGCTAAATAATGCTATTCCTTCAGGCGAATAAATTATTCCATCTTTATTGAGAGGAAGAATAGAAACACTATAATTGTTTTCAAAAAAATCTTTATTGACTTTAGAGTTTAAATATTGATTTTGAATAAAAGATTTAGTGTAGAGCGGTATTAAGAAATATATTTTATAGGTTTCACCATTCGATTTGTTTACTTGGGTAAATTGTTTGATGAATTTACTTTTTTTGATTTCTATATAGTTGAATTTTGCTGTGTCGTTTAAGATACTTGTAGGTGGCACTAAAGTATTGGATGACCAAAAGATTAATTGGTCTGATTTATAAATATAATAAGGATAATTTGAGGCATATGTTAAGGTATTGAATGTTATTTGATTATCATTTTCAATTATTTCTTTTAGTTTTTCTGCGTCATCAGTAGAGAGATTTAGTTTTTTAGTAATTCTAGATTGTATTCTTTGTAGCTCTTTGTTTTGATTCAAAGAGGATTCAACAGTGTTGCTGTGTGTGTTGAAATATTGCGATAAAATAAAGCAAACTATAGCTAACAGAAGAAAAAATAGATATTTGAAATGCTTTTTCAATGAGAAAATATATATAAATGTTTCATTTCAAAGATAAGCTAGAATAATATCTATCCAACTGATTTGAGCTATCAATTGGATAGATATGTATCTACAATAATTCTAATATTCTTTTCACAGAAACTGCTTGAGTTAGTATTTCTTTTAGATCTGAAATCTTTACTCGCTCTTGTATTGTGGTATCTCTGTGTCTAATAGTTACACAATTGTCGATAAGGCTATCATGATCAACAGCTATGCAGAAAGGAGTTCCAATCAAATCCTGACGAGTGTATCTTTTCCCAATTGAATCCCTTTCTTCATACACTACATTCATATCATATCTGAGGTCTTCAAAGATTGTTCTTGCAAGTTCAGGTAATCCATCTTTCTTGGTAATGGGCAGAATCGCTGCTTTTACTGGAGCTAAAGCAGGGTGGAATTTTAAATAAGTTCTTTGTTTTTGTTCTTCGCCTTCACCAGTAATCTCTTCTGTATAAGCATTACAAAGTATTGCTAGAAAGACTCTGTCGGCTCCTACGGAGGTCTCTACTACATAGGGCACATAGTTTTTATTAATTTCGGTATCAAAATATTGTTGTTTTTTCTTCGAGTATTTTTCATGACTTCCTAAGTCGAAATCAGTACGAGAGTGAATACCTTCTATTTCTTTAAACCCGAATGGGAATTGATATTCTATATCCACGGCCGCATTGGCATAATGAGCAAGTTTTTCGTGATCGTGAAACTTAAGATGTCTTTCTGGTAATCCTATTGCTTTATGCCATTTCATACGTGTGTTTTTCCAAGTTTCGTACCATTGTTTTTCTTCTCCTGGTCGGATAAAGAATTGCATTTCCATTTGCTCAAATTCTCTCATTCTGAAGGTAAATTGTCTTGCAACTATTTCGTTACGAAAAGCTTTTCCAATTTGTGCGATACCAAATGGAATTTTCATTCTTCCAGATTTCTGAACATTTAGAAAGTTTACAAAAATTCCTTGTGCTGTTTCTGGTCTTAGGTAAATGGTATTAGATTCCTCCGCTACCGAACCTACTTGGGTAGAAAACATGAGATTAAACTGGCGAACATCTGTCCAGTTGGCAGTTCCAGATACAGGGCAAGTTATTTTCTCGCTTATGATAAGCTCCTGAACGCCTTTGAGGTCTTCTTTCTCTAGCATTCTTGCCATTTGTTGAACTAGTGTTGTTGCTTTTTCTAAATTTCCTTCGGCTTCGTATTTAGCAGCATGTTCTTCTATCAATACATCGGCTCTATATCTTTTTTTAGAATCTTTGTTATCAATCATGGGGTCGCTAAATCCATCTACGTGCCCACTTGCTTTCCAAGTAGTAGGGTGCATAAATATTGCCGCATCTATGCCCACTACATTTTCATGAAGTTGCGTCATAGCCTTCCACCAAACATTCTTTAGGTTGTTTTTTAATTCTACTCCATTTTGTCCGTAATCATAAACTGCTGCCAAGCCATCATAGATTTCACTTGATGGGAATACAAATCCATATTCTTTGGCATGTGAAACTATGTTTTTAAATGTCGTGTTTTCTATTGGTGCTACTTTTTTTTCCATTTTATGTAATGATAATTCTTGTGTTTGATGTATTATGAAATATATACTTCCAATATTTTGCTATTACTTTCAGGTGTCAGTTGTATATTATATAGGTTTGCGGGTAGCAATATACAATCTCCTTTTGAGAAAGTAATTGGCGTTCCGTTTTCATATTCAATTGTGGTTTTTCCTTCTATGGCTATAAAAATCACAAAAGAGTCTATCGAAGCATAATCTTTATTTATTGTTTGATCTATTTCTAATAAGTTGGTTGTGAAATAGGGACAACTCACCAGTGGTGCAGATTTGTTTGGACTTGGGGTGTATTGTGTTTTGTAATCGTCATAATATTGATAATCAATAGCAGCTAGTGCTTCTTGAGTATGCAGTTCCCTTTTATTTCCTTGGTCATCTTTACGATCGAAATCATAGATTCTATAAGTGATATCAGAAGTTTGTTGAATCTCTGCTAGGCATATTCCTTTGCCTATATAGTGAACCCTTCCTGCGGGAAGAAAAAATACATCTCCAGAATTTACTGTTTCAAAATTGAGAATTTCATTAAGCGTATTTTTGTTAAGATGTTCCAAATAAATCGCTTCATTGATAGGTTGATTAAAACCAGTATTAAGTTGTGCACCCTCATCGGCTTGCATAATATACCACATTTCTGTTTTGCCAAAAGAATTGTGTCGTTTTTTAGCTAGCTCGTCGTCTGGATGAACTTGAATAGATAGGTCATCATTGGCATCGATGTATTTGATAAGAAGCGGAAATTCTGAACCAAATTGTGAATACACTTTTTCGCCAAGCAATTGTGATTTATATTCTTCTATTAATTGTGGTAATGATTTTCCACTTAATGTTCCACTACTTACTACTGATAAATTGCCTTTTACTCCAGATATTTCCCATGTTTCCCCACAATTCGGCAAGGGAGCATAATCTTTGCCTAAGTATGTTTTTATTTTATTGCCTCCCCATATTTTATCTTTAAATATTGTTTTAAATTTTAATGGATACAAACCTGATGCTGTCATTGGATATTTTTTTATATTTTTCAAAAATAATTGATTTGTTCGGATTTTAAGTCAATTTGATGCTATCCTAAGAGGATATTTTTTTATCTTTTTCTGACATGATGTCATTAATTCAATAGATTCTTTAATTGGAATAGTTCTTGAGTTTTTGAAAATGGTTTTTAAAAATATTAATTATATGCAAGAAAAAGGTTCAATTTCCATTCACACAGAGAATATTTTTCCTATCATCAAAAAATTTCTTTATTCTGATCATGAGATTTTTTTAAGAGAATTGGTTTCTAATGCGGTAGATGCAACACAAAAACTCAAAAGATTAAGTTCTTTGGGAGAATTTACAGGAGAATTAGGTGATTTGAAAGTCAAAGTAGCTATTGACGAAGTAGCAGGTACTATTAGTATTATAGATAGAGGTATAGGAATGACTGCCGAAGAAATAAAAAAATACATCAATCAAATAGCCTTTTCTGGTGCTACAGAGTTTGTAGAAAAATATAAAGACAAGGGGGATGAAAAGCAAATTATAGGACATTTTGGTCTTGGTTTTTATTCTGCTTTCATGGTTTCTTCTAAAGTGGAAATAAAAACACTTTCTTTTAGAGAGGGCAGTGAGGCAGCTAGATGGGATTGCGATGGTAGTACTGAATTTGAGATTTCGCCTATCGAAAAAAATGACCGTGGTTCAGAGGTTGTTCTACATATTGCAGAAGATTCTAAAGAGTTTTTAGATAAAAACAGAATCAGTACAGTCTTAAAAAAATATTGTAAATTTTTACCAGTAGAAATAGAGTTTGATGGAGAGTTAATCAACGACCCCAATCCACTCTGGACAAAGTCGCCCTCTGAACTAAAAGAGGAAGATTATGTTAAATTTTACCAAGAATTATATCCATTCTCTGAGCCCCCTTTATTTTGGATACACCTCAATGTAGATTACCCTTTTAATCTCACTGGAATATTATATTTCCCAAAATTGAAAAATGAATTTGAATTTCAAAGAAACAAAATTCATTTGTACTCTCGTCAAGTATTCATTACAGACGAAGTAAAAGATGTAGTACCTGAATTTTTAATGCTTTTACATGGCGTAATAGATTCACCAGATATTCCTCTCAATGTTTCTAGAAGCTTTTTACAAGCCGATGGAAACGTAAAAAAAATCAATGCACACATTACCAAAAAAGTAGCAGACAAACTCGCAGAGCTTTATCAGAAAGACGAAGATGCATTTGCTCAGAAATGGGATGATATTGGCTTGTTTGTAAAATATGGTATGATTAGCGATGATAAGTTTTATGAAAAAGCTAAAGATTTCTGTTTACTAAAAAGTACCGATGCAGCATACAGAACGATTGAAAAATACAAAGAATATGTACAAGCCAATCAGGTAGATAAATCAGGAAATACTATTGCTCTTTATGCTTCTGATACCGAAAAACAACATGCTTTCATAGAATCTGCAAAGAAAAGAAGCTACGATGTACTCGAACTTACTCATCCATTAGATAGCCATTTTATCAATATGCTTGAAAGTAAAGTCGAAAAGTTTAATCTGAAAAGAGTAGATGCTGATACGATTGAAAAGCTGATAGAAAAAGACCTCAAAATGGAAATATTACTGAGTGAGCAAGATCAAAAATCAGTTCAAGAAGTATTTGAAAAAGCCATTAATAACAAAGATAGGAAAGTAGTCTTAGAGCCAATGCCAGTAGACGAATTTCCAGTAACGATTACCCTTCCAGAATTTATGAGAAGGATGAAAGATATGCAAGCACTCGGAGGGGGAGGAGGCATGTCGTTTATGGGCAAAATGCCCGATATGCTCAATATTGCTGTAAATTCTAACCATCCACTAGTGCAACGAATAATCAATACTTCCGATGAATCGGTTCAAATAGAATTAGCAAAACAAGCTTATGATTTGGCACTTCTATCGCAAGGAATGCTCACGGGAGAGGCACTTACAAATTTTATAAAGAGAAGTGTAGAATTATCTGTAAAGTAATTTTTGAAAAGCATTTTGTCTTATCTTAATATAAGTTTTTAAACTTATATTAAGATAAGACAAAATCTATTTTTTAAAGCTAATTAACTCAATTTTTGAATTTTGGCATGAGTTCTTTCCAATGTGTTAATCAGATCATCCATTTTGAAAGGTTTGCTCATATAATCGTCCATTCCAGCTAATAAACATTTTTCTTTGTCGCCTTCTAGGGCATTAGCAGTCATTGCCACAATGATTGGTGTGTTTTTGAACTCTTCCATAGATTTTATCTTAGCTGTAGCCTCCATTCCATCCATTTCTGGCATAAGCACATCCATTAAAATTAAATCGTATTTTTTGTTTTCCAGTGCTTTCAAGGCTTCTAAGCCATTGTTGGCAACATCTGCTGTATAGCCCATTTTTGAAAGAACGGTAGTTGCCAATTTTTGATTAATTGGGTTGTCTTCAGCAATTAGAATAGTAAGAGGGTATTTTAATGCGGTTTCTGCTAATGGATTTTCATTGCTTTTCTTTTGAACACTTATCTTATTTGAAAGCTTCAATTCATTGGTAATGGTGTCAAGTAGTTGTTGCTGCTTAAGTGGCTTAGAGAGAATGGCACAAAATAGTTCTTTGTTAGGGATATAATCCCCCATGGAAGTAAATAAAATTACAGGAATATTGCTATTGATCTGTTTAATAGTACTTGTAAATTCAGAACCATCCATTTCTGGCATCTGCATATCAGAAATGACCAAATCGAAAGTATTGGATTTAAATAATTCAATTCCTTCTTTCCCGCTTTCAGCTAGGCTTACATTGATTTCCCAGTTACTTAATTGATATTTTAATATATTTCTATTGGTTTTATTATCATCTACCACTAATATTTTTTTGTTTTTTAGACTTTGTACAGGGTTTACTCCAAAATTAGTAACAGCATTGGGGGCTGTTTTTAATTTTAATACGAATGAAAATGTAGTTCCTTCATTAATAATGCTTTGTACTTGTATTTCTCCGCCCATTAATTCAATTAGTTTTTGGCTAATGGCTAATCCCAATCCAGTGCCACCATATTTGCGGGTGGTAGAGGAATCTACTTGAGAGAAAGACTTAAATAGTTTTTCTAATTTATCAGCAGGAATACCTATTCCAGAATCTTTCACAGAAAATTCAATGAGGTGTTCGTCGCTAAAAAGATTTTGAGAAGGGTAGGGGATGATTTTTTTGATATTTACAAAAACCTCTCCTTTTTCAGTAAATTTCATGGCATTCCCAACCAAGTTAATCAATACTTGCCTGATTTTTGTAGAGTCGCCAACAAGTTGATTGGGCAAATTGTTATCTACTACATAAATCAAGTCTAAGCCTGTTTTTGAGGCTTTCACAGCAAATACATCTAGAACATCTTCTATACATTTTGTAATAGAAAAGGAGTGCAGGTCTAATTCCATATTTCCAGATTCTATTTTTGAAAAATCTAGAATATTATTGATAATGGAAAGAAGAGCTTCGCTACTTGTTCTTATAGTATCATTAAATTCTTTTTGTTCTTCAGTAAGGGATGTATTAGAAAGCAATTCTGCCATACCTATCACACCATTCATTGGTGTGCGGATTTCATGGCTCATGTTGGCTAAGAATAAACTTTTAGCAGAGTTTGCTTTTTCGGCTTCTATTTTTGCTTTTTCAGCTTCTGCCTTAAGTGCCTCGGCTTGAGTTCTTGCGGCTTTTTCTTGCTCGGTCATTTCAAGCAGATTGGCTGTCCTTTCTTTTACAGTTTCTTCCAGTTGTTGATTTATTCTTAGAATTTCTTTTGTTCTAATTTTAAATACGATAAAAATGATGAGACTTAGAATAGCGATTACTGTTATTCTGAACCACCAAGTTACCCAAAATGGTGGAGTAATAATTATTTCGATAGTTTTTTCATTTAGATTATCCCACAATCCATCGGGATTGGCAACTTTAAGTTTGAAAATGTATTTTCCAGGGTCGAGGTTCGTGTAAGTAGCAGATGTTTTGTTTCCTACATAATTCCAATCTTGATCAAAGCCTTCCATCATATAAGCGTATTGATTGAGCTTTGCTTTGTAAAAAGTGATACCAGCGAAATCTATTGTAAATACAGAATGTTTGTAGGATAGATTAATACTTTTGGTGTTGTTGATATGCTTAGTTAATATTCCATCTGTTTTTATAGGTATTTCTTTATTGAAAATATATAGATTAGATAAGTAAATTTGAGGAATAACATTGTTGGGTATTATTTTTTCAGGATCAATTATGACAATACCTTTTGGGGTATTGAAGATAAGGTGACCATTGTCTAATTGAAATGCACAATTATTAATTTGGTTAGCAGGTAGTCCGTCTTCTACTGTGAAATTGTTCAGAATTTTAAAGCTAGTGGGGTCTATTCGAGTAAGTCCATTATTAGTACAAAGCCAAATTTTATTCAATTTATCTTTAATTAATGTTTCTATACCGTCGTTTCTTAATCCGTCTTTTTCGGTAATTATTTTGTACTGTTTAGTTTTTTCATTGAAATAAATCAGACCATGGTTAGTAGCAATCCAAAAATGCTCACTTTCTTGATATAAATCAGTTATATTCGATAGTTTACTTTGATCTTCAGGCTTTAAAATATCTTTTAATTTAATTTGTTTTACTATTTCTTTAGTATTGATATTTATATAAAAAATTGAATTGTAATTGAATAGTGTAATTTCTGGATTGTTATTATATATTAATTTAATGGGTTCTAATTGCTTGTTTCTATTGTCTTTTATCGTGTCAATTGTTAGTGTATTTCTATTGATTTTTAATAAATTTCTTTTATAATCAATTAACCAAAAATCGTTATTTGGATCTTCAATTATTTGTAACGATTCACGATGATATAATTGATTGATAAGAAATTTGAAATGCGGCTTGTCAGAAGGAATTTTATTGATATTTTCTTTCTGATAGCAAATATTTTTTTTAGGATCAAAAATTTGCAACCCTAAATCATTTAAAAAAAAGATACACTTATCTATATAATTTATTCCAGGAAGATGATTGTTTAAGAAGCCTATTTCTGGTTTAGCTTTATTATTGAAGTGATTGAATTTCCCATTTTTTATGTCAAATAATTCTAGACCTCTTACTGTACCTAACCAAATATTTTTATTATCATCAGCGATAATAGAGGTAACTTCGTTAAATATTAAAGAATTAGCATCTTGATTGTCGTTCGAAAAAATTTCAAATGGTTTAACTTGTTTACTTAAATAATTCAAGCCTCTATAGGTTCCAAACCAAACACCTTGGTCTCTATCTATAAATAATTTTCTACCTGCTTCATCAGATATAGATTTATTTTCAGGTCTATAAATGTAATATTTGTCTTCTTTTAAATTCCAATAAATTAAACCTGCGTTAGAAGATAACCAGAAGTTCCCTTCAAGGGTTTTATCTATACTAGTAATATTATTGATATTGAAAGTAATTCCTTGGTATCCTATGTTTTGAAATTTCTTCTCTTGGTAAGTTTCTTTTTCAAGATTTACATTATAAATACCATCAGAGGTATAAATCCATTTATTGTTTTTATTATCAATAATTAAACCATTGATGTCTTTTTGTTTAAAAATTGGATTTATAGATATTAATTTTTCATTTAGATTTTCAATGTGTTTGGTTTTTAGATTGACCTTAAAAAGTTCATGTTGGTAAGTAGTGAAATAGAGATTTTGATACTCGTCAATGTGATTGATGATGAAATTTTTAGAAATTAAATGTTTGTCTTTCTCAGAGAAGATAATTGGAGAAAATTTTTCTTTTTTGAGATCGAAGTGGAATAATCCTTCGGCACTAGAGATGATTATCTTTCCCTCTTTATCCTCAAATACACTACCTATACCAATATCATTTTTATTTTTAACTGGTGGAATGAAATTTTTGAAATTATCATAATCGGGTTGGTATAAACTTATTCCTTTAAGGGTACAAATCCATAAATTTCCTTTTTTGTCAATATAAATTTGATTTATAAAACTAGAGGGTAAGGTATTAGTATCGTTAGCGATGTGTTTATATGTTTTGAAATTTATGCCATCAAAGCGGTTGAGACCATCACCACTGCCAAGCCACATAAAGCCTGAATGGTCTTGAGTTATTTCTCCAATAGTGTTATTTACGAGACCATTTTCAATAAAATATTGTTGAAATTTTTCCCTACCGTTTTGAGCAATTGAATCATTAAAAAATAAAAACAATGAAATAGAAATCATTATAAATGATTTCATAAAAACAAATAGATTAGGGTTCAAAAAATATCTTTTCAATTTTCGTAGATGATAACAATAAAAATATTCTTTAAGTAAACGCAATATAGATAGAATTGGTTATTTCTAAATTGGAATTTTTTGCCAACCTTGTTGTATATCATTATAAATAAAACCTTTTTTCAAGGTTAAAGGGCTAGAGATATTATTATGGAAGAGCTGCCCTGTGCCTAATCCTTGAGCAATATCTATATCTGGGTATTCTGAGGTAAATTGACAGATAGCATTGAGTCCAATATTTGATTCAAGGGCTGAGGTTATCCACCAACGGATAGATTTACTCTCAGCAATACGAATCCATTGAGAGGTAGATTTAAAGCCACCAAGCAAACTGGGCTTTAGGATGATGTATGCAGGTTTAATTTCTTCTAATAAAAAATTCATTTCTTCTTCGTCATAAATACCAATAAGTTCTTCATCTAATGCTATTTTAATGGGACTTTCTTTACAAATTTTCTGCATAGATTTGTATTGATGTTCTTTGATTGGTTGTTCGATAGAATGGATATTCAGTGGTTCAAGAATAGATAGTTTTTTTAAGGCTTCATCTTCATCCCAAGCACCATTAGCGTCGATTCTGATAATAATTTCTTCTTTAGTAAAATTATTTCTTATATGTTGCAAGACTTCTAATTCATGATTAAAATCAATTGCCCCAACTTTGATTTTGATACATTTAAATCCTTGAGTTATTTTTTCGGCGACTTGGTTTAGCATATCTTCTTTTTTGCCCATCCATACTAATCCGTTGGTCTTTATTTTATGTTTCCCTAGAATAAATTTATTAGAAAATATATGATAGGGATTATTGTTGTGCAAACCCATTAGGGCTGTTTCTAATGCAAATTTTAGACTTGGTAAATTTTGAAATAATTTTTCTCTTAGGAACTCTTCAAGCTTTGTTAATGTTAAGTTGTTGTCGTTTCTCCATATAATTAGTTGCTTTTCTAGTTCGTATATATTATCTATACTCAAACCATTAATTGGTGCGGCTTCTCCTATTCCTATTTGATTTGGGTTTGATTTACTTACCAGTTTTATAATCCAAATTTTACGTTGTGTCATCACTCCTCTAGAAGTTCCAGCCTCGAATTTAAAATTTAAGATATAAGGAATAAAATTGAATGTTATTTCCATTGTTTTCTAAGTTTATCATTACCTATAAACCTAAAAATAGACTTTATTAATAAAAAAGTATTAATAAAATTCGTTTGAAATTTTTTTGCATAGGAATTTTATCTATTTTTATCCATATTATTTTTCACATTCAAATTAACGCAGTCAATGTCTGAACAAGCAGAACTAATTATTGGAGGAAAGTCTTACAATTTCCCTATTCTAGTAGGAACAGAAAATGAGAAAGCCATAGATATAGGTAAATTAAGAGATACCACAGGATGTATCACCTATGATGTGGGGTATAAAAATACTGGTGTTACTAAAAGTGCTATTACTTATTTAGATGGTGAACAAGGGATACTTAGTTATAGAGGATATCCGATAGAGCAATTAGCTGAAAAATCTAACTTTTTAGAAGTTGCTTATCTGTTGATTTATGGAGAACTGCCCACAAAAGCTCAGTATGCCGAATTTGATAAGAGAATAGATGACCATTCTATGATTCACGAAGATGTAAAAACTATATTAGATGGTTTTCCTTCTTATTCGCACCCAATGGGAGTGCTTTCTTCGTTGATTTGTTCGCTTACCGCTTTTTATCCAGAATCACTTAATCCTAATGCTTCTGAAAAAGTAATTAATGATTCAATTATTAGATTAATAGCCAAAATGCCTACAATGGTAGCTTGGGCTTATAAAAAATCTAAAGGTCGTCCAGTAAATTATCCTATTAGAAGTTTAGAATACTGTAGCAATTTTATGCATATGATGTTTGCTAATCCTACAGAAATTTATGAAGTAGACCCCGTGGTTTCTGATGCACTTAATAAATTATTAATTCTACACGCTGATCATGAGCAAAATTGCTCTACTTCTACTGTAAGAATAGTTGGTTCATCTATGGCAAGTCTTTATGGCTCTATATCTGCAGGTATTAATGCACTTTGGGGTCCACTTCATGGTGGTGCAAACCAAGAAGTAATAGAGATGCTAGACGCTATCATGGCAGATGGAGGTGATACCAAAAAATGGATTGCAAAAGCAAAAGATAAGAATGATTCTTTCCGTTTGATGGGTTTTGGGCATAGAGTTTACAAAAACTTTGACCCTAGAGCTAGAATAATTAAAAAAGCTTGTGATGATATTTTAGAAAAGTTAGGTGTAAATGACCCAGTTCTTTCTATTGCAAAAGAATTAGAAGAAGCGGCTTTAAAAGATGAGTATTTCGTGGAAAGAAAGCTATATCCTAATGTGGATTTTTATTCTGGTATTATCTATCGTGCATTAGGCATACCTACTAATATGTTCACAGTAATGTTTGCTCTAGGAAGATTGCCAGGTTGGATTGCTCAATGGAAAGAATTAAGAGAAACCAAAGAACCAATTGGCAGACCACGTCAGGTATATGTTGGACATAATTCACGCAATTATGTCCCTATGGAATCAAGATAATTTTTGAGCAAGCAGTTTACTAATATAATTTATAAAGCCCATGTAATACAATACATGGGCTTTATAGTATTCCATATACATTGATCAATTGATCGATTAATTCTGTACTGCCAATAAATATTCCAGTTCCATAAGCAACGTCTTTGACATTAAGATTTTGTAAAGCATAGGGAAAGGCACTTACTGAAGCTAAGCTATAAAATGCAGCTAATCCTAAACATGCTACTAAGCAAATCCAGCCAGATGTCATAAATATTAAAATTGTTAACGCGATAGCCCCCAAAAGTCCTATGATTATTCCTTTTGGAGTACCATTTTGTTCTACCCATTTACTAAAAGGTAATGCTAGAATGGCAGCTATAATAAGTAATAAAGACACTAGATAAGGAGCATTTTTGCTTATTATTTTTATATCTATCAATTTCTGTTCTAAAAGCGTTGGAAATATATTCATTATTATGCCTGTAATTGCTCCAAGTAATAAGCCAACAAGGATAATTTTACCAAAGTTGTTTTTACTGTTATTATTTGAATCATCGGCATTGCGATGGATGATATTATTTGTACTTTTTTTGAAGGAATATCCTGTAACTGCTATTAGTATTCCTCCCCCTACAAAAGTAGAAGTGGGGCCTAATGTATCTATCAATACTATTATACTTGGTTCTAATGCAGCTACGATTTCTGTTACCATTACCAATACACCCATTACTATTGGAAGCTGCTTTGTAGGTGCAAACAGTTCTATCATAGAATTTGCAGGGCTAATAAATATGTTCATAGAAATTAACCATATCAATATTAATATAGGCAACATCGACTTCCAGCTTTCGAAGAGGTGGCCACTTACCGTAAATGCTACAGCCATGAATACCATAGCGGTAATACTTATTCCTATCGTAAATATTAAGAATCGGTTTGAATTCTTTTTTATCATGTAATCTCCTAAAAGTCCGGCAAGTGGTGGAATCAATACCATAACTAAAGTTTGAGCAAAAGCAAGGAAAATGGTCAACTCTTGAAGTTGAAATTTTTCTAATATTTTGGGTTGATAATTATTATATGCAATCCAGCTGAATACTACAGCGGCGTTAAGTGCAGCTAGACTGGCTATTTGAGACCATTGAATCCCAGTTTGCTTTTTCGTGGGTAGTTCCATTTTATTATTTTTATTTTGTAATATATAAAAAAGGCATTGATTATTTAAAATCAATGCCTTTTTTATAATTGGTGTTGTTTTTATTTCTTTACTTTTAAAATTCGATAACTATCTGCTAATGGACCTTTGAGGTTGCTGTCATCGGGATTTATAGATTTACACTTTTCAAAATAAGTAAGTCCTTTTCTCAATAGGTCATCACGTTCAGCTTCTTTCTTTTTAGCATTTAAGTTATAATCTTTGATAGACATTTTATTGATGTAATCATTTAGTTTAACTCCTTTATTGAAGTAAAAAGCACCAATATTGAAGTTGGCTTCATAGTTATTTGGTTCTAAAGTAACTGCTTTATTATAAAATTCTATGGCTTTAGTATCCTCTCCTTTTTTATCATATATGGTTCCAAGATTGTAAAGAAGAATTACATTTTTTGGGTCTTTTTCAATGGCTTCTTCCATCTTTTTTTGAGCATCGTCTAATCTCTTTAAAGACACGTAAAGATTTATCTCTTCATTCATAAGCTTGGGGTCAGATGGAAATTTTTGCCTTCCTTTCTGAACAATTTCTAATGCTTTCTCTGGGTTGTTTTCATTTTGATAAATAAAACTCAGATTAGAGAACACAGCAGGGTTTTTAGTGGTTTCAGCATCTATAAGATAATACTTTTTTAGTCTTTCATAATTTTTGGTTTTAAAAGCTAAATCTTTTGCGTAATCATAGGCAAAAAAATACGCAGTATCTTCTGGAGTTTTCAAGTTATGAGCCAACTCATAATATTCATAAGCCTGATCTTCTTTGTTTTCTTGTGCTTTTTTTAATCCCGAATTAAGTAAACCTGCCCAAATATTATGTTTTAATTTTTCTGATTCTTTAATCCATTCTCCATTGGGCTTGTCTAATTGTTTTACTTTCATGAAGGATTCGCTTGCAATTTTATAGCCATCTTCACCTTCAGGTTTACCTGAATTCGCCAAATCAAAATAGATTAATCCTCTATAATACCATGCTTTTGCAGAGGTACTTGTTTTTTCATGAATTACTGCTTTATCTATAAATTCTTTGGCTTTTATTAGGTCGCCTTGATCTCTATAGGTGGTGGCATTCAGGATTGCTATTCCTTGAGAGAATAATGAGTGGGTAATTGAAACTAATAGTAGAGCACTTACCATTAAAAATTTTGTTTTCATCATTGTTGTCTTTTTTGAAAAATTTTAAGAGTTAATATAAGCGATTATTTAATTGTTATTCTTCGTATTCTTCAGGAGAATCGGTTTCAATATCTTCATCCAATTCATCATCATCATCGATAATTTCTGAATCATCTAATTCCATTGGTGCTGCATTGTTTGTGAACGCTTCTTGATTTTTTTCTGCCTTTTCCAAGCTTTCTAGACTCTCGCCAACCATTAGTTGTTCTATTTTTGCAACAGAGGAAATTTCATCGTTTTCACTAAGCTTGATGAGTCGAACACCTTGGGTGGCTCTACCCATAACTCTTAGTTGAGCTACAGCCATTCTGATAGTAATTCCTGATTTATTAATGATCATTAGTTCATCGCTATCCTGAACATCGAGTATGGCAACTAATTTTCCAGTTTTTTCTGTAATATTTAGTGTTTTTACTCCCTTTCCTCCTCTGTTTGTAACTCTATAATCATCTATAGAGGAGCGTTTCCCATAGCCTTTCTCTGAAACAACTAATAGATCAGTTTCTGGATTACTTAGGCAAACCATGCCTATTACCTTGTCTGTTTCTTTATTTAAAAATACACCCCTTACACCTGCAGCAGTTCTTCCCATAGGGCGAACATGCGATTCATTAAATCTTATTGCTCTTCCACTTTGTAATGCCATAATGATTTCATTATTACCATTGGTCATTTTTACATCTAGCAATTGGTCTCCCTCATTGATGGTAATGGCATTGATTCCGTTTGCTCTTGGTCTTGAGTAAGCTTCTAAGGTAGTTTTTTTAATAGTACCTTTTACAGTACACATGATTAAGTAATTGTTATTAATGTAATCTTCATTATTAAGATTTTTTACATTGATAACAGATCGAACTTGATCACCAGATTCTATGTTGATTAGGTTTTGTATTGGTCTTCCTTTTGCAGTTTTGCTACCTTCTGGAATTTCATAAACTTTTAGCCAGAATAGTTTTCCTGATTCTGTAAATATGAGTAAGTAATTGTGGTTAGTAGCAATAAATAAATGTTCTGTAAAATCTTCTTGTTTTGTAGCCACTCCTTTGGAGCCCACACCACCTCTGCTTTGTGTGCGAAACTCGCTTAATGCTGTTCTTTTGATATATCCTTCGTTAGAGATAGTGATTACCATTGCTTCATCGGCAATCATATCTTCAATATCTATGTCTTCTGAAGCATGAACGATTATGGTTCTTCGGTTATCCCCATATCGCTCTTTCATCTCGAGCAATTCAGATTTTATGATATCCATTCTTCTAGTAAAACTTGAAAGGATGTCTTTTAAATCAGTGATCAATGTCATGATTTCATTGTATTCCTTTACTATTTTATCTCTTTCCATGCCAGTAAGCCTTTGCAATCTTAGCTCTAGAATGGCTTTAGCTTGAATTTCACTTAGTCCGAATCTTTCTATTAACCCATCTTTTGCTATTTCTGGATCTCTAGAATTTCTGATAAGGTTTATTACTTCGTCAAGATTATCTAAGGCTATAAGATATCCTTGTAAGATATGGGCTCTTTTTTCGGCTTCGTTAAGTTCAAATTGTGTTCTGCGAGTTACTACTTCGTGGCGGTGTTCTACAAAGTATTTAATTTGATCTTTTAGATTTAATGTCATCGGGCGACCACCAACCAAGGCCACATTATTTACCCCAAATGATGATTGGAGTTGGGTGTATTTGTAAAGATTATTAAGCACTATGCTTGGTATGGCATCTTTTTTAATATCATAAACTATTCGGTAACCATCTCTGTCTGACTCGTCCCTGATATCGCTAATTCCCTCAATTTTCTTTTCATTGATCAACTGAGCAGTTCGCTCTATCATCAAAGCCTTATTGACCATGTATGGGACATCGGTTACAATAATCTGTTCTTTCCCACTTGGTGTGGTTTCAAATTTTGCGGTTGAGCGGATAACTATCCTACCTCTACCTGTTTCCAAAGCAGATTTAATGCCTTGTGTGCCATAAATAGATGCTCCAGTGGGGAAATCTGGTCCTTTTACAAATTCCATTAATTCGGAAATTGTAATATCATTATTATCAATATAAGCAATTGTGCCATCAATTATTTCTCTCAAATTGTGAGGCGCCATATTGGTTGCCATACCTACCGCAATTCCAGAGCTACCGTTTACTAATAGATTAGGTATTTTGGCTGGAAGCACAGTGGGCTCTTCTAAAGAATCGTCAAAGTTGGGTTGAAAGTTTACAGTGTCTTTTCTTATATCTGCCAACATTTCTTCGGCAAATCTTTTTAGTCGTGCTTCTGTATAACGCATTGCTGCAGGAGAATCGCCATCTATAGAGCCAAAATTTCCTTGCCCATCTACCATAGGATAACGAAGAGACCAATCTTGAGCCATTCTTACCATAGTATCATACACTGATGCATCTCCATGTGGATGATATTTACCCAACACTTCTCCTACTATTCTTGCTGATTTTTTATGGGATTTATTGTAATTTACTCCTAGTTCATACATCCCAAAAAGCACTCTTCTATGAACGGGTTTTAAACCATCTCTTACATCTGGAAGAGCTCTAGAAACAATCACTGACATAGAATAATCTATGTATGCTCCCCTCATTTCATCTTCTATATTAATAGGAATAATATTGGTGTTATCAGCCATAATTTTTTTTATTTATATTTTACTATGAACTACTTGAAAGTTATTTTAAACAAGTGTTCAATAAAGCAAATTAAGTATTTTTTGGTTGTTAATTATAGAATAGAGATATTATTTATCCCCATTTATAAAGGATTTTTAGGTTTGAAGAAATAATTTGTAATTGATTAGAAATTACATTTTCTCTGTAGGTTTTATGCTTTATTTTCCATTGTTTTATATCAATTACAAATGAATGAAAAAACTATGATGTTACAGTATCAAAAACCAATGTTTGAAAATAAAATATTTATTGATAAAACCATTATTATTACTGGTGGCGGAACTGGACTTGGTAGGTCTATGGCAAAATATTTTTTGACTTTGGGGGCTAATGTAGTAATTGCCTCTAGGAAGTTAGAAGTTCTTGAAAATACTGTAAATGAATTGTATCAAGAAACAGGTGTAAAAGCTTTGGCATTGGCTTGCGATGTTAGAAATTATAAAGAAGTGGAAGATGTAATTCATCAAACCATTGCAAAATATGGTGCAGTGGATGCTTTAGTAAATAATGCAGCAGGAAATTTTATTAGCCCTACAGAGCGTCTCTCGCATAAAGCCATAGATATTGTGGTAGATATTGTTTTGAAAGGAACTTATAACTTTACCTTGGCTCTTGGTAAACATTGGATAGATAGCAAAAATAAAGGCTGTATGCTCAATATCGTTACTACTTATGCTTGGACGGGTTCATCTTTTGTTGTGCCGTCATCGATGGCAAAAGCTGGCGTACTAGCACTTACTAGGTCTTTGGCAGTGGAGTGGGCGAAATATGGAATTAGAATTAATGCGATTGCTCCTGGTCCTTTTCCTACAGAAGGTGCTTGGACAAGATTATTTCCTGAGGAAGTATCCTCTAAGTTGAACTTAAAAGAAAGGATACCTTTAGGAAGATTCGGTCATCATCAAGAATTGGCTAATTTGGCTGCTTATCTTTTATCTGATTTTGCTGCTTATGTTAATGGAGAGGTAGTAACTATAGATGGTGGTGAGTGGTTGAATGGTGCAGGAGAATTTAATCATTTAAATGAATTGAGCTCTGAGGAATGGGACAACATAGAGAAGAAAGTAAGGGGTAAAAGTTAATTATGCCTCATATAGTTCTAAGGGCAGACCATCAGGGTCCTGAAAGAAAGTAAATTTTTTTCCTGTGAGCGTATCTATGCGTATTTCTTCTGTAATTATACCTTTGCTATTGAGATATTCTATCTCTTTTTTTATATTTTCTACCTCAAATGCTAAATGTCTCAATCCACAGGCTTCTGGATTAGATATTCTTTTTGGGGCATGTTCAAAAGAAAATAATTCTATGTTACAAGAGTTATCCACAATTAAATCTAGTTTATAAGAGTTTCTATCCGCTCGAAAAGTTTCTCTTTGAATTTTTAGATTTAGTATTTCGGTATAAAAATGCTTGGATATGTTATAGTTTGAACAGATAATAGCAATGTGATGTACTGATTTTATATTCATGAATTGGCATTATTTAATTTTTATATAAAAAACTTTTCCACAATTTAATTTTTTTTTCTATTAATAAAAAAATCTATAGCCCAATAAAATCAAGTGTTTCAATACTAACCCCTCGCTTTTTACGAGTACTTCATATGCTTATATTGGGGTGTAGCTATTGCACAGTAAGCTTTTTAGTATAATTTTGATAAATAATATAAACCTTAAACAATTAAACACATGAACAAAGCACAATTAATTGATGCAATTGCAGCAGAATCAAAATTAACAAAAGCAGATTCTAAAAGAGCACTTGATGCTTTTATGGGAGTAACTGGCAAAACTTTGAAAAAAGGTGATAAAATCATCTTGATCGGTTTTGGTACTTTCTCTATTTCTGAAAGAGCAGCTAGAACTGGTAGAAACCCACAAACTGGAAAACCTATCAAAATTAAGGCTAAAAAAGTAGTTAAGTTCAAAGCAGGAACTGAACTGGCTAAGAAAGTAAAATAATTTTTTAAAGCCTAAAATTTCTTTGAGCTCCCAAAAGTTTAACTTTTGGGAGTTTTTTTATTGTTAGAAAATATTTATACAACCTAAATTGATATATTTTAAAAGCAATAAATTATTTCTAATACATTACTTTCGATAAGTATACGAGATAGCTAGGTATGGCGAAATTGTGGAGTTGTGTTAGTTATTTAGTAATAGCATTAAGAAGTTCCTCTAGCTCTTTATCTGTTAGGTTTTCTTTTTCTGATTTATCGTAAATAGAGAGTAAATAAACCGTTTCTTCGGTAATAACGATGTTTGTTATAACTCTTGCACCACCACTTTTACCTTTTCCTTTTGAAGAAATAGAAATTCGTATTTTATAACAATTTCTGCCTATAGCAGTTCCTTGTTCTGGATTTTTTTCTAAACTTTCAAATAAAAGCTTTAAATCAGTTTTTAGAGAATGATATTTTTTAGCTAACTTTTTAAGCTCTTTCCTAAAAGTAGGAACAGCGATAATATTATAACTCATCCAATAACTTTTTTGCAGGAATACCTTTGAGTTTGCCTTGTCTAATCAAGTTAAGTTCTTGCACCGCTTCTTTTATTTCTTCCATTAACAAAGCTTTTTTATCAGAAATAGTTTTAGTTTTTACATATGGTAGACTTTTTAGTACTTCCATTAAGTGTAAAGCCTTATCGTCTTTTATGTCTAATAATACTTTCATTATAATAAATTATTTGATAGCTTGAATCTTCAACAAAGATATTAAAAAAATGCTTTAATATAGTTTTGTTGATTGGAGATTTTAATTCAACAAAGGCTTAAAATTCTATTACAAGATAAAGATAAATCAGTTATTTATAAGTCAGGGGAAATAATTTAACTCCTAGGATGAAATTGTCTAATTACAGAATTTAAATAATCCATATCCAAGTGAGTATAAATTTCGGTAGTAGTAATAGATTCGTGCCCTAACATTTCTTGTACAGCCCTTAAATCTGCTCCTCCTTCAATTAAGTGGGTGGCGAATGAATGTCTGAAAGTATGAGGGCTTATCGTTTTCTTTAAGTTGATAGTTTTAGCCAAATTTTTAATAATGTAAAAAATCATCACTCTGCTTAATTTTCCACCTCTTCTATTGAGGAATACTACACTAGAATCTTCTTTACGTATTTTCATTTGGTTCCTGATTTGATGAATATATTGGTGAAGCATTTTTAATGCGTCTTGCCCAATGGGGACAAGTCTTTCTTTATTGCCTTTGCCTATAACTTTTAGAAAACCTTCATTGAAATAAATATTTGCTAGTTTTAATTCAGTAAGCTCGCTTACCCTCAAGCCGCAGCTGTAGAGAGTTTCTAAAATAGCTTTGTTTCTAATTCCTTCGTCGCTTGATAAGTCTATAGCATCAAGCAAGCTGTTGATTTCTTCAAAGCCTAGGGTGTCTGGTAGTTTACGTCTTATTTTTGGAGCCTCTACTAGGAATGCAGGGTTTTCAGATACATGATTTTCTAATAACAGAAATTTGTAGAATGCTTTTATGCCTGATAATATCCTTGCTTGTGATTGTGCATTCAGCCCTAGTTCGGCAATATATTTTAAGAAATCTTTGATGTGAATATCTGATACTTCTTTGGCACTGATATCTAATTGAACGAGTAATAGATATTGGCAAAGTTTATTGATATCTCTCTCATACGCCTCTATAGAATTCGAAGATAGAGAGCGTTCCATCACAAGATGTTTCTTGAAGTCATTAATCAAGGTGGACCAAATCATTTTTTTAGTTTACTTTCAAATATATTAACCTTAAATGATAAGAAGCAGCAGAGATTAAAAATAATTGATATTATTTTACGAAATTGTAATTTGAAATACGATAAATATAGCATCCTATGAAAATTATCATCATCAACGGACCAAATCTTAATTTGCTTGGTAAAAGAGAGCCTAGTATATATGGGAACGAAACTTTTGAAGGCTATTTTGAGCTTCTAAAAACAAAATTTTTGGACTTGACACTAAATTATTTTCAATCAAACTCAGAAGGGGAATTGATTGATAAAATTCATGAAGTGGGTTTTCATTACGATGGTATTGTTATTAATGCGGGTGCTTATACCCACACCTCTATAGCTATAGCAGATGCTATTGCTGCCATAAAAACACCTGTTATTGAAGTTCATATTTCTAATATTCATGCACGAGAAGAATTTAGGCACCATAGCTATTTAAGTAAAAATTGTAAAGGTGTAATTGTAGGCTTGGGTTTGCAAAGCTATGATTTAGCACTTGCTTATTGGGGATTACAGCAAAAGAACAAATGATTTCTTTTTACCCCGGACCTTCCAAACTAACAGACCACATTGAACAATATCTTGCTGATGCTGTAAAATCAGGTATACTCTCTATCAATCATAGGCAAGAAGAGTTTGTAAGATTGGTGGAAGCTACTGTATTGGGGTTAAAAGAATATTTAAAAGTCCCCAAAGAATATGAGGTCTATTTTGTCAATTCTGCTACAGAATGCTGGTATATTATTGGAAACTCAATTGTGGATGATTCTGTAGCACACTTGTATAATGGAGATTTTGGTAAGAAATGGAGTGATGTAGATAAGAATTTAGGACATAATACACTAGATATACGATTTGATATTAATAAAGAAATACCTACACAATTTATTCAAGACGTTTCTTTAATTTGTCTTACTCATTGTGAAACATCTAATGGTACAATACTGTCAGATAATTCATTAAGTCTACTTAGAAAGAATAATTCAGAAGCACTTATTGCTCTTGATGCTACATCTTCTATGGGTGGTGTAAGGATTGATTTCACTAATATTGACCTTTGCTTCGCTTCTGTTCAAAAATGTTTTGGCTTACCATCAGGACTTGGTATCTTAATTTGTTCTCCAAGGGCTGTGAAACGTGCTACGGAATTGAATAGAAATAATTATTTTCATCATTTGAAACATCTTCATGAAAAAGCTTTGCTTTTTCAGACCTGTAACACTCCAAATATGTTAGGCATTTATTTGTTAAATAGAGTGCTAAAAGCTAGGACTGAACTTAACCATGTGGAAAATGCTCTACAAAAAAATGCACGATTGATTTATCAGTTTTTTGATGATTACAAAAACGGTTTTCAATTGCTTGTTCGTAATGAATCAGCAAGGTCTCCTACAGTAGTAACAGTTCTCGGAGATCCTTCAAAAATTAATCAAATAAAATTAGATGCAAAAAGCAATGGAATAATATTAGGAAATGGCTATGGAGAATGGGCAAAAAATACTTTTAGAATAGCTAATTTCCCAGCTCATAACGAAGATGATTTCCTTCAACTTTTTCATTTCTTTAATCAATACAAATAATGGTAAAAATATATACTGACGGTAGTTCCAGAGGCAACCCAGGGCCAGGAGGATATGGCACAATTCTTACTTTCAATAGCCATAGAAAAGAAATCACTGAAGGATTTCAATATACGACCAATAACCGTATGGAACTTCTAGCCGTGATAGTAGGCTTGGAAGCTTTAAAAAATGAAGGTACACAAGTTGTGGTCTATTCTGATTCAAAATATGTAGTAGATGCCGTAGAGAAAAAGTGGATATGGGGATGGGAAAAGAAAGGCTTTGTAGGCAAAAAGAATCCAGATTTATGGCAGCGTTTTATTAAAATATATAAAAAACACCAAGTCAAGTTTCAATGGATTAAAGGACATGCTGGACATCCAGAAAATGAGCACTGTGACCAATTGGCTGTAAAAAGTGCAATGGGGAAAGACCTAAAAATCGACGAAGGATATTTGGAGGACACCAATGCTAATTTTTCACCAGAGTATTAAGAGCAAATAGGTTAGATTTTTTATTGTGTTTTTTTACGCTTTTGTATAAAAAATATTTAGTTGAATTCGTTTAAATCTGATAAAAAATAGCGTTATTGTAGAAATTTATTTTACAAATAGAGTACTAGCAATGCTTCTATTGCTAATCTCTATTTATGTCAAAAACTACCTTCAATAATAAGCAAAATCCTTTTTTTAAGTCTCTTAAAGAAAAAGTCGATTGTTATTTCAAATCAAACAATATAAAGCCTTCAGGTAACGCTCACTTATATTTTAAAGGTGTTATTTTAGTTGGTCTGTTTGTAGCTAGTTATATTGTTTTGGTGTTTTATACTCCTTCAATATTTATTGCTTTATTGCTTTGTGTATTAATGGGAATTAATATGGGAGCGATAGGATTTAATGTGATGCATGAAGGAGGTCATGGTAGTTTCTCTAGCAATAAGTTTGTCAATGAAATCGCTGGATATTTTTTAAATGTTTTAGGTGGAAATATCTATTTTTGGAAAGTTAAGCATAATATCAATCATCATACCTTCACTAATATAGAAGGATTGGATAGCGATATTGACATCTTGCCTTTTATGAGAGTTAATGAGCATCAACCTAAGTTGTGGTTTCATAAATTCCAATATATTTATTGGTTCTTCTTATATGGTATTTCTTATTTTGTGTGGATTTATTATGAAGATTATGTTAAATATTTTAATAATAAAATAGGCAATCTCAAAAATGAAAATACCATTAACTTAAAAGAGCATCTTGTTTTTTGGTTTACTAAAATTGCTTATAGCTTTGTCTTTATAGTGCTACCCCTTATTTATGTTGGCTTATGGCAAACAATATTGGGATTTTGTATTGTTTCATTTGTATGTGGTACTACTATAAGTATAGTTTTTCAAATGGCCCATGTAGTAGAAGATACCGATTTCCCATTACCCAATAGCGAAAATAAAATAGATCAAGAATGGGCATTGCACCAAATTAGCACCACTGCAAATTTTTCTACCCGAAGCAAATTTGTTTCATGGCTTCTTGGGGGATTAAATTTTCAGGTAGAGCATCATCTTTTCCCTAAAATCAGCCATGTTCATTATCCTAAAATTAATTTATTGGTAAAAGAAACCTGCGAACAATTTGGAGTCAAGTACATTGAATATTCAAATGTTTATTATGCTTTCAGTGCCCATATTAAGCACATCAAGAGATTAGGAGTATAGTACAGGAATAGCCACAAGTCAATCCAGTTGCTGATAATAATCAGTAATGAAATTTGTCTAAATATATTAACTTAGTGGTATGGTCAGATATTTATATTTAATAGCATTCTCCTATTTATTGTTGGCATGTGAATCCAAAGAACAATTCACTAAGCCACAGATTTCTTCAATTTCCGAATCTATTTATGCTTCTGGTATTGTGAAAAGCCAATCACAATATCAGGCATTTGCAAATGTTAGTGGTATTGTTGAAACGTTATTTAAAAAAGAAGGGGATAGCATAAAAATTGGAGAACCCATTTTATTGATTTCTAATAAAGCACAACAGCTTAATAAAGAGAATGCAGCTCTGTTAGCTAGTTATTCTGATTATAGTGCCAATAAAAGTAAACTTGATGAAGCCGCCCAGCTTGTAGCTTTGTCAGAGTCTAGAATGAAGCTAGACTCTACTTTGTGGGTTAGGCAATCTAGATTATGGCAAAACCAAATTGGTTCTAAACTTGATTTAGAGCAGAAAGAATTGGCTTATAAAAATGCTCAACTCAATTATAAATCTGCCCAGTTCAAATTAGATGATTTGAAAAGATTATTAAAGCTTAATGCAGAACAAACTAAAACAAATTTTCAAATTTCTTTAAAACAAGAGAAAGATTTCGTACTTAAAAGTGAGTTGGATGGCGTAGTTTTTTCGATTTATAAGAGGAAAGGAGAGCTTGTAACTCCTCAAAGTCCATTAGCAATTGTTGGAAACAATAAACAATTTGTTTTGGAAATGCAGGTTGATGAATACGATATATTTAGAATTAAAGAAGGGCTTAAAGTATTGCTAAGTCTCGATAGTTATAAAGGGCAAGTCTTTGAAGCGAATGTCTCAAGGATAAACCCAATAATGAATGAAAGAACAAAAACATTTTTAGTTGAAGCACTCTTTGTGAAAGCACCTCCAAAGTTGTATCCAAACATTACCTTTGAAGCCAATATTGTTATTCAGAAGAAGGAAAATGTGCTTTTAATTCCACGGAGTTTATTAAAAGATGATTCTTTAGTAGCACTGAAGAATGGAACCTTTGTAAAAGTCAAGGTAGGTTTGAAAGATTATAAAAATGTAGAAATATTATCTGGTATTGGTGCGGCAGATGAATTGGTAATACCTAAAAAATGAAATTCAAATTAATTAAAGATATATCAATAGCACTTTTATTAGCAAGGTGGAGACAAACACTTATTGCAGCTATAGGGGTAACTTTCGGTATTACTATGTTCATAGCATTATTAAGCTTTATGACAGGGCTGAATGATCTTCTAGATGGATTAATATTGAACAGAACACCTCATATTAGACTATACAACGAAATTCAACCCACTAAATCACAACCCACCTCCCTGCATCCTGATTTTTTATCTTCTTATAATTTCATTAGTTCTGTAAAACCTAAAAATGATAAATTAGAGCTATACAATAATGCTTCAATTATTAAAACATTGCTTTCTGACCCGAGAGTGTCTGGAGTAGCCAGTAAGATTACTGCTCAAGTTTTTTATAATGTCGGAACTATTGATCTTACTGGCGTTATTAATGGAATAGATGTAGTGAATGAGAATAAATTATTCGCTTTTGAGCAGTATGTGGTAGCAGGAAATTATATGGATTTAGAACTAATTCCTAATAGCATCCTACTAGGTAAAGGAGCAGCAGAGAAAATGTTGGCTAATATTGGAGATGTTATTCAGGTTACGACTACGAAAGGAGAAAGAATTCCACTTAAGGTAGTTGGCTTTTTTCAATCGGGGCTACAAGAAATAGATAAGGTGCAAAGTTATGCCTCTATTTCTACTACTCAGAAGCTACTTTCAGAATCGAATAATTATATTACCGATATTCAAATCAAACTATATGATATGAATAATGCTCCTACAATCGCAAAAGAGTTTCAAGAAATATTTGAAGTAGAGGCTATAGATATTCAGACTGCCAATTCCCAGTTCGAAACAGGGAGTTCTGTTCGTTCTCTGATTTCTTATGCTGTAGGTATTACTTTGTTGATTGTGGCAGGTTTTGGGATTTATAATATTCTAAACATGATGATTTATGAAAAAATGGATTCTATAGCCATATTAAAAGCTACAGGTTTTTCGGGCAAAGATGTGAATCATGTTTTTATTACCATCGCATTGAGTATAGGCATTTTTGGTGGAGCATTAGGATTGCTTTTTGGCTTTGGTTTATCAGCATTTATAGACCAGATACCATTTAACACGGAAGCACTTCCTACTATAGAAACTTATCCGATCAATTATAATCCAAAATTCTATTTTATAGGAGGCGTTTTCTCTATCATCACCACCTACTTTGCAGGATATTTCCCTTCGAGAAAGGCCAGCAAGATAGACCCCGTCATTATCATTAGAGGAAAATAACATGGCAGACATCGTATTAGAGGCAAGAAATATTAATAAATATTTTCATGACCCGATAGAAGTAAAAGTGCTAAGCGACATCAATTTTACATTGAACAAAGGTGAATTTGTATCAATAATTGGGAAGTCAGGTTGCGGGAAATCTACGCTGCTTTATATACTTTCTACTATGGATACTGATTATGAAGGCGAATTAGTGATAGACAATCAACTCTTAAAGTTAAAAAAGGAAAACGAACTTGCTAGAGTAAGAAATGAGAAAATAGGTTTTGTATTTCAATTTCATTATTTGCTGAATGAATTTAATGTGTTAAAAAATGTGATGCTACCAGGCTTGAAGCTAGGTAAACTGTCGCAAGAAGAATTAGAGCATAAAGCTTTAGAAAAGCTTAAAATATTGGAAATAGAAAAAGAGGCGTTGAAAAAACCTAATCAGCTTTCTGGAGGGCAAAAACAAAGGGTAGCTATTGCAAGGGCTTTGATTAATGAACCTATAATCATCATGGGAGACGAGCCTACAGGGAATCTGGACAAAAAAAACAGTGAAGTTGTGTTTAATATATTTCAAGAACTAGCTCAAGAATTTAATCAGACACTACTGATAGTAACCCATGATAACGAATTTGCTGCTCGAACCAATAGAATCATAGAAATGCAAGATGGCAGAATAATCAGGATGTAAGCCGATTGTTGAAGGAAACTATAGAGACTGAGATGTTAAATTCTTTTATCTATGTTACTTTAGCCCAAAGACTAGGACTCCATCAGTTTACTTCAATGGGATATTTTCAAAACTAAAAGATATGAGCTTAACCATACTAGGGTTAAGCTCATCAGCCACACCAGTATTAAAGGTAGCATTTGTAATTGAACCAGATAGTGTATTAAACTTCTTGTTATAAGATTTGATTGATAATTCTCCACCAGTATGGGGGTAAGATAATCCTCCATCTAAATAACTTACCCCAAAATTAAATTTAATATTTGGAAATGTCATTTTGTAATCTCCAATAATAGCAGAGTTTAATACAGAATTATTAATGTTTACATTAAAGTCAAAAGAAGTTATTTTCTTTCTATCCATGTATATAAAGTCACCTATTATTCTATCCACCTTTAATTTTCCACTGTAAAAATTTAGGCTTTTATCATCACGATAATTAAAATAAGCAAATTCACCAGTACTAAAATCAACTCTAGTGATTTCATTATCATCGGCTATTTTATCTCCATTAAGGTCGTAATAGAAAATACCTATAACAATTATTTTACTTTGAATAGCCTCAATGCTAAAGGATTTTTTTGTTCCATCTTCAGCAGTAATTTCAATAATTTGAGGTACTGAGAAATCTAGTGGTTTGTTTGGTATTAAGCTGGATGTTGAGGATGGAGATAAACTCAAAATTGGGGTAAGCTCTTTAATAGCAATGCCCTCTTTAAAGGTAAGGTATATTTTGTTTTCAATAGTATCTATTTCTTGAGCAAAATCAACAGTTTCTTTAAATGAGATTTTTTCTATATACTTTTTTGAAGATTTTTGGGTAACTACTGGGTTTGGTAAATTTTCTTTGGATTTCTTGCAACCAACTATAAAAAATAAAGGAATAATAAATAATATAGCTACTTTTTTCATAAAATTGGATTAAAATTAAACTTCTTAAAGGTATTTTCTTTTAATTTAATAAAAAACACTTGAATTGGTGGTGTATTGGTAAATATAAAATTATAAATCTATAAAGTGTAAGTATGCATGATGGTTGAAATGTAAAATAAACTAACAATAATTATAACTTATTTTTCTTATATCCTAGGTGTAGCATAATGTTTTAGCTGCACTCCTCTAGGGATTTTTATTCCTAAAGAGATTTCGTAAGCCCCTGTAGTATTGGCGTATTGCTGAAGTGATGAGCGATTCATATCATAGCTAAAACCCAGTGAAAAAAAGTTGGTGCTGATTCCTGTGTTAACTATCAAGGCATCTCCCCAGCGATACCAAGAGCCAAGAATTAGTTCTGTTCGGGCAAATATTCCTGTTGAACTTTCATTGATGAGGTAACTAAAGTATGCTCCTGTATTGAACTGACGAAAGGGCTGTTGATAAGCAAATATAAAGTTAGGAGAAAAGCTTAGTTTTGGGCTTAGAGGTAGGCTTATTCCTCCGTGGGCTTTTAGGTGCATAGCTAATTGGTCATTACTATTGCTTAGCATAGATTTGTTGGGCGTATTCAGGTGATAGCCAGCTATACCAGCATACATTTTAAAACTATTATCTTCTTGCTTATTGCTGTTGGCAAAATACCAAAATAGTCCTCCTGCAAAAGTGGGATATATTTTTTGTGTAACAATATTGGGGAGTTCAGCATTGGCATCTATTGTATTTGTGCCTTGGGTATATTGAGTTCCCCAAATTAAATTGGTGGTATTGAGTTGCTGCTGAATAAATCCAGCTTGAATGCCCATACACAGCAAATTAGTTTTTAAATCCCCCAAATTAATATTATAGGCAAAACTAGCATTTGCTCCTGTATTTTTTATTTGATTTTGATTGCTTGTATTGTCTTGAAAAACCGATGCCCCCATTCCACCCCAGTGATAATGTAGGGGATTATTTTTATTAAGGAAAGGATATATGAGCGAAATTTGGCCTGTAGTATGAGGATTAATATTTGCCCATTGTACACGGTAATTAGTATTTAGGACGAGGTGTGGCTGAAGACTTGCAAGAGCAGGGTTCAGATAAAGACCAGAGGCGTAAAATTGAGAAAATACTGCATCCTGAGCACAAAGCCTTGGTAATATAATAGGGCTAAAATATGCAATGCTTAGCAAAATTATAATTTGCAGACGAACTAAACGATAAAAATGGAGGGAGCTCTTTTTCATTTATCTTAATAGGGTTACATTTCCATATTTATTGAAAGGTACGCCATCTTTAAAGATGCCTTTTAAAATAAAAGTATAATTACCTGATTCAAGTAATTGTCCTGCTGTGTTGGTTCCACTCCAGCCTTTATTAAGTGCTAATTCTAAATCATTGGTTTGAAAGATTATTTCGCTCCATCTGTTGAGAATAATAAAGTTAAAGTTTTGGTTGCTGATATTTTTTCCAAATATTTTAAATGTCTGATTATCTCTGTCAGAAGCAGAAGGGGCAAATACATTAGGGATAAATAGCTCAGTGATGAGCTGGTTTTCTAGAACAGTTATTCTTATTGAATCTATTGCAGGGCATCCGTTTAAAGGTCGAGCAGTAAATGCAATTATGGTATAATTATTGGCTTTAGAGTAGCGATGTTCGGTATTTTGACCTTGTTTATTTGGGCTTCCATCTCTAAAATTCCAATTCAATGTTTCGTTGAGACTCGTGCTGTTAGAAAAAGTTATCAAAGAATCAATAAAACTTTCTTGTGGGTTAGCACTTAGTTTTAATTGTGGAGAAGGAAGCAACTGAATAAAAAAACTAGTATCTTTTTTTCCACAAAGATTCGAGATTGTAGCTTTTATTTCTGCATTACCTTTTATTTCTTTAGAGGGGAAGTAGAGTGTAGTATCATTTTCTGGAGATAAAATAATGCCTCCGTTTTTGCTAGTCCATACAACTTTAGATTTCTCAAGAATTCCTTTTGCAATTAATAAAATTGAATCAGATGTACATGCCTGAATAGGTGCTATTATTTGAGGATTGATAGGTGGTTCTAAAATATAGACTTGCTTGGATACTTTGTTAGAGCAGCCTGATTGTGCATCTTCTACTTTTAGTTGATATAGTCCTGTTTCTTTTACAATAATGAAAGTGTTCTTTCCAATAGTAGTTCCAGTGCTAGCATTTACCCAGTTATAAGTAAAACTAGGAGGAATGGGGCTAGAAGGAAACAGCTTGATACTATCTCCTTTGCAGGTAGAGGTATCTATACCGCCAAGATTAGCCACAAAGAAAGGTATTGTCTCTATAGTTATGGAATCAGATTGGCTTTTACAACCAAAGGAGTCTGTTACTCTGACTTTATATTTTTTTTCTCCAACAACTTCTTGGTTGCCAATAAACATTGGGTTGCTTGTGTTGGGCTTATAAATCCCAGTATTTATAGGAGACCAAGAAAAGCCGTAATTGATTCCAGAGCCCCCAGAGGCTGTAGCCAATATTTGCACAGAATCGCCAAAGCATATTCTTCTATATTTGAGAGGTATCGACACAGTAGGAAGCTTATTTATATTGAAAGATAAATCGGCTTTTACAGTACATCCTGATTGGTCTTTAGCAATTGCAGTTAGTTTTTCTGAGCCACTTTTATTCAAAATAAATTGGGGACTCAGCTTAGTGCTATCAATGATTTTGGATAGTTGACTTCTCCAAACAAATTCATAAGATGGGCTGTTGGTAATTACTTTGGCCCTTACTGAGACCGTGTCTTGAATGCAGAAATTAGATTTATTTAGGGTGTCAATTTCGATACGTAATTGATATACTTTTATTTCAGTAGTAGCGGTATCGCTACATTGAGCCGAGTCTGTTACCTTTAGCTTGAATATTGTTGTTTTTGTGGGTTTTACAGTAGGAGAGGGACTTGTTGGATTAGTTATTTCATTATTAGGACTCCAAGAGTAATTGTATTTGTTGTTAGGGTCCAGAAAAGGTTTTCCTCCACTAACTTTGGTCAAGAGCTGCAAAGATGCTCCGCCACAAAGTACGGTGTCTTTGCTTGCAATGTTGATTTCTAGTTTTGGATTGATAAATACTTTCACTGTAGCAGTATCAAAACAACCTCCTGGAGCGGATACCCTGAGGGTATAGCTGGTGTTTTCTGTAGGGGAAGCTATTGGTGTTTTTATTCTATTAGAGCTAAGTGCTTTGCTGGGCAACCATTGATATTGGAAAGCATTGGTATCGCCTTTTATATTTAAATTCAGTGAAGTTCCCTTACCAAAACAGGCGTAGAATATTTTTCTTTCGGTAATAACTGGAGATAATGAATTTCGGACTACAATGGTATCTGTAGCTGAACAGATTTCTGTTTTTACATTTAGCCAATACTTGCCAACAGAATTAATAGTTATAGCGGTATCTCTGCTTCCTATACTCCATAAATGAGTATATTTATTTCCAAGAAGATTTTTAAGCCTGAGGGGCTTACCTTCGCAAATGGCCGTGTCTTTGGGACCTAGGTTAATAGTGGGTTCAAATATACTTGGAGCTTGAATGATGTATATATTGCTATCTATTTTACAACCATTAGGTGAGATAGCGGAAACTATATATTCTTTATTTGCAGTAGGGTTAACAAGAGAGTCTGTGCTGTTGAGTAAAGTATTTGAACCTAGCAATCGCCATCTATAGTTTTTAAATCCAGAAGTATTTGCCTTAAGAACAAGCTTGTCATTCTTACATTTTACAGGTGCGGAAGGGGTGATTTTAAAACTTTCTCTGCTTTGATAACTTACAGTAATAGTATCGTACTTGATTTGATTAGAAGTTCTTGCTTTTACGGCAATCTCATATTTTCCTGCTTCTTGAATTAGAAATTTAGGACTATTTACGGTAATATAAGTTTCATTAATATTTGTCCAAGTATATGTATAGGTTTCGGAATTATTGGTAACATTACATGCTTTTGCAACAACAGTGGCGGTACTTCCTAGGCATATTCTTACTTCTTTTTTAATTATAGGTATGCTATCAGTTCGGTCAATACATATAGAAAATTGGGCATAGGAATTTGAAATCGTTGTTATAAATATCCCTATCCACAACAATAATTTATAGGAGATTTTTATTTTGATTTCATCCTGCATCTTTTTTTCTCGTGTGTATGCACAAATATACCAAAGTCATCTTGTTTTATATTAAAATGTTAAACAAAATACTATTTCACTATTGTTATTGTACCTTCAGTTTTGTAAGGACCTTTATATTTTTCTGAATCACCTTCATAATTGATTAAATAAGGGTAAACTCCTATTGGCATAGGTTCGCCACGATATGTTCCGTCCCAAATTTCATTTCGGTCATTGGTCTTAAATATTACTTCTCCCCATCTACTAAATACTAATATTTGGAAATTGGTAAAGTTTCTACCAAATACTTTAAAGCCATTATCACCATTGTTCGATCCAGGGGTAAATGCATTGGGAACATAGATTACAGGTGGGCAATTGTCAAAAACTTTAATGCTATCTGTAATTTTACAATTGAATTGATTGCTTAAGCTAACTAAGTAATAACCTTCTTTATCTACAGTATCTTTAGTAGTGGTATTTTTTGATATTAACCATAGGTATTTGATTTGAGGCTGTCCGTTGTTGGCATCAATAATAACTTTTTTGTCAGATTCGCTACAGAATTCAGCACTTCTGTTTTTTATGGGAAGCGGAATTGGGTTTAATTTTACAACAGAAGTGTCTATTGTACTACACACTTCTACAGTGGTAGTAGCGATATAGGTTCCAGCAGAATTAATTTTCAAGGAGTCAGATTTTTCTGATAGCAATACATTATCCTTGCTCCAGTTATAATTGGTTTTATATTTTTCAATAGAGCTAAAATTAATAGGAGTAGCTCTTAGTACTATATTATCATTGGTACAAGCGGTAATGTTTATAAGAGATAATATAGGTTTTGGAATACCTATTATTCTTACACTATCTATAGTAAAGCAATTGTTTTTATCTACTACACGCACGCTGTAATAGTTGGTGTCTAAAATAGTGTTTACGCTAAGATTATTCGTGTTGCCCAGATTAACATTGTTTCTTGACCAAGAATAAGTAACATCTTTAAGAGAACTTGTTTCTAAAGTTACTTTATCATTCATACATCCAAATTTATTGATAGATATAAGAGATGGAGGTGAGGTGATGTTTGTTGTATCTTTGGCAGAGCAACTTTCGAAAGAATATAAAATTTTGTATTTTCCTGCGTCTCTTGGGAAGATAATTGGTTTGGTTTCGTCATTGATATTTTGATTGTTTCTAGCCCATTGAAATAATCCATTTACAGGAGGAACGTTTGTTGGATTAGAATTTACAAGTAAATCTTCTGTTAAACAGAATTGTTTTGCTAAGTTGAATAAAGGAGGTGTTATTGTCCCTACACTCATGGTATCTTTAGAAGTACATCCAGAAATATCAGAGGTTGTTAGGATAAATCTAGTGTCATTATTTACAACAACGGATATTGATTGTGCACTTCCCAATAATGTACCATCAATATTTTGCCATTGATAAGTTTGGTTGGGTCTTGTGATGGCGAATAAATTCGTTTTAGACCCTTTGCAAATCACTTGATCAGGACCAGCATCTGCTCTTGGTGGAGGTATAGTGATTAGATCGGTAAACGATGTTGTGTTTGGACATACGCCTATAGAGGATGCAGTATAACTTAACTTTGTTTTTCCAGCAATGATGTCGGCAGAAGATGGGAAATATTGTGCATCAAAAGCAAATACATTTGGTGAAAATGTACCTGTTCCTTCGCTTGACCAAAATCCTGTATTGGCATTCTGGAAGAAAACACCAAGTTGAGCACTTTTTTCATCTGGGCAGATTCTAGTTGATTGAATGGTAATACTTGGTAGTTTTTGAAGCACAACAAGCATGGTATCGCTAATAGAATTACAGTTAGTATTTCCTATAGTGGTTAGTACCAATTTTACATTTCCAATAGTTTTATCTTCTTCAGATGGGGTATATTGAGGATTCTGTATATTGGCATTACTGAATATACCACTTCCTAAGGTTTTCCAAATAAAACTTGAAGTATTTATTACTGTTCCTAAAAGATTTGCTTTGGAAGTATCGGCACAAATAGTAATGTCTGGGCCTGCATTGACAATCGGCGATTCGATGAATTTTATGATTAGACTTTCTGTTACAGGTTTACAATTCCCATTGACCGTGGTAGTAGCAGATATTTTGACCGCACCTTGCTGAATATCATTATTAGAGATAATATAATTTGTAAAGTCTCCTTGTGCATTAGGATCAAATACACCGTCTCCGAATGTTTTCCAAATTATCCCTCTGGCAACAGTCTTTTCTGCATTTAAATTTAGACTCCCAATATTACTGCATATTTCTGCATCTGAAGGGATCTTTAATGTAGGTTTCGGTGTGATTGTAATTATAGTAGATGCACTAAGCGGAGGACATAGTTCGTCATCAGAGGTGGTAAGTGTTATACCTATTTTGCCAGTATTTACATCAGCAGTTGCAACGATATACTTTGTAGAAAGTTGGCTGGTATTTGGGCTAAAGAAACCTGTTCCAGAGCTTGTCCAATTTCCGCCTTTTGAATTAAATATTTGTCCAGATAGCAATACTTGCGAACTGTCTGCACATATGGTTTGTGGTGGATTGACTTTCACTAATGGCAATGGAACTAGAGTTAATTTCATTGTATCGGTAACTGGCTTACATAATCCGTTTCCAGTGGTGGTAAGAATTATTGAAACTGCTTGACTAGAGGTATCAGCTGCCGACGGAATGTATGTGGCATTGAGGTTGGTGGTGTCTGGAAGAAATGTTCCAGTTCCAGTTGTTTTCCACTTTCCTCCTTGAGCTCCAGTAATCGATCCATTTAAATCAATGGCTTTCTTATTTGCACATGTGATTTGGTCAAAACCAGCATTTACTAAAGCTGAGGGTGTAGGGTTGATGATTACATTAATAAAATCAAAGGCAGGTTTACATTTCCCATTTCCTGTTGTTTGTATTTCAAAACTAGCAATACCTGAACTTATATCATTCGAAGTTATTTGATAATTAGTAGTTGCACTAATATTGTTAGGTGTAAATGTTCCTTTTTCTTTTGTCTTCCATATTAGTCCCGTTGCATTAGAAAGTGTTGCTTTTAGTGCAATAGTAGGAATATCTGCACAGGTCTCGATGTCTCCACCTGCATTAATCTGAGGACTTCTATTGATGATAGTTTCAAAACTTTTTGATTGAGCATTACATGTTCCATTGCCAATAGTAGTAAGCTTTGTAGTAATGCTGCTTAATTTTCTGTCATTTTCAGACAATAAGTATTGGGCATTCAAATCAAATTCACTTGGGCTAAAGCTACCACTACCATTTGTTTCCCATTTTCCACCTTGAGCGATGGTAACTTTTCCATTTAATTTTATGCTATTGGTGTCTTCGCATATTTCAGTGTTAGGATTTATATCTAGACTTGGTATAGGAGTTATTGTAATGTCTAATGTATCATTAATCAAGGGGCAAATACTATTATTTGCACTACTAAGAATAATTTTTACTTTCCCATTCACTTTATCATTATTTGAAGGAGTGAAATTAGGATTCATGCTCGTATTGGAGAATGTTCCACCACTAGGAATCGCCGACCATGTAGCATTTGAGGTATTTGTAAATGATCCGCTCAATTTTAAAGAACTTGCATCTGCACAGATAATTTGGTCTTCTCCTGCATTCACCG
>REBA01000057.1 GCA_004294225.1 Cytophagales bacterium | reverse complement strand
GACTTTTTGATTTCGTTTTCCCAATTGGAAATGCCAATTGGGTTATTGATACCAGCCAATGAATATTCAGCTACAATCTTATCTTTTTCCTTTACCAGCAATAAGCCAATCGTTTTGTTGTCGTCTATGCCACATAATGCATCATTTACCACATTCATATACATATTAAGTTGGCTTATATGATCAGGTTCTAGTTTGCCTGTTTTTAGCTCTATTACTACATAGCACTTTAGTTTAATGTGATAAAAAAGCAAGTCGAGGTAAAAATCGCTATCGCCTAATTCTAAATGTACCTGACGACCTACAAATGCAAAACCTTGCCCTAGTTCCAATAAAAATTTTTGAATATGGTCTATCAGTTTTTGTTCTAACTCCCTTTCTTTGATATGGCTTGCATTACCTAAAAAATTAAAAATGTATGGGTCTTTAAAAGATTGAGTTGCTAAGTCAGAATCTATTGGTGGCATTGTTTCTTTAAAATTAGTTATCGCATTGCCCTGCCTTATATGCAGTTTACTTTCTATTTGAAAGACCAGCATATCTTTGCCAAAGCCATTTTCTATGGTTTTTTGTGCATACCAAAGTCTCAATTCTGGTTCTTTTATTTTATCTAAAAGTGTAATATTGCTTCGCCAAGGTATTTGTGCAACGGTGCGTTGCACAATTTCTATATTTGCCCACGATTCAGCAAACTTTCGCATATACTTCAAGTTTCTAGGCGAAAAACCAGTTTCTTCGGGGAAAGCATTTTTTAAGTCTACAGAAAGTCTGTCAACTATTTTAGTACCCCAACCCTCTTCTTCCTGTTTTGTAAGTATAGCTTTGCCAATGTGCCAATACATTAAAATCATTCTTTGGTTGGCATTGAGTATTGAAACTAGCTTTTCTTTTTTAATAAACCCTTTCAGTTCATCTACAAAAGAAACATAGCCATTGGGCATTTCGGCTATATTTTCGGCTAAAGGAAAAACCACTTTTTCTATTTCATTGCCCAATTGTTTTCTTTTAGATTTCATAACCTAAAGTTTTAAAAGCATTAATCAATTGTACTTGCGATTGCTTTTCTTCTTTCAAAAGATTTTTGAAATCTTTTTGAATTCGTTTCATTTCGGTGTCAAAATCAATTTCGCTGTCACGGTCTATAAACTCAATGTATT
The DNA here is from genome assembly GCA_004294225.1 of Cytophagales bacterium. Lineage (GTDB taxonomy): Bacteria > Bacteroidota > Bacteroidia > Cytophagales > Cytophagaceae > REBA01. Next base: position 13,483 of record REBA01000057.1, on the reverse strand, counting down.
TGCTTGGCACCAGTGAAAAATCGTTTGCCTGTAATTGTTCAAAGTTGGCAGAGTAGCAATACTCAGGCACATTCTTATAAGTTTTCTTAAAGTCGGTTTGTTGCCAGTTGTGGTAATTCAAGGCTACTTTGGCAATGTCTTCTTCTGTAAGTTCAATAAACTGCTTTTCAAATTCTTGTCCCCAACGCCTTAAATCCACAAACAAGATTTCTTTTTCACGGTCACGGTAGTTTTTCTGTTTGCCGTTTATTTCAACGGCTCTTGCTTTTTTGTTTTTGTTCAAAATCCAAAGCGTTACGCTGATGTCGGTGGTGTAAAAAGTATCTCTCGGAATAATTACAATCGCTTCAACTAAATTATTTTCAATGAGCTTTCTGCGTATTTTATATTCTTCGCCACCACCACTCAATGCACCATTTGCCAGTATAAAACCCGCAATTCCGTTTTCGGAAAGTTTAGAAACCATATTCAAAATCCAACCATAATTGGCGTTGCTTTTTGGTGGCATATCATAACCTCTCCAACGTGGGTCGTCAATCAATTCATTTTCGCCTCTCCAGTCTTTTTGGTTAAAAGGTGGGTTTGCCATTATGTAATCGGCTTTCAGGTCTTTGTGTTGGTCGTCTGCAAAGGTGTCGGCAGCTTTTTCGCCTAAGTTGCCACTAATGCCCCGTATGGCAAGGTTCATCTTTGCCAGTTTGTAGGTGGTATTGGTGTATTCTTGTCCGTATATAGAAATTTCTTTTTTGTTGCCGTGGTGTGCCTCAATAAACTTGATAGATTGAACAAACATACCACCTGAACCACAAGCAGGGTCATAGATAATGCCCTTGTAAGGTTCAATCATTTCGGCAATCAGGTTTACAATGCTTTTGGGCGTGTAAAATTCTCCTTTTCCTTTTCCTTCAGCTAATGCAAATTTTGAAAGAAAGTATTCATATACTTTGCCCACTACATCGTGTTTTGGGTCTTTGGTGGTGTCAATATCATTGATGGTATCAAGCAAAGAAGCAAGTTTGGTTACATCTAAACCCAAACGAGAAAAGTAATTGTCGGGCAATGCACCTTTCAATGCTTTGTTGTTTTTTTCAATGGTGTGCAAGGCTGTGTCAATGAGCAATGCAATGTCATTTTGTTTGGCTCTTTTTATCAAATAACTCCAACGGCTTGTTTCTTCTAAGAAAAACACATTGTTCATATTGTAGAACTCAGCCATTTCAATGTATTTGTCTTTGCCTTCGGCAATGAGTTTGGCTCTATGTTCTTCAAACTTGTCGCTGGCAAACTTTAAGAAAATAAGCCCTAAAACAACGTGTTTGTATTCGGCTGGCTCAACGCTTCCTCTCAATTTATTAGCAGCTTCCCAAAGGGTAACTTCAATTGCTTTTTCCTTTATTTCTTTTGCCATTATAAGTTGTCAATATTTTACATTACTTCTTTCTGCTAAGTTAAGTATTATATGTTCAATGTCATTGTCGATATGTTGGCAAAACGGCTCTTTTAGTTTTGCGAAGGGTCGGCTTGTGTGCGAAAAAATAATCATCATCATTTTTTGGTATTTCAGGTGTTTTGCAACTAAAAGCTACTAAGTAAATTTTTGTACAATTTATTGAAGAAAATTTTTTGTTCAGAATTTGTCTTTTTATAAAACACCAAAGGGAGCAAATTAGCTACCCTTAGTGCAACCAAGCAATGTGAAAAAGTATAATTAAAGGAAAAACATATACTTTACAAAGTAGGTTTCCTAAAAACTACTTCTTTTTGCTATTCTTAGTCGAGTTTTACTGTTGAGAAGGTTATAAAAACGGTATAAGTTTTTGTTTACCAGATAAAAGTAAAGTTTTACAAACCACAATAATAAATGATTAAATTTAATTTTATACATAATAAGCATGCTACTCTAATAATTAAATTTTCTTTTGGAATAGTGATAAAAGTATTACTTTTTATATTTGTATGTTTGTTGGATAAAAAAATAGATACAATGGATAGTTTGATTCTAGATAAAAAACAATTGATTCAAAAAATCAATCGCATAGCAATAGAGATCTATGAACAAAATTTTCAAGAAACAGATATTGTGGTTGCGGGAATAGTGTCTAACGGTTATTTATTTGCCATGATGATATGTGAAGAATTGTCAAAAATTGCACCTAACATTTCGCTTAAACTTGTAAAAGTCAACTTAGATAAAAGCTTAAATATACAATCAGAAATTCAACTTGATCAACCCATAGAATCATTGACAAACAAAACCATAATTCTTGTAGATGATGTAGTAAATACAGGAAGAGTGCTTGCTTATGCACTTCAACCATTTCTTAGTATACCTACCAAGAAAATACAAACAGCTGTAATGATAGATAGAAGCCACCAACACTATCCTATTGTGGCTGACTATGTTGGCTATAGCTTGGCAACTACCTTCAAAGAACACGTGGAAGTATCTTTCGATGAAAAAAGGTTTGGTGTATATCTAAAATAAAATTTGGAATAATGTTAGATTTCTCCTTTTGCCCAGTTGAATTCTCCTCTACAGCTCAAAAAGAAATAAAGAACATTTATTTCAATAAAAATATTCCTTCAGAATATGGGTTAAGAATTGGAGTAGAAGGCGGAGGTTGTTCAGCTGTTAACTATATTATCGGATTTGATCAACCTACAGAACATGACAAAATATACCTATTAGAAGGAATCAAGGTATTGATAGCTCAAAAACACCAAATGTATTTATTTGGCATCAGAATAGAATACCATAGCAACGAAACAATGCAAGGCTTTGAGTTTATGAAAACATAATGTAAGATTGTTTATCTAGACTTTTTATTAATAATATAAATAATTAATATTGAAATTGGCACGATGAATCTAGACCTAAACCAAAGGATTAAGGTCTATTAAGCCAAAACTTAACAACACAAAAATGAACGAAAACAACTATGTAGTAATCATGGCGGGTGGAATCGGAAGTAGATTTTGGCCCTTTAGCAGAACAAACCACCCCAAACAATTTCATGATGTATTAGGAACAGGAAAAACCCTTTTGCAGCAGACTGCCGAAAGGTTTGATAAAATATGTCCTAAGGAAAATATATATGTAGTAACCAATAAAATCTACACCAACCTTGTAAAAGAACAATTACCATTTATTTCTGACAGCCAAATACTCAAAGAACCAATAGGAAGAAATACAGCACCTTGTATAGCATACGCTACTTACAAAATTTTTCAAAAAAACAACAAAGCCAATATACTAGTAGCCCCTTCAGACCATATTGTTCTAAAAGAAAACGAATTTGAGCATGATATCAATCAAGCATTAGAACATACTAAAGCACAAAATATTCTAGTTACACTAGGCATAAAACCAAGTCGACCTGATACTGGTTATGGTTATATTCAATATTTAGAAACTTCAGAATCTAGTTTCTATAAAGTAAAAACCTTTACCGAGAAACCAGCCCTAGAGATGGCTATGCAGTTCCTACTTAGCGGAGATTTTGTATGGAATGCTGGGATATTTATTGCAAATGCACAAACCCTTATACAAGAATTCAATAACCACCTCCCAGAAATGGCAGAGGTTTTCTTATCTGGAAACGAGAGTTATTTTACAGAAAAAGAAGAATCATTTATTCTTAAAGCATATTCGCAATGCAAGAATATTTCTATGGACTATGGAATAATGGAAAAAGCAAATAATGTCTTTGTGATGCTTAGCGACTTTGGTTGGTCTGATTTGGGTACATGGAAATCTCTATATGAAAACTCAGACAAAGACCAGTATGGAAATGTAAAAAGCGGAGACCTTCTTGTGTATGATAGTAAAAATTGTATCATCAAAACCCCGAGCGACAAGCTAGTAGTAATTGAAGGTTTAGAAAATTATATTGTAGCCGAATATGAGAATGTGTTAATGATTTGTAGAATCAATCAGGAGCAAAGAGTCAGACAATTTGTGGCAGATGTAAAATCAATGAAAGACGAAAAATTTGTATAAAAAAACATAGTAGCCAGAACTCAATTATAATTTGAAAAAAGGATTTAAAACAATTTTATTTATAAAATCGTTTAGAACTTCATAAATGCTATGTAAATATGAATTTTGACTACTCAGAAAACCAACATATGATTGCCGCAATGATTAAAGACTTTGCAGCAAAACATATACGTCCATTCGTAATGGAATGGGACGAAAACCAAATATTCCCTATAGAATTATTCAAACAATTTGGTGACCTTGGGCTAATGGGCATAATGGTTCCTCAAGAATACGGAGGAGCTGGTTTTGGGTATTTTGAATATGTAACTGCTATCAGAGAAATATCAAAAGTAGATGGTTCAATTGGCTTATCAGTGGCAGCTCACAATTCTTTATGTACCGGCCATATATTAAATTTTGGAAATCAAGAACAGAAAATGAAGTGGCTTCCCAAATTAGCCTCTGGAGAATGGATCGGGGCATGGGGACTAACAGAACCTAATACTGGCTCTGACGCTGGAAATATGAAGACCACTGCTATCCAAGATGGTGATTATTGGATCATCAATGGAGCTAAAAACTTCATCACTCATGGTAAATCATCTCAAATAGCAGTCATAATTGCTAGAACTGGAGACATCGGAACGTCACACAATAAAACAGCTTTTGTATTAGAAAAAGGAATACAAGGCTTCAGTGCAGGAAGAAAAGAAAATAAGCTTGGAATGCGTGCCTCTGAAACTACAGAGCTTATCTTTGATAATGTTAGCGTTCACAAAGATCAAATATTAGGAAATGTTGGCGATGGTTTCAACCAAGCAATGAAAATTCTAGATGGTGGAAGAATCTCTATAGCTGCACTAAGCCTTGGAATTGCAGAGGGAGCTCTAGAAGCTTCTATTAATTACTCTAAAGAAAGACAACAATTTAATCAGCCTATTGCTTCCTTTCAAGGAATTTCCTTCAAACTAGCTGAAATGGCTACAGATATAGAAGCAGCCAAATTGCTTACCTACAAAGCTGCAGACATGAAAAACAAAGGACTACCTATGACTAAAGAAGCTGCCATGGCAAAACTACTCGCTTCTGAGATAGCAGTAAAAGTAGCCAATGAGGCGGTTCAAATATTTGGTGGGTACGGTTATACCAAAGATTATCCAGTAGAAAAATATTATAGAGATGCAAAATTGTGCACTATAGGTGAAGGAACTTCTGAAATTCAGAAAATAGTGATTGCAAAAAGTATATTAAAATAAATAATTTTTAATATTTGTGAATAACTTGCAAATCATTAAATATTATTATTGAAATTCCATGTTTAATATCGAAACCAAGAAATTTGGCAACTATAATAAAATCATCCTCTCGAATCGGTCTTCACAAGAATACGTTTCTATCATTCCAGACTCTGGTGCCAACATCAATGAACTCTTTCTTAGCAATGGAATCAAAATTTTTGATTTAGTAGATGGAGACAAAACTCCCGAAGAATTATTAATCAACGATGGTTTCAAAGGATGTAAACTACTCCCATTCCCCAACAGAATAAAGAATGGAGAATACCAATTTGAGGACAAAACCTATTTTCTCGAAAAGAACAACCCACCTCACGCTCTTCATGGTTTGCTACTTTATAAAACTTACAAAGTAGATTCAAGCCATACAGATTCTGATGCTGCCGAGCTTAATTTGTCCTATATTTATGATAATGAAAATATTGGTTATCCTTTTCAGTTTGAAACAAAAATAAATATTCGTTTAGACCAATCAGGACTTACCAAAACTACTACAATCAAAAACTTGGGGACTAGCCCTCTTCCCATTGGAGATGGTTGGCACTTATATTTTAAAATGGAAAACAACAGTATCAATGAAACAGCACTAACATTGCCATCTTCACATCAGCTCATCGCTGACGAAACACTTATTCCTACAGGTAAATCTATAGAATTTGATGAATTCAGAAACTCAAAACTTATCAAAGACCAACATTTTGACGATTGTTTTGCCTTAGAAAACAACAATTCAGTGGCTAAGATTATACTTACTGATCAAAAAAACAATTACTCAATTATTGCTTGGCAAAAAACAGGGTTCAATCAATACAATTTCACTCAAATATATACTCCCAAACACAGGAAAAGCATTGCCATAGAGCCAATGACATGTCAGCCCAATGCTTTCAATAGTAAAGAAGGTCTAATCCTGCTCCAACCAATGGAAAGTATTCAATTGATTTGCGGTGTTACTATCTCAAAAGCCTGATTAAAAACACAATATTTTTAATAATAGACACTAGTTGATTGCAGAAAGGAAATCAAAGTCATCATTGTTTTGAAATTAATTTGCAGATTGAATTATAAAAATATACTTTTGCACTCGGCAAACTGGTACGACCAGCTCCTATGAATCCCCCAGGTTTGGAAAAAAGCAAGGGTAAATGGTTGAGCGGTGCGATATTTAGTTTGCCTTTTTTTATTTTCCACATAAATACCTCCTATTTTTTAGTAATTTTTATTGTTTTACTTAGCTTTGTGAAATAGAAATTATTAACCTATTATAATATTATGAAGTTTTTTATAGATACAGCAAATCTTAATGAAATTAAAGAAGCACATGAGTTAGGTGTTTTGGATGGCGTAACAACAAATCCCTCTCTTATGGCAAAAGAAGGAATTAAAGGCAAAGACAATGTTTTTAAACATTACAAAGCAATCTGCAACATTGTAGATGGAGATGTTAGCGCAGAAGTAATCGCTACAGACTTCACAGGTATTATCAAAGAAGGAGAAGAACTTGTTACAATAGATGACAAAATAGTAGTAAAAGTGCCCATGATAAAAGATGGTGTAAGGGCTATAAAATACTTCTCTGATAGAGGAATAAGAACAAACTGTACTTTAGTATTTAGTGCTGGTCAAGCATTATTAGCTGCAAAAGCAGGTGCTACTTATGTATCTCCATTCATTGGAAGACTAGACGACATAAGTCAAGACGGATTGGAATTAATAGAGCAAATCAGATTAATTTATGATAATTACTCTTACGAAACCCAAATATTGGCAGCTTCAGTGAGACATACTATGCACTTATTGAAATGTGCTGAGATTGGAGCAGATGTAATGACAGGGCCACTTAGCGTCATGACAGCATTACTCAATCACCCTCTTACTGATAGTGGGTTAGCTAAATTCTTGGCTGATCACAAAAAAGTAAACGGATAAACAAATTATGAAAGGGCGTGTAGAAAAATAAACATTTCTACCTCCTTCCTGTTAATGATATAGATAGTGTAGTTTATCAGTATTCTAGTGCATCATTATGTATATTATCAAAGTAAAAGGCAAAGCTAAAATTCCAGATTATATTCAATTGCGAAATGAAGACTTTGTTTTAGTAGCCTATTTTAGAGCAGATAGACCTTTAAAACAACTTTCTAAATATGGTTTAGAAGGCAAAGAAATTCAACTCGCTGAAATAATCTCTATGCTCCCATTTGGTAAACTTCAAAAATTAGATATTTAATCCATTGTTCGGTTCATCAACTATAGTTAGAGTTCACAAAGCCCAAATCGTTCAAGACGGTGAGGCGATTCTCAAAGACATCAATTTTGAATTAGAAAAAGGAGAGTTCTGCTATTTAATAGGCAGAACAGGAAGTGGTAAATCTTCTTTGCTCAAAACCATGTATGCCGATTTGCCGATTTCACAAGGCGAAATGAAAGTTGCTAACTTTGATATTCAAAAAATTAATCGCTCAAAAATTCCCTTATTACGTCGAAAAATTGGAATCATTTTTCAAGATTTTCAATTGCTCAACGACAGGTCAGTATATGATAATTTATTATTTGTATTAAAAGCCACAGGTTGGTCAGATGCCAATAAAATAAAAATTAGAATTTCAGAAGTGCTTCTAAAGGTTGGTCTCAGTGCATTAGCCAACAAATTTCCTCACCAAATATCAGGAGGCGAACAACAAAGGATTGTAGTGGCTAGAGCATTACTCAATGAACCATTAATTCTATTTGCTGATGAACCTACAGGAAATCTTGACCCTGAAGTTTCAGAAGACATCATGAAAATATTTTTCGAAATCAACAAAAGTGGAACCGCAATACTCATGGCAACCCACAACCACCAATTAATAGAAAAATACCCCGCTAGAATATTAAAGGTTGAAAATGGCAAGGTCTTGGATTCTGCCAAAGGTGAAATTGCAAAAAACATTTAATCGTCATGGATACTTCTGGGGTTCATATTATAGCCTTCGATGTACCTTATCCCGCTGACTATGGTGGCGTGATAGATATTTTTTATAAAATAAAATGTTTGTCCGAAAAAGGAATCAAAATCCACCTTCATGTATTTGAATATGGGAGAAAACCCAGCAAAGAATTAGAAGTGATTTGTGAGAAAGTCTATTACTACAAACGAAAGGGTTGGTCTGCACTTTTTTCAATAAGACCATATATTATTGAATCAAGAGGTAACTGGGAATTGTTAGCAAATCTTAGAAAAAACAAATGGTCAATTCTATTTGAGGGACTTCACACCTGCTATTTTCTTCATCACAAAGAACTCGCTCAAAGAAATAAACTGGTAAGATTACATAATATAGAACACCACTACTATCAACAATTATCAGATAATGAAAAAAATATATTTAAGAAAATTTATTATCTAATAGAAAGCAAAAAGCTAGAATGGTTTCAAATTATTCTTGCTAAAGCCAATCATTTATTAGCCATAAGCGACAAAGATTTTGAATATTTCAAGCTTAAATTTCCAAATCAATCTACAGATAAGCTTCAGCCTTGGTTAGCTTATAACAAAGTAAATATTCAAAAAGGAAAAGGTTCCTATATTCTATATCATGCCAATCTTTCTGTGGCTGAAAACGAAAATGCAGTTCTGCTACTCATAAAAAATGTATTTTCTAAAATTAATACACCATTCATTATTGCAGGAAAAAATCCTTCAAAAAAAATCTATGAAGCTGTAAAATCTCAGCCTCATGGTAAACTTATTGGCAACCCAGATGAGAACAATTTATCAGAATTAATAAGTAATGCTCATATACATCTACTCTACAGCCTTCAAAACACGGGTATTAAATTAAGATTATTTAATGCCCTTTATAATGGCAAATTCTGTATTGCCAATAATAGAATACTAGAGGGTACTTCTTTAGAAAAATTATGCCAGGTGTGTAATTCGTATGAAGAAATCATTTCTACTATACAATCATTGTTAAACAAAGATTTCGATGAAGAAGAAATAAACAAGAGAAAAAACTTTTTTTCTCTTAATTTTAACAATGAATCTAATACAAATAAATTAATTGAAATACTCCGTCAATAGCATTAATAAAGTACCATAAAAATAGCTCACAATTAATAAAAAAGTAGTGCAATGATAGTAAAAAAAGTATTGAATTTTTCGATTCTAATAGCTACAATTCTTATTGTCTCTTGTAATCCTAGTATTCAAAATTCTCAAAAAAACAGAGCAACCTCAGCTTTAAAAAAAGTATCTTCCCATAAGCATCCTTACCAAGCTTCCAAAACCAGAACATTTGATTTAATACATACCAAATTAGAAGTAAATTTTGATTGGCAAAAACAATACCTCAACGGAAAAGCCACATTGCTTCTAAAGCCCTATTTTTATCAACAATCTATTCTAAATTTAGATGCAAAAGGAATGGATATTTTATCTATTCAGATACTCCATAAAGAAAAATACACACCCACCTATCAATATAATAAAAAATCTATTGCCATAACCCTGAAAGAACCATGCCAGCTTGGAGATTCTATTAATGTGGAAATAACCTATATCGCCAAACCCAATGAGCTTCCCAAAGGCGGCAGTGAAGCCATTACCGAAGATAAAGGACTCTACTTTATCAATGCCGATGGTAAAGATTACTCCAAACCTAAGCAAGTATGGACACAAGGCGAAACAGAAGCAAGTTCATGCTGGTTTCCCACCATAGATGCGACCAACGAACGTTGTACACAAGAAATGTATATCACAGCAGACACCTCTATGACTATACTTAGTAATGGAGAAATGATATACTCAAAAAACAATAGTAATGGTACCCGAACAGAATATTGGAAAATGGACAAACCCCATGCTCCTTATTTATTCATGATGGCGGTAGGTAAATTTGCAGTAGTGACAGATACTATGAAGCCTAGTCTATTATTCAATTGGAAAAACTTTGAAGTAAAATATTATGTAGATCCAGAATACAAAGCTTATGCAAAAGATATATTCGGCAATACACCAGAAATGATAGAATTTTTTTCTACCAAACTAGGCATTCAATACCCTTGGAACAAATACGCTCAAGTAGTAGTTCATGATTTTGTATCTGGAGCCATGGAAAATACTACTGCCTCTGTATTTATGGAAGCATTGCATAGTGATAATAGAGCACTATTAGACAAAAACTGGGATTTCATTATTGCTCACGAGTTATTTCATCATTGGTTTGGCGACTTAGTTACATGCGAATCCTGGGCCAATCTTCCATTGAATGAATCTTTTGCAAATTACTCTGAATTCTTATGGGCAGAATACAAACTAGGCTTGAACGAAGCCTTTCATCATGCAGAAAGTGAGGCGAAAGAATATTTTGATGAAGCCAAAACAAAAAAAGCACCTCTTATTCGCTACTACCACAAGAATGCAGAAGAAATGTTTGATAGACATTCCTATAATAAAGGAGGATTAGTTCTACATATGCTCAGAAAACAAGTAGGAGACCAAGCTTTCTTTAAATCCTTAAATCTATATTTAGAAAAAAACAAATTTAAAGCTTCAGAAATTCATGATCTAAGACTCGCCTTCGAAGAAGTTACAGGAGAAGATTTAAATTGGTTTTTCAACCAATGGTTTCTTTCTGCTGGTCATCCTGAACTTGCTGTAAGTCACAATTATTCTGGCGGAAAATTAAAACTTACCGTAAATCAATTACAAGATTCCCTTTTGTATCCAATATTCAAGTTGCCACTTCAAATTGCTATTTGGGAGAACAACAACCTACAGCTCCACGATATAGAAATCAACAAAGCTTCCCAAACCTTTGAATTGAGCTCTAATAGCAAACCACAAACAGTAATTTTTGATTATAAAAATCAGCTGCTCGCCCAAATTAATCATAAAAAAACTATTGAAGAATGGGTATTTCAATACCTTCACAGCACCTCCTATCCCAGCAAGAAAGCTGCTTTAATAAAATTATTTGACAACCCTCCAACCGAGATAAAAGGAAAAATAATCTCCATATTTGAGAATCCATTATTGAACTCTACTCTTGCCAAAGCTCTAGAAGATGACTTTTGGGCAATTAGAGCATATGCTCTTCAGCAATTCACCATTCATCAAATTCCAAACATAGAAGCGATGATAAGTAAGATTGTAAAAATAGCTCAATCAGATGCTAAACCACAAAACCAAGCTACAGCAATGCAATTACTTTCCTCTTTAGGAGGCAATAGTTTTGATGAATTGTTTAAATCCAAGCTCAATGCACTCCCCTACTCGGTCTGTGGTGCTGCTATGGATATTTTACTTAGAAAAAATGATACAGATGCACTAGCAAAAGTAAATAGCCTAGAAAACTCTGAAAACCTAAATATAGCAATTACCCTAGGAATGCATTTTGTAAAAAAAGCCGAACAAAATAAATTCTCTTGGTTCAGAAAACAGCTCAGCACAGGAGATGCTCAAAAGCAATACAACATGTTGTTTGTATTTGAAAATTATATCCCTGTCATTACTGAAATAGAAAAAAAAGAAGCTAAAATATTAATGAATAATATTATCGAAAAAAGTCCGCACGAAGTAATCAAGAATCAAGCAAAAAAATGCTTAGGTAAAATATAAAAAAATATTCAACCGATTATACTTATTGCAATTTTTGCCGATATTTAAGAATTAACATTTAATTGTAGTTTATTTAACAATAAACCATACTCACCTTATTCTGGTGAAAATAAGCATACTTAAAAACAACTTAAAACTAAAAAAACGGTTTTAAAACTTAACTCAGCGGCCTTAATAACTTACTGAAAATTTTGATGAACCCGAATTGACGGTTCAATCACATAAAAAAATAAATAATAAGTGATTAAATTAGTAACGCAGACACCGAAAAAAGCACTAAAAGCATTCTTAAAGCAAAAGCCTTTGAGAAGCGAAATTGACGTTTTCAAAACAAACCTCATTGCTTTGCTCGACAAAATCAGCGTTATTGAAAAACGACCTAAAGACGAAAGCGAAGAACATTTGAAAAACGACCTGCGTGACTTTTTGCGGGACACTTTTTACCGTGACACCAACGCCATAAACACCAAAGACAAAAAAGACCTTGTAATTCACTTAGACAAAACAACAAATAGTGAAGTTGGTGTAATCATTGAAGCCAAACGACCAAGCAACATTGGAGAAATGATTTCGGCTGACAAACCTAACAAAAAGGCACTTCACGAACTTATACTTTACTACTTAGACGAACGAAACAAAGTTGGAAACTTTCAACTGAAACAGCTTGTAATTACCAATATTAACGAGTGGTATATCATAGACGCAAATCATTTTGACAAGCACATTTACAATAACACTCAAATTCAAAACCTTTATAAAACCAAAGTAAGCGACAACAAAAACAATCCGTTTTTTTATCAAGAAGTTGAAAAGTTAATTTCAAAAATAGATGTTGAAATTCCTTGTGTTTACTTTGATATTCGGGAATACAACACCATTTTACGCAACAATAAAAAGGAGGACGACAGAGAATTAAGTGCATTGCTTAAAATTCTTTCGCCTCAACATCTTTTAAAAATTGTAACGCCTAACGACAGCAATTCACTTAACGAACGTTTTTACAAAGAACTCCTTCATATTATTGGACTTGAAGAAGCCAAGGAAAACGGTAAAAACATAATCCGCAGAAAAAAAGAAAGCCGCTGCACGGCTTCGCTTATTGAGGCGACTATTGAGGCTTTGCTTACTGACGACCCTTTTCATCGTTTGCCTGACCAATCCATTTACGGAGAAACTAAAGAAGAAAGAGTTTTTAATGTTTCTCTTGAACTTTGCATTACTTGGATAAACAGAATTTTGTTTTTGAAGTTGCTGGAAGGACAACTCATAACATATCATCAAGGAAATAAAGAATATCGTTTTTTAAACTCCGATACAATTCACGACTTTGACGAATTGTTTAAACTGTTTCATAAAGTTTTAGCGGTAAATCTTAATGACAGAAGCGAAGCAATAAAAACTAAATACAGCCGAGTTCCATATTTGAATAGTTCGCTTTTTGAAATTAGCGAATTAGAAGACCAAACTATAAAAATAAATTCGCTTGACAACAGCGGACAACTTGAATTAATTGGAACAACAATTTTAAAAGATATAAAGAAGAAGGCAGCTTCGCTGCCCACTCTTAATTATCTTTTTCAGTTTTTAGATGCTTACGATTTT
>REBA01000006.1 GCA_004294225.1 Cytophagales bacterium | reverse complement strand
TCAGTTTATGATGAGCCAAAGTGGAGTTTCTGTGATGCGTAAACAGAAATTAGGCGGAGATATCGTTAATATCGCTTCTAAAAACGGCTTGTTTGCAGGTCCAAACAACATTGCGTATGGCACAGCCAAAGGAGCACAAATACACATGAGCAGATTGTTAGCAGCCGAACTTGGAAAAGATAAAATAAGAGTAAATGTAGTAAATCCAGATGCAGTAATTGGTGGTTCCAAAATTTGGGAAGGCACTTGGGCAGAAGGAAGAGCAAAAGCTTATGGCATTACAGTAGCTGAATTGCCCGCTTTTTATGCTTCTCGCTCGTTAATGAACGAAATCGTGTATGCAGAAGACATAGCCAATGGCGTTTTTGCATTCGTAGGAGGACATCTTTCTAAATCTACTGGAAACATCATGAACGTAGATGGTGGAGTAGCGGCAAGTTTTGTGAGATAGATTTTATATTTTATTATAGCCATTTCGAGTTTTTCAAACTTGAAATGGCTACTTTTTTATTTTTTAATCATTAACTATTTCAAAATCAACGCATTGAGAGGTAATTCCATTGTCGCATGGAGTACACTAAAAAAGTATAAGAGTGCAAGTCCTAAAATAATATTGGTATAATACAGCACTAATGTGTATCATACTCACTCAAATAATTGATTGCAGTTGTACTCATTTAATGAATGCCTGCTTTATCAAGCGATTGCCAATATTTTCTGCCAATTTCTAAATGTTCGTCAAATGTTTTGCTAAACAAATGAAATCCATTGAGTTCTGGATTTGCACAAAAGAAATAATATGCATGCTTTTCATAATTCAAAACTGCATCAATTGATGCTTGACTTGGTATATTTATTGGTCCCGGTGGTAAGCCTTTTTTCATGTAGGTATTGTAAGGCGATTTAAAATAGCGATGATATTCAGTTACTCGCTTTGCTGTAAAATCTTGTGTGGCAAAAATCAAAGTTGGATCTGCTTGTAATCTTTGGTTAGCAACATATCTATTCATATAAACACCCGCAATACGTGGCTTTTCTTCATTTTTATAGGTTTCTGCTTCAACAATAGAAGCCATAATGCTTACGTCAATTGGGCTTAGTCCTATTGAGCGAGCTTTTTCTAATCGTTCTCTGTCCCAAAATTTTTGGTATGATTTTTGAAACACATCAAAAACTTCTTTTGGAGTCCAAGTCCAATAAATTTCGTAGGTGTCGGGCAAAAACATAGCTACAAAATTGGTATCATTAAATCCAAAACTCATAGCTAATGTATTGTCGTTGAGTGCCATAAGCACAGAATCTTGGGTTGAAGAAAGTTTGTAAGATATACGTAAAGCCAAATCATCTTTTGTGCGAACCGAAGTAAGTGTTAATTTTAAAGGATCTTGCCTGCCTTTTAGGATTTTTTTAAACAACTGAAAATTACTCGAATTAGCTTTGATTTCATACCTTCCAGGCATAATTTTCTCTCTGTAACCCGTAAGTTTCGATAAAAACATAAACGAAAGCCTATCATGCAAAAAGCTTTGCTCTAATGTGTCTTTAACTTCTTCAAAAGTTGCTCCTTTGCGAATAAAAAGAATTTTATCTTCTTTATTTACCAATAAATTATCGGCAAATAACATTTGATAAGCATAAAAACTTATAAATGCAAACGTAATTCCAAAGATAAGTAAATATGCTACTCTTTTTTGAAATGTTTTTTTATCTTTTTCTATGTTTTTTTTACTTTTTGCCACAACGCAATAAAATTATTCGTATTTGAGCATCATTTCAACCCTGCGGTTTATTTTCCGGTTTCCATCCGAATTGTTTGGCATTTTGGGTCTTGTTTCTCCGTATCCTTCGGATGATATTCTTGCTGCAGCTATGCTTCTATCTTCCAGATATTTTTCTACCGCTGCTGCACGTTTTCGAGACAATAACATATTGGCATCATCATCGCCAACATCGTCTGTATGTCCTTCTAAGTTCAATTTCATGCCTGGATTATTCATCATAACTTTTGCTAAAGAGTTTAGCGAAGCAAAAGAACTTTCGATAATTACATCGCTACCTGTTTCAAACAATAAATTATCAAAAGCACTTTTCAAAGCTGCTTTTTCTTCGGGTTTCAATGGCGGACAACCTCTCAATTCGGCAATTCCTGGCGTTTTAGGACACAAATCATCCACATCAGGAATACCATCTTTGTCTGAATCTTGTGGCGGACAGCCTTTAAGAGCCCAAGTGCCTTTTTCTTTCGGGCAATTATCTAACAAATCTGGGATTCCATCTTCATCATTATCAGGACAGCCATGAAATTCAGGCAAACCTTTTACAGTTAAACATTCGTCATCTTTATCAAAAACACCATCTCCATCGGTGTCTGCCCAAGGGCAACCATGATTTTCTTTCGGTCCAGGTTTATCTATACACGCATCTTCGGTGTCATAAATTCCATCTAAATCTTTGTCTTCAGGACATCCAAAGGGTGTAACTTTACCTCTTTCACCCATATATGGGCATTTATCGTTTATATCCATCACACCATCTTTATCTGAATCGGCATCATGAGGAATAAAATCGTGTTTGTGTTCTGATTGTTGTTTTGATCTTTTTTTATCCATCGAACGTATTTTTGCAGTACGTTTTGGATTTTGAGCCAAACATTCAACTGTAGAAAGTGTAGAAATTACAATTATTAAGAAAGTAATATAAAATATGCCTTTAAACATTTTTGGTATTTAATTAAATTTTTATCAAATAAAATCATTAAAGCGAATATTACAAAATAGATTTTTCATAGTTTTTAAAATCCACCTTCGCCACCACCCGTATTGTACTCGGCTTTTTTGCCTCGTTTGATATTAAATTCTTTCCCAAACTTATATGTAAAGTTTAAATTAATAATCCTAGATTCTCCTTTTCGTAAAAAACTACCTTCAAAGTTTGTGTTTATGCTATTGTCAAATTTTACATCAATTTGTTTGGTGTCAAAAATATCGTTCACCGCTAAATTTAAAGTTCCTTTGCCCTTCAATACATCTTTTCTAATGCCTATATCAACGCCATTAAATCCTTGAAAAGTGCCTTGTAGCGTAGCTCTTGGCAGCATATAAAATCCTGAAATTTGAATATCGAAACCTTTCACTATTCTAATGCTATGCATTTGGCGAATATCTGCTGTGATGCTATTATTACGGGTGTTGTTTTGAGAATTAAATAAATCATTTCCAAAGGAATTAAAATTTGAGGTTATACTCCAAATCTTAAAAAACGTGTTTCTTACTACAATTTCTATTCCATAATTTTGAAGGTAAGAAATATTTGAAAATTCGATACGAGAAACAGGATTGCCATTTTCTAAGACCCTTACTCGTTGGATAGAATTTTCGGTTCTGCGATAATATGCCGTTGCTGTTAAACCATGATCTTTCCAG
>REBA01000005.1 GCA_004294225.1 Cytophagales bacterium | reverse complement strand
ATTGATATGAAACAGCTTGAAAAAGAAATGGAAGAAACTGAAAAAGACCTAGCCAACAAACAAATTTCTGAACAAACCATCGAAAGACAACAGAAAATTTTAGGGCGACTTTTAGAACATGAAAAAGCTCAGAGAGAACGAGAAGAAGACCCAAAAAGAGAAGCTAATTCTGCCAAAGAATTACCAAAAAAATTACCGCCAAACATAGAAAATTATTTAAAAGAAAAGGAAAAACAGATTGAATTATTAAAAACTATTTCCCCATCTCTTAATAATTATTACAAAACTGAAGTAAACGAATATTTTGAAAAAATTAGCAAATAATATCATATTTTGAAAACAAAATTGTGATAAAAACGTAAAAGATTAGATATTAATATAATACACATATAGGAACATAAATACATGGAAACATTAAAAATTGAATTCCCTTCTACCATTGAAAATATCAATTTAGTTGAGAATTTCATTACTGAGGCAAAAGAAAAGTTTCATATTTCAGAAATGATGTATGGCAACATTATGGTAGCCGTTACTGAAAGTGTAAATAATGCCATTATTCATGGAAATCATCAAGATGAAAACAAAAAAGTGTTTTTGTCCTTTGCAATAGATAAAAATAAATTAGCTGCAACAGTAATAGACGAAGGAAATGGATTTGATTTCGAACATCTTCCAGACCCAACGGCACCTGAAAATATAAACAAAATTGGCGGAAGAGGTGTTTTTTTAATTAAAAATTTAAGCGATAAAGTTCTATTTCATGATGGAGGTAAAGTAGTTGAAATGCACTTTTCATTACAATAACATATTTTTTTGTTCGCAAAACTATTTTCAAAAGTCTATTGCTTACATTTGTTTTTCAAAAAATATTAAAATGACTTCAAGAGAACTAATTCTTTCAAAAATAAAAACCAATAAACCCGAACCATCACCATTACCTAAATTGTTTGAGTTTCCTCGTCCAGATGTTTCATTGGTTGATAATTTTAAAGATGTTCTTGCATTTGTTGGAGGTAGAGCAATAGAATTAACTGATTCTCAAACCATTGAAAGTATTATTAAAGAAGTCTATCCAGATTTGAATAATATCTGTTCCAATTTTAAAGGATTGGATTTACCTCAAATTGATTTAAGTAAAATTACAGATGCCCATGATTTAAGTCATATCGAACTTGCTATTATTGAGGCTGATTTTGGTGTAGCTGAAAATGCAGCCGTTTGGATTCCTTCCAATATTTTAGCTTTTAGAGCCTTGCCTTTTATTACACAGCACATGGTTTTTATTCTTAAAAAACATAATTTAGTTTGGAATATGCACCAAGCTTATGAAAAATTAGAAATTAATCAAGCAGGCGGTTATGGCGTTTTTATATCTGGTCCTTCAAAAACCGCTGATATAGAACAAAGTTTAGTAATTGGTGCTCATGGAAGTCGAAGTTTAATTGTAATACTTATTTAGACTTTTAAATCTTTACTTTTTTTAAAATACTTTATATTACTTTTTAATTGTAATTTCATTCAATAGATTTGCTAATTGTTCCGTTTGATTTTTTCGGCTATATTTTTCAAAATCCTTACCACCTTCAAAAGCTATTTTATTTTTATAATTATTATAAAAGTGCAAAATATTTGATTTTAAATTATCAAAAT
Organism: Cytophagales bacterium; assembly: GCA_004294225.1. Taxonomy (GTDB): domain Bacteria; phylum Bacteroidota; class Bacteroidia; order Cytophagales; family Cytophagaceae; genus REBA01. Next base: position 3,310 of record REBA01000005.1, on the reverse strand, counting down.
TACCGAAATCTGAAACCAAACCTGCACCAGAATCAAGCACTACTTTTGAAGCTTCGCCATCGAGTGGTGCAATACATAAAATTGGTCGCTTGACAGCTAAATATTCATAAATTTTTCCAGTTAATATGCCTTTAGCATTGGCAGTTTCATTTACCGATAAATATAAAACTTGGGCTGCTTTTTGGATATAAACTATCTGACTATGAGGTACATAATCGAATATTTTTGCATACTCATCTAATTTGTTTGATGTAATACTTTCAGAAACTGAAGTGTCACATTTTCCAAATAATTTTATTTCTATATCATTTTTAAATCCTTCATTTTCTTTTATAATTTGTGAAATTACATTCCAAAAAACTTCATGATTCCGGCTTTTTCCCATCATGCCAATATGAACTATGCTAAATTTAGAATCTAGGTTTACTGCAATTTCTTCATGAATATCCTCAGCATCAAATCCGTTGGAAATATAATCAACTTTTCGGTTTCCAATTCTCGCTAAACCTTCGCCCCAATCAGGGCTTACACACACTACTTTATCGGCATATTTTAAAACTTGTTTTTCTAAATTCTTATGTTCATTGTCAGCAAAATTTGTAAGATTTAAGTCTTTATAATAATCAATTTCTGTCCAAGGATCTCGAAAATCAACTAGCCAAGGTAATTTATGTTTTCGTTTTAATCCAAGCCCAATAAGCAAAACCGAATGTGGAGGACCAGTAGTGATTATAGCATCTACTTGATTGGTTTTCAGCCAATTATCTAAATAATTAATGGAGGGTTTTATCCAAAACATTCGTGCATCAGGAATAAATAAATTACTTCTAATCCACATTGAAATTTTTTCAGACCAAGTTTTTGATTTTTTTTGGTGCATATATCCAGCCACCAAAGTAAAATTTTTTTTCTTACCTGTAAACCACTTATAAATAGCAAAAGGTTCAAAAATTGACTTTTTGAGAACAGTAATATTTTCAGGTATTTCAGCAATTAAAGAATTATCAATTTCAGGAAATTCACCATTTTCGACTGTATAAACAATGGGTTCCCAACCAAAATCACGCAAATATTTTACAAATTTGAGCGGACGTTGAACACCAGAACCGCCCGATGGTGGCCAATAATAGGTCAGAAATAGTACTTTTTTCAATGTTCTTATCTTAAAAATTCAAACTTAGATATAATATTTAGTTTTATGTAAATAAATTTTTAAAATTCATTCCAAAATTATTTTGAAATTATGAATAATATTTTTCAACAAATTTTACAATGTTAGGTTTGAGTATTATATTTGTTTTTGAAAAAGTTATATAACTGAAAATTTATCATGGCAATAAAAATCCTTACCGAGCATATCAACACCCCAAATATAGATACATTTGAAGTTTACCGTTCAAAAGGCGGCTATTCTGCGGTTGAAAAAGCATTAAAAACCATGACTCCCGATGCTGTGGTTGAAGAAGTAAAAAAATCAGGACTAAGAGGAAGAGGTGGTGCTGGTTTTCCAACGGGTATGAAATGGAGTTTTATTGCCAAACCCGAAGGTGTGCCTCGTTATTTGGTTTGTAATGCCGATGAAAGCGAGCCAGGCACATTCAAAGACCGCTATTATATGCAAAAAAATCCACATGGATTGATTGAGGCGAGTTGATGTATGTGGTTAGAATCATAGAAAAAGCGATAAACGAAGCCTATGCAAAAGGATTTTTAGGTAAGAATATTTTAGGAACAGGTTATAATTTGGATTTATATGTGCATTGCGGTGCGGGTGCGTATATCTGTGGCGAAGAAACTGCTTTGCTTGAATCGTTGGAAGGAAAACGTGGAAATCCACGTATGAAACCGCCTTTTCCTGCCGTAAAAGGACTTTGGGGTTGCCCAACAGTAGTAAATAATGTTGAAACTATTTCTGCTACTTCGTGGATTGTAAATAATGGCGGAGATGAGTATGCAAAAATTGGCATTGGAAAATCGACAGGTACAAAATTAATTTCGGCTGGTGGAAGTTTAAATAAACCTGGTGTGTATGAAATCGAATTGGGTCTTTCGGTAGAAGAATTTACCATGTCAGACGAATATTGTGGAGGTATTTGGAAAAACAGAAAACTAAAAGCCTGTGTGCCTGGTGGAAGTTCGGTTCCTGTTTTGCCTGCACATTTACTTTTTAAAACACTCAATGGCGATGCAAGATTGATGAGTTACGAATCGCTTTCGGATGGCGGATTTGCTTCGGGTTCGATGCTCGGTTCAGGTGGATTTATCGCCTACGATGAAGAATCTTGTATGGTTAATAACCTTTGGAATTTTTCTCGTTTTTATCATCACGAATCGTGCGGACAATGTTCGCCTTGCCGAGAAGGTACAGGCTGGATGGAAAAAGTGTTGCACCGCATCGAGCACGGACATGGACACACTCACGACATTGATTTATTGGTAGATATTGCCAAAAAAATAGAAGGAAACACAATTTGTCCGCTTGGCGATGCTGCAGCTTGGCCCGTAGCGAGCCATATTCGCCATTTCAGACATGAATTCGAATGGCACATCAACAACCCAACCGAAGCCACCAAAAAAGGAGCGGTGTATAGAGAAGGAGTTGGGGTGTAGTTTTATTTCAAATCTATGGAACAAAAAGATATTTTAACCGCTGAAATTTCTTTAGCAAGTATTGTAAGTTTTTTGTTTGTAAGTTTTTGTGCAGGTTTTGGGTTTGTGTTTTCATTACCTCAAACAACTGATAACATAGTTTTACAAATTTTATTAATTATTATTGGTATATTTGTAATGCTAATTGCTGTTTGGGCATTAAACACTTTTATTAAAATTTACAATCTTAAAAATAATATACCATGACAGTTCCAGAAATCACAATGATGATTGTATCGTTCTTTTTATTATTTAACGCAGGTAGGTTGATTTATCACATGAATAAGACCAAAAAAGTTAAAAGAGTTGAGTAGGAAATGAAAAAAGTTAAATTCAAAATTAAACGATTTTAAAATATTGAGTAGATTTATATATATATTCTTTATGAGTTTTACTTTTACTTTTTCTCAAATCCCATCTGACATAAAACAGATTTATGAAAAGGATGGAAGTTTGTCGTGTGTAAAATTGTTCAATATTTTAAAGGTCAAAACGCAAAGGTATTTGTTGTTCCAGGTTTTATTGCTGCTGATTCAAATCAAAATACAACTACACTAGGTAGAGGAGGGTCGGATTATACTGCTGCTATTTTTGCTGCTGCATTAAATACTGCTTCACTAGAAATTTGGACGGATGTAAATGGAATGATGACGGCTGATCC
>REBA01000009.1 GCA_004294225.1 Cytophagales bacterium | reverse complement strand
CTAAAAGCCAATGAAGATGAAATTGATTATGATATGTACCGATCAGCTTGCGTAAAGGAGTACGAAATAATTATTGAACAATGTGGTAAACTATTACGGAAATGCTTGAAACCCTATTATCATTCTTCAAAAGCAGTAGACCAGTTGTATTTTAAAGAAATATTTAAACAATGTGTTTTGCGAAGCATTATCACCCTTGAACTTTGTGAGCGATTTTTAGAATACCGAGACAATAGAAACAATACTGCACACGACTATGGAGTAAGCTTTGCGTAAGAAACATTAGTATTATTGCCGAGATTTATTGAAGATGTAAAAACAATAGTAGATTGTATTAAAAATCAACCAGATGATACTTCGAACTAAAGACAAAGAGGGTTTAATAGCCATTTTTGAAACTTCTCCTCTACCAATAGAAGTGTGGGCTTACGGTAGCCGTGTAAATGGAGAAGCCCACGAGGGAAGCGATTTAGACTTGGTTATACGAACAACTAACCTACAAAAAATGCCGATAGAACTATACTTAGACCTTAAAGAGAAAATAAGAGAAAGTAATATACCCATAGTGGTAGAATTGTTTGATTGGGCAAGATTACCACAAAGCTTTTATAAAAATATAGAAGCAAAACACGAAGTATTGTATAGCAACTTTAGAGTGACACTCAGTAAAACAAAAGAGGAATAGACGAATAGAAAAATATAAAGAAGTGGCAATAATTGAGGAGTTAAAAATTTAAAAAGAACCTCTTAAACAATGACAGATAGAATACAAAAAACAATTATTAGTAAATTTCTAAGCTTTATTAATAGAGAGTTTATTACAGAAAATGAAATACTTGAACTACTCTCAACAGTTGATGAATTTTACAAAAATCAACTACTTTCTAAAAATAATTTTTATAGACAAAAAATCGAGCTAATAGTAAGAAATTTAACCTCCGCTGCGAAAACTGTTAAAAAAAATCGTATCAACAAATTTGTAAAATTAAAACTTAATGATGATTTACTTAGAATCTTCATTAAAGACTTAGAAAATTTTAATTTAGATATAGTTAAATTCACAGAAATTAAAAAATTGGATAATGAAACTATAATTTCTATCTCAAAGCAAAATGTACAAAAGACTTTAGAAAATTTAATAATTCCCAAAAGGAGACTAAAAACAGAAATAGATTTTGAAAAGTTTGTATCGGAGCAATTAGCTCAAATTTTTGGAAAAGAATCTGTTCATAGGCAATATAACATCGGAGGCTTTCTTGCACTCAAAACAGATATAGATATAGGTAATGGGCAAGTTGGAATTGAATTAAAAATTGCAGACAACCTGACTGCATCTGATATGCAACGCCTTATTGGACAAGTAATATATTATAAAAGCCGTTTTTACAAAAATAATTTATTGCTATTTATTGCCAGCAAATCAACAATCAACCCAACAACAAATGAATTAATCAACTTTGTTGAAGAACTTGGGATAAAAGTTATTTTTTCTACCGCAATAAATATCTAAAAAAATTTAATTACTCGAGTTTGTAAAAAATTGTTAGTAGGCCCGGTTATATATTTATTTTCTACAAACTGTTTACATTCTAGTAAAGAACTCAAAAATTCTTACTAAGAATTTTTGAGTTAAATTGTATATATTTATTTAAAAAAAGAAATCAAAATGGTAAAAGAAATTACAGTAAGCGAATTAAAATCTGCCATAGAGCAAAACGAAGATATCCAAATCATTGACGTAAGAGAAACTAGTGAATACGAAGCTGCTGAGATAGGTGGGCAACTCATTCCTCTTGGTTCACTTCCAGACCATGTGAATGAAATATCTAAAGACAGAAAAGTAATCATTCATTGCAGAAGCGGCAAAAGAAGCGAAAATGCAATCCGTTTCTTAGAATCAAATTTTGGTTTTTCAAACCTGTACAACCTCAAAGGAGGTATATTGGCATGGAAAGCCGAAATAGACCCTAGCTTGAATGTTTCTTAACCTAAGCCAAAGATCTCAAATCTACTGGAACAAGTCTAGAAACACCTTGCTCTACCATGGTAATTCCATAGATTACATCAGTGCTTGACATAGTACGTTTATTGTGAGTTACTATTATAAATTGTGATTCCGAAGAGAATTTCTTGATAATATTATTGAACTTATCAATATTAGCATCATCTAGAGGAGCATCTACCTCATCAAAAATACAAAATGGTGCAGGCTTGATAAGGTAAATCGCAAATAATAGAGAAATGGCAGTAAGTGTTTTTTCACCTCCTGAGAGTTGATTTATAGTTAATGGTCTTTTCCCTTTGGGTTTTGCCATGATTTCAATGGCAGAATCTAAAGGATTTTCAGGATCTACCAGCTTTAAATCACAACTGTCTTCTTCAGAAAATAAAGAGCGAAATACCTTGATAAAATTTTCTCTAATTTTATCGTAGGCTTCAATAAACGTATCTTTTGCTACGGTATCAATTTCAGAAATTGTTTGCAACAAATTACTTTTCGCATTAGCCAAATCTTCTTTTTGGGTGGTGATAAACAAGTTTCTTTCTTGAATTTCTTGATATGCCTCCATCGCCAAAGGATTAATTGGGCCTATCTTTTCTAGTGAATTTTTGAGTTGTTGAATTCTTGATTTCAAAGCATCTTCAGCATCTACAGTATAATCTAGTGATGGCCTATCTTCTTCAATAAGATCATCAAGATTGATATTGAATTCTATATTTAGTCGTTCTTTTACTGCACTGAGCGAAAGCTTATGTTCATTGATTTTATTTTGAATTTCTTGAATGAGGACATCTGCATTTTCTTTTTGCTTTCTAATATCTTTGGCATTTTTTTCATTCGTATCAATATCTCCTCTGGCATTGTAATACTGCTTTTCTGCCTCGTTTACCGCTAATTCTATTTGTTCCTTCTCTTTGTAAAATTCTATCAGTTCATCTTCGCTAGTTTCTGCCTTATCTATATGTAACAATATTTCTTCTTCAGCCTTTTTAGATTCTTCAATATTACTTTCTATTCTTGCTTTGCTACTCTCAAAAGCAGATTGCTTATAGCCTATTTCTTGGTCTAAACTCTTTATCTTCTGCTCCTGCTGATGAAACAGTATATTTTCTTGATTGTACAACGATGATTTGATACTAAGTTCATTGTTCTGTAGGGTAAGTTCTTCGTTGAGTTCTTCTAACCTAGTCAATAATATTTCCAAGTCTTGAGCTAATGTTTCGGCAATAGGCTTCAGCAAAGACAAACGCTCAGACATTGTCTCCATCTTATCTATAATGTCTTCTTTCTTTAGTGCATTATTTGAAAGCATAATTTCAAACTGCTCTAATTTTGTCTTAATGGCAATGTGCTCTTGATTGGTCTTAGTAATATCGTTTCTAAGTAGTTCTATTTTTTGTTTATTGGTATTTTCTTTAAGTTGAAAAAGTGCTTTTTGTTGATGCTCAAGATTTGCTTTTATCTCATCTAAACGAACTATTAATTCCTTAATTTCTACTTGTAATTTTTCTAAATTTTTAGCTCTACCTATTCTTTTTCCTTCAAATAAACCAACAGAACCTCCGGTATAACTGTGCTTACGTTTAGTAATCTTTCCATTTTGACTAATGAATACTAAACCTTCATTATCAGGAAAGGCATCATTATTGTTATCAATAATATATACATTGTCTAAAATATACTTCACAAGCTGTTCGTACTTGGGGTCAAAATCAGCAATGGTATATGCCGGGAAGGCATTCTCGAATTCGGTGAAAGTAGCAGCTTGAAACTTTTGAAAGGTTGATAGCACAAAAAAATTGGCTTTGCCTTTAGTGGCACTGCTAAGTAAATTAACAGCTTGTAATGCTTGAGCCTCTGTTTCTACTACATAATAGTTCATAAAAGGTTCCAAATAATTTTCTAAGCATAATCTGTATTTCTCGTCACTAGTAATAATATCAGATAAAAGTGGAAAATCTTTACCCCAATTGGCATTTTTCTTCAGAAACTTAATTGCTTCAGGATAACCTTCCATATTATCCACCATAGATTTGGTAAGGTTAAACTCATTTTGTTTCGCATCTAGGGTTCTATTGAGTTGTGTAAGTAGTTCTTTGCTTAACTCAATCTCTTTTTGTTGAATCTCAATTTTGTTTTGATTTTCCTCTTCCCTTTTAAGCAATTGCTCAAAGTCTCTATTTTGATGGTCTAGCAATCCAGAAAGTTCAGTTATCTTTTTTTCAAAGTCGGCAAGGTTGGAGTGATGAATAGAAGTATCTTGAGTTGTTTTCTCTAATTCTTGTTTTAAGGTAGAAAGTTGAATTTGGTTGATTTCTATTTCTTTATTGTTCTTATATACTTCTTCTTGTTTTTGTTTTTGTTTATTATTTAGAATAGAAAGTTCCTCTTGCAATGCCGAAGTCTTTTGTTTCTGTTCTTCATAGGACTGCTTATACGTTTCTAGTCTGATAGATACTTCAGATAAAATCTTTACTGATGAATCTTGTTCGTTTCTAAGACTATTAATACTGAACTCTGCCCTTTCATTGCTTTGCTTATCGAGAGCAATTTGTGAAAGTAATGAAGTATTTTTATCGTTCAAGTATCTTAGCCTTTCACTTTTAATTTTCTTTTCGCTTTCAAATTGTCTTATTTTATTGACATGTTCATTCAATGTTTTTTGACGGCTCGAAAGTAGTTTCTCAAAATTTAGCAGTTCTGATTTATTTTGCTCTAAACCTACCTCTTGGTGAGTAATTTGGGTATTCAAAGCAAGTCTTCTATCAGACTCTTCTTGAAAAGACTTTTGTAAGCCACTTAAAGCTTCAGATTGTTTAGCTATTGAAAGCTTAGCAAAAGCTATACTTTCAATTTTGTATTCTTCTTTAATCTGAAAATATTTTTCGGTCTGTTTGGCTTGTTTTTCTAAGCTTTTTAGATTTTTATTAATTTCAAATAAAAGATCATCAACACGCTCAATATCTTTATCAGTATCTTCTAATTTTTTAAGAGTTTGCTTCTTTCTGATTTTAAATTTGGAGATTCCAGCGGCTTCTTCAAACAAAGTGCGTCTTGAATTATCTTTATCATTGAGAATATCATCTACCATCTTAAGCTCTATGATTGCGTAACTATCAGAGCCAATTCCGGTATCTAAAAACAAATCAGTAATGTCTTTTAGCCTACAAACAATTCCATTAAGCAAGTATTCGCTTTCACCACTTCTGAAGTACCTTCTTGTAATAGTAACATGTGCATACTCGGTAGGTAAAAGATTCTGAGTGTTATTAAATGTTAAAGCAACTTCTGCCATTTGGGCAGCTTTTCTGCTTCTAGTACCATTAAAAATAACATTTTCCATTTTATCAGAACGGAGGGCTCTGGTTTTTTGCTCACCAAGAACCCATCTTATAGCATCTACCACATTAGATTTTCCGCATCCATTCGGGCCTACTATCCCAGTAATACCTTCGTCAAAATTAATGACTACTTTATCTCCAAAACTTTTAAAACCCTTTATTTCTAACTTACTTAATTGCATTTAATTACAAATTTCTTACGTACCTCAAATCTTTCAAAATCTAAACGCTGAGCATTAATAATATCAAGCGATAAGAGAGTAAAAATAAGGCTTATTGATTTGAAATAAGCATATAAAAGAATTTTACTTTTAACCCCTATTTCCACAGGGTTATGCACAGTAAAATCAAAGTTGTGAACATTTACTACAAATATCAAAATCAATTCTATGATAGAATAATCAATATCAAATTTGTATTATCAAAAAAGAGTGAAAAAGTTTACGTATTTTTAAAGGTTAAATGAATTGTTGGATAAAAATTAAAGTTCAAAACCTAAACACAGAAACAAGCTACCATGGAAAATTTTAATTATAAAATACTAATATGGGTAGTAGTGCTTGTTATTTATGCTATCAAACAGCTAAGAAAACTAGGGAATATAAAATCTACTGACCAAGGTGTACCTATTCCAATACCTAAAACTTATGAGCTTCCTCAAAAATCAGAAAACCAAAAACATATTAATGAAAAAAAAATCATAGAACCCAAGAAATCAGAGGAATCTTTTAGCAACCCTAATAAAAATAAGCCGAGTAAAGATTCAGGAGAATTTTATAAAAAAAGAATATTAGAAAAATCGTCCCATCAGAAAAATCAATCAAAACCATATACTGCAGAAAGTAGCAAATCGTTAGAGCTATTAGATTATGATGAGCTTATAGAAGATGAACTTAGTATTGCTAAAAAAGCCCAAAAAGAATTATCAGAAAAAGCTTTGAACCAGAAAAAAATCAATCCTTCATTAAGTGACGAACATTTTGATCCCTATAAATTAAGTAACAACAAAACAAATCCTATTATTGAAAAACTCAGAAATCCCGAAACAGTTAGAGAAGCAATTATTTTGAGTGAAATTTTAGCAAAAAAATATTAAGCAACAGAACAAAAAAGAAATGTTAAGAAAAATTATATCAATAATATTCCTCTTCATAATGCTCTTCACAGAGAAAAGCAAAGCACAAGACCCTCAATATTCGCAATATTATAATGCACCTCTATATTTAAATCCAGCATTTGCAGGTACTGCTGACAATTCAAGAGGAATAGTAAATTATAGAAGCCAGTGGCCAGGTGTTGCTAGCAATACCCCCTACTCTACTTATTCTGTATCCCTTGATCATCATATAGAACCATATAATAGCGGTGTAGGGTTGCTCATAACTAGAGATAGAATGGGTGGCAATATCAGTATGACCGATGTGGGACTAATCTATGCCTATCAGGCAGACATTAGTAAAAAATGGTCATTTCGCCCATCATTACAAGGCTCTGTAGTGAGTAGAAATGTAGATTATTCTCAATTAACACTTGGTGACCAACTAACTCCCAACGGCCCAACTGGAATCCCCAGTACTGATAGGTTGTTACTCAACAATGCTGGAAATAAAATTTTCCTTGATTTTGCAACCGGAGGTTTACTGTTTTCTGATATGTTTTGGTTTGGAGTATCTGCTCATCATCTTGGAAGACCCAATATAGCTAATGATATAGCAACAAGATATAGCCTTCCTATGAAATATTCAGCTCAAGCTGGAATGCGAATACCATTAGGAGAAAGAAGAGTTAAACAAGGCTATCAAACCGTGCTAAAAGAGAGAAGTATTATGCCAAGCATCAACTTCAAAAGACAAGGTTCTTTTAACCAATTAGATTTAGGAGCTTACGCCATCTTGGAGCCAATGATGTTTGGTATAACCTACAGAGGAATCCCTATTCAAAGATTTGAAGGTTTACCCAACAATGAATCTATTATTTTTATGGCTGGAATACACTTTCAAGGATTTAGCTTTGCCTATAGCTATGATATTGTAATCTCACAACTCACCTTGGCCAATAGTGCAGGAGCACATGAAATTGCTTTAATTTATGAATTCGAAGTTCCCTATCCAAAGAGCAAAAAGCAAAGACCGCTACCTTGCCCAAACTTTCATAGATCTGGAGTAAGAAAATAAATTAATCAAAGAATAAAAGATATGTAGAATAAAAACTGATTACATAAACGTCAATATTTATCTACCCTTTCAATAATACTATAGTTGAATGAATACATTAGAAACACCCATAGAATTTAGGCTCTCCAGAGAAGAAGTACTTCATGATTACCTTATCGCCTGCGAAAGTCGTCAAGCCAGTATTTTAGCAAGGAAAGAAGTTTATATGGGCAAAGCAAAATTTGGTGTATTTGGCACAGGGAAAGAAATAGCCCAAATTGCCATGGCAAAATACTTCCAACCCGGTGACTTCAGAGCTGGATACTATAGAGATCAAACTTTTATGATGGCTATAAAAGAACTTACCTTACAACAATTTTTTGCTCAACTATACGCACATACCAATGTAGAAGCAGACCCCTCCTCTGCTGGACGTTTAATGGTAGGCCACTACGGAACCAGAAGCTTAGATAAAACTGGAAACTGGAACGACCTTACTAAAATAAAAAACTCAAGTCCTGACATTTCTCCTACTGGAGCACAAATGCCTAGGCTCGTTGGTCTTGCTTATGCCTCAAAATTATATAGAAATAACCCCGATTTAGCATACCTTAATCAATTTTCAGTAAATGGCAACGAAGTAGCCTTTGGAACCATAGGAAATGGAGCTGTAGCAGAAGGAGTTTTCTTTGAAGCAATGAATGCCGCAGGAGTATTACAAATACCCCTTATATGCTCTATTTGGGATGATGGTTATGCGATTTCTGTAACACAAGACTTCCAAACTACCAAAATAGATATTGCCAAAAACTTTGAAGGTATAAAACGAACCGCAGAGGAAAGAGGAATAGAAATTCTTAAAGTCAAAGGTTGGGACTATGAACAACTTTGTCGCACCTATAAAAAAGCGGCACAACTTAGCCGTAATGAACACGTTCCTGTATTGCTTCATGTAGAAGACCTCACACAGCCTCTAGGGCATTCTACTTCTGGCTCACACGAAAGGTACAAATCTAAAGAAAGATTAGAATGGGAAGAAAATTATGATTGTAATAAAAAGTTCAAAGAATGGATACTTGAAAATGAAATAAGCGACTCCGAAGAATTAGAAAAAATAGAAGAAAAAGCTTTAGAAAACGTAAAGTTAGCAAGAACCTTGGCTTGGGATGCCTATCTGAAAGACATGCAAGAAGACAAGTTGCAAGCCCTTACACTCCTTGAAAGTGCAGCAAGCGTATCTACTCATCAAGGAGAACTCATTTTACTAAAACAACAATTAGAAAGAACCCTCAATCCAATCAGAAACGATGTTATTAAAGCCGTAAAAAAAGCCTTACGCATCTTAAGACATGAAAACGACCATATAAAAAGTGGTCTCGTAGAATGGGTAAAAAAAATCTCTCAAGAAAATAATCAAAGATACAGCTCACACCTCTACAGCGAGTCTAATGAATCTGCATTAAAAATACCAATAGTTCAAGCCACCTACACCCCAGAATCCCCATGGGTAGATGGTAGAGAAGTTATACAAAAGAATTTTGAAGCCTTATTAGAAAAAGACCCTAGGTTTGTAGCATTCGGTGAAGATGTAGGAATTATTGGAGACGTAAATCAAGGATTTTCAGGATTACAAGAAAAATTTGGGAATCTAAGAGTAATTGATACAGGTATCAGAGAAGCCACCATTATGGGTCAAGGAATAGGCTTAGCAATGAGAGGTCTAAGACCCGTAGCAGAAATCCAATACCTAGATTATTTGCTTTTTGGCTTACAAACTTTATCTGATGATTTGGCAAGCCTTCACTATCGAACAGCAGGTGGGCAAAAAGCCCCCTTAATTATAAGAACAAGAGGACATCGACTTGAAGGTGTATGGCATTCTGGTTCCCCAATAGGAATGATTCTTGGGAGTTTGAGAGGCATTTACCTTTTAGTTCCAAGAAACCTAACACAAGCAGCTGGTATGTATAACACAATGATGCAATCTGATGATCCAGCACTAATCATAGAGTCGCTAAACGCATATCGATTAAAAGAACAATTACCCTCAAATTTAGGCATCTTCACCGTTCCATTGGGCGTTACAGAAATTATAAAAGAAGGCGAAGATATTACCATAGTTACCTATGGGTCAATGTGCCGAATTGCACAAGAAGCTGCTCTGCAGTTAGAAGAAATAGGTATAACTTGTGAGATCATAGATGTTCAAACCCTTATACCTTTTGACATTCACCATAGTATCTCTAAATCTATAAAGAAAACGGGCAGGGTAATTTTTGCCGATGAAGACGTAAGCGGAGGCGGAACTGGTTTTATGATGCAACAAGTATTGGATCTTCAAAACGCATTCTATTATCTAGATGCTCCAGCACGAACTATTTCTGCCAAAGACCACAGACCAGCCTACGGAAGCGATGGAGATTATTTCTCAAAGCCAAATACAGAAGACTTTTTTGATACTGTATATGAAATTATGAGTGAAGTAAACCCAAAGCAATATCCAAATATGTATAACTAAATAAATCTATTGAGGATGTGTACAAAAAACAAAAATTTAGCATAAAATCACGAGCCAATTAATTATATTTGAATAATAATACCTTGATTCAAGATTTTTTATGTGCTAAAATATAAAAAGATATGAATACATTAAGCTATAATACTTTCTCAGAGGCAATAACCTATAATAGACAACTAGAAAGTGTTGTTGAAAGAATGTCTTTTCCAAAATCAATATGGGAAACACCTTTCTCAGAAGTATTCAATCAAAACAGTTCTTCAGAGTCCTTCACTCTTGCAATACTAAAAGCATTTGATGAGAATGAGAATTTTCCTAAAGATTTACTATCCACCTTCCCGCTAGAAGCAATCTTGTCTTACTTGAGGTCTACACACTGCTACTACTTAGAAAAAAAACTTCCAGAAATCGAACAAACATTTTTCAATTTAATCGCTGACTATAAAAAAACTCACCCTGAATTAGTAAGAATTTCGAGTTTATTTATTGATTATAAACAAGAACTTACTCACCATATCCAAGAAGAAGAAAATATACTTTTCCCCTATATAGATTACTTAATTAAAGCCAAGAACAATAGAGCCTATAGATTAAAATATTCAAATTTTTTTAAAGATTATTACCTTGAAAAATTAGAAGAATCTCATGAAGATGTGGAAAGTAGCTTAACCAATATTCACCAATTAATTCACAGCTATGCCCCAAAAACATCATCAGTAATGCCATTCAGAGTGTTTCTATTACAAATGGATTTTTTTGAAAAAGACCTTAATAGACATGCCATGATGGAAGACCTTGTAATGATGCCTTTAGCCAAAGCATTAGAATCTAAAATAAAATAATCAATATCTATCTATACAATGAAGCTCATCAAAAAAGAAACAATCATAAAAAAAGGAGACCACCTCATAGAGCCCAATGGAGAGAAATGGGAAGTGAAAGAAATAGAAGGGTTGTATTTCACAATTGCTCATTTAAAAAACAAGAATCAAAAGTTAATCACTAAAGAAAAACTAATGGGAGATAACAATTGGCAAATGGTAATTATGGACAACAGAAATTACTGGTAGCCCCACAAATTTTTTTCCAGCATGAAGTATTATTTTTTCACCTTAATTAGTTTAACCTTAATCGCTAGATGTGGCATAATAAACGCCCAGAACTCAGCTGATAGCTCTAGTTATAATAAATTTACTAAAGACTTCTTATTTGTTCCTATAGTAATCAAAAGTCCAGAAACCAAATGGGGGCTTGGTTATGCCAGTTCTTATTTCTTCAAAATAAAAAAAGAGGACACCCTAACAAGAACTTCAAACATAGAAAGTATTGGGCTTATTACCATGAGAAAACAGTTAATCTTTATGTTAGGAGCTAACTTGTTCAGCCCAAATGAAAAATATATCTTTCGAATACGAAACACATTTAGCCGTTTTCCTGATAAATTTTGGGGCATAGGAGATAATACCCCAAAATCAAACCTAGAAAGCTATGCTTTTGATCAATTTTTCTCCAACCCACAATTACTTCGAAAAATATTTTCTAAAGTATATGTAGGGATAATTTGGGAGCTACAGATAGTTTACAACATGCATTATCAAAAAAATAAACTTTTTGACAATACGGTAATTAGAGGAAAAGATGGAGGTATAAGCTCAGGTCTGGGAATCTTACTAGCATGGGATACCCGAAACAATGCCTTTAGTCCAGACAAAGGTGCATTCGTTCAGTTTTCTATGCTAAAGTTCTCCCCATTAATTCTAAGCGAATATCAATTCACCAATACCGTCATTGATATTCGAAAGTACATTTCATTAAGAAGAAAACAAGTATTAGCGTTTCAAGCATACGGCTCATTTGCCACGGGAGCTGTGCCATACAGATATTTAGCCTCGCATGGGGGTTCGGATAATATGCGTGGGTATTATGCAGGCAGATATAGGGACAATAGTCAAATCTATATCCAAGCAGAATACAGAATACCTATTTGGAAACGAATTGGAATGGTAGTATTTGCTGGTATAGGCGATATTTCGAACAGAGTCCTTATATATAGATTTCAACCAATCAAATACACATTAGGGTCAGGATTAAGGATTGCCCTTAAACCAAAAGAAAAATTAAACCTGAGACTAGATTTCGGTATCGGACATCAATCTTTCGCTTCCTACGTTACTGTGACTGAAGCTTTTTAAAACCCTAGGATTTCAGATAAAAAAAAGGTAATTTTTAGATTCATACCTTTAAAAATAACGACCAATAGTATGACTTCGCCTAAAAAAATCGAAAAGAAAAAAAAATACGAAGTGGAAACCGAACACAAACTAAACCTAAGAAATATTCATCCAGAAGACTTTGATGATATCAGAGAGATTATGGATTTAGTATATTCCAATGCAGGAGGTGCATTCTCTAAAAGAGAACTAAGATCAATGATCAAACATTTCCCCGAAGGACAGGTCTGTATTGAAGACAATGGAAAACTTGTAGCTGCTGCATTCAGCCTAATAGTAAAATACTCTGACTACGGCGATAATCATACTTACAAACAAATTACTGGAGATGGAACCCTGAAAACCCACGACAATGAAGGAGACACCTTATACGGAATAGACGTATTTGTTAATCCCGAATACCAAGGATTAAGACTTGGAAGAAGATTGTATGATGCCCGTAAAGAACTTTGCGAAAAATTTAATCTAAGAGCAATAATTGCTGGAGGAAGAATCCCTGGATATGAGAAATTTTCCAAACAGTTTAGCCCTAGAGAATATATAGAAAGAGTAAAAAACAAAGAAATCTATGATCCTATTCTCACTTTTCAGCTTGCGAACGATTTTCACGTCAGAAAAATTCTATCCAATTATCTCCCCGACGACAAAGAATCAGCCTCTTATGCTACTTTGCTTGAATGGATAAATGTATATTACGATGATGGCTCTCAGCTACTTGGTGGGAAGAAATCAATCGTAAGGGTAGGAGTAGTACAATGGGAAATGAGAAAAATGAGCAACCTCAATGACCTATTCCAACAAGTAGAATTCTTTGTCGATACTGTTTCAGGCTATAAAGCAGATTTTGTGATATTCCCAGAATTTTTTAATGCCCCTTTAATGGCAGAATTCGGCAAAGAAACAGCTGCAGAAGCTGTAAGGGCTTTGGCAGAATACACTCAAGCCATACAAGAAAAAATGATTAACCTTGCCTTGTCTTATAATATCAATATTATAGCAGGCTCCATGCCTTACTATAAAGAAGGGGCTTTATATAATGTTTCCTATTTGTGCAGAAGAGATGGCACCTCTGATTCTCAATACAAACTACACGTTACCCCAGATGAAAGCCATCATTGGGGCTTGCAAGGAGGTAATAAGTTAAAAATATTTGACACCGACGCTTGTAAAATAGCTATACTTATTTGTTATGATATAGAATTCCCAGAACTTTCAAGAATATTAGCCGAGCAAGGAGTAAATATCATATTCGTTCCCTACTGGACAGACACCAAAAATTCATTTCTAAGAGTAATGAGATGTGCTCAAGCTAGAGCTATAGAAAACGAATGCTATGTTGCCATATCTGGAAGCGTAGGCAACCTACCTGGGGTGGAGAATATGGATATACAATATGCACGCTCTGCGGTATTTTCACCTTCCGACTTCTCTTTTCCTCATGATGCAGTAGTAGCACAAGCTACTGAAAATGCCGAAACTACACTAATTGTAGATTTAGACATCGACTTATTAAAAAAGCTAAGAAGCCACGGAACAGTAAGAAATCTATTCAACAGAAGAAACGATTTATATAAAGTATCTTGGTTAAAATAACAATATGGCTTTAGACAAAGAAACCATAGATAGAATCAAAGAATCTAGTGATATTGTAGAGGTCATTAGCGATTATATTACACTCAAAAAAAGAGGTCAAAACTATATTGCTTGTTGTCCATTTCACAACGAAAAAACCCCCTCTTTCAATGTATCAGTAAATAAAGGAATATATAAATGCTTTGGCTGCGGAGCTGTAGGCGATGCTATTCAATTCGTAATGGATATAGAAGGTATAGGCTATCTAGAAACATTAAAACAACTCGCAAAAAAATATGGAATAGCCCTTCCAGAAACACCAGTCAGCGATGAAGAAAGAAACACATACAACGATAAAGAAAGCCTATATATCATTCTCAATTACGCAAAAAACTACTACCAACAAACGCTCCTGCAAAATGAGGAAGGAAAAGCTATAGGGTTAAGCTATTTCACTGAAAGAGGTTTTAGTAAAGAAACTATCAACAAATTTGAATTAGGCTACAGCCTTGACCAGTGGGATAGCTTTACCAAAACAGCATTAGAAAACCAATACAGCCTAGATTTATTAGAGAAATCAGGTTTATCAATCAAAAAAGAAAATAACGAAAACGAGAAAACAAGACACTACGATAGGTTTAGAGGCAGAGTAATTTTCCCTATCCATAATGTATCAGGGAAAACAATTGCGTTTGGAGCAAGAACTCTAAAGAATGAAAAAAATCAACCTAAGTACATCAATTCCCCCGAAACAGATGTTTACCATAAAAGTAAAATTTTATATGGTATAGCCCAAGCAAAGAATGCTATCCGAACAACTGACAATTGCTACCTAGTCGAGGGTTATACTGATGTTATTTCTATGCATCAGGCAGGAGTAGAAAATGTAGTAGCCTCCTCTGGAACATCGCTTACAGAAGAGCAAATCAAGCTCATAGGCAGATATACCCAAAATATAACTGTACTCTACGATGGCGATGCTGCTGGTATTAAAGCTTCTATAAGAGGTATAGATATGATATTAGAGGCGGGGTTAAACGTAAATGTATTGCTGTTCCCCGATGGAAATGACCCAGACAGCTATATCAAGAAAATAGGTGCTCCTAGTTTTCGAACTTATATTCAAAATCATCAACAAGACTTCATTACTTTCAAAACTGAGCTTTTTCTTAAAGAAGCTGCCAATGACCCCATAAAAAAAGCTGGAGTTATCAAAGAAATTGTTGAAAGTATAGGAAAAATTCCTGATGGAATAAAGCGAGCTGTTTTGTTCAAACAATGTAGCCAACTTCTTCAAATCGATGAACAAGTATTGATTTCTGAAAATAATAAAATTCAAATTCAGAAAACCAAGAAGAATAACGATACGCTTCACAATAACCAAGAACAAGAGCTTCCTATTACAGATTATCTACAACCAAACGAAGAAGAAAAACAAAGCCCTAGTGAAATAGATTTAGTAAAGCTTCAAGAAAAAGAGCTCATTAGATTATTAATCAATTTTGGAAATGAACAAATTGATGGGAAAATAAAATTTGTAAATTATTTGTTACAAGAGGTAAGCGACCACGAATTTAAAGACCCTTTGTATAATGAAATGCTGAAAATTATTAAAAACTTAGCACTAAGCAATCAAGAAATAGACACTAGTATATTTCTCTCTCACCCTAATAATGACATCAAAAATGAAGCCTTCAATATGATGGCAAATAAATACCAAATAAGTAATAACTGGGAAAAATTTCAAATATTTATACCTACAGAAAAGGATAACTTATTTCACACTGTATATTCCAGTATTATGCGATTAAAATGGCGAAGCATAAGAGATATGATTGAAATTAATATGGAAAATTTACTCCAGCCATTAGAGAATGAGGAAACCCAAAAATTTCAAAAGGTTCACATAGAATTAAAAAATGCCGAAAAACAAGTGGCCTCTTTGCTAGGGATAGTGATAGGAAATTAGCTTACTCTAGCTTGTAAGAACACATTGTAGATTTTTTTCCTAATAAACCTTTTCGACCTACCAATATTAATTGATTCTTATTCCATTGGGTATAACTCCTTACTAAACCCAACAATTCATCATTAGGTAATTGAAGCTCCTTAACTTTTTTTCCTGTTGCTTTATCCCACTCTAAATAATTTAAGGTGTTGAATATTCCACTAGCGTTATTAGAAGTGCTATACAATGCCCTAAACTTAGTTGAATGGCTATTATCCATTACATAAGATGCTGTATTTATACCGGTATTCAAATCCGAGATTTGTGCTTTGGCATAAGCATTTTCCCATTTCAATTCATCTTTATTATTAAAGCTAAATAGAAACATTCCTGCTGTATATACATTCCCAGTACACTCTTGCCACTTTTGTATTTCAACAGTATTAGATTGCTCGTAAGGATAAGCAGGTGTTTGTATTTCTCTCTTCTCTAAGGCTATAATCACCTCTTCATCGGCATTAACAAAAAATTCAGACACTTCATAATTGGTCCAATTATCTGGTGATTTCTGTTTGACATATTCCCAAGAATGTTCCATAGTTTGCCTTAACCCATCTGACAAGTCGTGAAAATTGACTCTTTCTACAAGATTAGTGATAAAATTAAATTTAGAATACATTACCCCTGATAGCCTATTGTTACCGATAATTACATTTGCTACATAGACTATATCGTCGCCCAATAAACTAAGAACCAAACTTTCTCGCTTTGCACTTGCATTTTGAATATCTAAATATTTATATTTTCTAGTTTCAAGATTATATTGAACAACAGCTATTCGTCCACTTTTGTCTCCATTCACGATATATACCTCTCCCCTATTATTGGGTTGCACAGCGTAATTAGTGAAGTTATTGTCTATATGAATGTTGCCAGAAGTTACTCTTTCTAATTGTTTGTTAAATATAAAACACTTCCCATTGAGACTTTTTTGGCTATAGTCAAATAAATAAGCTGCGAAAAGAGATTTATCAGGACTATACCTAATTCTAATCTTATAATTAGGAGGTGTAGTATAGTTTCTTCCTATAGCTGCACAAATCATATCATTAAAACTCTGCTTTATTGCTCCTCTAGATTTCTCTGAAATCCAAGGGAAAATTTTTTCTTCTATCAAGACTTTCTGTGCTTTCTTTACCCCAGTTTCTAAATCATAAGTTGTGGCTTTCAACATACAATTGCTCTGTGATTCTTGATGAATTACCGAAAGTAAAATAATATTATTTTCGTGAATAAACATTTCTTCTATTTCTTCTGTACCATCAACGGGAATAGGGGTTTTAAATAAATTCTCTAAATCTATAGTGTATTTCTCAAGCACGAATTCTGCTAAGCCACCAATGTTTCCCTTTATTTTACTGATGGTAACAAATGTTTTATCATCTATCCTTATACTCTCTCTTCGCCCATCAGGCTCTTGAAAAGGTGTGGCTGATGAAAAAGGAATACATTTATCTAGTATCTGAGCCTTAATAAAATTATGGTTACAGTAACAGATAATAAAAAATAGCAAGAATCGTAAACTAAAAGACACAGAATATATTTTTAACAATAAATAATAACTTAGTTTATCAAAGATAATCAGCTTAGATTTAAGAGTTCAATAATTGCATTATATATTTCCTCTAATTCCTCATTTTTTATTACATAAGGTGGCAATACATATATCACGTTTCCCAAAGGCCTGATTAATATATTTTTATTCATAAAAAATCGATACAGTTCATCTCTTTTATTGTGAAAATAAGAGGTTTCGTTACCTATATTTAATTCAATAGAAAGAATTGTTCCTAAACTTTGAATTGATTTGATTTGAGGATGACCAAGCATCTGACTTAAAAATGATTGATGTGATTGTTCTATCCTAAGAATGGCTTTCCTACATTCTTCAGAAGTCAAAATAGCTATACTTGCATTAGCTGCGGCACAGCTTAATGGATTTGCAGTATAAGAATGCCCATGGTAAAATCTTTTTTCCTTGTCTAAGGAATCAAATACATTAGCTATTTTTTTATTCACTGCAGTAACTCCTAAGGGCAAAAAACCCCCAGTTATACCTTTAGAAACGCACATAATATCAGGTGGAAGATTGATGTATTCTGAGGCAAATAACTTTCCAGTACGTCCGAATCCTGTCATGACTTCATCTGCTATGCAAACTATTTGGTATTCTTTGGCTATAGCAATTAGTTTTGATAGTAATTCTTTGCTATAAATCCTCATTCCTGCGGCTCCTTGAACGAGTGGCTCATAAATAAATGCAGCAATATCATTTGTTTTTGCTAATTGCTCAAAATGGGCTATACACTCTTGTTCAGAACAAGTATAATGAGGCAAGAATTCTACATGGAACAAATAAGGCTGAAATGGTTTTGAGAAAACATTTCGCTCTCCCACTGCCATAGCTCCAAAAGTATCGCCGTGATAAGCTCCTTCTAGAGCTATTATTTTGGTTCTTTTTATCGATTGATTGTACCAAAATTGCATCGCTAACTTAATAGCTACTTCTACCGATGTGCTCCCATTATCTGAATAAAAAATCTGATCTACTTCAAAGGGAAGAATTTCCATAAGCTTTGAAGCAAGATTTACTGCTGGAGGATGAGTAAATCCTGCAAAAATTACTTGTTCTAAAACAAGCGCTTGCTCATAAATAGCTTTTGAAATAATGGGGTTGGCATGCCCATGTATATTCACCCACCAAGAAGATATGGCATCTAATATTTTTCTACCATCAGAAGTATAAAGGTATATTCCTTCTGCTTTTTCTATGCAAATGTTATCTGCATGAAGTACATCAAAAGGATGCCAAACATGGGCTTTATCAATAGCTATAATATTATCTTTCATCCCAATTTTGAAAT
The DNA here is from genome assembly GCA_004294225.1 of Cytophagales bacterium. GTDB lineage: Bacteria > Bacteroidota > Bacteroidia > Cytophagales > Cytophagaceae > REBA01. The sequence goes on along the minus strand of REBA01000009.1, from coordinate 128,924 downwards.
AATTGTATTGCTTGTTGTTGAATAAACTCTTGATTAACCTTTGCCGTTGGTCTTAATCTCAACAAGCATTTATATCCAGAATAATCAAGTATAAATGATTCACTCTGTAAGTTTTCTTCTCCATTAAATATTATACCTTTCACTTTTAGCCCTCTTCTTTTTATTTCATTAATAGTCAGCAAACTATGATTAATGCTGCCTAAATATAAATTACAAACCAAGACTAAAGGAGCATCAAATTTAGCAACAAGGTCAATCACAAAGTGTTGTTCATTAAGAGGAACCAATACTCCGCCCGCTCCTTCGATAACAAGTCTGTTGGATTGGGTGTCTGGTATATTAATTTTATCTATATCAATTCTGATATCTTCAAGCTTTGCGGCAGCATGCGGAGACATTGGTGCTTTCAGAAAGTATGCCTCAGGGTGTATCAATGAATAACCGCTATTGGTCAATTCAAGAATAGTATCAGCATCTTTGGGACTACCACACTGCACTGGCTTCCAATAATCTGCTTGTAATGCTTGAGTTAATATGGCACTTACAACTGTTTTACCGCTATCTGTACCTATAGCTGTAACAAAGTATTTTTCTAATTTCATTGCTTATAATATTGTTTTTAGAATATTTGAAAAACCCAGTATTTCTTCTTCTGTATTGAAACTATGAAGGCAAACCCTCAGTCTTTCTTTGCCTTCGGCAACTGTTGGGGAAAGTATTGCCTTTACATCAAAATTGTGTTCTGCCAATTGAGCGGCTATTTTTCTCGCCTTTCCATTTCCAGGGGTAGGTATAATCTGAATAGCACTATTGCTTAATTGCATCAATTGATTGATTGAGGAATTGGCAAAAGTCATATTTTTTTGAAAGAAATCTATATTGGCAAAAAGCTGTTTCTGTAAATATAAATTAGAAGACAAATAATTGAATGTAGTCTCTATAGCAATATAATGAGCAATTGGGAGTGCTGTGGTATAAATAAAAGGTCTTGCAAAATTAATTAGATAGGTTTTCAAATCTTCAGAGCCACATATACATGCACCATGAAGTCCTATTGCTTTTCCGAAAGTGTAAATTCTTGCAAAAATCTGATGATGTGTTTTTTTATTACACAGCCAGCCGTTACCGAGTTCTCCCCAAACACCAGTGCTATGAGCCTCATCTACAATAAGCTTGGCATTGTATCTTTGGCTGACTTGAATTATTTCCTCAATTACACATTCATCACCATCCATAGAATAGATAGACTCTACTACAACATAAATTTCTCCTTGAGCATGTTTTAGTTTTTTTTCTAAATCTTCCAAATCATTATGACGAAAAGAAAATCTTTTTGCATAGCTCAATCTAGCTCCATCTATTAAACTTGCATGAATAAGTTCGTCATAAATAATGGTATCTGACTTTTGGGGCAAACAGGATAAAATAGAAAGATTTGCATTGTAACCAGAATTGAATAACAAACAGGCGGATGCATCAAATCGCTGAGCTAAACTCCGCTCTATTTGTTCAATAATTTCATTATTGCCAGACAACAGCCTAGAACCTGTAGCACCATTAAGTTGTTTATCTGTTTTTTTTGAACGTATATCTTTTTCTATCTCAAGATATAGTGTTTTATTTCTTGCTAGTCCGAGATAATCGTTGGAAGAGAAATCTATAGCATTTGTTCTCTTTGGTAAAGCACGAAGGCTTCCAGAATCAACTCTTTCTGAAATTTTTTGCTCTAAATTTCCCATCAATCAACATTTAATAAAAAAACTCACTGAAAAATCAGTGAGTGAAACTTTAAATTTCTATCAAAATAGATTTCTAATTTTAATAAAATCAAAATTTGATAAAATTAGAAACATCAGTTTTTATAGCTTCTTTATTAAGTCCATTAACAATATTCATAGAAATTTTTCTTACCAATACTCCTACAATAGCCTTCTTAAAACCTAATTTTTCTGCCATTACCATACAAAAGTCAATTTCACTTTCATGAATAATGCCATCAACCAACATTAGATGAACTAAATCAAACAAATCATCAAAACGATCAGAATCATTAAGCGGAACCGGAGCTTCAGAGGGGGAAGTTTCCTCTACAATTTCTTCAATGGTTTCTTCACTAAACCCATTTCTTTCACCAATCTTAAAAATAAGGTCTCGCTCAGTATGAGCAATAAAGTTATCGACTTTTGAAAGAGCAATTAAATTTTTAAGGTGAGCCTTAACCAAACGATGATCTTTGCTTGAAAACAAATCCATTATGGACATAATACAATAGTTTAAGTGACTAGCTATAAATATATAAAATACTAATTAATTTATAAAATTTTATCAAAGCAATAGTTTCAAAAATGCAGCTACAAATGGAGAAGCTAATAAAAAACTATCAAATCGATCTAAAAAACCACCATGCCCTGGTATCGTTTGTGCCGAATCTTTCAAAGCTAAGCTTCGCTTAAGCATTGATTCTACCAAATCTCCATAACTTCCAGCTACCACGATAATTAAAGACAAAATTAACCAATGAAATTTATCTAAAGTAGAAGGAAACCAATTATTCAATAACAAAGAAGCAGAGCATGTGCATAGAGCTCCACCGATTGCACCTTCCCAAGTTTTCTTTGGAGACACTCTTGGGAATAATAGATGTTTGCCCAAAAATCGACCAGAAAAATAAGCTCCTACATCATTCGCCCAAAGCAATAACAGCATACCCAATACAATCTGAAAATTATATGCACCACTAATAAAAGCCGTAACATTCATCAAAGCAAAAGGAATTGCGATGTATATAATTCCCAAGAAAGCAAATGCAATGTTCTTAAATGGTGTATCACTTTTCTTGAATAATTCTATCAAAAAAACCGAAAATAATACAGGAAAGAGTAAAAAATAAAAGTTAAATAAAATAAGCTTCTTTTCTATTAAAAATATAAGTGTAAAAATACTCATCCCTGATATCAACCCATAATACTTATTAGGCTTGATTCCTGCTTGTTGAATAAGATTGTAAAATTCTTTAAGTACTAAATAAGTGATGCCGAAAAACAAAGCAAAGTAAGTCCACTCATTAAAATAAATCATGCTAACCATTACTATAGCACCACTCAAACCCGCTATAGTTCTTTGTTGAAGATTACTCAACTTATTTAAAAACTCGAATGCCATTTCAATGTATTTTTATTGGAAGTTAAACAAAATAGGGCAATAAAAACAAAGACCTATTTAAAAAATAATACAGTTTCATTATCACAACTTAATTCTTATTCTTGGATTACATACCTTTGAAAATGGTAAATTATCTTTATAGCTCTATTTTAAATATCAATTCCTAACAACCTTCAATAATCTTTGGGGATAAGCTATTTTTAAAATAGCTTTGCGAGATAAAAGAATAATAAGATTTTATATTTTGAAATAATATTAATTTATAAAAATGCAGGGAATTTTAAAAGTCTATAATACACTCAGTAGAAAAAAAGAAATCTTCGAACCACTGAACAGCCCTTTTGTAGGAATGTATGTTTGTGGACCTACCGTATATAGCGACCCTCATCTTGGCCATGCGAGAAGCAATATTAATTTTGATGTAATATATAGGTACCTAAAATTCTTAGGCTACAAAGTAAGATACGTTCGCAACATTACCGATGTAGGACATTTGACCGATGAAGTAGCAGACTCTGGAGAAGACAGAATTCAAAAGAAAGCTAAAATTGAAAAAATAGAACCCATGGAAGTAGTTCAGCAATACACCAACTCCTTTCATCAAATGCTAAAAAAAATCAATGTACTGCCTCCTAGCATAGAACCAAGAGCCTCAGCACATATTCCCGAACAAATAAAAATTACTCAAAAAATAATAGAAAACGGCTATGCCTACGAAAGCAATGGCTCCGTTTATCTTGACATCCAACAATATGCCGCAAAATTCAAATATGGGGAACTATCGGGCAGAAATACCGAAGAACTTTTAGAAGGCACAAGAGCTTTAGAAGGTCAGGAAGAAAAGAAGAATCCAATGGATTTTGCTTTATGGAAAAAAGCATCTCCCGAACATTTGATGCGTTGGGATTCTCCTTGGAGTGAAGGTTTCCCTGGTTGGCATCTAGAATGTACGGCCATGAGTACTAAATACCTTGGCAACCAATTTGATATTCACGGTGGAGGAATGGATTTGCAGTTTCCTCATCATGAATCTGAATTGGCTCAAAGTAATTCTTGCTTTGGTTGCACCCCAGCAAAATATTGGCTACACAATAATATGGTTACTATCAATGGGCAGAAAATGGCAAGATCATTAGGTAATTTTATTACTGTAGAGGAGCTTACTACTGGCAATCATGTTTTGTTAGAAAAAGCTTATAGCCCAATGACCATAAGGTTCTTTATATTACAAGCACATTATAGAGGTACACTAGATTTCTCTAACGAAGCTTTATCAGCATCTACTAAGGCTTATAAAAAAATCATCAATGGACTTAAAATAATAAAAACTTTAAAGCCAGATGAAGGTGCTAATGAATCAATCAATTCTACCTTAGATGCTGAAATTATAAAATTTTGTAATGATTGCTTTTTAGGTTTAAACGATGATTTTAATACTGCTGCTACCATAGCCTCATTATTTAATTTATTAAAAAAAATAAACTCATTCAATACCAATCAATCTGATATCAATACAATACAGAAATCAACATTTGAATTATTACAAAAGACCTACATCGATATTGTTGAAAATATATTAGGACTAGTAGAAGAAAAAACCACGAATAGTTCTGGGTTTATTAATGGTTTATTAGAACTATATTCAGATGCAAAAAATCAAAAAGATTATGCAAAAGTAGATAAAATACGATCTTATTTTAAATCAGAAGGCTTACTTATCAAAGATTCAAAAACATTAGTAGATTGGCAATATGAAGAATAATAGAAGCAAAATCAGTAATCCACAAAATCATTCCTCAATCATCTTATGGATGATTCTAGCTATTACTGCTCTCCTCTTTAGCTGCAATGAAACATCGCAGAAACAAGCTACTAAAAGCAATGACAGTAGACCTATCATCAAAGCTCCAAGTTTCAATAGCGATAGTGCTTATTACTTTATTGCTCAACAAGTAGCTTTTGGTCACAGAATCCCAAATTCTGTAGCTCATGTAAAGTGTGGCGATTACTTAGTCAATCAATTGAAGAAATATAATTTTGAAGTAATAGAACAAAATTTTCAAGCCAGAGCATTTGATGGAACAATGCTGAAAAGTAGAAATATTATTGCTAGCATCAATCCTCAATCGAACAAACGCATACTCCTTGCTGCTCATTGGGATTCTAGACCATTTGCCGAAAAAGATAGTATTCAAAAAAACACTCCTATAGATGGTGCCAATGATGGAGCAAGTGGAGTAGGTGTTCTGATTGAGCTTGCTAGGGTAATTCAAATCTCTGAACCAAAATTGGCCATAGGTATTGACATCATTTTCTTCGATAGTGAAGACTATGGCTATTCAGAAGGTATGCCTGGAACAGGAACTTCGGATAGCTGGTGTCTTGGCTCTCAATATTGGGCAAAAAACAAACACACCCCCAATTATTCTGCATATTACGGAATATTGCTAGATATGGTAGGTGCTAAAGATGCCGTATTTGCCATGGAGGGGACAAGCATGAACTTTGCCCCAGAAGTGATGCAAAAAATATGGAACACAGCTCATAAAGCAGGTTTTGGGCAATTCTTTACTTTTGAGAAAACCCCTGGAATAACAGATGACCATAGCTATGTCAATAACATCGCCAGAATACCTATGATTGACATCATTGAATATAACGATGAAGCAAACTCCTACTTTGGTTGGTACCATCATACCCATAAAGACAATATGGAAATTATTGACAAAATTACTTTGAACGCTGTAGGACAAACCCTGCTGGAAGTTTTATACAACGAATAATATGGAGATAAACGATCAGGGTAAACAATACCAAATAGCTTCTCTACCCACCAGAATTATTAATTATGTGATAGACCAGTTGGTATTTTTTTTATTAATTAAGGCTCATCGATATCTGGGCATTGAGATAAAGATAGAAAACCTGCAAAACGAAGACCCTAAAGTTTTGATATACTTGCTTGTATTAAGTACTTGCTATTACTTTTTTACAGAATTGTTTTTTTCAAAATCTATTGGAAAATTCATTACCAAAACCAGAGTAGTGAATGATGAAGGCGAAAAACCCAGCATAGCCGCCATAGCTATTCGTTCTATTTCTAGAAATATCCCATTGGATAACTTGTCTTTTCTAATTTTCAGTTTGGGATGGCATGACCAACTCTCTAAAACAAGAGTAGTGCATGACTCCTATGTAACCCTTAAATAAAATTCAAATCAATCTTTAATTAAATTATACCAAAATGGAAACACTATTAGATTTATTGAAAATAATTTTACCAGCAGCTTTGGTGCTTTATGGAATGTACGTAACGATTAATTCATTTCTAGCCAAAGAATTTGAGAAAAGAGTGGTAGAGCTGAAATTAAAAAATACCGACATAATACTACCCATAAGATTGCAAGCTTATGAAAGAATGTGTCTTTTTTTAGAAAGAATTTCACCACATAATCTCGTCATTAGAATCAATGAACCAGGCATAGATGTTTCTCAATTTCATCAAAAACTACTTACTGAAATCAGGAATGAATACAATCATAATTTATCTCAACAAGTTTATATGACAGACAATTCTTGGAATCTGATAAAAAAAGCAATGGAAGATGTGATGTCTATTATCAATTCAGCTGCTCTAGATGTTCCAAAAGATGCAAGAAGTATAGAACTTGCTAAAATGGTTTTTGAAAACTTAATGCAAAGAAATCAAGACCCAATAAGCCCAGCCTTGAAATTTATTAAAGAGGAAATCAGGGTTGTGTTTTGATGCTATGATATTCACGTCAATTAGGTTTTATAAAACCCTAAAGACTTTTGTAATCAATTTTTTGTGATTTTATCGCCAGAAATAAATCCACTCCAGAACCTTTAACCTAAAAATTTCATATTTAAAAGACCATTACTAGGATGATGGTCTTTTAAATATGAAAGTAAAAATAATTATTTAATCTTTTTTAATGCATCAGCAATAGTTTTGCCTAATCCTTTGCCAGCAGTTGCATAAGCCTCTTGAATACGTGTTCCTGTATCAAAATCATAACCACCGAAAGTGCGTCCTGGTGCCTTATTGACCCTGTATTCAGCTATAACTTTCTTTGAAGTTGTCTCTATTACAGTAGCAATACCATTAATAGTAGCATTTTTACGAGCTACGTAAACATTAAATCCTGGTTCTGTAAATGTTGTTTTGAACACTAGCGTATATTTTGCATCAGGATAATTTCCAACTATTATAGAAGAGTGTTTAGAAAACAATTCAATAAATTGTGGCTCAAAGCGATTCTTTCTATCACCAATCCAAGATTTTTCCCATGTGTCGCCTCTGCCTGGCTCTTTTTCATTATAATCTTTCTTTTTCTTGGCAACATAATCACTTTCATCGGCAAAGCTACCTACTCCCATTCCATCATAATCAAATTGTATGTTTACTTTTTTTTCTCCTTTTAGAGATGCGACACTACCATCTACCAATGAAACTCTTTGTGCTGTAGTGGTAAAAGAAATTAATAAGCCTACTAATGCTGTAAATACTTTAATCTTGTTCATAGTGTTTGTTTTAATTGAATAAAATTGATATAACTTAGCCCAAAGATAGTTATAAAATCGAGAAATTAATCCTACTTAACCATTTCATAATATTCAGCAAAACAAAAAATTACTACATTGGTCTATTCATTACCTACTGTGTGGGTGGTTTCAGATTTAAAAGCGATATACACCTATTTACTAGAATGTAAAATAATATCTAGTACAAGGGTCTCTCTTGCACTTTTTCCAATTTTCAGCTTCTCACTGAAACATAAAAATTAAAAAAAACGAAACCTCATACCACACGAACTGATGTCGCACAAGGGATGGAAGCGAAAAGCCCGAAGCGGGTGGGCATTTTGAGTGGTCGGACTTGTAGCGTACAGCCCGACCCGCTTTTTCAGCGGGATGTGCCCAAGGTATTATAATATAAACTATTGATTAGTGTATTTTTTTGAGGTTGTTAATTTCTTATTCAAAAGTATTAGAAAAAAAGGATTGCTCTTTTCAGAACAATCCTTTTTTTGTGCGGATGGAGGGACTCGAACCCCCATGCCTCGCAGCGCTAGATCCTAAGTCTAGTGCGTCTACCAATTTCGCCACATCCGCTCATTTTTTAATTGGTTGGCAAAAGTATCATTTTATTTTATAATTACAAAGCGTATTATAAAAATATCTATCTATTTTTATAAACCCATCATAATGAAATTAGCCCAATAATTGGCTTGGTTATACTTTTCCCTTATCTCTTTTTTAGCTGCTATAAATGCGGCTCTTTTATCCCCTGATTCTATCCATTTCTTATAAAAACTTGCCATTAATTCTTCGGTAATACTATCTGAGACCTTAAACAAGGAAATAATTACACTCTTTGCTCCGGCTACCATGAATGAACGCTGAAGCCCATAAACGCCTTCACCAGTACTTACTTCTCCTGCGGCTGTCTCGCAAGCACTCAAAACAACCAAATCTGTATGGTCTAAATGTAGGTTCATTGCTTCATTAGCGGTAAGTATTCCATCTTCACTATTAAACTTATAAATATTTTTTGTATCAAATAATTTGCCTCCATTGGTCAATAATAAACCCGCTCGAAGTAATGGGCTGTGTTTCTCCTGCTGATCATTTAGAAATAAGCGATTTGCATCTATACTAGATGGGTTTGCCAAAAAGAAGCCATGGGTTGCTATATGAAATATCTGAGGATCTACCATCGACTTTATGTTTTGCTCACTTGCGTTGGCACTAAGTAAAACATCCGTTTGAATTCCTTTTTTATTCAAAATAGTACCTATTTCTTTGACTTCTGTTTCAGAACCCGGCAGAGAAGACACTACACGTCTTTGCTTAGAATTTTTAATTTCAGAAATATAAAATTGTGGATTACCGATAAGCTCAATTTTATTCTTATCATTTTTAGATGCTTTGATTTTCTTGGCTTTATGTGCAATATCTTTAGTGTTTGCGACAAGTACGATTGTTTCCTCATCAATTACGTTTTGCCCAATTTTACCACTAGGTATTCCCTCTAGATTAATAAGATGATATACCCCATCAGGAGAAAAATAAATCTTTTTACCTTCTCCAATAACATTCTTTAATGGCTCCCAAAATATTTTTTTAGAATATACATCTTGCAAATCGAATCGAACGCAATTCTTATAATAGCTAAAGTATTTTTTCTCCATCTGATTCCCGTTGGGAAGCACAATCATTTCAGGAGCATTTTTATTTTGAGGGCTTATTACCAGAGAAAGATAAAAAATAGAATCAGAAAATTTATAAGTAAAATGTCGACATCTTAGCATTTCTAAAGCCACATCATTGGCTTTTAGGCTGTCTTTGACTTGATGCCAGTTGATTTGAATATTTTTGGCTAAATGATGCTCAAAAGTTTGGCTCTTAGTTACAATTTCTTTTTCAAGTTGATGTATTTCTTTTTGAAGCTGCTCTATGTTGATAGAATCTTTCTGTCTTTGACTAATTGAAATGAGTAAAGAACTAGAAATTGTTTCCTTTTTTCTTACCCAATCTTGATATTTTTTAATCAAAACAGTGTCTTTGCTCTCGTAGATACGTGTTTTGGTTTTGATGTTTGAATTAAGCAACATCGATTTTGAAGCTAAGACATAATTATAGGCTTTAGCGACTAGACTAGGGTCTTCTTTGCCTAATTTGGCAACTATGTTATAAAAAAACTCAAAATCACTTTTTATTCTAGCATTCTGTATGTTTTTATCTCTTTCTGTTAGTCCTTCAAAGTAATTACTGATGAATGCTAGATTAATATTGGCTACTTCCTCGAAGTCTTTTGCTGCTTGTTTGATATTGCCTAGGGCATATTCCATCTGAATTTCTTTGCTTAAAGCATTTACATACATTGGATGTTCCTTTCCAAATACTTTATTGGTGAGGGTTCTTGCTTTAAGAAATTCTTTTTTTGCAGCGTCAAAATTTCTTCGATAACTATGGAGATTTCCTAATACAAAAAAGCTATGAATACTATGTATATTGCCTTCTCCAAACTTGTTTAGATATACCTGATGTGCTTCGTTGAGAAGTTTCTCTGCTGATTGAAAATCTTTGAAATCAATTTTTAATTGTGCGTAGTTAGTTAATACTTCTGCATATTTGGGATGGGCTTTGCTTAATGTTGATTCAATAATTTGAAGTGCCTCTTTAAAGTAATTCTCCGTAACGGGACTTGTTTTGTTCCTAATTACTTTTATGTGAGCTAATGTATTCAGGCCTTGGGCAAGAAGAATATGTTTTTTTTCTAATTTCTTTCTGTAGATATTTACTATTTGGTTTGCTATTTTTTCTGCTAATTCATATTCATGTGTAGCAATATATATTTGAACCAAATGATTCAAGCTTTGCATATGAACCAATGAACTATCTCCAAAATTCAACCTAGTAATCTCGGCAGACTTTTGAGCGTATTCTTCGCCTTTAGAGAAATGACCAAAAACTTCTTCTATTCTAGAAGCCAAATCTAAGCATGAAGCAAGCTTTTTATTGTCCTTACCGAGTGCATTGGTATAATTTTCAAGAAGAGCTGTTACCTCCTCCTCTGCTTCTTGATAATAACCTTGATTTATTTTCAACTCTATATTTTTCTCTATTGCTCCAGAATATTCTAGCTGAAACTTATCTTTTTTATTAATGATGCGCCCTGCCTTTTTAGCTTGTGCTTGCACTTCCTCAAAATCACCAATTGTGGTATAATAGTGAACATATTGTTCTATTAAACCCACTCTATCTGCCTCTGATTTCTGAGGGGCGTTATTGAGTGCTTCACTTGCTAATTCTAAATTTCCTATTGCTCCAGCATAATTTCCATTATCTGTTTGGGCATTGGATAACTGACATAATGCTTCGCAAAACTCTTTAGAATTTTTACCAAACTCTAATCTTACATTATCTGCCACAATTGACAAGTATTTTTCTGCTTCTTGAAGACGGTCTGAATAGTATAAGTATTTGGCATATTTGTAATGATAAGTAAAATACGAAGGATAAGAAGGAGGAACTTCTTCTTCTATTACTTTCAAACCATTGGTAAACAAAGTATCTACCTCTTTAAATTGATTAGAATAAACTACTTTGAAATTGGCTAAGTCGAGATAGTTGAGATGAAGTGCTGGTGCATTGGGAGAGTAATACTTTCTTTTTATAGAGACAATTTGTTGTAGCGTATTTTCGGCTTCTTTGAATTTATTTAACTCTACTTGAATATCAAGTAACAAATCAAGTGCTTTAGCTTTTATAAGGTTATCAATTGGATAAATCTTCTTGTTTTGAAGCAACTTCCTAAGCATAGTATCTGCGGAAGCATAATTTTGTTCCAACATTAGTTCGATTACTTCTGTAAGATATATTTTACTTATATATTGATTTTCCTCTCCATAAGCACTAATAATTTGATTTTTCATTTTCTTGGTCAGACTTGAAGCCCTATCAGGATTATCAAATCTAGTGGCAGCAACTTGCTTCTCGAAAATATCAAGTATAGTTTTATTGGGTTTGTTTGATTTGAGTGTTTTTATTTTTTTATAACTCTTCATCGCTTTATCATATACATCAGCAGCAAGTTCTGTATCTTCAGCCAATTCTAACAATTGTCCATCCAACATCATGTATTTGATATAAGTAATGTCTTTTTTACTCAATACCGCATCAACCCATTCTGTAGTAGCTTCTACCAAAGAATCAGCTTGGGCTAATTTGCCATTGGCAATGTAAATTCTGATTAGTAGATTAATAGCATCTGCAATATCTCTTTTCCTATTCAACCTTTCTTCACTAGATAGAACTACTTTGCTTTCTACTCCTGTTTTTTCATTCTTTACTATATCTTTTCTAACATCTCTTTTATTTCTATAGTCTAAAGATTTATTTACTAAAGGTAATGCCTTGTTAATAAATCCTTCTGAAAGTAATACCTCTGCATATTTTAATTTTACTTTATCTATATAATGTTCCTCGGTTGCGGAATATTTAGCTTCAGACAATAATTTTGAATCGAGTAATAAATTATGAGCATTGGCATAATCTCCAAAGTCAATAAAACAATCAGCCCCTGACAATAATGCTTCAGCATGAGATTTTACATCTTTCTTATCTGAGAGCTGTAAACTTTTTCTAGCTTCAGACAATTTCTTCTTGTAATTACTTAAATCACCTAAAGCATCATTTATCTTAGCATTTTGAAAAGCCAATCTTGCATATATAAAATGTTTTTTACCTACTAAGTTTTCAATTTCTTTTAAGTATTTCTCACTAATATCAAGTGCTTCGATATAATTTCCTTTTTGGTATTCAAGTTCTACTTTGGAATAATAATCGATATTTTCAGTTCCAGATTTTGCAAAAAGAACGCCAATATTAAGCTTTAATGCTAGAATAATGATTAGAACATAGTAAAAAAAACGCATAAATAATCTTTAATTGATAAAAATAGAGACAACAAAACAGATTTTACAATTGCTTATGATGCAATTACGAAGCTTAATTTTTTTGGTTATAAATAGATAAAAAAAGCAACATTTAAAAAATTAAATATTGCTCAAATGATTAAAAAATAAGTGAAGAAAACAAAAAATTAACCTTCTCAACTATTCTTCACCATAATATTCTACAAAGTTTCTAGGAGTTTCATAAAGGGTTACGCAATGCAATTTAGCCTTGGATACCGCTGATATCAAAGGATCGAGGATTTTCCAAATTTCGATGGCAAGATGCTCTGTGCTTGCCATTTTGCCAAGCATAAAATCTACATCTACATTTAAGTTTTTGTGGTCCAACTTTTCAATTACATTGGCACGAATTAATTTACTCAATTTCTTAAGGTCAATTACAAATCCAGTTTCAGGGTCAGGATTGCCTTTTACAGTAACAATCAGCTCAAAATTATGACCATGCCAATTAGCATTACAACATGGCCCGAAAACTTCTATATTCTTTTCTTCTGTCCACTGAGGATTATAAAGTTTGTGGGCAGCATTAAAATGTTCTTTTCTACATATATAAATCATAATCAACTGTACTGGTCAAGTTTTCTATTAACAAATTTTGTTGCAAATATAATCAAGGAATAAATATTTCCATCTAAAATACTCAGATGCTTTACTAATCAAACTCTGCTAAATATTGAATGTAAACATATTCAATATTTTTATACCTTTACTGATTATAAAATAATTTTATAGAAATGATTATAGTAACAGGAGCAGCGGGATTCATTGGCAGTTGTCTTATCAGTAGACTAAATGCCGATAAATTTAATTACATAATTGCTGTAGATGATTTTTCTTCTCCAGAAAAAAATAAAAACCTAGAAGGAAAAAAAATAAAAGAAAAAGTAGATAGAAAATATTTTTTTAAATGGTTGGAGAAGAACAGTACCTTGGTAGAATTTATCTTTCATATTGGTGCACGAACAGATACTACAGAATTTGACAAGTCTATTTTTGACGAGCTTAATGTAGCGTATTCCAAAAAGATATGGAAAGTTTGTATAGAATACCAAATACCCTTAGTATATGCCTCCTCAGCGGCCACCTATGGGCTCGGGGAATTGGGTTATGATGACAATGAATCAATTATCCCACAACTCAAACCACTAAACCCCTATGGCGATTCTAAGAATGAATTCGATATATGGGCATTGCAGCAAACAGAAAAACCTTTCTTCTGGGCAGGTTTGAAATTCTTCAATGTTTATGGTCCCAATGAATTCCATAAAGGAAGAATGGCATCAGTGATATTTCATGCCTTTCACCAAATTCAAAAAACAGCCAGCATGAAATTGTTTCAATCTCACCACCCAGATTTCAAAGACGGTGAGCAAATGAGAGATTTTATTTATGTCAAAGATTTGATTGAAGTCATCATCTTCTTAATGCATCATCGCAAAGATTCTGGGATATACAACCTTGGTAGCGGTGTGGCTAGAACTTTTCTTGACTTAGTAAAAAACACTTTCAAAGCACTTGAAAAAACTGAAGAAATTTCCTTTATCCCTACTCCTATTGACATCAGAGATAAATATCAATACTACACTCAAGCCAATATGGACAAACTCAAAAAAATTGGCTATCATAGAGATTTCCATTCTCTAGAAGAAGGTGTTCAAGACTATGTAAGAAACTACCTTATCAACACCAATTATTATTAACCTTTAATTTATCACTAAATTCATGCTGACTTCACAATTGCTTTTTATCATTATTATATTTCTAGTTGCTTTTGATTTTTTACTAGACCAAACCATGGACTACTTGAATCTAACTTATCAGAAAGAGCAACTCCCCGATGAACTAAAAGGAATATATGACGATGAGCAATTTAAAAAATCTCAAGAATACCATAAGGTGAATGCTAAATTTGACTTCATTCAATCTTCCTTTAGCTTTATTGCTACATTAATCATGCTTTTCAGTGGTGGCTTTGGTCTATTAAACGAATGGTTAAGTCCACTTATTAGTAATAATATCATTATGGCATTGGCTTATTTTGGAATTTTATTTCTCGCTTCAGATATCATTAGTTTACCCTTCTCTATCTACAAGACTTTTGTTATAGAAGAGAAATTTGGGTTCAACAAAACATCTCCTAAAACATATGTTTTAGACAAAATAAAGGGATACGCCTTGGCTATAGTGATAGGTGGTATTTTGCTTTACTTTCTGCTATGGCTTATCCTTGGCATTGGTGAGAATTTCTGGTTTTATTTTTGGGTAGTAGCTGGTATTTTTATTTTACTAGTTAATATGTTTTATACTTCAGTAATCATGCCCCTTTTCAATAAACTAAAGCCACTTGAAAATGGTAGTTTAAAGACAGCCATAGAAACCTATAGCAAAAAAATCAATTTCCCTTTAGACAATATTTTTGTTTTAGATGGTTCAAAAAGAAGTGCTAAAGCCAATGCCTTTTTTAGTGGAATGGGTAGCAAGAAAAAAATAGTTCTATATGATACACTAATCAATAATCATAGTGAAGAAGAATTGGTAGCAGTATTAGCTCACGAAGTTGGTCATTATAAAAAGAAACACATCATTTGGGGATATACTTTATCTATTCTTCAAATAGGGTTTATGCTTTTTATACTTTCCAAACTAATATTTAATCAAGAAATATCTAAGGCTTTTGGAGCAAACGACTTGGTTGTCCATATTAACCTAATTGCTTTTGGAATATTGTTCTCACCATTATCTCACTTGATAGGAATAGCCATGAATTATTTCTCAAGAAAAAATGAATATGAAGCCGATGAATACGCCGCTACCACCTATGGTGCTCAACCCTTACAAGAAGCTTTAAAAAAATTATCTGCAAACAATTTAAGTAATCTTACCCCTCATCCAGCATATGTATTTTTCCATTATTCTCATCCCCCGATGTTGGCTAGATTGAGGTTTTTAAAACAATTTAACTAAGGAAATAATTCTAAATTATTCATAGCTTTCAATAATAGAAAATACTAATCTTTGGAAAAAAATCATAAGAAAGCCCATCAAAAATTTGATGGGCTTTCTTATTTATAAAATAATAGTTTTATCTAACAAAACTTGCCGCTACACCTCCATCGACATTTAATATATTTCCAGTAGATTTGCTTAGATGACCACCCACAAAAGCAAACACACCATTCGCTATATCTTCAGCAGAAATAATCTCATTCAATAAGGTTCTAGAAGCATAATAAGCTGGTAGTTCTTCTACTTTTATGCCATAGGCTTTAGCTCTTCCTTCTGCCCATTTGCCTTCCCAAATTTTACTACCACCAATTACTGCATCTGGATTGACTACGTTTACCCTAATTTTATCTTTCCCTAGTTCTGCAGCAAGAAGTCTGCTCATATGTATCTGAGCGGCTTTAGATGTTCCATAAGCAACATTATTAGGTCCCGAAACGAGTCCATTTTTACTAGCTATATTACTGATATCACCACCTAGTTTTTGTTTTCTCATGATACTTACCCCTGATTGACTCATCATGAATTGTGCTTTTACAAGTACATTTTGAAGCAAATCCCAGTCTTGCTCTGTAGTTTCATCTAGAGGTTTAGATATCGCAAGTCCTGCACAGTTTACAACAATATCAACGCCCCCAAAAGCCAAAGTAGCGGTTTTAAAGGCAGCTTTGATTTGGTCTGCTTTAGTTACATCAAGTATAGCAGTGCTTACATTGTCTTTAGAGTATAATTTTACAAACTCTTCTTTTGCCTCATTTAAAAAGTCTGAATTAATATCAGTAAGCACTACTACAGCACCTTCATCAGCAAGTTTTTTGGCAATTGCTTTACCAATACCTCCTCCAGCTCCTGTTACGATAGCTATTTTTCTAGATAATGGTTTTTCTTTAGGCATGCGTTGAAGCTTAGCTTCTTCAAGCAACCAATATTCTATGTTGAAAGCTTCTTGCTCAGGAAGTCCTTGATAGGTAGAGATGGCTTCTGCACCTTTCATCACATTAATTGCATTGATATAAAATTCACTAGATACTCTTGTCGTTTGTTTGTCTTTAGAAAATGCAAACATACCTACTCCAGGATAAAGTATGATTACTGGATTTGGGTCACGCATAGCTGGGCTATTATCGTGTTTGCATCTATCATAGTAAGCTTTGTAACCTGCTCTGTAGGTTACAAATTGTTGATTCAATTTAGCTAGTACTTCAGGTGAATTAACATCTTCTTCAGGTTTTAGATCTAAAATAAGTGGACAAATTTTAGTTCTTAAGAAGTGATCTGGGCAACTAGTTCCTTTAGGGCCTAAAGTAGATAAATCATTGCTATTAATGAATTCTAAGACTCTTTCATCGTCTGTAAAATGCCCAATCATTCTATTATAAGAAGAGGCAAGACCTCTCAAAATAGGGAGTAATTCTGAAGCTTTTTCTTCTCTTTTTTCTTTGGGCAAAGATTCAATCTTAGTACCTCCGAAAGTTGGTTTTTTCTTACCATAATTGGCTTCAAGGTATTCAGAAGCTTTTTCTATAGTATTCAATGTATTGATATAGGAATCATAAGAAGTATCACCCCAAGTAAAAAGCCCATGTCCGCCAAGAACAATTCCTGTAATTCCAGGATTTTCAGCTAAGGCTTTTTCTAGTTGCAAACCTAAGTCAAAACCTGGTTTTTGCCATGCTACCCAAGCTAGTTTTCCTTCAAAAAGTTCTTTAGTAATTTTCTCTCCATCTTTAGCGGCTGCAATAGCTATCAAAGCATCTGGGTGTAAGTGATCAACATGATTAAAAGGTAAAAAAGCATGTAGAGGAGTATCAATAGAAGGTGCTTTAGAACCTAGGTCGAAAATACAATGGTTAAATAATTCTACCATTTCATCTTCAAATTGTAAGCCTCTGTATATTTTTTTTAAATTATGCAAACGCTCTAAGTACAAGGCTGCACAGCCACTTTTCTTCAAGGTGCCAATATCACCTCCTGAACCTTTTACCCACATCACATCTACCATTTGACCAGTTAATGGATCTTTATCTTTTATTTTACAACTGGTATTGCCACCAGCATAATTAGTCAACCTTAAATCAGCCCCCAAAAGATTAGAACGATATATAAACAAGCCTACTTCGTCGCTTCCAAAACTTTTAGCTTTTTCTTCATCCCAAAGGTAGTTTACATATTTGTAAGCAGATTTCTTTTCGTGCTTTAATTTCTCAGATACTTCCATGATTTTATTTTTATTGTTAAAATTTGACAAATTTAAAAAACAAATGAATGCTTTTTAAATTTTATTCGATTAAAGACAAATATGTACGATTTTTTTTATTTTTTTACTCAATAATATTACTTCTATATAATAATCTAATATAATTCTAATATTTTTGTAAAATTTTAATGTCCATAAGTCCTCATTTAGCAGAAGCAAATATTTGTAATTAATAAAATTAACTAACCTAATATCAACAATTATATACCTATCACATGATTATTTCAAAAGAAAGCATTGAAAACCATAACTCGTCTAAGCTTGTTAGCCATAAAAAGAAGTATGAATTATTAAATACTACTTTATCTGAATCAAGCATTGAAGTAAATGCTATAATAAAAAAGATACAAGAGTTTCAGGTTGCTATTCCTAGTTGGGCTTTAGGTACGGGAGGAACAAGATTCGGAAGATTTGCTGGTGGAGGAGAACCCTCTACTCTTGAACAAAAAATAGAAGATGTAGGTTTATTGCATTCCATCAATCAGTCAAGTGGTGCTATATCGCTTCATATTCCATGGGATATACCCTCAGATGCCAATAAAATCAAAAATTTAGCAGCCTCTTTCGGATTAAAGTTTGATGCTGTCAACTCTAATACGTTTCAAGATCAAAAAAATCAAAAGTTTTCCTACAAGTTTGGCTCCCTAAGCAATACCGATGCTAATGCTAGAAAACAAGCCATAGAGCATAATATAGAAGTAATCAAACAAGGGCAAGCTTTAGGTTCAAAATCGCTTACGGTATGGTTGGCAGACGGATCTTCATTTCCTGGGCAACAACATTTCAGAAGGGCTTTTGAAAGAACATTAGATTCATTAAAAGAAATTTATGCCGCACTACCATCAGACTGGTCTATCTTCACAGAGCATAAAGCCTACGAACCTGCTTTTTATTCGTCTGTAGTTTCTGACTGGGGAAGTTCTTTACTATTTGCACAGAAATTAGGAAGCAAAGCAAGCTGCCTTGTAGATTTGGGACATCACCTACCTAATGCAAACATAGAACAAATAGTATCCCGTCTTATGATGGAAGGCAAATTGGGAGGCTTCCACTTCAACGATTCTAAATATAGTGACGATGATTTGACTGTAGGTTCTATCAAACCCTATCAATTATTCCTAATATTTAATGAATTGGTAGATGGAATGACTAGTTCAGAAGTAAAAAATCCAGAACTAGGTTGGATGATTGATGCTAGCCATAACATTAAAGACCCCTTAGAAGACCTTTTGCAATCTGTAGAAGCAATTATGATAGCTTATGCTCAGGCTTTAATTATAGATAGGAAAGCACTTGAAAATGCTCAACTAAACAATGATGTAGTAACCGCACAAGAAATTCTTCAAAACGCTTATAGAACAGATGTAAGGTCTTTAGTCGCAGAAGCGAGGCTTCTCTCGGGTGCAGCTTTAGAGCCAATCTCATTCTACAGAGCACAAAAAATTCGTCAAATGCTAATTAATGAGAGAGGAACTAATTCTTCTGCTTCCGGTTTATAACAAATACTTATGCGGGTAATATACTTTAATGGTGTATTACCCACCTATAATTTCAAATAGAATAAAGATGATTTCTACAACTGCCATATTTGATATTGGAAAAACAAATAAAAAAATTCTTCTTTTTAATGACGCTCTAGAATTAGTTCACGAAGTACAACAGAATTTCAATGAAATAGAAGACGAAGATGGTAGTCCATGCGAAAATTTAAAAGAATTAACCAACTGGATGCTAAATGCATGGAAAAACATCGAACAAGACACTAGATTTCATGTAAAAGCACTCAATTTTACTACTTATGGAGCAAGTTTTGTTCACCTAGACGCTCATGATATTCCCGTTACTCCATTATATAATTATTTAAAACCCTTTCCAGAGCATTTATCAAAACAATTTTATAAAAAATATGGCAATCCAATAGACATTGCAACCACTACCGCCTCTCCTGTATTGGGTATGCTGAATTCTGGACTGCAAATTTACTGGTTAAAATACGAGCATCCGCTTTTATTTAATAAAATAGCTCATTCGCTTCATTTTCCTCAATATTGCTCTTGGCTATTTACTAAAGAATTCGCCTCAGAATTTACAAGTATCGGTTGCCACACTATGATATGGAATCATGAGAAAAATAATTATCATGATTGGGTAATTGAAGAAGGAATTGATAAACTATTTCCTAAAATTAGTAGAAGTCCTGAACTAGGAACCACGCTATTTCGTGGCATAAAAATACCTGTAGGAACTGGGTTGCATGATAGCTCTTCCGCATTGATTCCTTACCTCAAGAAATCAAAAGAACCATTTTTATTATTATCTACTGGCACTTGGTGTATTACTCTAAACCCATTCGCCAAAAATAATATTACCCAAGAAGAATTAAGCAAAGACTGCCTAAACTTTCTAACATTTGAAGGTAAGCAAGTAAAGGCTTCAAGATTATTTATTGGAAATGATCATGAAATTTTAACCAAACGATTTGCTGCACATTTTTTCAGAGAAAAAGATTTTTATAAGCAAATAAAATTAGATAAAATTATCTTAGAAAAAGCTAAATCAAAAACCTCTTTAATAAAAGACTATTATCAAACAGAGGAATTTAAAATACCAGATTTAGATGTTTTTGAAACCTACGAAGAGGCTTATCATAAACTCATCTGGGACATGGTACAACTGCAAAAAAAGTCAATACTAATAGCAAGTGAAAATGATTATAAAGGTAAATCTCTATTTATTGATGGTGGATTTAGTAGAAACCCAATATTTATAACATTGCTTCGTGAAGCCATACCCGAACTAAAAATAGAATCCTATGAGATCAATCAAGGAACAGCTTTAGGTGCCTGTATGATGATGAATTAGTGGCAACCATTTTTTAAAATTACAAAGTGAGCAACATAAAATTTAACCCAATTCTAATATTGCTTTCACTACTCCTGTGGTTTAACAACTATAGTTTTTGTAAGAACGATTCTAATATAGTTCTTATCAATTCATCTACCCAAGAAGTAAACCTAAAAGGTAAAATCTATAAATGGGCAGACTATAAGAACAAATCAACTATTAATGAAGTAGTTAAAGAAGAAAAATTTCAAATAAGCAATGAAAATGTTCCTTCATTTGGCTATGCTAAAGCCAATGGTTGGCTAAAATTACAACTTCAATATTCAGGCAATTCCAAAAAGGAGATGTTGATTATACTTCCTATACCATTGACCTATCATATAGAATTCTTTTTACTTGACGAGCAAAATAAGCTATTAAGAACAACAACAACAGGATGTAAATTCCCTTTTAATGGAAGAGCCTACGATTCTAGATATTTTGTATTCCCTATTCATTTAGAAGCTAATAAACTCTATAATTTTTATTGTAAAGCCTACAATAATTATGGGGTTCTGAATATGCCACTTTTATTGATGAGTAAACCATCTTACCAAAAATTCAACAATTTGGAAACGATAGCATTGTTTTCTTTTATAATGCTTCTCGTCGTTATTATAATAATTTCTTTTGCTTTATACATTAATTTCAAAGACCAAATATATCTATTTTATATAGGTTATTTATTTTCTATTATCTGTTCTAGATTAGCACTATTTGGCTATGCATTCCAATATCTTCACCCACTTGAGCCTGAAATTGCATCAGTTTCAAAGATATTATTCTGGATTTTTGCAGTTATATTTTTTAATCTGTTTACAAAAAAATTATTAAAGAACAAAGTATATCAATTTAAAAAATCATTGAAAATCCTAAAACTTCAACATTACTTCTACGCCTGTGTAATTATCTATATGTGCATTCAATTTATTTTTCCCAGTATAGAAAACATTCATTTCAACACCTATTTAATTTTCTTTGTGCACTTTAACTTTTTAGTATCTATAATAATAGTACTTCGAATGGCAATGATTAATTTCAAAACAAATCATGGACCATCTAAATACTTTGCTATTGCGTTTGTACCCCTACTAATAATTATGATAATAAGTATTTTATCTAACTATCAAATTGTCTCCAAAAGTTTTATTACCAATTACCCTATAGAATTAGGTTTAACATTTGAGGTAATATTGTTATCTACTGCATTGATTTCTAGACATAAAATAATTATCAATAGAAGTACAGAATTAGAATTTCAGATCAATGAATACAAAAACCATTTGAACGAACTCCAAAATAATACTATTTCTAGTAGTCCTACTTCTAAAACCAGCGAAAAATATGTTAATTCTAAACATAGTAATGAAGACTTAAATCAAATATTAGAAAAACTAAAGCAAGAAGTAGCTGAAAAACAACTATTTTTAGATAAAGAGCTTAGTATTTCCAAATTATCAGAAGCCACTTCTATTAATCAGCATCTCATTTCTCAGGTACTCAACCAAGTGGAAAACAAAAATTTCTATGATTTTATCAACGCCTACAGAATATGCAAAGCAAAAGAAATGTTGATGGATAAAAATTTTCAAAATTATTCTATAGAAGGAATAGGAACTGAATGTGGGTTCAATACAAAAGCTACTTTTTATACTACTTTTAAAAAATTTTCCAACTGTACACCCGCCGAATTCAGAAAGAAAGAATTGGACAACAATGGCGATAAAATCATTAAAAGTGTATAATATTTAAAAATCAGTTTATTATAAAGGTATAAACTTATAATTTTATACTTCTTTTATACAACCTAGTGAAAAAAATTACCGTTTTTGCTGATAAGTTTTGAAATGATTTTATTTTTTTATTTCGAAACAAAGCGGAAACCGAAAAGCTAAATGAGTAGGTAATCTTTAAATATCAAAAAAATAATGAAAAAAATTTTATTAAAAACCTCGCTTATCATGCTAGGTATGCAATCTATTCATGCTCAAGTTTTAGAAAAGAGCCATTTTGCTCTAGAATCAAGATGGAACAGCAATACCTCTAAGTACGATACTACAGCATTGAGTCATGAAAAATATAAATACAGTAAAGACTCTTTAATTTTTGAGATAAAATCTAAAGAATGGGAATTTAAAGGAAATGGCATTTTTGACCAAGATAATAGTTTTGAAATATTTAGTAAAAATGGAATAAAAGAAGTGGGTGGTGGTTTAATACAAAGTAAAACAGATAGTATGAACCTTTTTGAAGCTAACCCCAATGGAAGTTTGAACTGGGTTAAACAAGCTTGGTTTAAAACAACCTATAATGGAGACGTAGCCACGAAGACAACAGGTTATGCAGATTTCAGTGCATTTGGCTTAGGGGTAATAGCTGTATCAGAACAAATATACTCCAACCCAAAAAAGAACTTTTTTGTAATTAAAAGTTATAACCTATTCCCTACAAGAACAATCAATGATTCTACTTTAATCTACAGCAATGGCAAACAAGATACTTTACAACTCATTTATAAATTAGATGAGGAAGAAAAGAATCTCGTATTATCTGAAAAAACCATTTACAAATACAATGCACAAGGTCTTGAAATAGAAACACTAGAATACATCTTAGAATCAGGAAGTCTAACTATCGACCGTAGATTTACCAAGGAATATCCTAAAAACATAAAAGTAGTAACAGAATATGAAGGAATGAATACACTTAAAAGTTTAGATAGCACCTATTATGATGGAATATTTCCAAAATTAGAAAAAGAATATGTTTACAATGGTAAAAATTGGACATTATCTGGTAAGACAGAATATTTTAATGACTTCAAATTCAAAGAAGGCTCACCTGTTCCATTAGCTCCGACAGAATTAACAGTCTCTAAACCAAAACCAATTTTAAAAAGAGAGGAAATTCAAGCTGTTGAAAGCTATATATTAACATGGAAAGACAATTCTTATAACGAAACTGAATTTGTAGTCTACAGAAAACTATCTACTGAAAGTGACAAACAATTCAAGTCTATTATGAAACTTCCAGCCAATACTACCACCTATACCGACAATACCGCTAATTCTGAACTAGTTTATGACTATTATGTAGTAGCACTGAATGGAAAATTAAGCTCTGCTCCTTCGAATAAAAAAAGCAGCAACATTACAAGTGTATTTCAAATTGCAGACAGAGAAGGTAATGCATTCATCTACCCTAATCCTACAAAAAACAACTGGAATATTAATGGTCTAGGAGAAATAATTAAAGTAGAAGTAATTAATAGTCAAGGAGCTATAGTAGCTGAGCAAAACTCTGGTTCTACAGTAGAAGTAAGCAACCTTAATCAAGGAGTTTACATGATAAAGGTTCAAACAAGAAATGGACAAACCAATTATTTCAAAGCGAACAAAGAATAGTAATAACTAAATATTTTAGAATAATTATTTATCAATTGATTATCAATCTACAATTTGGTCAAAATTTATAAGTTTTGACCAAATTATAGATTAACAAAAGAAAAAATCACACTATTTTTACGGTTAATTTAATATAAAACAAACATGAAAAAAACATTCCTAAAAATCACTACACTAATGGTCTTAGCGGGAGCAATTACCATGAATTGCTCTAAAAAAGAAGACCCAGCACCAGCTGCCACAACTTCAGGTACTACCACTTCTGGTACAACAACCTCAGGAACTACAACCTCAGGAACTACAACTTCAGGAACTACAACTTCAGGAACTACGACTTCAGGAACTACAACTTCAGGAACTACAACTTCAGGAACTACGACTTCAGGAACTACGACTTCAGGAACTACAACTTCAGGAACTACGACCTCAGGAACTACAACCTCAGGAACTACAACTTCAGGAACTACGACTTCAGGAACTACAACTTCAGGAACTACGACTTCGGGAACTACAGCTGGTTCAACAACAGGTACAGCAGGAACTACTATAGGTGGCTCGGGAACTTTCTCAGTTAATGGTGCGAACAACATTCCACAAATCATGATACAATCTTCTGGGTCAGCTGCAGGAGTTGATTTTACTAGCACTATATGCCAAAACGGAAATTATTCCGTTCAAATTATGCTTGGAAATAAAGATTTAAAAGATGGAACCTACAGTGTTATTCCTCGCTTATCACAACCTAAATCAAATGAAGCTGTGATTGCTGTTGTACAAATAAATAATAGTTTTCAGTACTGGTCTCAAGCCTCTGGAACAGTTACAGTATCAGGTAAAAACATGAAATTTAATAATATTACACTCAAACAATATAATGGTGATGCTACTATAACCATTTCAGGAGATTACACATTTAAATAAATAAATTCAATTTTTGTTCATAAGGAGCACAATTCTGTGCTCCTTATTTTATTATAAGCCACTTTTTTTACCAAACATTCTTAAGATGTTCGCTCACTTTCTTTGGTGAGACTGAGGGTTAGAATTGTAGTAATTGTAGATTAACAAAAATAATCTCTGTAATTGAATATTATTTTATTTATAAAACAAACATGAAAAAAACATTCCTAAAAATCACTACACTAATGGTCTTAGCGGGAGCCATTGCCATGAATTGCTCTAAAAAAGAAGACCCAGCACCAGCTGCTACAACTTCAGGAACTACAACTTCAGGAACTACAACTTCGGGAAGTACTACTGGTGGAAATCCAAATAACCTGCAAAACAATCAGTGGAGTGCAAATGGTATTATTTATAACGCTACTGTTTTCCCTAATAATCTATATTGGGGTAAAGATATACATGGCACTTGTTATTTATCCGCTAGCACAATTGTTGGTGATACTACTATAACTATTCAATACCGTTTTCCATCATACTTAATGGCTTCGGGGTCTTACAATATAGTTACTGCAAGCTCTACATTTACATCTAACGTTGTAAATGTTTCTATTAATAAAAGTTTTCCTACAGCTCCTTATTTTATAAATAATTATGTTACAACTGGTGGCATGGCAACTATTACAAATGCTGGCGGAATATTTACTATTGAAAGTTCTAATGTTGGATTAAATAACATGAATCTATCCAGTAAATTATCTACAACAGTTCCTGTTATTCCATCTACCAATGCAAGTTATTCAGAACCAGTAGGTTTTACAGCAAATCAATATACTGTAGGTACAACCGCCTATACAACAAATCAATTAGTCATTAGTTATGATGCAAGTGGTAGCTTTAAATTTGAAGGTTCGTTAACAAGCACTCCACAAAAAACACTAAAGTATTGGTTTAGCTCATCATTTCCTCCATCTGGCACTTATGATGTTGTTGATTCAAAAAGTGCTTTAGCAGCTGGTAAAATTTACATTGAGTTTATAAGCTTTAGTCCTATAGAACAATACAACTCACTTGTGGGTAAAACTGCTACTGTAATTACAAACTCAAATGATGTATCCGTAACGGTAAATAATGTGGAATTAATTAAAGTCATTGGTTCTGGTAGTCAAACATTATCATTAAGTGGAAATTTAACTCATTAAATAAATTTGCTTATGGTTTATTTAAATTAGAAAGCCGTTTCTAGACCCATTAATATCCGTAAAAATTTACGGATATTTTTTTAACTAAATAGAAAGATAAAACGAGTTATGAAACAAATTAACCCTAAAATACAACTAAACAAAGAAACAGCTACAAATTGCAAATAAATGAGGTTGGCTGGAAATGGAAATGCACAGAATTTAGTAGCATTATCCTCAAACAATATAATGATGTTGCTACTATGAACATTGAGATGATTAGTATTTTTCTAAATTTCAATAAGTTTATATAAAAATATAACTTTGTCCAAAACTTTATTTATGTTAACTACATATTGTTACTTTCAAGACAATAGCTACAAACTTAAACTATGTGGAATGATTACTACAGCAAATTAGATAAAATCAAAACTGAGCCTATAATTATTTACCTTTTAATAAGCTTAGGAATATTAATCAGAATTGCTTTTATTTTTGTGTCCCCAGCAAAAGACGGTGATTACGAATTTTATTTATATCCTTGGATTTTATTTTTTCAATCACATGGGTATTGGAATGCTCTAAAATATGAATTTTACGACTATACCCCGCTCTATTTATATGCAGTAGGTCTAATTGCGAAGTCGGGATTAAATCCATTAGTTATGTTCAAGATATTATCTTATCTATTTGAATATATTACAGCATTCTTTATAGGGAAAATAGCACAAATCAAGCATCCTAATCCATCGACTTTATTACTTTCTTTAGGATTATTTCCTTTACTCCCCACGGTATTAATCAATGGAGGATATTGGGCACAATGTGATGCTATATATGTGTGTTTTATTATTGCCAGTATCTATTATTTGATGGTAAATAGACTTCTATACTCTATTATATTATTGGGTATAGCATTCTCACTCAAACTCCAAACGATGATAATAGCACCATTTTATTTAATTATGATGTTAAAAGGCAAAGTGAAATGGTATTTTTTCTTAATAGTTCCTTTTATCTACTTACTTAGTATAAGTCCTGCTTGGATAGCTGGAAGACCTTTAGATAATTTACTAAGCATCTACATAAGGCAATCGTCGCAATACACTTTTCTAACACTTCAATTTCCTAATATATATTTCTGGGTAAACAATGACTTCTATCAAATAGGGAAATATCTTGGGTTAATATTTTCTAGTATTCTAGTCATCACCACAAGTTTTGTTCTTAGCAACAAAAAGTACGATTTTTCATTAGATATTTGGCTTGTCTTAGCCTTGGTATCTGCCTGTGTTATGCCATTTATACTTCCTGGAATGCATGAAAGATACATGTATTTGGGCGACACTTTAGCAGTGATATATGTGTTATATTTTAGAAAAAATATTGCACTAATGGCTAGTATAGTCTTTATCTCCTTTTATTCTTATCTGCTATGCACTAGACTAACGCACTACTTACCTTTATTTCCTATTTTTGGACTATATGTCATCGTTTTATATTATCTAATAACAAATTTTATTCGCCAATTATCTAAATAATTTAAAGACATCATTTCCTATCGAGAATACCATGATGCCCAATATGATAAGCATACCAAATTTTAAAGCATATTCCATAAAGACATCAGAAGGCTTTTTGCCTGAAATCATTTCATAGGTTAAAAACATCACATAACCACCATCTAGGCCGGGGATAGGAAGAAAATTCATGAATGCCAATATCATAGAAATCACCCCTACCATATTCCAGAAGTTGTGCCAATCCCAAACTCCACCAAACATTTTTGCCATTCCTATAGGGCCGCTCACAGCATCGGTAGCTTTAATTTGTCCGCTAAAAATTTTACCCAAGCCCTTGATGTTCATGTACACCAAAGTAAAAGCATTGGTAGTCCCTTTTGATATTGATTCAGGGAAAGTGTAGGCTTTAGTAGAGTGATTAAGTAACATATTGGGCTGAAATCCTATTTTTCCGTTGTCGTCTACCTGAGTAAGAAGTGTTTGTCTTTGTCCATTTCTTTCTATTTCTATATTCACTTTCTGGCTTTTGTAAGATTTCAAAGTTTCTTGAAGCAAATGAAAGTAATGAATAGATTTTCCTTCTATAGTGAGTAATTTGTCTTTAGGCAAGAATCCTGCTTTTTCGGCATTACTTCCAGGAACCAACATCCCGATTTCATAAGGGAAAATAGGTTCTATAAATCTTTCTTTTTCTTTGGATAAGTCTCCAATCAAATCATTAGGAATCACTATTTCAATAATCGAATCATTTCTAGAAATAGTATATGAACTTCCATCATTTAACAATACTTCTGGATTGTATAAATCAACAAATTTTTCAGGAACTTTATTATTAATTTTCAGAATTTTGTCACCAGTTCTCAAACCTATTTTTTGTGCTAAAGGATGAGCTACAATACCATTTTTATTGATTTCTTGCATGGTAACATATTGCTCACCATAACCATAAGCTAAAAATATAAATATTATAATTCCAGTAATTACATTTACGATAATACCTCCCATCATTACAATAAGCCTTTGCCAAGCTGGTTTAGAGCGAAACTCCCAAGGTTGAGGTGGTTTTGCCATCGCTTCTGTATCCATCGATTCGTCTATCATCCCTTCTATTTTTACATATCCACCGAATGGAAACCAGCCCAAGCCATACTCTGTATCCCCTCTTTTTATCTTGAATAATGCAAAATTTAAAACATTGTGCATTGGGAATAGAAAATCAAAAAACAAATAGAATTTAGAAACTCTTATTTTAAATACCCTAGCAGCTATAAAATGTCCGAGTTCATGCAAGCCTATAAGTAATGATAAACCCAACAACATTTGGCAAGCCATGATTAATCCTTCCATTGTAGTATAATTTTGATTTTAGTTTTTAAAGATAAGCATTTTCATGGCTATCTGTTTGATTTAAAATAATTGAAATATAAAATTTTATTGGCTAAACTTTCATTTCAGAGGCTATTTTCCTAGTCTCTAAATTAGTATTAATGTAATCTTCTATAGTCGGCTTAGATATATAAGTCAATTGGTTCATACATTTTTCTATCAATTCAGAAATTCCTAAAAACGAAATTTCATCATTCAAAAACCGTTGAACTGCAATTTCATTTGCTGCATTCAAAATACAAGCCATATTTCCTTCTTTTTTTAAAGCCTGATAGGCCAAATCAAGGTTTCTAAATGTAACCATATCTGGACTTTCAAAAGTCAGCTGTGGATATTTTAAGAAAGAGAATTTCTCGAAATCTGCTTTTACCCTGTATGGAAAAAACAAAGCATATTGAATAGGCACTCTCATGTCTGGCAAACCAAGTTGTGCTTTAATAGAGGTATCTTCAAATTCTACCATCGAGTGAATAATAGATTGAGGATGTATGACCACTTCAATTTGATTTGCTTGAAGCCCAAACAACCATTTTGCCTCTATTACTTCTAGGCCTTTGTTCATTAATGAAGCAGAGTCTATAGTAATCTTTGCACCCATGTTCCAATTGGGGTGTTTGAGTGCTTGTTCTTTAGTAACATTAAGTAAATAATCTCTATCCTTTCCTCTAAAGGGACCACCCGAAGCCGTAAGAATTATTTTTTCGATTTTGTTATGATACTCGCCTACTAAGCATTGATAAATTGCTGAATGTTCTGAATCTACAGGTAAAATATTGGAATTATACTGTCTGGCCAAGTCCATAATCAAATCACCAGCTACTACTAGAGTTTCTTTATTGGCTAAAGCAATATCTTTTCCTGCTTTTATTGCATTGATTGTAGGGATAAGCCCGGCATAACCTACTAATGCTGTCAGAACTATATCTATACTATCCATAGCTACCACAGTGCTTAGTGATTTCTCTCCGCTATATACTTTTATACCCAATGGGTCTAATGCGGAAAAAACTTTATCATATAATTTTTCTTCTCCTATTACTACAAGATTAGGCTGAAATTCTGAAGCTTGTTGAATCAGCAAATCGGCATTTGACTGTGCAGATAATATTTCTATGATAAGAGATTCTGGATGTTGTTTTACAATTTCTAAAGCTTGTGTGCCTATCGAACCTGTGCTTCCAAGTATTGCAATCCTTTTGGGAGGAAAATTTGATTTACTATTCATTAACTTATTAAAACACTTAATTTAATTTCCAAGGCGATAAGTTTTGGGCTATTTTTCTATCATTAGTAAGCCTAGGAACTTTATTCTGCCCACCTAATTTACCTTCTGACTTCATATATTCTATAAACGCATTTGGTTGAAGTCTTGTAATCGTTAAAGGATTTAATATTTTACCTATGATTAAATCCGAATAATAAGAATTTATTGATACCATAGCGTTATCTAAATCTTCTGCAAATCTAGAAATATTTTCTGGAGGATTTGCAAATTCTATCAACCATTCATGAAAAGACGCCTCTGATTGAGAAGCTACGTAGGGAGCAACGGTAAACTCAGTAATTTCTACTTTTGGGTATTTGCCCAATGTCTTTTTTAATGCTCGCTCTACCTCCTCTCCTATTACATGTTCGCCAAAAGCAGAGATAAAATGTTTAACACGCCCTGTAACAATAATTTTATAAGGGTTTTTAGAAACAAATTTTACTGTATCGCCTATAGAATATGCCCAAAGTCCTGCATTAGTACTGATAATCATCGCATAATTTTTATCCAGCTCTACTTCTGCAATACTTAATCTTGTAGGTTGATTAGAATTAATTTCTTCGACTGGTACAAATTCATAATAAATTCCACTATTGAGTAAAAGTAGCAATCCTTCATCCGATTGTACATTTTGAAAAGCAAAAAAACCTTCAGATGCAGGAAAAGTCTCTATATTGTCTATTGATTTACCAATAGTTTCAAACAGCTTCTTTTTGTAGGGTTCAAAATTTACACCTCCAAATACGTACAAAGAAAACTGAGGAAATATATCTTTAATCGGTCTATCTATCCTGGCTTGAATACGATCGAAATACATCTGTACCCACGGCGGAATTCCTGATATTAAAGACATGGGTTTATGAATTGTCTCATCAATAATGTGCTCAATTTTACTTTCCCAATCACTTATACAATTGGTTTTATAGGATGGTAATTGACTGTATTTTAAATACGATGGGATATGGTGATTGACAATCCCAGAAAGCCGACCTATCCATATGCCATGCTCTTTCTTTAATTCTGGGCTCCCAGAAAGAAACATCAGATTGCCATCTAAAAAGTTGGTATTCTTCGTATCAAAAACATAATTCAATAACGCATCTCTTGCTGCTGCTATTTGAAATCCGATAGATTCTTTTGTTATTGGTATATACTTAAAACCCGATGTAGTTCCTGAGGTTTTTGCTAAATACAGCGGCAAACCTGGCCATAGAACATCAGGAATCCCTTGTTGGGCTTTATGGACATACTCTTTTAGCGATTCATAATCTCTAATGGGTACTTGCTTTACAAATTCTTGGTGAGACTTAATCAAATGAAAGCGATGTGCTTTCCCAAATTGAGTATCTCTAGCTTTCTCTAAAAGATATTTTAACGTTTTTTTCTGTGTATTTGCCGCATCAAACATCCAATCTTGTTGTTGGGCTACAACATATTTAGCATAGGGCTTACATAAAATAGATTTTATACTCTTCATAAAGGTTGCAATCTAATAAAAATAGACTATTTTTTAACATAAATAGCCATTGACAGATAATAAACAATACTATATATTGCAAAATTATTTATTAGTACTCCTCCTATTCTTATGAATAAAATAGCATTTTTAATTGTAGCCCTAATTGCAGGATTTCTAGGTGGATTGACTACCTATTGGCTTCTTCCACCTCAGCAAATTACTTATATTCAAAACCCTAATTCTACAAACTCCTACAACACATCCTATCTTCAAGCAGAATCTTCCAATGAACATCAAGAGGACTTTTCTCAAGCTTCTGCAATCGGTACACCAAGCGTAGTATTTATTCAATGCGAATCTACCACTACCAATTATGGTGCAAATATGTTTGACTGGATATTTGGTGGAGGAGCAAATACCAACCAAGTAGCTAGTTCTGGCTCAGGAGTTATTTATTCTGGAGATGGATATATAGTAACAAATCATCATGTAATCAATAATGCTGATAAAATTGAAGTAGTAATCAACAAAAGAAACTACCCAGCCAGTGTAGTAGGCAAAGACCCTAATACAGATCTTGCTGTTTTGAAAATCAACGAGAAAAATCTTCCTTATTTAAAAATAGGTTCTTCAAAAAATTTAAAAGTCGGGGAATGGGTGCTTGCAATCGGAAACCCATTTAATCTTTATTCAACAGCTACTGCTGGAATAGTCAGTGCAAAAGCAAGAAATTTAAACATTGTCCATAGCCAATTTCCAATAGAATCATTTATCCAAACCGATGCTGCTATCAATCCAGGCAATAGCGGTGGAGCATTGGTCAATATAAAAGGAGAGTTAATAGGAGTAAACACAGCTATATTATCTAGAACTGGATCTTACTCAGGATATGGATTTGCTGTCCCGATTGATATTGTCAAAAAAGTAGTGAATGATATTATTACTTATGGAGAAGTGCAAAAAGCTTTTGGTGGTTTAGAAGTTAGCGAAATTAGCAGTGCATTGGCAGATAAATTAAAAATTAAAGATTACAATGGTGTAATTGTTAATTACCTTCAAAAAGATGGGGCTGCTGAAAAATCAGGATTGAAAAAAGGAGATATTATCATAAAAATCAACGATCAAAACATAGAAGGTAAAAGTAGTTATGATGAACTAATGAGTTATTTAAATCCCGGTGAAAAAATAAAAATAACCTACAAAAGCAATGAAGTAATCAATGAAGCAAGCTTGATTCTTACCAACAGCGAAGGCACTACAGAAATCATCAAAAGAAGCTCTGTAGTTTCTAGCTCTCTCGCATCAGAACTAGAAAGTGTATCAAAAGTAGAAAAAGACAAACGAGGAATATCCAGTGGTGTAAGGCTTATCAGAATAAAAGCCGGAATATTTGCTCAACTAGGAATAAAAGAAGGATTCATCATCACTTCTATCAATAGATACCCCACCAATACCCCCGAAGAAGTAATCGAAATCTTAGAAAAGATAAGAGGCAAAGTAATTATTGACGGTGTAGATATAAATAATATGAGAACCCAAAGAAGTTTTGTGCTAAATTGATTCCAATAGGACAACTAATTAAAGCTTCTTTCTGTTAAAAAAAAGAATTTCTTTATTTACTAGAAAAAAAATACTAGATTTAGTTTAATTGTTTCTTTATTTATGTAAATTATAATGATTTATTGGTATCTAATGTAAAAAACACTTCAAATAATTAACTAAATCTATTTAAATCCCTATTTAAAAATAAAAAAAATAATCCGATGAAAAAACATTACCATTTCACTTTTATACTACTTTTTAGTTTGTTTTTTATAGGCACATCATCTTCTCTTTTTGCTCAAGACCAAGCAGCCATAAGAAAATTAAAAAGAAAAGCAGAAGAATATTTCATAGATGAAATATTTAGAAGTGCCCTTCCATTATTTATACAACTTGACCAAGTGAAATCTGGAAACCCAGAAACAAATTATAAAATAGGTGTATGTTATCTTCATTCAGAATTTAAAAATAAAGCCATACCCTATTTCGAAAAAGCCAAAGCAAAAGATAAAGAAAATGAATACTCTGATATAGATTATTATCTGGGAGTAGCTTATCACTACGGTCACCAATTTGATAAAGCTATGGATTTCTATACCAAATACAAAGCCTCTATTGATACCACTAGCGATTATGGAAAACAGGTGCTTCCTACTATAAACAAATATATTCAAAACTGTAAAACTGGTAAATTACTTATCGCAAAACCAATTAAAACCAAAATAGAACACTTGAATACCAACATTAATTCTGTATATACAGAGCATTGGCCAATAATTTCAAGCGACGGAAATACAATGTATTTTGCCTCTCAAAGACATGAAACTACAGGAGGTCAAATAGATGATGATATAGACGAATTCTTCGAAGACATGTACGTTTCTACCAAGCATAATAATAAATGGAGTAAAGCAAAACATGTAGGTCCAATTAACTCCTTCAAACATGATGCTCCTTTAGCACTTTCTGCTAATGGTAAAAGATTATTTTTCTATTCCTCAGATGAAAATGGTTCTACCGATTTATTCTATTCAGATTTCAATGGCAACGAATGGTCTCAACCTATTAATATGGGTAAAAATATTAACTCTACGAGCCTTGAAAGTGGCTGTGCCATAAGTGCAGATGATCAAACCTTCTTTTTCTCTAGCGATAGACCAGGTGGATATGGAGGTATGGATATATATGTATCGAAACTCCAACCAGATGGAAAATGGGGAGTGCCAGTAAATCTTGGTTCTAAGGTCAATACAGCATTCGACGAAGAATCTCCTTGCATTCTACCTGATGGAAAAACTTTATTTTTCAGTTCTGATGGTCCCAATTCTATTGGAGGATTAGATATTTTCAAAACCAAATATAATCCTACAGATTCATCATGGAATAACCCAATAAATATGGGTTACCCATTGAATACTGCTGATCACGAATATCATATTTCTTTCTTGCCAGATGGTAAGAATGGATATTTTTCTACATACAGAAAAGATACCTATGGAGAAGAGGATATCTACCATTTTGAAATATTTGAAGAAGAACCAGAGCAAAAAGTTTTTGCAGTTCAAGACACATCTATGAAAACACCTTTGGCAAAAGTAGATATTGATAGACCAAGAGTAGGTAAAATCTTAGATGCAATCGCCTATTTCGACTTCAACATGTATAGTGAACCCTCTAATATTTCTCAACAAAAATTACAAGTCTTAATTGCAATTCTTAACAAATTCCCAGAAATGAAAATCGAAATCGGTGGTCATACCGATAGCAAAGGAAGCCAAGAAATAAATCAACTAATCTCAGAGCGAAGAGCACATTCTATGTACAAATACCTTCTAAGTCGAGGAATTGATAAAAACAGATTAAAACAAAAGGGATACAACTTCTCTAAAGTAATAGTTAATGGAAATTCTACCAATGAGAACGCCCCCAATAGAAGGGCGGAATTCAAAATACTATCTGATGAAGAGTTTGCCAATTACATAGAATCGCCTACTATAAATTCAGCAGTTAGCTCTGTAAGCAAAAAAATTACTTCAGCACCCAAAAGTAAAACAACAAAATAATCATTTTATAATTAACTATTTAAAAAACGGCTACTATAATGGTAGCCGTTTTTAGTTTCTAAAAACAATGCAAGCGATCTCGTATTACCTTCTATTACCATTGATATATTTTATATCAATCTTACCTTTTAGATTACTTTACCTTTTTTCGGATGTTTTATTTCTAATACTCTATCATCTTTTGGGCTACAGAAAAAAAATTGTTCTCAACAATCTTAGCAACTCATTTCCAGAAAAATCAAGTCAAGAAATAAATCAAATAGCAAAAGAATATTATCGATACTTGTGTGATTTAATTCTAGAAGCATTCAAAAAAATAACTATGAACAGTGCGACTACGCTAAAACACTGTAAATTCAAAAACGAGCAAGTACTCAACCAATTATTTGAAAACAATAAAAGTGTAATACTGTTAATGGGACATTATGGAAATTGGGAATGGGCGGGTTCTTCTTTTAGCTTGTCTTGCAAACATCAGCTTTATGTCGTCTATAAGCCTCTTTCAAATCCTTACTTTGAAGGACTAATGTGCAAAACAAGAACCCTATTTGGAACAAAATTAATAAAAATGCAAAATACTTTTAAAGATATCCTAAACAACAAAGACAAGGTTGCTGCCTATGCATTCATTGCAGACCAAACACCCTCTCCTCAAACTGCACATTGGACGACCTTTCTTAATCAAGACACGGCACTGTTTACTGGAGCTGAGAAAATAGCTAAGAAATATGATTTCCCAGTTGTATTTATTAATATAAAAAGAATCAAAAGAGGATATTACGAAATAAATGCAGAACTAATAACAGACCAGCCCAAAACATTTGAAGAAAATAAAATTATTGAGCAATACGCCCATAAACTAGAAAAAGAAATTAAAATCGAGCCACAAACTTGGCTTTGGTCTCATAGGCGTTGGAAACATAGCAAACCACGTTCTTAGTTTTTTGCATTTAGAGTGGCATTCTCCAATATTCAATTAACTTTGTATATAACTTAATCAATATGCGTTCAGGAAAAGAATTAATTCTAGCAACGAAGACATATACTAATGAAAATAGGTATAAAAGTTGGTACTATACTTTCTCTACTTTACTATTTCTTATAATCTCTCTTTGCCTAACCTATTGGAACCTCAATAACGTCCTTAAAGCATTTTTTAGCCTACTCTCTGGGCTATTATTAATCAGAATGTTCGTTATTTATCACGACCATCAGCATCATGCCATACTTTATCAATCTAAATTGGCTAATGTGCTAATGAAAATCTTCAGCATATATATCTTGGCTCCAACCAGCGTTTGGAAACGTTCTCACGATTTTCACCACAATCACAATTCCAAACTACACGTAAGCGATATCGGTTCATTTCCCACCATCACTAAAGCCCAATATTTAGAACTCAACAAAAAAGAACAATTTTATTACCTTGCGCTTAGGCATCCATTAAACATATTCTTGGGCTATCTCACAGTTTTTATGTATTCCTTCTGTATTCAATCTACTGTAAAAAGTTTTTCTAAACACTGGGATTGTCTAATTGCATTGATTGTTCATTTCACAATTGGTTTCCTGCTTGTATTTTTCGGAGGTGTAGAAAATTTATTTCTTACACTTATTATTCCTCACCTTATTGCCTGTGGTTTGGGTTCCTATTTATTTTATGTACAGCACAATTTCCCCACTATTAGCTTTGCTCCTCAAAGCGATTGGCGTTATGTAGATGCTGCATTAGAATCTACAAGTTATTTTAAAATGAATAGAATAATGCGTTGGTTTACTGGAAATATAGGTTATCATCATGTACATCATCTTAATTCACGAATTCCGTTTTATCGCTTAGAAGAAGCTATGCAGGATATCCCTGAACTACAAGATGCTCCTACAACAAGCTTTAATATCAAAGAAATCTTATCCTGTTTGAGTTTAAAACTATGGGATGCAGAGCATAAAAAAATGATTACGCTCAAAGAAATCTAGTTTTTGAAAAAATAAAAGTCAAAATATGCGACTTCGTTTTTTTCTTCTTCTGCTAATAGCTGTAAGTTTAAGCATCGATGGCACTCGATATTCCTATGCTCAAACAGATTCTATTATTCCTCTAAATTACAAAAAACTTACTTTCGCCATAAGTGCCACTGGTGTTGCCTACAGTGCAACTATGACAGGACTAAGTCATGCTTGGTACAGTCAACAAGAAAAATCTAACTTTCATTTTTTTGATGATTCACAAGAATGGAAACAAATGGACAAAATCGGGCATACCTATATCACTTTTCACCAAGCTATGGTATTTGATGAACTCTATAGGTGGTGTAATTTAAGCTCTAAAAAATCTATCTGGTATGGAGCTGCCACTGCTTTCACCATCCAAAACTCTATAGAAATATTTGATGGATTTTCTAAAAAATATGGTGCCTCGATAAGTGATGTGATTGCCAACGGAATTGGAGCAGCTGGGTATATACTTCAAGCAAGAAAAGGAAATAAACCAACAATAATTCCAAAATACAGTTTTTACCCATCAAATATAGCTCCTACAAGACCCAATGTATTAGGCAATACTTGGGCTGAACAAGCAATCAAAGATTATAATGGACAAACCTATTGGTTGGCATTCAACCTAAAAAATATTTTTTTTAAACAAAAAAAGTTCCCCTCTTGGTTGGCTTTATCTATAGGCTATGGAGGAAGAAATATGAAATTTGCAACAGATCCAGCCAATGAACAAATAGGTTTGAACACTTATAGAACCTATCTATTCTCTTTGGATTTAGACCTGAGCAATATCAATACAAAATCAAAAGTAATCAATTATATATTTAGAAGACTCAATATGATTCACCTCCCTGCACCTGCAATAGAGTGGAATAAGAATGGAATTAACTTTCACCCGATTTATTTTTAAAAGGAACATCATGGAAATAGGAAACAAAGTAAGATTTATACACAGCAAAGATCAAGGTATAATTAGAAGAAAAATAGACGAGAAAACCTTCGAAATAGAAATCGAAGAAGGATTTTTAATTCCTGTTCTAAAAAAAGAAATTGTACTAATAGCCGCCGAAGAAAATCTCAAAACAAACCAAAATGATCTGTCACAAACAGCTACAAAATTCTCTGCCCAAGATGGTGTATTCTTATCTTTTGACCCTTTCAATGATCGTCTATTCTCTATCCTTCTCATCAACGACACACATTATACACTTTTATTCTCTATTAATGAGCAAACCAATATAGGTGTAAAAGGGCTTCAATACGGAAGTCTGCACCCTAGAACTATGACTAAAATTACCGAATACAAGCTTTCAGATTTTGATTCTTGGCCCATTATTGATATTCAACTGATTAGACATCAAGATGGTGAAAATACTACCCCTACAAACCCTCTAGTGAAAAAATTAAAAATTAATGCGACAAGCTTCTTTAAAAGTAAAAGAAACACACCTTTGCTGAACAAACACACTTTCTTATTTCAAATTGATAAAGAAAGCATCAACATAGAACCCCAAAAAATCATCGAACAAATAGAGCAACCCAAAACAGAAATAATTCAAATTTCAAAACCGAACGACACAGTAGATTTGCACATCGAAAAGCTTAGCAAAGATCACACT
Organism: Cytophagales bacterium; assembly: GCA_004294225.1. GTDB lineage: Bacteria > Bacteroidota > Bacteroidia > Cytophagales > Cytophagaceae > REBA01. The sequence continues at coordinate 89,774 of REBA01000009.1, read as the reverse complement.
CAAATGCAAGCACAAGAAATACTTTATTTACAAATCAAACACTTTGAACTCTCCTTAGAAAATGCACTTGCAACAAATATGGAGCAAATCATATTTATTCATGGAAGCGGAAACGGAATATTAAGAAATGAAATTCATAAAAGATTGTCAAAAAATAAATTGATAAAATATTATAAAGACGCTCAAAAAGAAAAATTTGGATATGGTGCAACCTTAGTTCAGTTGATCTAAAGTCATAAAATAACCTCCTAAATACAAGTGAATTTGTGTGCTTTGTTTTCAATCTTGATAAAACAAAAACCTTTTTATTTGTTCTATTTTAAATATATTTTTAGAAATAAATTTTTATTTTAAAATTCTAAGCCTATATTTGAGAATAATTATTAAACAATAATAATTCCTATTTAATAATAAATGAATTTAATTTCTGTAACAGATATCAAACACAAAATTTCTTCTGTAGGGTTAAAAGCCACTTCACAGAGAATTGCTATCTACCAAGCAGTAATGAAACTCAAAAACCATCCTACTGTAGAAATGATATTGGAAGAAATAAGTCCTCTTCACCCTAGCATTTCTGTAGGCACCTTATATAAAAATCTCGAAACTCTTGTAGAAGTAAGTCTATTAGAAAAAGTAAAATCTGAAGAAGGGAATTATAGATTTGAAGCCAATCTAGACAAACACAATCATATCTATTGCTCAAACACTAAAGAAATTATCGACTACCAAGACGATGAACTAGATCTTATTTTGTTCGAATATTTCAAAAAAAAGAAATTAAAAAATTTAAAAATTAACGATATAAGATTACAAATAAGTGCCGAAAGATTAAACATCAACAAGGAAATCTCAATTCAATAAATTTAAACCAAATCAATTAAAAACTATGACACTAGTAGGAAAAAAAGCACCGCTTTTCACTGCACCAGCAGTAATTAATGGAGAAGAAATCGTAGATAAATTCTCTTTAGAACAATACATTGGGAAAAAATATGTGGTATTCTATTTCTATCCAAAAGACTTTACCTTTGTATGCCCTACCGAAATACTTGCTTTTCAAACCAGATTGGCTGATTTTGAAAAAAGAGATTGTGTAGTAATAGGATGCTCTACAGACACTGAAAATTCTCATTTAGCATGGCTTTCTACCCCAAAAAATAAAGGAGGAATTCAAAGCGTAACTTATCCTATAGTAGCAGACACTAGCAAAACTATTGCTATTAACTACGGTATTTTAGGTGGAGAATTTGAATACAATGAAGAAGGTATGACTGTTTTCAACGGTGCACCTATCGCTTATAGAGCTACTTTCTTAATTGATAAAAAAGGAATAGTTCGTCATGAATATGTAAACGACTTCCCATTAGGAAGAAGTGTGGATGAAACACTAAGATTGGTAGATGCTCTTATCCACAACGAAGAACATGGTGAAGTTTGCCCTGCCAATTGGTCAGAAGGAAAAGATGCTATGAGTGCAACAAGAGAAGGAGTGGCTAATTACTTGGCAACCCACTAAGAAAACTAATATTCTAAATAAAAAAAGCCGATATTTATAAATTAGATATCGGCTTTTTTTATAAAAACAGGTTTGTAATGCACTGTGGCCCACTCACTATTTTTTCTAGAAAAAACGTTGTGTGACTTTGCAGTACAGACAAACAGTTTTTTATATTTTCATGAGGATATAATGACCTTGAAAAGCGTTACAAACCTAAATTAAAAAATTAGATTTTTTTATAACATAACAAAAATTTGACGGAGTTTAATGGTAAAGATAAATTTTAGATGAAAATTTCATTGTCTATATTCTAGGGTTAAATGGTTCCCAAACGCCTGTTAGCGTTTAGTGCTTTTCTCTCTTTTGTTATAGTCCAAAGTAATAACTAATATTTAGTCCGCTACTATACAAATATTCTGTCACTGGTTCGTCAATAATTTTTAGAACTCCGTATCTAAAAGTCGGCTCAACTCTCAAGTTCATCCTATTGTTAATTTTATAGTCAATGCCAGCACTAATTGTCGGTGAAATATTTACTTTATTGTAATCAAAGTATGTCGGGTTTATTTTTTTGTCAGTATGGTCTGAATAATACACTAAACTTGTCTCTGTTTCTTTGATTAAAATATTAGTCACCAAGCCAACACTTGTAAAAAATCGAACTTTCTTTTTACCAATTGTGAAGTTTACTTTTAGAGGAATATCAATATAATGGAAGTTGTAAATCAATTTTAATTGCTCAGGCAAACTCGGCTCGGGTTGTACAAAAGCATAGTTCATTTTTTTTGTCTGATATCCTTTGTTTGAGTATTGAATACCTGTCTCCAAACCTACGAACTTTTTGATGTTGAAGCAAACATTAAGCCCTACAGTATAACCAACTTTGATTGTTTCCATGTCGTTTCTTAGATTTATTAACAAACCTCTTGACGAATTGCCGTCATTAATTTTAACTGTCCGAAAACAAATGTCAGGAGAAATATTGATACCGATTTGAACTCTCCTGAAGTCCGATATAGGATTTTTTTTCGGATTGTCTTGTCCGTATAAATTGAAAGCTGTAATTGTCAAAATAATTAGTGTAAGTTGTTTCATTATTGCCCTTATTTTAAATTTTCTGTTATCGTTGCTGTGTGTCGTCATAGCATGACCGCTAAATTTTTTTAGCTGGTGTTTTTATTCTATCAACTAGTGTAAAATAACTATTTTTTTCATAGTCTTTATACTTACGAAGGTTGTCAATTAGGTAATTCTTTGCCTTATCATAGAGTAACATAACCTGTCCAGTCGCACGAATTTCATGCACTATTTGTAATGTCATAAGTGACTCAAAGCTATGTCTGTCACCTAGGGTCATAAGAAACTTACTAAACTCAGGATTATTTTTTAGTCTTGCTTCTTCTTCAGATGTCCTAAAACTTTGTCCAAAGAAGAACATTGAGTCGGATTTTTCATTTCCCATTGCATAGAAAAAATTTAACTTATTAACTGCTTTAATTCTTTTAAGTTTATCTTGTCTAATGTTATAATGGATCGCACCAGTCCATATGCGATATATTCCAAAATATCCTTTCGGGTTATATAACTACCGTCAAGAACTAAAAAGTCCTCATTTAGATACTTGTCTATACTTAGCTGATTAACTTTTATCTCAAGTGACCTTACTGGATATGTATTTGGTCTTTGATTCTCATTTAATTTTATTGAGGTATAATTTGTGATTACAACATTTGGCAGAATGTCCAACAGCAGAATATAAAGTCTAACCTTCTCCAGATATTGTGCGTCAAACCTGTCTGAAGGAGTTGCACTTAATAATTTGAACTTTTCTTGAAAGAAAGAATTCCAAAACCCCATTATCCCAGGTGTATCTATAAGCAGTTTCCTAACAGTCAAACAGGTCTGGTTTATCTCATATTCGGAATTGTCAAAAGTTAATAAAAATAACCTTTCACAGTCATAGACAAAAGTCTCTATAAGTTTAATGTCAATATTTTGTGTCATATCAAAAATGCCCCTAACATCTCTGTTAACGCAACTGATTGTGTATATATTGCAATTAGTTGTATGCAATATTTTTAGTTTGTCAGTCATAGCAAAGGCTGATTATTGAATGAACTAAAATAGGTAAATTTGTTTTGATAACATTATGAATACCTAAAAATATTTTATGTAAATTAATAATCTAATTATAAATATAGTTCAGCTTATATTTTTACGTGTCTGAAATTGGGTGTTTATTCGTTTTTTTGAAATCTGTATTAGTCAATACTAAATACTCAATATAATCAGCCTTTATTAGAATAAATAGGAGGGTAATAAAATAAAAAAGGAAGATTTACAATTTTGTAAATCTTCCTTTTTTGGTAGCCCGTAGGGGAATCGAACCCCTGTTACCAGGATGAAAACCTGGCGTCCTAACCCCTAGACGAACGGGCCATATTGATATGTTCTTCAAATTTGGAATGCAAATGTAGGAATGTTTGTTTATAAACCAAAATTATTTTTTAAAAAAAAGATTTTTTTTGAACTTCTTTTATAAATCTTTTCCCAAATCAGAAGAAATACAAAATGTTTTGAAATTTTCTTATTATATACTATCAACTCATCTTTATTTTGAGATACTTTTGGTAAATTTGAAGCTAAATCTTGAATTCTAATTTTTTTGAAGATGTCATTCATATCTAATTTTGAAAAAAGCAACGCATTATTTAATAAAGCAAAATCTATTATTCCTGGCGGAGTAAATTCTCCAGTAAGGGCATTTAAAGCGGTTGGTGGAAATCCATTATTCATCAATAGAGCAGAGGGAGCATACCTAATAGATGAAGATGGTAATCGCTTTGTGGAGCTTATCAACTCTTGGGGCCCCATGATACTTGGTCATGCTTACCCACCAATTCTAGAAGCAATTACTCAAGCAGCTCAGCATTCACTTTCTTTTGGAGCTCCCGGAAAACGAGAAGTAGAAATGGCCGAATTAATTACTTCTATAGTGCCTTCCGTTGAAAAAGTGAGAATGGTCAATTCTGGCACAGAAGCTACTATGGCAGCTGTAAGGGTTGCAAGAGGATTCACAGGCAGAAATAAAATTATCAAATTTGAGGGATGCTATCACGGTCATGGAGATTCTTTTCTTATCGCAGCAGGAAGTGGAGTAATGACAATGGGTACTCCAGATAGCCCAGGAGTTCCTCAAGGTGTTGCTAACGATACACTTACTGCTAAATATAATTCAATAGAAGAAGTGAGGCAGCTGGTAGCTAATAATAAAAATCAAATTGCTGCCATCATTATAGAGCCAGTAGTGGGGAATATGGGCTGTGTATTACCAGAACAAGGTTTTTTAGAAAACCTAAGAACATTGTGTACACAAGAAGGTATAGTATTTATTTTTGATGAAGTTATGACTGGCTTTAGACTTTCTCTAGGCGGAGCTCAGGAACTATTTGGAGTTTACCCTGATATGACCACCTTTGGAAAAATCATTGGAGGGGGAATGCCAGTAGGTGCCTATGGTGGCAAAAAAGAAATTATGGACTGTGTAGCTCCAGCTGGGCCAGTATATCAGGCAGGTACTCTTTCTGGAAATCCAGTGGCTATGGCGGCTGGCATTGCTATGCTCACTACTTTAAAACAAAATCCTCAAATTTATGCCCAATTAGAAGAGACAACCCAGTATCTGTGTAAAGGAATGATGCAAAACATTCAATCACTTGGTCTAGATTATACTATCAATCAGATTGGTTCTATGTTTACCTTGTTTTTTACATCTAATAAGGTAAATGATTATGAAACTGCTAAAACTTGTGATACAGCAATGTTTGGAAAGTATTTTCAAGCTATGCTGAAAAGAGGGGTGTATCTCGCTCCTTCACAATTTGAGAGTATGTTTATATCCACAGCAATTACTAAAGAAATTGCAGATTTTTTAATTTTAACCAATAAAGAAGCTTTACAAGAAATTATCTAAAAAACATTTACTAAGTCGATGAAAATAGCCATTATAGGAGGCGGAAATATGGGTTCTACCTATGCCAAAGCATTTATACAGAGTAGTATTATCAAAAAAGAAAACTTATTAATAGTAGAGAAGCATAATGATAAACTTGAAGCACTAAGAACTGAATTAGGTATTGCAATAGAAGAGTCTATTCAAGAGAGTATTGCTGATTATGATACCATTATTGTCGCTGTGAAGCCACAAGACTTTAGAATTTTAGCTGAATTATTAAAACTATCTCTGAAGCCAAATCAACTTGTTCTCTCCATTATGGCGGGAGTAACGATAGATAAGATTTCCAACTTGTTGAGCCATAGTAATGTGGTAAGGGCAATGCCAAACACTCCTGCACAGTTAGGTTTTGGAATTACCGCATTTACAGTAGCTCCAGGGAGCGATTTCTCTATTATAAGTCATGTAGATACTTTATTAGAGACCACAGGTAAAGCAATCTTTATGAAAGACGAAGCCATGCTAGACGCAGTTACTGCTATTAGCGGAAGCGGACCTGCATATTTTTACTATTTTGTGAAATACATGATAGAAGCTGGTAAACAGATGGGTATGGAGGAAGCTGTAGCTACTATGCTTGTCAAACAAACAATGTTAGGTTCATTTCAAATTATCAATAATTCAAAACTATCTTTAGATGAAATGATTAAAATGGTCGCCTCTAAAGGTGGAACTACTGAAGCTGCTCTTAATTCGTTTGAGAGCTCTTCTATAGGAGAAAATATAATCAATGCCCTAAAATCTGCCGAACAAAGAGCAAAAGAATTGTCAAAAGGTGCTTAATAAATAAATTCATGAAACATATTTCTTTAAAAATATTTCTATTTCTGATTTCTTATTCTATTCTATCCTCAAGCATGGCTCAGGAAATTAACGAATTAGATAATAACTTAGTCAATACTCAAGAAACTGAAATTACTCTAGGTGGAGGAATCAATTATCTCACCATAAAAGATAATGTGGTTTCAAAATTTGTTTACAATGGCCTTGGGGGAATATTTAATATTGGTATTTCCCACAGAAATGAGGCAATAAAGTATAGCTTCGCTTTCAATTACCAAGCTTTCAGACCTAAAACCCAAATGTTCAAAGGATTCGAATATCAAGGACTATTAGATACAGCTAACCTTGTATCAGTGAATGGTGTTAAAAACAACGAAATACAATCCGAAATACTAGAATTTAATACGAATTTTCTATTTAGAGTAAACAAAAATACCCCGAGTAAATTTCAAATTTGGGCAGGTATGAAATTATTAACTACTGGAATAACTAAGAAATTTTTAATTTTTGACCATCAAAATCTTACAGAAGAACGCTGGACAAGCTTTCATCCAGAGGTAAATCTTGAGTATCATCTTAATTACAAACACAGATTTTACTATAATTTAGACGCATCTCTATTGGGTTTTTTTTCAAGAGATTATCAATTTAATCAAAAACCATTCTATTTCGATAATTCAGATTATCTTGTCTTATCCAAGGACAAAGGTACATATGGTTTATCAAAGATGATGGTAATGAATAGTACCTTAGGATACCGTTTCTTAATCACCAGATTTTTGGCTATGAACATCCAATACCAATTGATTTATAACAGAATTGCTGTTCCTCTCGAAACACGTATGGTTAGGCAACAACTTACTACTAGTTTTTCTTTCGTATTCTAAACTCAAACGATGAAATTAATAAAATATACACCTGCTATTTTGCTAAGCTTTTTAGGAATAATGGCTTGCCAAAAATTGTTTATAGCTCCAGATGAAGTAGCCAACCAACCAGTTAGAAATTTTGAGCTATTTTGGAACGATGTGGACAAAACGTATCCTTTCTTTAAGGAAGACAATATAGATTGGCAAAGTTACTATGATAAGTACAGGCCATTGGTCAATGAAAAAACCCAAACAGAGGCATTGTTTGGTATCTTCATCAGAATGATGCAACCATTGATGGATGGGCATAGAAGTTTGTCTTATCAAGATTTAGCTTGGTCTGAACCACCAAAATATAGCCCTAGAAGTAAATATAATTTTGACTTTATTAGCTCTGAATACTTAACATCGGTCAATGTAACCACCCAGCCCGATGAATTTGACCCAGAAGAGCAAGATACTGTGCTCATTACCGCTATGGCAAAAAATAATCAATTTGCCTATATAGGATTAAGAAGTTATAATACAGAAATAGAATTGAATAGATCTGTAGAAGAGTTCTTAAGTGCCAATTCTTCCGTAAATAACCTTATCATCGATTTGCGAAGAAATGGCGGTGGTTTTTTATTTCAAATGTTTCAATTAATGCGTTTATTTGCGAGAACTAAAGTTCCTTATGCTACTTACGTTCCTAAAGTAGGTCCATTAAAGAACCATTTATTCCCTAGAGAAAAATATGAGGGAGAAGATTTTATAATACCTTCAGATATTAAAGTACCGTCAGATGGAAGATTTTCTAACAAAAGAATAGTATTCATCACTAATCGTGTTTGTTATAGTGCTGCCGAGCATACCGTGTTAGTGGCAAAGCAATTGGGATTTCCTGTAGTAGGCGATTCTACAGGAGGTGCATTGAGTATTGTAATGGAAAAAACATTGCCCAATGGAATTAATTATGTATTGGTGAATAGCAAAACATTAGACATTAATGGCAGACTTTGGGAAAGGATAGGTGTTCCACCTACCCACTATGTTAAAGCAACTCAAGATGATTTTAAAAATGGAGATCCTTTCTTCGAAAAGGCAATCCAATTGTTAGGGAATAACTAAAATCAAGAATTAATTATTGTATAATAAATATTTTTTCTTATTTTTATTATATAATAATTAAACCCTAATTTACATACATATGAAAAAAATTATCCTATCCATAGGTTTTTTGCTTTCCGTATTCTTTGCTAGTGCTTGGAATCCAATGAAAGTAGGTCAAAAATTTCCTTTTAACAGATTGATGCTTGATTCAGATGGTGAGCTTACATCACTTGATGATCTTTTAGCGGAAGGTCGACCTGTAATGATGGCTACGAACACTACAGATTGTCCTAATTGCCATGAGCCCAATCTTAATTTATCATCATGGATGAGAAATAACCCTAATGATAGGGTAAAAATGACGGTTATCTATATTGTTCATGAATTTCGTCAATCCGCTAAAATGGGCTACAGTAATGCTGCTAAGAATGGACAAGACAAAGGTTATGTAGGCGACTGGAAGAATATTTATACAGGCTATGAAAATGCAACTGGATTTGCTTATAACAGTACTGGAGATCAATGGTTTTTCCCAGATGAGCAAGGTTCAACACCATATTGGTGGGTTTTGGGTTTAGGTAGAACTTTTATGACCAGAGGTGGAGGAGGCGAAAGCTGGGAGAAATGCAGAAATGAAATTTTAAAAATGTACACCGATGGTAAACTTACTGCTTATTCAAGCCAAGCTAAAAAACCAACAATGACTATTGTGATTAATGGAGATGAGGCTACTGTTACATTAGTAAATAATGAATCTGGTTCTGTATTGCACTATACTGTTGATGGCACTATACCTAATGACGATTCACCGGTATATTCAGGTCCATTCAAAGTAAAAAGCTCAAGATTAGTAAGAGCTCAATCTAGAAAAACAAATGCATATCCTAGCAAAGTAGTAGTAAAGCCAGTAATAATAAATTCTTCAAGCTTTGTAAATATTGCTCCCCAAGGCAAAGCCTATAGCTGGAACAATGATTATTTGACAGCAGGAAACTCAAACCAAAACAGAGTAGCTCTAACTGGTTTGAATGACAATAATACTTCTACTGATGTTAGACTTAGCCAAGTAGCAAAAACTAGCTACGTTGATGGAGATAATGCGTTTAAATATGCTTCATGGCAAGGTGGTGGCGTAGTTTGGGATAACACGGTTCAGAATGTTACCCATTTTGAGTACTTTCAAGGTAAATTAGATTATAGTTGGTGGGGAGCTAATGGTACATACATTTGGGATATTAAGCTTCAGCTTACTTTTGATGGTACTACTTGGCAGGATGCTGAGAAATATGGTTATTTCAACGAATTTCCATTTGGTAAATTTTATTCTGAAGGTAAAGCCGGTGGTTCAGGGGCATTTGATTATCCTGCAAGCCAAAAAGTCCCAAGTCCATATGCTCCTGTTACATTTTACTTAGATAAACCTACTGCTCTAAGAGGTTTCAGAATTATAGGTGGTTTCAATGTAAACTCAGGTTATGAAAGTGGTGATCAGATAAGGGTTCGTGAACTAAAAGCATTTCAGAATAATACTATCACTAGTTTAGAGGAGAATAACTTAAGCTCAGAAATTAACATTTTCCCTAACCCTACCAATTCAAATTTGACTATTCAGTATCCTCTTGGAGCATTAAAAAATAATTTACTTCAAATTACTGACATGAAGGGTAAAGTGGTAAAAACTCAAGCAACGAATGGCTCTGAAGTTTCAACAGAGATCAACGTGTCAGAATTACCTTCTGGGGTTTATATCCTATCTGCTCCCGGCAACAAGAATCTAAATAAGACTTTTATAAAAGAATAAGTTTATTTTTTATAAATTAAATTAAATTAAATTAAAGCAAAGCAAAGGAGAGCTATTTATTGGCTCTCCTTTGTTCTTTAAAGGTTATGTTTACTCGATTTCATTCAATAATAGCTTTATGTATTATTTACCAATGGTCTTGAAAGTGTTTGAGCAGAGAAAGATTATTCAATAGTATAGATTGGTGATATTTTTTTGATTGAAATTCTTCCCAAATTTTTCTGAATACTTTTTCATCAAAATCTCTATTAGCTATGGTAATATGTGGTTTGAGATAATGATTATGTTTCTAACTTAATATCTAGAAAATTAAATTAGAAATATAATATTTTTTATTGCTTTTATTATATAAATTAATCAAAAAATGAAAATTAAGAAAATAATTATTGTTCAAACATATTTAATGTTTTTGTCAATAGTATCTTATGCTCAAAATCCAATAAAATATACTATTGCTAAATGGTTAGACAACAAAAAAGCTGCTGTAAGCATAACTTTTGATGATGCTATAAATGGGCAATTTACAGAAGGCTTATCTATACTTGATGCTAATAATATAAAAGGTACATTTTTTATTACGTCTCAAAATGTAACTTCTCAATTAGGTAGTTGGAGTTTAGTATTAAAAGCATATAGAAATAAGCATGAAATAGCTAATCATACCATTACACACGCATCTTTAGCTAATCTTAGTGAAGTAGATATAAATAAAGAAATAACATCTTGTAATGATGCAATTTATAACAATATAAAATCAAATAGCCAAACATTCGCTTACCCAAATGGCAGTGGTGGTGGTGATTCTGAAGCAGATATCAAAGTAAGGAAAATATTAAAAAAATATTTTATAGGTGCCAGAGCTGTTGGTGGTGATTTTAATAGCTATGATTTCTTTGATAATGAAGAAAATTATTTTAAAGTCAGAAGCCCAATGATTTCTAATGGAGATAACTCTTCAAGTATAGCTAATAAGCTAAGTGGAGCCATAAATGCAGGTGGATGGTTTTGTCCTACATATCATGGGATAGAAAATGGATGGATTATAGTACCAAAAGTGTTGTTTGACCAACACATAAAAGAAATTTTAAAACGGAAAGATGATATTTGGGTCTCCACCTTTGAGAATGTGATAAAATATCACCGAGAAAGAAAATCAGCAAATTTAGTAATAACTCCCAATATTGATAATTGGACTCTTTTATTAAATGATACTTTGAAGAATGATTTAATTTGGAATCACCCTTTAACAATCATTGTAGATAAACCGAATTGGATTATCCATAAAATTGTTCAAAATAATAAAGAACTTTCTTTTACTGATATAGGAAATCAAGTTATGTTTAACGCTATACCAGATGGGGGAACTATAACTTTCCAAAAGTTTGATATTGCGTCTCTAATAAATGATGTAAGCTCAGATAAGAGTGCTTGGTTAATAGCACCAAATCCTGCAAATGAAGTTATGGAAATTTTAAATTTAGAAAATGAAAAAAACTATCAAATTAAGATTTATTCAGACAACAGCACTATTGTTTCAAATTTAGATTTAATAGCTAAAAACAATAAAATTGACATTCCAATTAAGGATTACAAAAAAGGAATATACTATGTCAGTATCTCTGGAATTGTAAAAAAAGTAATTATTCAATAAATCAAGCGGTCCAATAAAATTGTCTATGAAAACATATAAATTAATACTCTTATTATTGCATCTTTTTATTAATTTTTCAGATGCTCAAACAACTTTAGAATATTCTGTTACTCCTTGGTTAAATAATAAGCGAGGTGCTTTATCGCTAACTTTTGATGACAATATAAAAGGGCAATACACTACAGCAATACCTACAATGAATGAACCTAAATATGGTTTTCGTGGAACTTTTTATACTGTAACCAATTGGGTGCCTCAGTCAGGTATTGGCAGTTGGGTGTACCTTAGAGATGAAGTTGCTTTGAAAGGTCATGAAATAGCAAGTCATACTGTATCACATAGAAATTTAAGCCAACTATCTGATAAAGAAAAAGCAGATGAGATTATTAATTCAGATATGATAATTGAAAGTAATATCCCTAATATTAAATGCGTATCTATTGCTTGGCCTTTGGGAGTAGGGGGACAAGACGCTAAGGTAGTAGCTGAGTCTAACAAAAGATATATAGGGGGTAGGAATGCTTGGGGTGCTGAGTGGACTAATGGAGAGCCTCATACTGCTTGGATGAATAGTTTAACTTCTAAAATGAATGTATTGGCATTTGGCATCAGCCCACAAGTAAACATAAGCCAATACACGGGTTATATCACAGGATGTTTGCAATATAAATGGTTGGTGTTTTTTTACCATGGCATAGAAGAAGGAGAATATGATGGACCAGGGAAAGCAAATTTTATTAAACAAATGGATGCTATTAACGCTCAAAAAAAGAATCTTTGGATAGCTCCGTTTGGTGAAGTAATGAGGTACAATGCCGAAAAATTTTCTCAAAGTTTAAAAATCAATTCAGAGACTGACAAAGAATGGATTTTGAACTTAACAGATACCTTAAAAGATAATGATGTTTATAACCACCCATTAACTTTAAAAGTAAAAAATCCTACTTGGAAGTATGATTCTATCACTCAAAATGGAAGAAAAGTAGAACATTATGTTGAAACTGGACATGTTTTTTTTAATGCGGTGCCCGACGTAGGAAAAATAATATTTCACAAAAATGTAATTTCTTCTATTCAAACTTTTAACAATAAAGAAGAGCAATTTTCAATATTTCCTAATCCTGTAAAGAATAAATTAAATGTAGTAAATATTGTGAAAGACGTAAGTTATGTGATTACTACCATCACAGGGAATGTTGTACAAAACGGTGTTTTAACTTCTGATTATATTGATATCGATAACTTAACTACAGGAAGCTACCTAATTCAATTTAAAACTGAAAAACAAAAGATAACTAGAAAGTTTATTAAAGAATAACATCTAAAATTTATCTTTACTATTAAACTCCATCAAATTTTTGTTATGTTATGAAAAAATCTAATTTTGTAATTCAGGTTTGTAACGCTGTTCAAGGTCATTATATCCTCATGAAAATATAAAAAACTGTTTGTCTGTACTGCAAAGTCACACAACGTTTTTTCCAGAAAAAATAGTGAGTGGACCACAGTGCATTACAAACCTGTTTTTTAATATTGCATTCTAAAGGCTTATTTTTTTAATATTCTCAAAGACTGCCTTCGCTGCAAGCCTAAAGAACAAAAGACAGTGCAAAAATTAACAAACAAAACTTCAATTGCGTAGCTTTGCGACTCGGTTAGGTGGCTCATTATTGACAACTTTGGACGGTAGCCAATAAAAGAAATTTATCCATTCAAGGGAAGGGGCTAATGCCCTTTCTTTTGAAAAAATTTATTTTTTACCAGCTACCCAAGTTGCATTTGTTTCTTGAATCCAATTAAAATACAAGATATTGATAACAATAATTGATTAAAGAAAAAATCTTCTTTGATCAATTCAGATTTTTCAAAAAAATTAGTTTTTTGACAGTTTACTCTTTTAGTTATTTTATCGATAATGCCTGCGTGGGGCATTTTGCTACTGTTGAAATAATCTCTTCCGATGTAGCATTATCCATTTTCACCCATGGATGCTCTCTAGGTTGAAAGACAGAAGGCAAATTTTTTACACAGTTAGCAGAATGAATACATTTTGTAGATTGCCAAACCACTGTAATTTCCCCATTTGAATACTCTTTGGTAACATTATTTTTATCCATAAATTTATAGGCTTAGAAATTAATTGAATTCATTTACATTATTGAATTTGTTTTTTTAATAAACACGGGTGTAAATTTGAAAACTTTTTTAGCCTAAAATATACAAAATTTTATGGTCTTTCTCTTACAATCAAACAAAAAATGAAATAGACTTCGTGATCAACATTTCTTAATTTAAATAAAAAAATATCCCATTTATAATCATAGATTTAATTAAAAATTAAATTCTAATTGCTTTAACTTTTTGTTATAATTATCAATATCACAATCTAAATTGTTTATTTTAGAAGATTATAAGTCCTTTAAAAAAATACCCCCTACATGAAAAAAATATTCCCCTCTATTGTTCTTGGTTTGCTTATTCTTGGAAGCTCGTGCCAAAATGAAAAAAAACAACTATCAGAAAGCGAGACTGCAATCACTAAAGATACCCTTATTCCTAACCAATTAACAGAAAAAGAAAAAGCAGAAGGATGGGAGCTGATATTTGACGGAACCACAAGTTCAGGATGGCGTGGGTACAATAAACCCAATTTCCCTAAAGGATGGGAAGTTGTGGACGGAACATTACATTGTATTGGTAGCGGAACGGGGGAAGCAGGAGCTGAAAATGGGGGAGATATCATTACGACTAAAGAATTCTCAAATTTCAGACTAAAAATGGAATGGAAAATATCTGAAGGAGGAAACTCTGGTGTTTTTTACCTAGGAAAAGAAGTTGAAGGTTGGCCAATCTATAAAACAGCTCCAGAAATGCAGGTTCTAGATAATTCAAAACATCCTGATGCAAGAGCAGGAAAAGATGGGAACCGTCAAGCAGGTTCGTTGTACGACCTAATCCCAGCAAAACCTCAAAATGCTAAGCCTACTGGTGAATGGAATGAAATTGAAATCGAAGTTTTCAAAGGGAGTGTATGGCATCGCCAGAATGGGGAAACAGTTTTAGAATACCACTTGTGGACAGAAGATTGGAATAAACTTGTTGCTAACTCAAAATTTCCAGAATTAAATCCTAAATGGGCAGATGTTGCTAAATCAGGTGTTATCGCATTACAAGATCATGGCGATGATGTTTGGTACCGTAACATCAAAATTTTAGTATCGAAATAAATTCTAGGTAGAAGTAAAATATCCATTAAAAAAAATGTACGATTAGTTGCTTATAGTGCACTAATCGTACAAAAAAGACTTATACTTTTTCTTTAACTGTGGAAGCTGGGGAAGCTACACTAGCTATAACTGGAACCTCAGCTACAGGATCACCTTTTACTTTAGCCCTAATTTTAGCTTCTATTTCATCCATCATTTCTTGATTATCTTGTAAAATTTCTTTTACGGCGTCTCTTCCTTGTCCAAGTCTTGTTCCCGAGTAAGAGAACCAAGATCCTGATTTTTGAATAATTTCTAACTCTACTCCTAAGTCTAATATTTCTCCAACTTTGGAGATTCCCAATCCATACATAATATCAAATTCAACTACTTTGAAAGGAGGTGCAACTTTGTTTTTTACCACTTTTACTTTAGTTCTATTGCCAACAATATCGTCAGTACCTTCCTTTATTTGTGCATTTCTTCTTATATCAAGTCGGACAGAAGCATAAAACTTCAATGCATTACCTCCTGTAGTCGTTTCTGGATTACCAAACATAACTCCTATCTTTTCTCTCAATTGATTGATAAAAATACAGCAACAACCAGTTTTATTAATAGTACCTGTAAGTTTTCTTAAAGCCTGAGACATTAACCTTGCCTGCAAACCCATTTTACTCTCTCCCATCTCCCCTTCCAACTCCGCTTTGGGAACCAATGCTGCCACAGAATCTATAACTATTATATCTATAGCACCCGAGCGAATAAGATGCTCGGCAATTTCCAAAGCCTGCTCACCATTATCTGGCTGAGAGATAAGCAAATTTTCAGTATCTATACCTAGCTTCTCCGCATAGGTTTTATCAAAAGCATGTTCAGCATCTATAAAAGCTGCCAGACCTCCAGCTTTCTGTGCTTCTGCTATACAATGCATAGTAAGTGTAGTCTTTCCAGAAGATTCAGGACCATAAATCTCCACTATTCTTCCTCTAGGCAAACCACCAATACCCAAGGCTATATCTAAACCTAAAGAACCTGTAGATATAGCGGGAACATCTACTACTCGCTCATCGCTCAATTTCATTACAGTTCCTTTACCATAAGTTTTTTCTAGCTTATCTAAAGTAAGTTGTAAAGCCTTAAATTTCTCAGAATTTTTATTGTCTGATTTTATTGCACCTGCATTTTTTAGATTTTCCATATTTTAAAGATTACTAAGATTTTATTCAATTTAATTTTTTAATCTCAAACATTGTATCTATCTATTAATTAAATTTAACCACATTTAATGATTTGAAGATGTCAATCTTTGAATTAATAAAACAAACTTACTATATTTTTTAGTAAAAACAAATTAATTACTAAAAAAATTATTATTATTCTCTTAAATAAATCACAAAATATTGAAAAACATTTTATTAATAGGGTGCGGAAGATCCTCGGTTTACCTACTTCAATGGTTAGAAAAAGCTGAAAATTATAATAATCTTAAAACTACGATATGTGATTATCAATCAAAATTCACCTATTCAAGCCTTTTCCCTTTATTAAATACTAAATATATTAGTCTTGATATAGCTGATAGTTCAAAACTAGCCCCACTAATCAAATCTGCAAACATTGTCATTTCTATGCTCCCTGCAAACTTGCACTATGGAGTGGCATTGCAATGCCTAGAATTCTCAAAGCACTTCATCACTGCATCTTATTTGTCTCAGGAAATAAAAGCTTTACATGAAAAAGTAAAGTCAAAAGGCTTAATATTTATGATGGAAGCAGGTTTAGATCCTGGCTTAGATCACCTTTCTGCTAAAAAAGAAATTGACGAAATTCATCAACAAAGCGGGCAAATTATTTCGTTCAAATCATCAACTGGTGGACTTGTAGCACCAGAGAATGACAATAACCCTTGGCATTACAAAATTTCTTGGAATCCCAGAAATGTGGTAATGGCTGGAAATGGGGGTGCAAAATATTTGCATAATGGAAAAGAGAAGTTCACCCCTTATCAAAGATTATTCAAAACTACCTACCCAATATCTGTTTTTGAAAGCGAAGACTATGAGGCATATCCAAATCGTGATTCACTGAACTATAAATCTATTTATCATCTAGAGGAAGCAGAAACTCTGCTACGAGGAACAATACGTAAAAAAGGATTTTGTAATGGATGGCACCAACTAGTATGGCTTGGTATGACAGACGATAACTTCATTATTGAAAATAGCGAGGGTATGCCACTTTCTGATTTTACAAAGTTATTTATCCCTGAAGAATTTGTGCACGAAAATCTCAAAGAAAGTATTTGCAAATTCTTGAACTTAGAAGAAAGCAGTATTGCCTTTCAACAATTAGAAAGCTTGGGGCTTTTCTCTTCACTAACCATAAAAACACCCAAAGCAACACCAGCTCAAGTACTTCAAGAATTGCTCCTCTATAATATTCCATTAAGAGAGAAAGATAAAGATATGGTAATTATGCAGCATGAAATTCTTTACAAGAAAAAAGAAATATTACATCTGCGAAAATCTTCATTAATTATTATTGGAGAAGATGAAAGTTTCACCGCAATGGCAAAAACAGTAGGGATACCCATAATAATTATTGCAAAAATGATATTAAATAATGATTTTTTTGAAAAAGGGGTATTGATTCCTATATCAAAAAACATCTACATACCTGTTTTAAGAGAAGCAGAAAACTACGGAATTACTTTCCAAATTATTGAAAATACAGAAAAAAAACACATGCCATAAATTGCTTTTTAACATTAAATATTGAATATTTAAATACAATTAAACACTTAAATCAACAAAAAGATTAGAAAACTATGGGACTAATTAAAGAATTTAAAGAATTTGCAATGAAAGGCAATGTGGTGGACTTAGCAGTTGGGGTAATTATTGGTGGTGCATTTGGCAAAATCGTTACCTCTATGGTAAATGATATTATTATGCCTCCTATAGGAATTCTTCTTGGAAGCGTTGATTTTAAAGAATTAAAAATAGTTGTCCAACAAGCTAAAGAAACAGAAATCATGAAAGGGGTAGAACTGGTAAAAGTAAAAGTACCAGAAGTTACCGTGAATTATGGGCTGTTTATCCAAAACATCTTCGAATTTATCATCATTGCTTTCTGTGTGTTCATGGTAATCAAAGCAATGAATCAATTGAGTAAAAAACAAGTAGAAGACACCCCTCCTCCTGCTCCACCAGAACCAAGCAACGAAGAAAAATTGCTTTCTGAAATTAGAGATTTATTAAAGAAATAATTACTATTCATGCACGACATTGGGGAGCTCTTCTCTTCTGTCGTGCATGATAAATTTAGGATTTTTATAAAGCACAAAATCAATATAGAAACTAGATAACCTATAAACTTCTGTCCAATTTTGTGAAAATTCTTCTCTTTGTTCTTCAGTAAAGCTATTGGAAGCATTAGAATACAAAATATAAGGACTTTCCACCCAGTTGGTATCTTGAATAACTGAAAACATAATATTGGAAGCCCCTAATATTCTATTTTTTTCTTCTACACACATTGGAAAACAAGTAAAGATTTGTGAAGCAGGAATACCGCTTTGAGATACATAGTTTTGAAAATCGCTCATTAAGGAATGATATGGCAGATGCGTAAGTGTAGAATCCCAGCCAGTAGAAATTGTTTTTGGATATTTCCAAAAATTCCCAGAAAACACAATAAGCAAAGAACTTATTAACAGTGGCTTTATATTCATCTCTTGTCCCATATCTTGAATTGCTTTCATTGAGCATATATAGCCTACCACTATTGGCACCAAGAAATATCTATTTCCAATGGGGTTGCTAAACATCATGAAGAGCATTGTCAATACAAACAAGTTAAACAGCAATAAAATAAAAAGTTCATTTTTAGCAATCTCCACAATTTTTCTAAAAGGATTCCGAATTAATACCACTACTAACACGAAATACAGAAAGAATCTGCCAAACTCTAAGAATTTCCACCCGCATATAATAAGGTTCCTAAGCCCAGCTCCAAATGAAACTAAGTTCCTATGCTCGCTTACTAGTGGTGCAGAAGTCACCCATCCCTTGAAATAATAATGATATACACACCATAACAACACTGCAATGGAAGGCCAAAGAAAGATTAAAAAAGTATTGTACCAATTCTTGCGATAAATAAAATGAACACCAGCGAATACAGGCATCAAAAACCAAGCTCTAACACTAAGCATAGTCAGTGCAACCATTAATACTGGGATTAAAGCATTTCTTTCATGTATAACTTCCCAAAATACCCACAAAGACAAGAATAAAATAGGAACATCTGCATTCAGACTAATTAGTTGCGACAAAACAGTAGTATCAAAGCAAAAAAATAAAATCGCCCATACCACCCATTTTTCATCAAGGTATTTTCTAGCAATATTGATATACAATACTCCTATTCCCAGAAGAATAGGCAATAGAACAATACGTGTTGAAAAATGAGAAATCCCAAACAACTTCCAGAATAAAGAAATCAAAAAAGCCCAAAATGGAGGATGACCAGCATCTATATTATCAGGAACTATCCACGAAATAGTTTTCGTATCAAAAAACCAATAAAGATTTTCCAACACGTTACTAGTATCCCAAAAAAAGGGTTCAAAAAGTGAAGCAACCCATAATCCTAAAAGAAAGAATAAAAAACTCAACTTTATAGTATCAACTTTGTTTTTATAAAAAAAGAAACTAATAATGGTCATGGACTTAAGTTTTCTATCAGATATTAAATTACAATTTACAAATTAGGCTATATTAGCGTTCTAATACAATACTTAAAACCTCAATAAAGTGCACACCTTTTCACCTACTTACCGAAAACATATCATACAACAACTCCTTACCAAAGAATTTGATTTGATAGTAGTAGGTGGTGGCATTACTGCCGCTGGAATATTATTGGATGCCCAAACAAGAGGCATAAATAGTATTTTATTTGAAATGCAAGATTTCGCCTCTGGTACTTCTAGTCGCTCAACAAAATTGATTCATGGTGGACTAAGATATTTGAAACAACTAGAGTTCTCTTTGGTAGCTGAAGTAGGTAAAGAAAGAAAAATTGTTTACCAAAACGGAATGCACATCACCCGACCAGAAACGATGATTTTACCTATTCTAAAAGGTGGTAGTATAAATAAAATAGGAGCCTGGTTTGGGCTTTGGCTTTATGATTATCTAGCAAAGGTAGCTCCTCATGAAAAAAGAATAATGCTTAATAAATCAGAGACTCTAGAATTAGAACCATTACTTCATGAAAATTCACTTCTCGGAGGTGTAAAATACTACGAATATAGAACAGACGATGCACGACTAACAATAGAGCTTATAAAAGCAGCTATAAGCCACGGTGCTAATGCACTTAATTATTTCAAAGTAGTAGGTTTTATTTATGACGAAGACAAAAAAATCAGGGGTGTAAAGGTAGAAGACTTAGAAACCCACCAAATCTATGAAGTCAAATCAAAACATGTCGTCAATGCCAGTGGACCTTGGGTAGATCATATTGACCAATTAGAAAATAAAAAACTTAAAAATAAAATTATTCATACCAAAGGTGTACACATAGTAGTAGATATTACTAAACTCCCTATAAAAAATTCATTGTACTTTGATGCAATGGATGGAAGAATGATTTTCGCCATCCCTAGAGAAAGTAAAGTGTATATAGGAACTACAGATACCCAATATCAAGGAAATTTAGAACATCCTTTGATTACTCAAGAAGACCGCATTTACTTACTACAAGCCATCAATCAACAATTCAAACAAGTGCATCTTGTAGAAAAAGATATTGAATCTGGTTGGGCTGGATTAAGACCACTTGTGAAACAAAAGAACAACAATAACCCAACAGCCATTTCTAGAAAAGATGAGATATTTTTTCTAGAATCTGGCTTAGTAACAATAGCTGGTGGTAAGCTTACTGGTTATAGAAAAATGGCAGAAAGAACTGTAGATAGCATTGCTTCTAGATTAAGTGCAAAAGGATCAATTATAAAACCATGTCAGACTGCCATCGTCAAAATATCTGGAGGCGAGTTCGACAACGAAGATGAATTTCAAAATTTTCTTAAATCGAAAACAAATTTAGGAGTAGAATTAGGTATTTCACCCAAAGAGGCATCATTACTCGTCTATAGATATGGCAAGAATATCAGTACCATTTACGGGATACACCACCGAAATACCCCAGAAGAGTTACAAAAATGGAAATTCCCCTCAATATTATTGGCAGAAATCAAATACGCATTAGAATACGAACAAGTACTCACTCCTTCCGACTTCTTTATCCGTCGAACCTCTGCATTATATTTTGATATAGATAAAGTAAAGAAATGGAAAAATACTACCAATGATTTCTTTGGTAACTATTTTGGATGGAGCAATGCTACACTTGAAAAGAATCTTTCAGAATTAGAACTTCAAATCGCAGAAGCATTTGCTGAATATTAATCCATAATAAAAAATTATTAAAACAAGATTCAGCCTTTTTTGTATCATTGTTATCAGTAATTGAAAATTAATTTGATTTTACCTTAATTATTTCCCCTAAAAACCATACAACTAATGATTACAATAATAGTAGGAACAAATAGAGACCAATCAAAATCTAGAAAAATAGCAGAATATTATCTAACGAAATTAGAAAACTTAGGAGAAAAAGCTCAGATTTTAGACCTAAAAGACCTCCCTAAAGATTTTGTATTTTCTGCATTATATGCTAATACAGGGAAACATCCCGAATTCAATCAGTTTATTAAAATAATCAACGAGTCAGAAAAATATATTTTTGTAGTCCCCGAATATAACAATTCTTTTCCTGGGGTACTCAAAGCCTTTATCGATGGCTTAGAATTTCCAGGTAGTTTTGCTAATAAAAAAGCTGCCCTAGTAGGTTTATCAAGTGGCGTGATTGGTGCTGCTTTAGCACTAAGTCATCTAACCGATATATTAAATTACTTAAGCATGCATGTATATGCTGTGAAACCAAGAATACCTAGGATATCTGCTAATTTTGTAGATGGAGTAATTACCGATAAATTTATTGCTGATTTGATTGATAGTCAAATAAAAGGATTTATTAAATTCTAAATCCCTTTCTATTCTTCCTCTAATACTTTATCAATCCAATTTTCAAAATCTTGCAAAGAGGAATATTTGGTAAAGTTAAGTTCATTATTCTGACTTTCTTTAAGAGTCGCTAATAGGTCTTTAGCTAAGCTCAAAGACTCTATTTCGTTGCCACATTTATAAAAATCCCAATCAATTCCAATCAAATTCTGTTCATCAAATACTGCTAAGCACCAATCTTCAAGGAACTCACAAAGTGGTATAGCTGTTGGTATATAATTAATCCAACCTTCCTTTGCACAAGCTTGAGCTAATGATTCACTTTGCCAAAACAAATATGCCTCTGTAGCTTCATAAATATTTGATTGGGCTACAGCCCAGCCATGGCTACCTTTCAAGCCATATAACTTCTGCTTAGCTACAATTTCTTTAATAAATCCTAAATGGTTTTCGGAGCAATTATCAACCGTTTCTTTACTCATTTTTGTATTAATTATTAAGAAACAGTCACTTTATCCGAACCCATAATAAGCATTTGATGACCATACATTTTAGGTATAATCGAATAAATATCAAATTGCAAACAATACTTAATATCTTTATCTAAATGCAAACTCTGCAATCTTTTATAGTGAGAAGAATGCCCAGTAATAAATTTAAACAAATCTATTTTAGCTATTTCGTGTAAGACTCTAGCTGCAACAGTAGAATCGTTTGTAGAGGAAAACTTACTTTCAATAAGCTGAACTAAAGCCCCAGCAAAAATAGTGTCTTCGAGATTCATTTTATTTTTCCAACCTGCACAAACTATCAATACATCCTTTTCTTGTGTCAACAAATACTGAGCTAGAGCAGAAATATTCAAAAATGCTCCTATCAGTATTTCATCGGCTTCGGTACTTAGCTGAATTGCAAGTGTACCATTCGTAGTGGTAATCACTATTGAACTACCATCGATATAAGGATCCAAATAACTGTATGGAGAATTGCCTAGTTCAAAACCTTCTACTTTTTTACCATCTCTTTCTGCAGCTTTTAAACACTTTTCATCCCCCTTATAAGCGCTACATTCTTCTACAGTAGCAACTGGAATAATAGACTGAGCACCATTGGCAAGAGCAGTAACCATACATGAAGTAGCCCTCAATATATCTACTACTACTACTATTTTACCCTTTATTCCGTATTCCTGAATTAACTTTGGACTCAGGCAAACATCTATTTGAGGCATTATAATTCAATTAAGATTTTAAAAATGGCAATTTTACTACTTTGGCTTTTAAATATCTCCCTCTGATATTAATATATATTTCGCTATCTAACTTAGCATATTCTACTTGTAAATAGCCCATACCAATACCATAACCCAAAGAAGGAGATTGGGTTCCTGAAGTAACATTACCAATGACTTTTTGCTCTGCATTGGCTATTTCATAATGACTTCTGGGAATTCCCTTATCAATCATTTGGAAACCGACCAGTTTACGAGAAACCCCTTGCTCTTTTTGATGAACTAAAAACTCATAATCAATACATTTTTTATTCAATTTAGTGATCCACCCAAGACCTGCTTCTAAGGCAGAGGTTTTGTCATCAATGTCATTACCATAGAGACAATAGCCCATTTCTAACCTAAGTGTATCTCTAGCACCTAAGCCGATAGGTTTGATATTAAATGCTTTCCCTGCTTCAAAAATTTTATTCCAAACAGCTTCTGCAAACTCCTTAGGTACATAAATTTCAAAACCACCAGCCCCTGTATAACCTGTTGCAGAAATAATAATGTTAGGTACACCAGCAAAATCTGAAATTATAAAACTATAATATTTAATTTCCTTTAAATCCTTTGTCGTTAAAGATTGTAAAACATTAATCGCCTCTGGTCCTTGCACTGCAAATAAGCACCACTGGGAAGATTCATTCGTCATTTCTACATCGAATTGATTGTGTTTGGCAATCCAATTCCAATCTTTTTCAATATTTCCAGCATTAACGACCAAAAAATATTCCTCCTCATCTACTTTATAAATCAATAAATCATCCACTATCCCCCCCTGACCATTAGGCATACAAGAGTATTGAATCTTCCCACTTTGCAATACAGAAGCGTCATTGCTAGAAACCAATTGAATTAAATCAAGTGCTTGTTTGCCACGAAGCCTAAATTCGCCCATGTGAGAAACATCAAAAACTCCTACCCCATTTCTTACAGTCTGATGCTCTTCTATATCTGAACTATATCTTACAGGCATTAAAAAACCTGCAAAAGGAACCATTTTTGCACCCAATTGCTCATGAAGATGGTTTAAAGGAATTTTCTTTACTGGCAATTCTGTATTTTCCATAATATATTTAAAAAGTCAAAAATAATGATTTTTAATGAACCATTTTCAATAATGGAAAATTATCAACAAGCTAAAAAAACAAAATCAAATTTGTAAATTGCTAAAAAAACAAAAATGGATACTACCAACCCTTGGAAAACATTGTCTAGCAAGCCTATTTACGAAAACCCTTGGATTGCTGTAAGGGAAGAACAAGTGATCAATCCCTCTGGAGGCAATGGAATCTATGGTGTTGTAGCTTTTAAAAATAAAGCAATAGGAGTTGTGCCTATAGACAAAGAAATGAACACCTATTTGGTGGGGCAATATAGATATACGCTCAATGAATATACTTGGGAAATACCCGAAGGGGGATGCCCTGTAAAAACCGACCCACTTGATAGTGCTAAAAGAGAATTAAAAGAGGAAACGGGTTTCACCGCAAAAAAATGGACTAAATTATCAAGAATCCACACCTCTAATTCAGTAACCGACGAAGAAGGATTTCTTTATTTGGCAGAAGATTTAGAAGCAGGGGAAAGTATGCCCGAAGAAACCGAGCAGCTAATGGTAAAAAAAATACCATTAAAAGAGGCTATTGATATGGTCATGCGAAGTGAAATTACCGATAGCATGAGCAGTACTGCCCTTTTAATGGTAGGTAGAATATTAGGAATTTAGAAACTAATCGTTTTTTGCACCTTTTCTTACCCATGCCTCCACCTTAGCTATATCACAGGCAGATAACTTAGCAGCACCTTTGGGCATAGGGCTATATTTTTTGGGTTCTTCTTGTTTGATAGTCCCCACTACTTCAGTTTTCAAAGCAGCTATTTCATCATAATTAGACAAATTAATACCTGAACCAAAATTAATATATTTTGAAGCTCCGTGGCAATTATTGCAGTTTTTTTCTATGATAGGAAATACCGATGTAGAAAATTTAACATTAGCAGTATCACAAGTGGCTGCGGATAGAGCTGGTTCTTCTACCTTGTCACTTTTACAGCCTTGACCAAAAAATACTAACGCAAATAAAATTAGAAAAGAAGAGTTACGAACTAATCTTATCAAAGTGCTAAAATTTAAATTTCTGTTAATCATAAAATAATTTTTTTGGTTAAGTTTTTATTTTTTGTTGTGAATCTTAATAAATAAGCACCACTTGTTATTTGAGATAAATCATAACGAGCAGAATTGCTGCCAGATTCCGCAGCCTCATTTTTAAACGATTGAATTAAATTTCCTTTGGTATCTACAAGACTAATGTTCACTAATGAAGAAGATGGCAATTGATAAGAAATATCAAGTATTTTGTCTTTAACTACTACATTCCAATCGCTATTCAAATTAGCATCTTCAAGTGAAGTAGGGATAGGAGATATACTAGTAGAAGAACTATAAACAAAATCGCCAAACCTATTTCCTGTTCCATTTGCAGCAATTCCAGCAGTGTAGAAAGTTACTTCTCCCATATCCTCACTTGGAGCTGTCCAATCAATTTCCCAAACACGACTTCCCACATTATCAGACTTTATACCAGATAAAGTATGACCAACATATACCCTATTTTGACCAGATACAGCTGCGGTAAATCGCTGTGAGTTTTTTGTGTCTTTAAGGGTAAAGTTTCCAGCATTTTTTCCAGAGCTTTTTTGTAAAGCTACAATCTCAAAACCAAAAGTGCTCAAGCTAGCTTGTGCTACAGTTACACTCACTGTATATGTCTTACCTAATTCGTATCCAGTTATTCCATTATCTATATTTATAGCTATGCTTCCAGTTCCTTCATTTACCTTTGCACCAGTATGACAATTATTACAGGTAATTTCACCTGGTGCACCAGTAGCAGAATCATCAGGCTTATCTTTATGTGACAAGGCGACATAAAATGAACCAAAACCAAGTAAAAGAGATAAAGTCAAAACAGTTTTTTTATTGAATAGATACATTTTTATAAAGATTACATGATTAAATATTATATTTTAAATAAAAATAAGGAATAAATGTTTAAACATCAATTAAGATGAATATTTATTTTAACAGAATTATAAACATTCAATTGTTCATAATCGTTTTAAATCTAAAATGTATTTGAAATGATAAAATCTATTAAGTAATTTTACTCTTCTAAACTATCCCGATTATGATAAGTAGCACTATGAAGATTGAAATCGAAAAAAGCAAATCATCAAGATTAGCTAGCACAGACTTTGAGCACCTTGAATTTGGTGCGGTCTACTCCGATCATATGTTCACAGTCGATTTCAAAGATGAGGAATGGAAAAATCCACTTATTTTGCCATTTCAGAACTTATCTATGAGTCCTGCTACGGCTGCCTTACATTATGGACAAACAATATTTGAAGGTTTAAAAGCCTTTAGAGGAAATAATAATGAAATTCTTGTATTTCGCCCTCAAGCCCATTGTCGCAGGATGAATAAATCTGCAGAAAGGTTATGTATGCCTCAAATTAGCGAAGAGTTATTTATGGAGGGTTTGCATCAACTCATTTCAATAGATCATCAATGGGTGCCAGATATGGAAGGTTGTTCCTTATACATACGTCCTATGTTATATGCCTCTGATGAGTTTATTAGAGTAAAACCCTCTAGCAACTATAAATTTATCATCTTTACCTCGCCTGTAGCTAAATATTACTCTGGAACAGTAAAAGTAATAGTAGAAAACAAATATGTAAGAGCTGCCGATGGAGGAATAGGATTTGCAAAAGCAGGAGGAAACTATGCTGCATCTCTTCTTCCAGCTAAGTTGGCAGCTGAGAAAGGGTATCAACAAATTTTATGGACAGATGCCAAAGAGCACAAGTACATTGAAGAATCAGGAACAATGAATGCTATGTTTTTAATTAACGATACATTAGTTACTCCTGCATTGAGTAGTTCTATCCTATCTGGAGTTACTAGAGATTCTATCATTACAATTGCTAAAGAATGGGGCGTAAAAGTAGAAGAAAGAAAGATCAGTATAGATGAAATCATTGAAGCCCATAACAATGGTAGTTTAAAAGATGCTTTCGGTACTGGTACTGCTGCAACTATTACCCATATTTCAGCAATAAGTTATAACGGTAATGAAATCGCTCTTCCTGAAATTTCTACTAGAACGCTCTCTACCAAAATTGCTCAAGAGCTTTCTGATATTAGGTTGGGTAAAACAGAAGATAGATTTAATTGGGTGTATAAAATCCAACTTTAATTTCTACCTCACCAATTAGTTCCTATTCATTAGCATATTCAATACTAAATTTATGTATGCTATTAATTAATTCAATTCACCCTTATACTCTTCTTTCACAAAAAGAAAATATTAACTTTATAAATCATGGCACTAATCCACTGTTCTTTTTGCAATAGATCAAAGAAAGAGGTTTCATTAATGATATCTGGTATCAATGCCCATATTTGCAATTATTGTATTGAGCAATCGTATGGTATATTAAACGAAGAGAATTTAAAATTAGCACTGAAAAAGAAACTTAGTGCTAAATTTAATCTTATTAAACCGATAGAAATAAAAAAACACTTAGATCAATATGTGGTAGGACAAGACGATGCCAAAAAAGTGCTGTCTGTAGCAGTATATAACCATTACAAAAGACTATCTCAAAAAGAAATAGATAGCGAAGTAACAATAGAAAAATCTAACATAATAATGGTTGGGGAAACAGGAACAGGGAAAACCTATCTTGCAAGAACCTTAGCAAAAATACTTCAAGTACCCTTCTGTATTGCAGATGCCACTGTGCTTACAGAAGCTGGATACGTTGGCGAAGATGTTGAAAGCATTTTATCACGCCTCTTGCAGGCTGCCAACTATGATGTAGAAGCTGCTGAGAGAGGCATAGTATATATTGACGAAATTGATAAAATAGCAAGAAAAAGCGATAATCCATCAATTACAAGAGATGTTAGCGGAGAAGGTGTTCAACAAGCTTTATTGAAACTACTCGAAGGTTCGGTAGCCAATGTGCCACCTCAAGGTGGAAGGAAACACCCTGATCAAAAAATGATTGCCCTAAACACAGAGAATATATTATTCATCTGTGGTGGTGCATTTGATGGAATATCTAGGAATATTGCTAGCCGTTTGAACAAGCAGCCATTAGGATTTTCAAGCAATGATGTTGAGAAATTTGACATTCAAAGCGACAATTTACTTCAATATGTAGGTTCTCAAGATTTAAAAAGCTTTGGTCTTATTCCAGAGTTAATAGGCAGACTTCCTGTTGTAACCTATTTAGAACCACTTACCTTAGAAACGCTAAAATCAATCCTACAAACACCTAAAAATGCCATCATAAAACAATACAAAAAACTTTTCAAAATGGAAGGTATTGAGTTAGAATTTGAAGATGATGCTCTAGATTACATTGTAAGTAAAGCAAATACCTACAAATTAGGTGCTAGAGGACTACGTTCAATATGTGAAGCTATTATGACAGATGCAATGTTTGAGCTGCCCTCTTCAAGTGATACTAATGAATTTATTGTTACAAAAGAATATGCCGAAGAGAAAATAGAACGCTCAAAATACAATAAACTAAAAGTAGCATGATACAGTGAAAGCGAATTCTTTAAAAGAACTAAAAACAGAGCTCCAAAACAAAGAAAAATCAGAGATTATTGAACTTTGCCTTAAATTGACAAAGAACAACAAGAACAACAAAGAACTGTTGTCATTTCTTTTATTCGATATCAATAACATCAATTTATTTGTAGAGAATTCGAAATCTACCATTGAATCTTCTCTAAGAGAAATCTCTATCAATCAATATCTAGCAAAAAAAACGCTCAGAAAAACACTAAAAGAAACAAGAAAATTAATCCGGTTTGCAGAAAAACCTACAGTGGAAATCGAATTGCTTCTGCACTTTATAGAAGCAGCCCATGATTCAGGCCTAAACCTCAATAAAAGTGCTGTTATCAATAATATTATAGATAACCAATTCAAAAAAATAAATACCACTATTTTAAAACTTCACGAAGACCTTCAATTTGATTATCAACAAAAAGTAGAAGCTTTATTGAATAAAACTAAATTTTTTAAGCCTCAGTATTTTGATTTTTGAACATTATTAGAATAAATTGGTTCTTTATTAAAAGATAAAAATATGCAAGTAAAAGAATATTTTAACTTCAAAGAAGTATTGACCTATTACTTCCGAAAAAAAGATCCTAACAGACCTACTAATATCAACCTAAAAATGATGCATGGGGTAAATAAAATATCCATACTGATGTTTCTTTTTTGCTTATCTGTAATGATTTTCAGGGCAATATTTAGATAATTATTTTCCTATGGATATAGAATCCTACAGAAAATATTGTTTGTCTAAAAAAGGAGTAACCGAATCTTTGCCATTTGGTGATGATACTCTAGTATTTAAAGTAGGCACTAAAGTATTTTCCCTCTCAGGAATTGATAGTTTTGATTTTATCAACCTAAAATGCGATCCTGAAAAAGCAATAGAACTCAGAAATACTTTTAATGCTGTAAAACCAGGATATCATATGAACAAAAAGCATTGGAATACAATATATCTGCACCAAGATGTCAACAATGCACTCATTTATCAACTAATTGATCATTCCTATGAATTAGTTTTTAAAAGTCTTACTAAAAAAGAACAACAAACCATAAGCTCCTAAGCCATTTGCCTTGCTAAGCAAACAATTTTTTGCATCAGTTAGCGTTAATCCTACTCTGATAAAGCACTTCATTATCTTTAATACCAATAAAAAGCTTAAAAGAAAAATATTTATTCACAATATAAAAATTTCACTAATTAATTTTGTTATTTCAATATTTGTTATTTATATTAAATTTAAATAAATCAATCACATGAAGAAACTGTTACTTTTAATATCATCATAATCTTTTTATTATTAAAAAAATTTATAAAACAATTCTGATGAAATTTTGTTAAACTTTAAAATTTATAAAATGACAGATTCTTTAGAATACAACAAATTAATACTTACAAAAGTAAGTTTTAATCAAGAGATATTTGAAAAAGAACTTTTCAAAGCACTTCAATCTCTACTACCTCATAAAAGATTTATATTAATTGACTGGTGTGCATCTACTTATAGTAGTATTCACTATAAAATAATTAGAAAGTTTGTACCAAAAAAAATCAGAAGTAGGATTTTAAAAACTCAAAAAATATAAATAGTTAATAGGTTATTTATTATTATATTTTTTTCAATTACCTCTACCTTATCTTATAAAACACTTTCATTACAAAGCTTCATTCGCATATACTCTATATGCAAATGGTAAAAGAATGTAGTGTTTAAATAAAAAGATTGTTGTAATTTAGAGTACTTATTGGGTATTTTAAATGATTGCATTACTAATAATCCTACCATCTATTTTATTATTTGTGGTGATTGGGGTATGGGCAGAACGAAAAATTTCAGCTTTTGTACAAGACCGTTATGGACCTATGGAAATTGGGTATTATGGAATTTTTCAAACTATTGCAGATTTATTAAAAATGCTTCAGAAAGAAGACATTTTACCTACTAAAGCAGATAAGCCACTTTTTTTAATTGCTCCAATTATAATATTCACCTCAATATTTGCTGGATATGCAGTATTACCTATAAGTCCTGATATTATTGGCAGTTCTGCCAAAGTAGGAGTTTTTTATATGCTTACCATTATTTCCTTAGATGTAGTGGGTTTGCTTATGGCAGGCTGGGGCTCTAACAACAAATTTGCAATTATAGGAGCAATAAGAGCAGTAGCACAAATCATTTCCTACGAAATTCCACTCACATTATCAGTATTAAGTGTAGTAATGATATGTCAGACCTTAGATTTACAAGAAATTAGTTATCAACAAGGGATATGGATTAACTGGAATGCTACATCAAATCTAGAGGCTAATTATCTGTTCGGAATTAAAGCTTTGAATATAGATACAACTCAAATAGGAGGCATATTTACTTGGAACATTTTCAGATTTCCTCTGCTTATGGTGTCATTTATTATTTTTTTCATAGCTTCATTAGCAGAAGCCAATAGAGCACCTTTTGATTTGCCTGAAGCCGAATCAGAACTAGTAGGTGGGTACCATACCGAATATTCAGGTTTTAGGTGGGGTTTATTTATGTTAGCAGAATATGCCATGATGCTTTTGGTAGCATTTATGGGAGCAATATTATTTCTAGGAAGCTGGAACACACCATTTCCAAACATAGGTTCTTTAGCCCTTGCCAATTGGACCTCGGGAAGCCCTGGCACATTTCTAGGTAATATAGTTGGGTTTTCTTGGTTGTTGATTAAGACTCTTTTAATAGTTTATTTACAAATGCTGATTAGGTGGACATACCCTAGATTAAGGGTGGATCAATTGATGCATCTATGCTGGAAGATATTAACTCCAATAGCACTGGGTATTGTTTTTATTGCATCAATATGGAGATTAATGATGATTTAAATTATTGAATTAAGAAAATGAGTATTGCCAATTTCTATACTACCATTGTTGAAACCGCAAAATCTCTGTGGACTGGCATAAGACTAACCAATCGACACTTTTTTCAAGCAAAAAAGCAAAGAATCCCTTTGGGTATAGAACATCCAGATTATTTTAAACAAAACACAGGCATATTCACTACTCAATATCCGCACGAAGCTATCCCAATTCCAGATAATGGAAGAAATAGGTTGCACAATGAAATAGAAGATTGCATAGTATGTGATTTGTGTGCTAAAATATGCCCAGTAGACTGCATAGAGATAGAGCCTATAAAATCTACGGAAGAAATAGGAAAAACCTCAGATGGTTCTTCCAAAAGAATCTATGCAGCCCGTTTTGATATAGACATGGCTAAATGTTGCTATTGCGGCTTATGCACTACTGTTTGCCCTACCGAATGCCTAACAATGACTAATGCATTCGATTATAGCGAATTTGATATAAAAAACATGATCTACAACTTTACAGATTTATCACCTGCTCAAGCGGAAGAGAAAAGAAAAATTTATGAAGAAGCCCAAAGACTAAAAGCCGAATCTAAAGCCAAACAACAAAGTGAAAAATCAGAACCTACAACTTCTAATAATATCTCAACACCTAAGATTTCATTTAAACCAATTATAAAGAAAGATAATAGTACACAACAACCTAAGTCAGATGGTTTGCAAAATACCAATAGTTCTATTTCTGAAAATAATACAATACCAAACGCTCAGCCTACAACTGAGCCTATACAGCAAAACGATATTCTCTCGATAAAAAACACAAATCTTGAATCTAACTCTAAAGAACAAAAAGATAGTCCTAAGGAAGATAACATTCCAAAACCTAAGCCTATATTCAAACCCATTATAAAACCTCCTTTGCCAAGAAAAGACACAGGCAACAGTACTGATAATATTAACAATTAAAATTAAATTCATTGATTCTACTATTTTATCTATTTTCATTCTTCATCGTAGCCAGTTCAGGAGCAATACTTTTTGTGAAAAACATAGTTCATTGTGCATTCTTATTAATGATTACCATGCTTTCTATATCTGGTATATTTATCCTTGCTGGTGCAGATTTTTTGGCAATTGCCCAAATCATGATATACATAGGAGGTATATTAATCCTAATCCTTTTTGGAATAATGCTGACCCAAAGAAACAATATTAACCAAGTGCCAATAAGTAATTTCCGAACAAGTATTACTTCAATACTGATAATAGGGCTAGTGTTCACTATGCTCATCACAATAATATTTAAACTCGATTCGGAATCTTTGATTAACCAACGTCAAGAACTTATTGCCTCCAGCAGTATTTCCCAAATTGGTTTCTTGCTAATGACACAAAATTTAATTGCTTTCGAACTAATTGGAATATTACTTATGGTAGCTCTCATGGGAGCTGCTATGATTGCGGCTCAATTTCAAGACAAACCAATACATGCAAATTCTAGTCATGAATGAAATACCTACTACCTATTTTCTATTTTTAGCAGCATTCTTGTTTTCAATTGGTCTGGCAATTGTGATTTCTAAAAAAAATATTATTCTAATACTGATGGGAATAGAGCTAATGCTCAATGCAGGTAACATTAATTTAGTGGTATTTTCTAGGTCAGACACTAGCATGATTCAAGGTCAGCTATTAGCATTATTTGTGCTGATAATAGCTGCAATTGAAGCCTCCATTGCTCTTGCCCTTGTAGTATTGATTTACAAGCATTTTAATACCTTAGAACTAGATGAACTAAATAAATATAAAAACTAAACACCTACCCTAAGTAAACCCGAATTAGTATTTTGAATTTATCGAATCACACCATTTTTATAATTGCTACTTTGAATTTAGTGTTACCACTAATTTCATTTTTTATTTTAATATTTTTTGCAAAAAAAATTGCAAGAAAGGGAGATTGGTTAGGCACAGCATTCCTAGGAATCAATGTTCTATTGTCTGTTATTCTATTGCTTGATTTAAAATTCAGTTCTATAACCAATCAACAATTTCTATTTCCTATGGATTGGTTTTCCTTAGGTAGCAATAGCTTTCGAATTAGCTTCTTAATCAATAATATTTCTATTTTGATGCTTATCATGGTAAATACCATCTCCTTTTTGGTGCATTTATATTCCATAGAATACATGAAAGGGAAACGCAATTATGAAAGGTATTTTCCATATCTAGGTATTTTTACTTTTGCTATGATAGGTATAGTGCTTAGCAATAACCTACTACTCACCTTCATGTTCTGGGAGCTCGTAGGCTTTTCTTCTTATTTGCTTATAGGATTCTGGTTTGACAAAGAAGCAGCTGTAAAAGCGAGTAAAAAAGCCTTTTTATTTAATAGAATAGGCGATATAGGATTTCTTCTTGCACTACTCATCATTTATATCAACTTTCATAGTTTTGAAATAGAAGAAATAAAAAAAGGTTTTTCACTCAGTTTTCAAAATCATGCCCTCCCTCTATGGATTAGCTTAGCGGGATTAGGTTTCTTTGCGGCTTGCGTAGGGAAATCAGCTCAATTCCCTTTACAAATATGGTTACCAGATGCTATGGAAGGTCCCACCCCTGTATCAGCCCTAATACACGCAGCTACAATGGTGGCAGCAGGCGTATATTTAATGATAAAAGTTAATTTCCTACTTAGCCCTGAAGTAAAAATATTTATTGCTTTTACAGGAGCCACAACTGCATTCATAGGAGCTGTACCAGCATTGTTTCAAAATGATATTAAGAAAGTACTCGCCTACTCTACCATTTCTCAATTAGGGTACATGGTTATGGGCATAGGATTCGAGAGCTATTTACCTTCATTCTTTCACCTTATTACCCATGCTTTTTTCAAAGCATGCTTATTTCTTTCGGTTGGAGCAATCATTCATGCAATGCATCATATCAAACATGACCTTTTTTTAAGTGGCGACTACTACGATTTTGATGCTCAAGACATGAGGTATATGGGAGGGTTTTATAAAAAAATGCCTATAGCATTTATAGCATTTATTTTTTCTTCATTTGCACTGATCGGAATTCCCCTTTTTTCTGGAGCTTTGTCAAAAGAAATTTTATTAGAAACTTCCTTGCAATGGGCTCAGGCTAATGCAAAAAATGGAGCAATATTTTTTTATATGATACCCATTTTGGCCTACAGTACTTTGCTGATTACTACAGTCTATATGTTTAGACAAATATTTTTGATTTTCTTTAATAAATTCCGTCTTGCAGAAATAGATCCCAAGGCAGAAAATATATTCAACAAGCTTAAAGAAAACCATTGGTTAATCAACATTCCACTTCTTTTACTTACGCTATTTTCTTCCTTCATTGTATATTCTTATAACCCTTTAGACGCAAGTAAAGGATGGCTATTACAATGGATAGGAAACGGACAATTGGCAACTCATTTTAGTATTATACCTTTATTATTAATTGTATCTGGTGTATTAATTGCCCTTTATAGGAAAAAAGCATTACTGAACAATCTAGAATATTTTAAAATTCATAAAAATTCTAATACTCCTAATTTTATTAAATCTATAAGAAATGACTGGAACATGGATGCCCTATACTACCATACCCTAGTAAAGAGTGGATTCACTGTATCTCATTGGATATCGAAAATTGATTCCCGAATTTTAGATCGATTAATTAATTTTATTGCGGTGGTGAATGTAATTTTTGCACATTTACTTCATTGGATAGACCGTTATATCATTGATGGAATATTGAATTTAATCATTCGTGTAACCAAGTTAACGGGTTATATTGCTCGTTCAATTCAATCGGGAAAACTTCAAAATTATATCGTTTTTCTATTTGCTTTCATTGCCTTAATATTTATCATCATATATTACTCTAGTGAAGCCTAGAAATCTTACTAGAATTGACAAATAGATTTTGTCGATTTTTCCACTATAATCTTAATTTGATTACAATTTAATAGTATTTTGGTAAATCTGAATTGGCTATAATTTTGAGAAAAATCACAAATACCTAATTGACTAGACAATGAAAGAGGAAATACCATTAAGTAAGATTGGAGTACTTGCAATATCTGATAGAGCAAGTGCTGGCATCTACGAAGATTTATCTGGAAAAGCTATCATAGAACTGCTCAATCAATACATCAGTAGCAAATGGGAATACGAATACTTGGTCATTCCTGATGAAAAAAAGTTAATCTCAAAAACGCTTATCTCTTTAGCCGACAAACATCGTTGTAGCCTAATAATTACTACTGGAGGAACTGGCCCAGCATTAAGAGACGTTACTCCAGAAGCAACAGAAGAAGTATGCGACAAGATGCTACCTGGCTTCGGTGAACAAATGAGACAAGTAAGTCTTCAATATGTACCCACAGCTATTCTTTCTAGGCAAACTGCTGGAATCAGAAACAAAACTTTAATTATCAATCTGCCAGGAAAACCCGCATCAATAAAACAATGTCTTGAAGCAATCTTTCCAGCTGTACCTTATTGTCTGGATCTAATAGGTGCTTCTTATCTAGAATGTAATCCCAAATACATCAATGCTTTCAGACCTTCTAAATAATAATGCAGAACAATCTTTGTCATAGTGCTGAATTATTTTATTTCAATAAAAGTGCAATTTTGTTCTTATGAAATATTTTAAAATATTAATATTACTATTGTTCAGCCTTGAATTTGGGTATTGCCAAACAAAAAATTCTAATCAAATATCTTCAATGAAAAAAACTGAAAAAATGACCATAGATATATGGTCAGATATTATGTGCCCATTTTGCTACATAGGAAAAAGAAATTTAGAAAATGCATTGGCAAAATTTGAGCATCAAAATAACGTAGAGTTAGTGTGGCATAGTTTTCAATTAGACCCTAATCTTCCTCAGCAAACAAGTTCATTAAACCCTTACGAATACCTTGCTGAGCGAAAAGGAATAAGCGTTCAGCAATCCAAAGAACTGCATGATTATGTAATAGCCATGGCAAAAGAAGTTGGTTTAAATTATCATTATGAGAAAGCCAAAATAGTTAATTCCTTCGATGCTCATCGACTAATACAGCTTGCCAAACATTTTAAATTAGGGAATGAAGCCGAAGAACTGCTATTTAAGGCTTATTTTATTGAAGGTAAAGATTTGGGTAACTCAGAAACATTAAAAGAAATTGGGAAAGAAATTGGAATAAGCAACGCTGAGCTTCAGAATCTATTTTCTAAAAATGCCTATCATGACGAAGTAATCAATGATTTCAATCAAGCAATAAAACTAAAAATAACAGGAGTCCCCTATTTCTTAATCAATAAAAAATATAGTATTTCTGGAGCTCAACCTAGCCGACAATTTCTTGATGTACTCCATAAAGCTTATAAAGATTGGGAAAAATCTGAAAACCAGTAAAAAGATTAGTATAAAGAATATTTATTTTTTTGACTAAATTTGTAAATGCTAAAAAAAGGAACATGCTTTTTTTTATTATTCTGCTTATTGAGTTATTACTTCAATAGCCTTCAAATGATTATTCATTATCACTTGAATACAGAATATTATACAACAGTTCTTTGTGAAAACAAAGTAAAGCCACAAATGAACTGTAACGGAAAATGTGCACTTGCTAAAAAATTAAAAAAGCAAGATCAATCTAACAGTACTAAAAATTCGCACAACAACACTATTAAATTTAACATCAACTTTATCGTTCCTGTTGTTCCGGAACTCAACAAAAATAAATTGAGTATAGTTATAAAAATTTTTAACAGTAATTGGTTAAATAGACATTACACTTCGCCTACACGAAATATTTTTCAGCCCCCACAGCTCATCAAAGCTTAAAAGCAAAATTTCAATAATTATTATCCCTTATAAGTATTTTTTGCTTTATGCTATATATACTTATAAGGTCAGATAAAATTATTGTCTCACCCTGCTTTTCCTTCGAATTATTTAATAATTCTCATTAATTCCTAAGATTTATTCTAATCAGGGTATTTATCAATATTTAAACTATTAATTAAAATCGTTATGAAATTTTCAAACAAAACCATATTAGGTCTAGCCCTTTGTTATATAACATTATCATGTAAACCAGACAAAGAGCAAGAACCAATACCTACTCCAGTTCAAGACAAAATGGGCACTGTAGAGATTATCATTGAGCCTAAATTTGAAGATAAAAACTTTAAAATAGGTGATACTTATACAACAGTTGCCAAGGAAGAAATAAAAATTAATGATTTAAAATTTTTTCTAAGCAATATAGGTTTAGTGAATCTAGATGCTTCAGAAAGCAAGTCTTATCCCTATCCCGGAGATTCGGCACAAAGTGGAGTTTACTTAGTAAACTTTGTAAAACCCAACTTTGATGCAGGTAATGGTG
The DNA here is from genome assembly GCA_004294225.1 of Cytophagales bacterium. Classification (GTDB taxonomy): domain Bacteria; phylum Bacteroidota; class Bacteroidia; order Cytophagales; family Cytophagaceae; genus REBA01. Next base: position 51,566 of record REBA01000009.1, on the reverse strand, counting down.
GCGGAACAAATAGTTATAAAATTCAAATTAAAGCTAAAGAAGGTGAGTATGCAGATTTAAGGTTTGACATGATTGTACCTCGTGAGCTTAATTTTGCTGATATCACCAAAAATCCATACCCCGTTCAAGCAAAGAATGGAATGTACTGGAGCTGGAATTCTGGCTTCAAATTCATGGTAGTCAACGGAACCAGCAACGTGATTGGTGGCAGTAAGGCATTTCACCTTTCATTAGGTTTAGATAAATCTGTTTCTTATCTATTTAAAAGCTTAATACTCGCCCCTAGCAGAGAAAAAATAATCGTATCAGAAGGGAAAACAACTACCATAAAATTTAATTTTGATATAAGTCAGATATTTCAAAATACAGATGGAAGTGCATATTCTCTAAAACCACCTGTAGGCGTTAGCGATGCAATGAATCCTGCACAAGTACATGGAGGTTTCTATAGCAATATCCTCAGAGCAAATACTCAGCAATGCATGGAAATGGTTGGTTTTTCTACTAAATAGTATTGAATCATGAAACTAAAACTATTCACGTTATTCGCTGCTTCATGCTCACTCGCTTTTGTGATTTTCGAAGCCAACACATTTCCATCTATGGGATTTGGAGACAGTACAGGTGCACCTAATAAAAACATGGTATTTGCAGCCTACACCACTTGTAGATCTCCATCTTGCCACGGAGGAAAACCATTGAATTCTAGCTTAGGAAGTGCAGATATCATTACCAATATTCCTACCACAGGTTGGGAGCCAGGAGTAACTTATCAAATTAAAGGAAAAGTAAATTTCCCTGATAGAGATGTTTTTGGCTTCCAAATAATGGCTTGGGGTTCGGAAGACTCTGCTTCAGTAGGCAAACTTGTCAAAGAAGAAGGAGATAATGCAGTAATTCGTTCTTCAGTTCTAAAAACCGTGAAAGGAGTAATTGTTGATACTAATGAATATGCAACTCACCAAAGTGCTACTATTTATGGAGATAAAGGAACAAGTTCTCATGAGTGGACTATCCATTGGACTGCACCAAGCAACAAGTCTCAAGAAGTAGTTTTCTACGGAACATTTCTAGCTGCTAATGGCAACGGTGGGGTTACTGGAGACTATGTATACAGAATAGAAAAGTCTGCAAATAGTTCTTCATTGCCATTATCTACTAACAGTGTCGAGAAAAGGAATAATAGTTTTCATGTATTCCCTCACGCAACAGAAGACTTTATCAATATAACTGCTAAATCTTCCCTCCCTGGCTCAAGCAGTGCAAAGATATATAGCCAAAATGGAAATTTAATAGCTGACCATAATCTCAATAATACTCCTGAAAACACAAGTAGTTCTATAGATGTAAAAAATCTAAATAATGGAATATACTTCCTAAAAATTGAGCATCAAAAAGCAATAGAAACTTTCAAGTTTATCAAGAAATAAGTATTGAATATTAGGCAAACTCAGCGTTTTTAAAGAGTTTGCCTAATATCATTATTCCACTTCCAATGAAAAAAACAATCTGTATTTTTCTAATTGCATTTACCTTTCTCTCTTGTACAGAAAAAAAAGAGAAAGAAAAATTACCTGATCCAGAAATACCCTACTCAATAAATGTACCAGTAGGGTTTCCAACTATGGATATTCCTTCAGATAATCCAGTCACAAAAGAAAAGATTGAGTTGGGAAAAATGCTTTTCTTTGACCCAATTTTATCTTTAGACTCCACAATATCTTGCAGTTCATGCCACCTTCAAGCAAAATCATTTGCAGATCCAAGAAAACTTAGTGTTGGTGTTAATGATTGCACAGGAGTAAGGAATGCTCCACCTCTTTTCAATCTAGCCTATCAATCTTTCTTCTTTAGAGATGGAGGTGTTTTTTCGATGGAACAACAAGTATTATCCCCAATTGAAAATCCCATAGAAATGAATCTAGACCCAAACATAGCTGTAAAAAGGCTTAATAGAAACCAGAAATATATCAACCTATTTCAAAAAGCCTTCAAAAGAAACCCTGATTTATTTTCACTTACCAGAGCAATAGCTAGCTTTGAAAGAACTCTACTCAGCGGAAATAGCAAGTACGACCAATATGCTTTTCAAAACAATAAAGAAATATTGTCTAGCTCTGAACTTAAAGGAATGAATATTTTTTTCAATGAAGGTCAATGCTCAAACTGCCACTCTGGTTTTAATTTCACCAATAACCTTTTTGAAAATAATGGTATATATGAGAAATATTTCGATATGGGAAGATTTAGAATTACAACTCATTTCAAAGATGTAGGAAAATTCAAAGTTCCAAGTCTTAGAAATATTGAATTAACAGCACCTTATATGCACGACGGAAGTATGAATACTCTAGAAGAAGTAATAGAGCATTACAACAACGGTGGTAAGAACCACGTTAATCAATCAAAAAATGTGATGCAGCTGAATCTTTCAGAAACTCAAAAATCAGACTTAATCGCATTCCTAAAAACCCTTACTGATAAAGAATTCATCAATAATTCAGCCTTTAAAAAACATTAATAACGTAATCATAATATCTATGAAATCTATAGCCCAACTTTTTATTAGCTTATTATTATTAATTATAGTAAGCTGTAAGCCTGATAAAAAAGAAGAAATCATAAAACCAGAAACTCCAAGCTTAGAATTAAAATTAAATTTTAGCCACTTCATCAATAATAAAGCACTAGATCATAATAGCATATTTACCACCAACAGTGGAACCAAATTTACTGTAGATATTTTAAGATATTATCTTTCTAATTTTGTACTTATCCAAAAAAGTGGAGAAGAAGTTCCACTAAAAAACAGTTATTTACTAATTAATCCTGATAAGTCGCAATACTCAATAAAAGATGTACCTAAAGGGGAATATATTGGAATAAAGTTTGGGGTAGGGATAGACTCAATTACTAACCATTCAGACCCTACTGTACATAAAAAAGAAAGTCCCTTAGCTATGCAAACACCCAATATGTATTGGACATGGAAATCTGGCTATATATTTCTATCATTTGAAGGGAGTTGTGATACTACAATTGCTCAGTCTGATTCCCCAATAATGGGGCGATTTAAGGGTGAGTATCTATTCCATATTGGCAACGACTGGCTCTATAAAAATGTTAGTTTATCCTTACCCAAAACATTGTTATTTGACGAGTCAAAGGAAATTAATATAGAAGTAGATTTAACACTATTTTTTGATGGGATTGATTTAAAAACAGAAAACTTCACACATTCTAGTGCAACAGATAATGTTTCTAAAAAAGTTGCTAAAAATATTCCAAATATGTTTAAGTTTTCTCAATAGTTGTGTAAGAATCAGCAATTGAGTCTAAATCTTTCATCCTTACTAAAAGTGCAAAAGAGGCACCCACAAAAATATTAATAGTAAGCTGAAGTGCCTCCTGAGGATAGCTACCAACGATAATCATAAACAATGCAGATAAAATAGCAGCATAATAAGCTTTTATTCGAGGATTTTCGACTTGAAAATAATTGTTGATACCTAAGTGCATAGCAGTTGCAAACAATAAACAGAATAGTAATAAACCAATCCACCCCTGCTCTATTGCTACCTTCACAAACTCACTATCAGGTGGAAAACCTGCCAAGAAAGAACCTGGTGAATAACGCTTTCCAACCATTCCGCAACTCCCTATGCCACCACCTAGTGGATTGCTTTTAAGAAAAGGTCGAATAAATTCTTTGTTCTTCTCCCTCACCATATAAGATGCATCTTTTTTCCCCATAAAGGCTGTTTGAAGCACAAAAACAGTCTGGTTAGTTGCTGGCCTCATAATTACTATTGTTCCTGCCACTAAGAATAAAGCTAGTACCAATAATATTTGTTTTTTAAAGGTTAGAATTGCATAAAATACAAAACCAGCTGGAAACAATATATAAGCCGTTCGAGTACCTGTGTACATCATCGCCCAAAGCATCACAAATGCTGATATTCCAAGAAATATTCGTTTCCAATACTGAAAGGGACCAAAATACAAAGCAATACAAATTACACTTGTAAAAGCCATCATGATACCAAAATCCATAGGGCCAGTAAAAATGGAGAACCTCCTCCATTTACCAAAAGTAAAATATCGTATTGCAACTTCTGGATTTGCATTTAGCCACCTCATTTCAAAATCTCTGAATCCAAAAAATTCTTGTGATAGCCCATAAAGTGCTGCAAAAAGTGATAGTACAATCCATATCTTCAAAAATTTAGTTACGAATGCTATATTTTGAAATGCATAAGAGAAGATAAAAAAAATCATATAAACACTGAACATCTGTCTAAAGGCAAATAACCATGCTGCTTTAGAGTAAGCAATAGGATTCAGCACCTCAAATATCTGATAGGCAAAATAAACTAGTAGAATACTTGTAAATACTCCTTTTGATAAAATATTTTTATTTTCTACATGAGATTTGTACCATATGCTAATAAATAAAAGAATAAGTAGTATGTCTATTGCAGTTCCCAAAGGAACTTCAGTGAGTGTAAAGATTTTGATAATATTTAAAAAAAAACCCAAAAACACTATCAACAACACACCGACCTCTAGATATTTTAAGGATAACCAGAGAACAGCTGTTCCAATAATCAACGAAAGCAAAAATACACTCCCCATCATGCCAGTCATAGCTACCAATAAACTAACAACGAGTGCTGCTCCCATAAATAGGAGTATTTGAAACAAATGATGTCGTAAGACCCTTGAAATCATAGAAAAATTATTTTTACGAAGAAATAACCCAATAGCCCATAAATAGAGCTAATGAGAAAGTATTTCAAAATTTTCTCTTTCGTGGATAATATTTTATTTTTTTGTGCTTTCATGAATTATTTCCCAAAATGATTCCACTCTGGCAGTCCAAGTGTTTGTCTGAGCAAAAGCTACTCGTTGAGATACCTGCTCTTGTCGATTGCTATTGATAGCAATAGCAATTTTATCTACAAACTCATCTGTATCTTTTCCAATGTATATTACATTACCAAATCCTTCTATATCTTCTGAAAAATTTGTAGCTACTACTGCTTTTCCAGCAGAAAGGTATTCATTTATTTTTAATGGATAAATACTTTTAGTGAGTATATTCTTTTTAAAAGGAATTAAGGTGCAATCAAAATATTGAAGATATTGGGGTAATTCAGTAATCTTTTTTGGGCCAATCAAAATAACGTTCTTATATTTTTTTAAACCAATGGATTCATGTTCATCAGTCGTTATAGGGCCAACCATGCAAATTAATTTGTCTTGGTGAGTTTCTATCACTTTTTGTAGTAATTGATAATCTATCCTTGATTCTATATTTCCAGTATAACCAATGATTTTCTTATCTTCAAAACCAATCAATTCTTTGGGTCTTTCAAATTTTTCTGATATAGTTTTGCCAAAAATACTAATATCCGCAGCATTAGGATGATAATAGACACTTGGTGAGTGTTGCAACTTTAATCTTGTAAGCTCTTTAGAAGTGGTAAGGGTAATATCATATTTTTTAATAATATCCGCTTCTAATGCTATACCATGTTTTGCAGTATATGTCACTTGAGATAAGTCGTCCATAGATTGGTAAACTGTACGAAAGGGTTGAATATCCTCTGGAAATTGGCGACAAAAGTATGGGTCAAAAGCATTGATGAAAATAAATTTCTTTACAGAAAAATCTTTAATAATATTTCTTATTGCTTTAAACACTATGTTGTCATTATATCTAGATAGTGTGTTGTATAAGCTACCTTTGGGTAGAAAATTCACAGGCAATGTAAGCTGAGTAGTTACCGCTATTAAATTGGAAGAAAATTGATGAAGGGTCTTATAAGCATCCTTGCCCAACAGCAATGCCTTCGTTCTTTGTTTTACCTCTGCCTGATTCCTTTCTTTGAGGAAATCTTTGAAAGAATAAGGGTGATCTATATAAAACACTCTATTATGCTTAGCAAATTCTTTGGCCAATGATAATGAAGGCGAAGATATTGGGGAATCCCATCTTGACAAGGTAAAAATAATGATATCGTAATCTTGGGTTTGGTTCATATTCTTGAACTGTTAATGTTTAATGTATTTCAATCCTTTCGACCAATATTCTTTGTAAAATTCTATCATGTAATAAAATACTTTCAACACTTCTACATTTAATATTTTTTTCAAGACAATTTGATTTAAAATAAAATTAATAGTGAAAGAAAGTAATGTACCATAAGCAGCTCCAATGATTCCAAAGTTCTTAATAAAGAAATAATTTAGAGTAGCATTAATGATAGCACCTATGACTACAAAATAAAAATTAATCTGAGGTTTTCCCATAGAGTCTAGCACTGTCCCAAATTGTCTTGCAAATGGAACAAATATAGTGTAAAGTACCGTAATCTGGAGCAAAGGCACAGTACTTAAATATCTCTCATCGGCAATGATGGTAATAATAAATTTCGGCAACACCATTACCACAACTAATGCTGGAAGTACAATAGCCATAATAACCCCTACCGACTTTTCATAGAGGTATTTTACTCCTTCTTTTCCTTGACTTTCCATACGTTTGGCACTTTGAGGAAAAACTATTTCCGCTATTGAAATCGTAGGAACTTCTACTAAGTTAGTTACCCGAAGGGCAACGTTATAACTAGCTACAGCAGATTTGGAGATTAAAGAACCTAATAAAAATTGATCTACGCTACTAAAAATCATGTGGCTCACGTTAGTTCCAAAGGTGTATTTACCAAAATTAAATAATTTCTTTACCCAGACCCAATCTATAGATTTGGTAAGTACAATATATTTTCTTACAAAAAAATAGGAAACGAAAATCCCTGAAAGTGCAGTGACTATTTGCAGTTTGGCTAAGTCAAACAATGCTAATTTATAATCAAAAAAGTAAGACAAAATAATTGCAAGAAAGAACAATCCTTGTCTTACAAAGTTGCTAAAAAATATTCCTTGAAAATCAAGATTGGCTTGTTGAATAAACTCGAATTGAAAAAAAGGAATCAAGAGTAATGTAGTAATCATATAGATGTAGAACATTGGCTCTAGCTCTGGGGTATTCCAATTACTACTCAAAAAATTTGCCCCTATAAATAGTAAAAAAATACTACAAAAAGTAAGTATTACATTTAGACCTAAAGAAGCAGTAATAATCTTTGCATGCTCTTTACTTTCAGCCGTAGTGAGGTGTTTTACCAAAGCATTTTTCACCAAACCACTTCTTGCTACTTCTATCAAAGAAGTGATACTAAGAAAAAGTGACCACGACCCAAAATCGTCTTTTGAAAGTATTTTGATTAAAATAAAAAAACTACCAAAACCAAATATCAAAAGACTGAATCTTTGAAGAATAGTAAATAAACCTGATTTAATCCAATAGGAACCTTGTCCTTTCATAAAAATAATAGTTAGCTTATCAATATTAAGATTGATAAGTTTTAAAATCAAAATGTATGTATTATTTTAAAGAATTAAAAACGTTAGCTTCATAATACTGATTTTTATTTCATGCTTTTTAACTCACTTCATTTTATTCTTTTTTTTATTACTTACCTAATTCTATTTTTTAGTATTCCTTCTAAATGGAAGTGGATGTTGTTGCTTGTCTTTAGTTATTATTTTTATATGACTTGGAAATGGCAATATGTATCCTTGTTATTAGGATTAACAGTAATTAATTATTTTTTAGCACTTTATTTAGACAAAGCCCAAACAGCTAAAACAAGAAAATACTGGCTAATTATAAGCGTTTTTATCAATGTAGGAATATTATTTTATTTCAAATATTTCAATTTTTTTCTTTCTTCTGTTTCCAAAACAGTAAATCTTTTGGGGTTCACTATCCCTACACCTAGCTTGAACATTATCTTACCACTTGGAATTTCATTTTTTGTATTTCAGAAATTAGCCTACTTAATAGAGATTTACTATAAAAGATTCTCCCCAGAAAGAAACTTTGGAATGTTTGCCGTATTCTGTTCTTATTTCCCACAGCTTATCGCTGGCCCCATAGAACGCCCACAAAACCTATTACCACAACTAAGAAACTTACAAGGATTTAATTATAACCACGCAGTTCTAGGATTAAGATTAATTTTATGGGGTCTGTTTAAGAAAGTTGTTGTTGCTGATCGTCTTTGCTATTTTGCCAATACTGTTTTCAACGACCCAAGTCATTACTATGGCTTGTCAGTAATTATAGCTACCATTTTTTTTAGCTTTCAAATTTATTGCGACTTCTCTGGGTATTCAGATATTGCTCTTGGCACAGCGAAAATGATGGGAATAGAACTCATGAAAAATTTCAATACTCCATATTTTGCAAAATCCATAAAAGAATTTTGGAGCAGATGGCATATTTCGCTTTCTACATGGTTCAGAGATTATTTCTATATCCAAATAGGTGGAAATAGAGTGAGTTTACCAAGATGGGCTTTTAATTTATTTTTGACTTTTTTATTGTCTGGAATATGGCATGGTGCAAACTGGACTTTTATTATCTGGGGAGGAATACACGGATTTGTAAATGCTGTTGAAGCCCTTAATGATAAAGTGGGATGGATAAAATTAAATCCACCAAAAATCATCGCTCAAATAAGCACATTTTCTATTGTAGCTTTTGCTTGGATATTTTTCAGGGCCAATTCTCTGGGGGATGCTATTACTTTAATAAAACATAGTGTAAATTTTTCAACCCCATTTATTGCTCAAATAAAATCTCTAGAGATGACACAACTATATAACTTAGCAATTGGCTTTCCTATCATCATCATATTACTCACTATAGAGTCTTGGATGCAGAACCCAAAGTATAAAGTATGGTTTGAGCAAAATAGATACCTCAGATGGTCGTCTTACCTATGTTTATGCTTATTGATAGCTGTGTTTGGCGTATTTGTAGAGCAAAGTGATTTTATTTATTTTCAGTTCTAATTTTTATGAAGCATTTTTTTATACAATTACTAAAATTCACACTCTTATCTGCTCTAGTATTTATGATTCTAGAATACATATTTACGAGCGTATATCAGAATGGCAAATACTACAAAACACAATGGATTGGTCATATAAAAAATCAAAATTTTGACTATATCATTCATGGAAGTTCAAGACCATATACCTGCCTTGATGTAGCATCTCTAAACAAATCTACAGGTTTAAAAGGGCTAAATCTATCTCTAGATGGTGCTGTTACCCCTACCTATTATTTAATGCTAAAAATGTTTCTTGCCAATGGAAATACTACAAAAAAAATATATTTAAATATAGACAATTGGGAAGCTGGGACAGAAATCGTTGGCAATTTTACTTACCCTCACTTTTTTCCTTATTTAAAAGACAGTATAGTATTCAATCATTACAAAGTATATGGATTAAAGTGGTATGCTTATCGCTATATTCCATTTCTAAGATATGCAGAGTTCAATACAGCTTGGGGCATACACCAGTTTGCCAACTCAATATTTCATTTTAAAAAACCAGATTATGACGAAGTAGGAACAAAAATTTACAAAACCACCTCTTACCACGGCCCTAATGAATTGCAGACTTTTGAGTTCAATACTAAAGAAAAGATGAAATACCTTGATGCTATCATTCAGCTTTGTAAAAAAGAAAAAATAGAACTTTATATCTTTACTGCACCACTATGTATTCTCAACAATACCTCAGGATATTACAAAAGTGTTAATGACTTTAAAACATTAATGAATGCTAAAGGTATTCCCTATTTCAATCACGGCGATTTGTACGTTCAAAAATATAATCTTTTTGTGGATGAAGACCACCTTAATAAATTTGGAGTTCCACTTTATACAGAGGAATTTAGAAAATTACTAATTTCAACACATCAAAAATAGTCTTTTCTAACATTCAATATTAAAGACCTTTTATACAAATTGGGCTAAAGAATATAAACTTCTTTAGCCCAATTTGTTTTTTAAAAGTAGGATATACTTTTATTTAATTACATTAAATTTCTTATTAATAACATTACCGTTTGCCAAAGTGATATTCATTTGGTACATACCAGCCATAAGATCTGAGGTATCAAAGGTTAATTTTGAACTTCCTGCACCTTTAAAGCTATCAACAAAGCTACCCAAAAGGGTATAAACATCTATCTTCACTTCACTTGAAGTAAACTGTTCTAAGTCTATGTTGATTTGATTCGTAGCAGGATTAGGAAAAAGACTAATTACAGCTTCAGGAGAAGCAGATTTATTGACAGAAGTTGGAAGTGGTCTATCAAAATAGGGATTATAAATTTTTATATATTTTATTCCATGTCCACCACCACCAACTACAGAAAGTTCCATCGTATGACTTCCCTTAGGTAAACCATGGGCAATTACCTTTGTAGTTTCAATTGTAGGATCTTTAACAGGAGGTGCGACATATAAAGAGGTAGCTTCTACTTTTGATTGCCATTTAATTTGATAACCGTCTACAATTGGAGATACTTTAGGTTGATTATTTTCTAAAGCAACAGGAATATACCAATCATTAGAACTAATAACTACCCTCTTAGAATTAGAGACAAATGCAGGACTTATTCCTACCCATCCATAAAGAGAAGAATCAGGGGAAGTAGACCTTTTTGCCATTCTTACTGTACCAGTTCCATCATTTCCAGTTACAGAGCCTACTAATGTAAAATCAAAAGAACAAGTAGTACTAGTTTTGGTAAGCTTATTTATTGTTACAGTCCACTCTTCATTCACCAAAGGTACACCTCTTCTTACTCTGAGCAATGTTCCAACATTCCATGGCCAATCTATTCTTTTGGCTTTATTTTGAGGATGATTTTCATAATATTTTGGAACTTCTGTACTATCATTCGCCCTCAAGTGGAATGAGCAGCCGATAAAATCTGTTGGTTTTTTACCATCAATCATGACACGAACCTGAGCAGGTGCTGGGTTATTCTCTTCACTAACAAATTCTACTCGTGTACCCTCAAAATCTAGTTCTAATTTTGAATTAGAGAAAAATACATCTTTGCCCACTTCATATACTTTCAATAGTTCATAAGGGTCACTTTGGAATTTGGGCTTATATGCTAAATGACGACTAATAAGTGTACCAATTAAATAATTACCTCTATCATTTAAGTGTATGCCATCATTTGTCAAATCAGACATGGTAAATTTATTATCACTCATATACTTAGTCCAAGGCGTCCTTATGTCCATCATCTCCAATTTATACTTTTGAGCAAAGGCTGGTAAAATAGTGTATGACATTTGGTCTGCCCAGCTATCGCTTCCTTTGCTTCCATGATCGTTTTGTAGTGCCATTTCTGCTGTAGTAAATGATCTTATATTTCTTACTATAGAGTCATAAGTCCATTGACTACCGTAGACATGGAATAAGACTAAATCATAATTATATGGCAACACATCGTTAATAAATGGTCTAAACAATTCTTTAGAAGAAAACCCTCCAATAGCTTTGTTTTCCATTATAAGATTAGCATTAGGAAATCGTTTTTGTAAATCTTCTTTCACATTTAGCCACCAAGTTCCATGGCTAATCGACTGACCATAGACAAGAATTTTTACTGTATTTCTTTTTTGTGGTGTACTTGTGGCTAATAATTTCATTGTACGCTGAATACCTCTGCCAAAACCAGTAGTATCCTCAGTAGCTGGAACAGGGTATTGAGCAAATACATCCGATAGAAAAATCAATAAGAGAAAAATACTCCAAATAAATTTGGAAATGGATAAAGTAGTGTTAATTTTCATCATAAAGGGGTTATTAAATTGAACAATTTAAATTATAGAGGAGTATTTATTATTTATAAAATTTTCTATAAATAGAAATACTTGTTAGAATTATAGTAAAAATACAATAATATAAATTCGATTCAAATTTATATTAGATTAATTATAAAAATGATTATTACCGTAGATATTGGCAACACTCAAATCAAAATTGCTCAGTTTGAGAGAGAGCGAATTATAAAAAAAACAGCTCTAAATCATCTTGATGAAGTATGGAGGCTTATCAACGAATTAGAGCCTTCTGAGGTAATATGGTGTAGTGTAAAAACATTCCCAGAAGATTTTTATTCAAAAATAAAAGCAGAAAAATCAACACATCAGCATTATCTATTCAATAGTTCTACACCAATACCAATCAATAACCAATATAAAACCCCGAAAACACTTGGTTTAGATAGGTTAGCTGGAGCTATAGGAGCTACAAGTATCTTTCCAAGCCGCCCAGTACTTATAATCGATGCAGGCACGTGCATCACTTACGATTTTGTAAATCATCAGAACGAATATATAGGTGGTAGCATTTCCCCTGGTTTCATGCTTAGGTACAAAGCACTTCATCAATATACCGATAAGCTTCCTCTATTAAATATTATCAGTTCAACAAAAATTATAGGTAACAATACTCTTGATGCCATTCAAAGTGGAGTAGTTAATGGTGTTGTTGCTGAAATAAACGGCATTTGTGACATCTATAACAAACAATATAGCCAGCTAAAAACAATTATTTGTGGTGGAGATGCTGAATTTATATATCATCAAATTAAGGAAAATAAACATGTTGAAAATTTCATTATTGAAAAAGACCTTATTCATATCGGACTAAAGAAAATTCTTCAACACCTCAATTCCATTAATTAAAAGAGAAAACAGAAAAAATACCTATAAGAGATAAATATATATTTTAAATCACTATTTTTACTCCCTTGCAAAGAAACTAAAAATTAAAATGCTGGTGCAAAAGCAATGTGTTCAATGTTCAATTTAATATTCAAATTTAAAGAATCTATTTTTAGCAATTTATTCGTCAAGCTATCATTAATTCTTTTGAGCTTTATTCATTCAACTATATATGCTCAAAACTTAGGTAACTCCCCCTACTCCACTTATGGAATTGGGGATATAAGCCCAGTTGGTCAAATTAGAAATATAGGTATGGGAAATACTGGAGTTGGAAGTTCAAACACAGAATTTATCAATGTTCAAAATTCCGCTTTACTATCAGCTAACAAAGGACTGAATAAAGACTCTACCGTAAAATATACAATGCTTGACTTTGGTTTGATTAGTATTGTCAGAAATCTAAATCAAAAAGACCAAAACCAATGGAATGGAGGAATTAACCTTGCTTACTTTAATTTCCTTTTCCCTCTTAGTAACAATTGGAGCACAATGGTTGGTCTAAGACCACTATCTAGCACTTATAACAAATACCAGAACACATTCGCCATCAACGATAGTACTAGCAAACAATTAGAATATTTTTCACAAGGTGCTCTTAACATAGTAAGCTTTGACAATGGCTTTGATATTACCAAAAACATCAGCCTTGGGCTTCACCTAGGATATATTTTTGGAAGTACTTCACACCGAAATACTGCGAACTTCCCCAATAATTTATCGCCTTTCAATCCCAATCGAATAGGTGCAAACTACAAAGAATTCAATACTGCTTTTGAAATAAAACCAGGTATTGCCTACAGAGCTATTTTGAAAGACTCTTCTGGTAAAAGCGAAAGAATATACTTCAACTTTGGATTGACTTACAATCTACTTCTCAATGGAAAATCTAAAAGAACCTCAGAACTTGTATTCATCAACGCCAATGACGGAAAAATTATCCTCGATAGCAATCTCATAAAAACACGATACAGTTCACTAAACCTCCCTCAATCTATAAGCGGAGGAATAAGCTTTGATCAACCAGGGAAATGGTCAATAGCTGCAGATTTCAGCTATACCAACTGGTCTGTTTATAAAGACATCTATGGGCAATCATTTATGAGAAATAGTTACAGTATTTCTTTAGGAGGAGAATGGAAACCTGCAAAAAACTTAACTCTTACTTCTAAAGAATATCGAATGGGTTTGAATTACACAAAATCTCCAATTACTATCGATAATTATCAATTGAATGATATTTCATTCTCATTAGGAAGCACCATACCTGTAGGTAGAAAAGACAGCAGATTTAAATCAAAACCATTGAATAAGATTAACCTTGCACTAGTAATGGGCTCAAGAGGTTCAAGTGCTAATAATCTTGTGTTAGAAAATTACTTCAAATTATATTTTGGTATTTCGATTCAAGACAAATGGTTTCAACGTTGGAAAATCAACTAAAAAAACCTACAATTCAATCTATATAAATATGCTAAGATATTTATTATATCAAAGACCTGTTGTTACTTTCTTATTCCTGTTATTTGCATATGCTTGTCAGAATAAAGAAGTACATCAATATGAGAAACCATATAAAGGACCTATGATGGTCATCAACCACATACAAGCCTTAGTTTCTGACTCTGGCAAACCCCAAATACTAATGACAGCCCCCGAACAACAAGAGTTTGAATCTGGAAACAGATACTTTTACAAAGGAATAAAAATAGATTTTTACGATCCTGATACTACAAAAAAACCATCCGAACTGACTGCAAAAAGATGTAAATACGACAAGAAGAAAAACCTATATACAGTAACTGAGAATGTAGTAATACAAAATTATGTAGAAAAGAAAAAGCTTGAAACAGAAGTACTGCATTGGGATCCTTTGAACCATAAAATATTTACAGACAAATTTGTAAAAATACAAACCCCTGAAGAACTTCTTACCGGCACAGGTTTGGAATCTAATGAAGACTTTAGTAGCTATAAAATACTGAAAGTATCTGGAATATTTCCAATGCAATAACGATGCAAAAGACAATCAATACTATTCTATTTGCCTTAATGGTATCAAGCCTTTTGATAGCAGTCCATCAAAGTATGCAACATGGTTTTGCAGAGAGCTATTGGATATTCATGCTTACATTTTTAATCATGATGATTTACCAATTGCGAGCTAATAAATTAAAGGAAAAAAACAGTACACAAAATGGAAATACACCTATCTCTAATAAAAAAAGCAAAAAGTAATCTTTATTTTAAAAACAAAACCACATTACACCCATTAATGTTTGTAAATTAATATTATTTATAACTAAATTGCGAACCTTTAAAAACGAATAAAATGGCAATATTTAACGAAATCAATAAACATTCAAAAGTAGTAGGCATCATCATTGGTGTAGGTTTATTATTCTTCATCTTAGGAAATGAGTTTTTTGGACAAAACTCTATCTTTTCACGAAGCAAAAATAACGTCGGTGAGATAGCTGGAACCAATATAGACCTTGACGAGTATAGACAAAAACTATCTCAATCAGAATTAGATTACCAAATTCGTACTGGTAAATCAGTAGGTGAAAGCGAAAGAGCTTCAATACAAGAAATGGCTTGGAACCAATTAATTTCTAAATATGTGGTTGAGCCACAATATGACAAATTAGGTCTTGGCGTTTCCAAAGAAGAATTAGTTGATATGGTTCAAGGCAAAAATATTCATGCAACAGTAAAGCAACTATTCACCAACCCCCAAACTCAGCAGTTTGACAAATCCTTTTTAACAAACTTTTTGCAGAACTTTGATAAACAAGAACCAAGAAATCAACAATTATGGACCAATATAGAAAGTAGTCTACCCATTGAAAGATTAAGAAACAAATACCTTAATCTATTAAAGATGACCAACTACGTTACCAAAGAAGAATCAAAAAGAGAATATGCCAATCAGAATGATAAATTAGATATTAAATTTGTATATGTTAATTATTCTGCTCTTCCCGATTCCTCTATACAAATAAGCGATGATGAAATAAAACAATACATCAACAACCATAAAAATCAATACGAAGTAGAGGAAGGACGCTCTATAGATTTTGTATCATTCAATATACTTCCTTCCGCAAAAGATAGTGCAATTGTCATAGAAGAATTAGGAAATTTGACTTCTGAATTCAAATCAACAGACAATGATTCCTTATTTATAGCTAATAATTCAGATAACCCTTCGCAATTGTCCTACAAAAGCATAGGCGAGTTGCCTGAAGAATTAAAAACAAGCAGATTAACTACCGATTCTGTATATGGGCCATACCTTCAATCTGGTAAATATTCTTTATACAAAATTACAAAAACAAAAGCCGACAGCACTTATTCTATGAGGGCTTCACACATCTTATTCAAAGCTACACCAGGAATAGATGGCGATGGAAAAGCTGATGCCGCTAAACGTGCTAATGAGATTTTAGCAAAAATAAAATCAGGTGCTTCCTTTGAGGAAATGGCTCGTATTCACGGTACAGATGGTACCGCCTCTAGAGGTGGTGACCTAGGATGGTTTAGTGAAGGACAAATGGTGAAACCATTTAACGATGCAGTGCTAAATGCTAAATCTGCAGGTTTACTGCCTACGATAGTAGCTACTGATTTTGGATATCACATCATCAAAATTACTGCCCCAAAAACTAACTTAAAATACCAAATTGGACTTGTAGAAAGAGACATAACTGCTTCTGAAGAAACCAAAGATGCTATATTTAAGAAAGCAGACGATTTCGCTGCACAAAACAAAGATACAGCTAGTTTTTATGCAGCTCTTGCAAAAGACCCTTCTTTAATGAAACAGTCTGCAGATAACTTTAAGAAAACTGACAGTTACGTTAGTTCTATTAATAACCCAAGAGAAATGATTCGTTGGGCATACAACGATGCAAAAGTAGGACAAGTATCAAAAGTATTTATTGCTGAAAATCAATATTATGTTGTTGCTCTTAAAGGTTCAAGAGACAAAGGAGTTGCAGATGTAGAAAGTGTAAGAAATGAAGTTTCAGCTAAAATTAGAAATGAAAAGAAAGCTCAAGTAATTATTACCAAACTTAAGGCACAAACAGGTACTCTTGAAAATATAGCTTCAAAATATGGAAAAGAAGCTATCAGTAACATTGCAAGTGATATTAACTTCTCTGCTGGTTCAATTACTGGGCTAGGTTATGACCCAGTTGCTGTTGGGGTTGCCTTTGGAATAGCCAAAGGAAAACGCTCTTCCCCATTTATTGGAGAAAATGGCGTAGGAATTATCGAAGTAGCTAATGTAAACAAAGCTGCGGAAGTTGCCGACTACACCAGTTATAAAACTCAGTTAAAGCAACTGAGGACAGGAAAAGAAGACTATGTGGTAGATAATATATTAAAAAAACAAGCAAATATAGAGGACAACAGATATAAGTTTTTCTAATAAAAACTTATCCATAAAAAAGGGATTCATGTAATAATATGAATCCCTTTTTTATGGATAAGTTGACTAACTATTTTTTACAAAACTCCTCAAAAGCCAAAGTTAAATGCTCAGCAATCATTTGTGCATTTCTTCCCTCAATATGATGGCGTTCTATAACATGCACTAGCTCACCATCTTTAAATATCGCCATAGAAGGCGAAGAAGGTGGGAAAGGCATTGTAAACTCTCTAGCTTTTGCAACAGCTTCTTTATCTACACCTGCAAAAACTGTAACCAATTGATCTGGTTTATTATCGCTTTTCTCTAAAGCCAATTTTACACCTGGTCTAGCAGCTCCTGCAGCACATCCACATACAGAGTTGATTACCAAAAGTGTGGTACCATTATCTACGTTTAATACATTTTCTACTTCTTGAGCTGTCTTTAGCTCCTTAAATCCTGCTACCGTAAGATCTTTTCTCATCGGTGCTACTAACTCTTCTGGATACATACGAATTATATTTATTTAAATTGTGTTTAACATATTTTACAAAAAACCAAGCTCAAATTTTGCTTCATCTGTCATCATATCTTGCGTATATGGTGGATCAAATGTTAATTCTACACTCACATCATTAATTTCAGCAACTCCTCTTATCGCCTTCTCTATACTCCCAGGTATCTCACCTGCAGATGGACATGAAGGAGATGTCAAAGTCATCAATACAAAAACATTATTTACTGGAAATATATTAATGTCATAAATTAAACCTAGGTCAAATACATTGACAGGTATCTCAGGGTCATAAACTGTTTTGATGGCGTCGATTACTTTCATTTTCAACTCATCTTCACTAATACTATTATTTACTTGATTCATATTTGCTCAATTAAATCTATTAATTCATATAAGCCAATGCTTCTATTTTCATTTGCTTTACCATAGCACTTAACCCATTAGAGCGAGTCATTGATAAATGTTGCTTCATACCTATACTTTCTATAAAATATGGCTCGGTACTTATTATGTCCTTAGGTTCTTGATTAGAATATACTTTGATGAGTAAACTCACTAAGCCTTTAACAATAATAGCATCACTCTCTGCATAATATGTAACAAGCCCATTCTTATACTCTGAAGCTAACCAAACTGTAGATTGACAACCTCTAATAATATTTTCTTGAACTTTATATTGATCTGGCATTGGTGTGAGCTTTTTACCTATTTCTATGATATAACCATATTTTTCGTCCCACTCATCAAACAGCTCAAATTCGCTAATCACTTGGTCTTGTATAGTTTCTATTGCATTCATTCTGGTAAAATTATTTTTTAAAGCTACAGTATCAAACTATCGTAGCATCTTAATCGCATTTTTTAAAGCATCAACCATAATATCAATTTCTTCAATAGTATTGTATACTGCAAAAGAAGCTCTAGAAGTTCCAGAAATCCCGAATCTACCCATAAGAGGTTGTGTGCAGTGATGACCGGTACGAAGTGCAATCCCTTTTTGATCTAATAATATTCCTATATCTTGATGATGCACTCCTTCTATAACGAATGATATTACACTTACCTTTTCTTTTGCTGTTCCTATAATTTTCAATCCATCTATTGCAGTAAGCAAAGAAGTTGCATAGTTTAAAAGATGGTTTTCGTGTGTTCTAATTTTATCTTTTGATAAGAAATTAATATAATCGATTGCAGATTTTAATGCTACAGTATCAGCTATATTAGGCGTACCAGCTTCGAATTTGTAAGGAAGTTCATTGATAGAAAATCCTTCATAGGTAACTTCCTTTATCATTTCACCACCACCATGATAAGGTGGCATTTGCTCTAATAGATGTTTTTTTCCATACAGTGCTCCTATGCCTGTTGGGCCGTAGAATTTATGTGAAGACAACACAAAGAAATCAATATCTAAAGCTTGAACGTCAATATCTAGATGAGATACCGATTGAGCACCATCTATCACTACTACCGCACCTACTTTATGTGCTAATTCAGTAATTGTCTCAATAGGATTTATTGTTCCTAGTGTATTTGATACGTGATTTACTGCCACAAGCTTTACTTTCTCATTAAGTAGTGCTTGGTAAGCCTCGAGAATTAATTCCCCAGAATCATTGATTGGTATAATTTTTACTTGTGCACCAACTCTTGCTGCTAAGATTTGCCAAGGCACTATGTTAGAATGATGCTCCATAGCAGAAACAAGAATGCAATCTCCCTGAGCAATATTCTGAACTCCATATGTTGAAGCAATTAAATTTATTGCTTCTGTAGCTCCTCTTGTAAAGATAATTTGTTCAGAAGATGAAGCATTAATAAATTTTTGCAATGATATTCTAGTATCTTCATAAGCTACAGTTGCTCTTTCTGCTAACGTATGAATTCCTCTATGAATATTGGCGTTCATCGTTTGATAGTAATTTGAAATGCTATCTATTACAACTTTAGGTTTTTGAGTAGAGGCTGCATTGTCAAAATAAACTAATGGCTTATCATTGATTCGCTGATTTAGAATAGGAAAGTCTTTTCTTATTCTTTCAACAACCAAATTTCCATTATGATCTACATAGGGTGATATTTCCGCTGTGCTATTCATAGAATTTGCTGTGGTTGATTATTGATTTAAGGATAAATAATAATAATCATTACTTTAGTGAAATTTAGCAACACTAAATACATTTACTTGAACATTAATTTTGAATTAATGTTTCTTCAAGCATAGTAACCATCAATTCTTTTAATGGCTCTAATTTGATATGTTCTATAATATCTTGTGCAAACGCTGAAACTAACATCATTCTTGCTGATGACTCAGACAAGCCTCTAGATCTTAAATAAAACATAGGTTCATCATCAAGTTGCCCTATAGTAGCTCCATGCGAACATTTAACATCATCTGCAAATATTTCAAGTTGCGGTTTGGTATTCATGGTAGCATCCTTGCTTAATAAAATAGTTTTATTTGACTGAAATGCATTGGTTTTCTGTGCATCTTGACGAACAAATATTTTCCCGTTGAACACTCCTGTAGACTTCCCATTTAATACTCCTTTGTAAAGCTCATTGCTTAAACAATTGGGCATTGCATGGTCTACTAAGGAATGGTTATCAATATGTTGATTGTTATTACCTACATATAATCCATTAATAGTGGAATCACAATGATTGGAATTAAGAATCAAATTCATATTGTTCCTCACTATGGTGCCTCCTAAAGTAATGGTTGTTCCACAGAAGCAACTTTTCTCCTTATGAACTACTTGAGTAGTGCCAACATGGTAGTGTTCTTCTTGATCAGGTTGTATTTTATAATATTCTACATTGGCATCTTTATCCAAATAGATATCTGTAAATGCATTAGAAAAAGAAATATGATTGCCTTGCTTCTGATGTATTTCAGCAAGTTTTATCTGTGAATTTTCTTCCGCAACAACTATTGTCCTTGGATGAAAAAAGATATTGCTGTCAGAAGAAGCAATGAAATACAGATATACTGGATGTTCAACTACTTTACCTTTAGGTATCTGCAATATTAAAGCCTGCGATGCAAATGCAGTATTTAAGGAAGTCATAGCATCAGATACAGCTAACGTCTTTGAAAGATGCTGTTCAATAAACTCTTTAGATAGATTGTTTATTTTTCTAACCTGAAGTGTGTTTTCTTTTTCAAGAATAGTTGAAAACTCTGGTCTATAAATACCATTTACAACAACCAATATATTGCCCTGTAATTTGGAAAACAATAGCTTACTAAGCTGTTCATATGTTAGGCTATTTTCATTACTCAACTGAAAATTATTTTTCAGAACAGTAGAAAAATTAGTGTATTTCCAATCTTCATTTTTAATTGTAGGGAAACCTAATTTTTCGAATTTATCAAATGAGTTAATGCTAATTTCTTTCAAATAACTGCTAGCATTTGAGAGTTGTTGTTCTAAATGCTGTTTAAGACTTTCTTTCAAGTCAATGTTTCCAACCAAGCTTTCCATCTTTAATGGGTTGATTTCTCAATGTTAATTATTAATTATGCACTTACTGGATTTTTAATCCAATCATATCCTTTTTCTTCTAGCTCAAGTGCAAGTTCTTTTGTACCAGATTTTACAATCTTACCATTATACAGTACATGAACAAAATCTGGGACTATGTAATCAAGCAATCTTTGATAATGGGTAACTACTATTACTGCATTGTCTTTATTCTTCAATTTATTTACCCCATTGGCAACAATTCTTAATGCATCTATGTCAAGTCCAGAATCTGTTTCGTCTAAAAGAGCAAGTTTAGGTTCTAGCATAGCCATTTGGAATACTTCGTTTCTTTTTTTCTCGCCACCAGAAAAACCTTCGTTTAAAGAACGTTTTAACAAACTTGGATCTATTTCTACAAGTTTACTTTTCTCTTTAACAAGATTTAGAAAAGACACAGCATCAATTGGGTCTTGACCACGGTATTTTCTCACTTCATTAAGAGCTGTTTTTAAAAAGTTAGTCGTGCTAACACCTGGTATTTCTACTGGGTATTGAAATGCTAAGAAAATACCCTCTCTAGCTCTGTCTTCTGGAGACATTTCAAGCAATTCTTTCCCCATGAATTCTACTGAGCCTTCTGTAACTTCATAATCTGCTCTTCCAGCTAAAACCGAAGCTAGTGTACTTTTACCTGAACCATTTGGTCCCATAATAGCATGAACTTCTCCAGGATTTACTTCTAAATTAATTCCCTTTAGGATATCTTTACTCTCAACTTTTGCGTGTAAATTATTTATCTTCAACATAGTTTTTATCTCAAATTTAAATTAGTAATAGTTAGCCTACACTTCCCTCTAAGCTAATCGCTAATAATTTTTGTGCTTCAACAGCAAATTCCATTGGCAATTGGTTCAATACTTCTTTGCAATAACCATTCACAATAAGGGCAACTGCTTCTTCAGTGGCTATTCCTCTTTGGTTGCAGTAAAATATTATATCCTCTCCTATTTTAGAGGTAGTGGCTTCATGTTCTACTTTGCCAGTATTGTTTCTAACTTCAACATATGGGAATGTATGAGCACCGCATCTATCTCCTAACAACAAAGAATCACATTGAGAAAAATTTCTAGCGTTATCTGCTCTTTTCATTATTTCTACCAAGCCTCTGTAACTATTGTGCGAACGACCAGCAGAGATTCCTTTTGACACGATTCTACTTTTTGTGTTTTTACCAATATGTATCATTTTTGTGCCTGTATCGGCTTGTTGGTAATTATTAGTGACTGCTACAGAGTAAAATTCTCCAATTGAATCATCTCCTTTGAGAATAACACTTGGATATTTCCATGTAATGGCTGAGCCTGTTTCTACTTGAGTCCAAGAAATTTTAGACTTTACTCCAGAACAGATTCCTCTTTTGGTTACAAAATTATAAATACCGCCTTTCCCTTCTTTATCCCCTGGGTACCAATTTTGTACGGTAGAATATTTAATTTCAGATTTATCTAATGCAATGAGTTCAACTACTGCTGCATGTAATTGGTTCTCGTCTCTCATCGGTGCTGTGCAACCTTCCAAATAGCTTACATAAGCCTCTTCATCAGCAATTATCAGCGTTCTTTCAAATTGACCTGTATTTTCAGCATTAATTCTGAAATAAGTAGAAAGTTCCATCGGACAGCGAACTCCTTTGGGAATGTATACAAAAGAGCCATCGCTAAATACTGCCGAATTCAAACAGGTATAGAAATTGTCTGTCATAGGAACTACGGCACCTAAATATTTTTTTACTAAATCAGGATGGGTGTGAACTGCTTCACTCAATGCACAAAAGACTATACCCAACTCTCCTAACTTTTCTTTATAGGTAGTTGTAACTGAAACGCTGTCTATAACAGCATCTACTGCTACCCCAGAAAGTCTTTTTTGCTCAGTAAGCGAAATTCCTAATTTATTAAATGTATCTCTAAGTTCAGGATCTATTTCATCTAAACTATTGTATTGAGGCTTTTTTTTAGGAGCAGAATAATAAATAATATTTTGAAAATTAATTTCTGGAATTTTAAGATTCTGCCAAGTAGGCTGCTCTAATGTTAACCAATGTCTATAAGCCTTTAACCTCCATTCTAAAAGCCATTCTGGCTCATTTTTCTTTGCAGATATAAAACGAATGGTGTCTTCGTTTAGACCCATTGGAGCTGCATCTGATTCTATATTGGTTACAAAGCCATATTTATATTCAGAGGAGGTGATTTCTTCTAATACTTTTATATTTTCACTCATAATATATTTATCTAGACTAATTCTAATTATAAACAAATTTAAATAAAAAATGTTTGTTACAATCGTATTTTCTAATTTTTAAATTCGATTTAATCTGATTGTATAAATTTAATTTAGTGATTATTTCTAAAAATCAAATAGTTTCTAGGCAAAACATTTTCAAAAATCGCTTAATTTTAATCTAATTTACAACCCACTCCTCCTCCTCCACCTTCAAGATTATCACATTTTTCTTCAGCGTTTGATTTAGTGTCGTATATAGCATGTTTGTTGGTTACGGTACCATAAGTACAGGTACAGGTATAATCTTTTTTACAAGAAGTACCGATGATTAACAAAAATAGAGTTGCAAGAATTAGAAAAAAGAATTTGTACATGATTTACCTCAATTAAATAGAATAAGATATTCAAAATTAATTAAAATTTAATATTTCTAACTATAGATTGTTCTAAAGAAATAAAGGTTTCTGTTCTTTGGATGCCTACCACTTTTTGAATTTTATCATGTAATACTTGCCTTAAATGTTGTGTATCTTTGCATATTAATTTTACAAACATACTATAATTGCCTGTGGTATAATTTACATCTACCACTTCATCAATGTCATTCAATCCACTTAAGGCCTCATCATAAAAGGAACTTCTTTCGAGATAAACTCCTAAGAATGCAGTAATATCGTAACCAAGTTTGGAATAATCTATAGTTAATTGAGTGCCTTTGATTATTCCCATTTCTTCCATTTTCTTCATTCTAACATGAACTGTTCCTCCAGAAACATTGACTAATTTGGCAACATCTGTATAAGGCATAGTTGCATTTTCCATAAGTAGGGATAATATTT
The DNA here is from genome assembly GCA_004294225.1 of Cytophagales bacterium. Lineage (GTDB taxonomy): Bacteria > Bacteroidota > Bacteroidia > Cytophagales > Cytophagaceae > REBA01. Next base: position 27,354 of record REBA01000009.1, on the reverse strand, counting down.
TTCTATCGGTATTATCAATTTGATATTCTTTGTCCATAATCGAAGCTTTAAATATAAAATTTTTAATTAAAATACCAATATATTAAAAATATCATAATTATTTAAAGATTTTAATATAAAATTTTGAAATAAAAAGTATTTATATTAGGTTTGTATCAATTACTTCACTGAAGGGTGTTGAAATTGGCAGACATGCCCTCCTGTCTCGGGGGTGGAGAGTTCGAAACAAACGTAGCTTAATGGGTTGACCACAAAATTAATTTATGAGCTATAGCTAATCGCTCCGTAGGTGGTTCGAATCCCCTCCCTTCAGCTAATAACAATAAAAAAACCTTGAGATAATCTCAAGGTTTTTTTATTGTCATTTCTTAAGATTGAGTTATTCTAAAACAAGTTTGGTTTTAAGTTTATTGCTGTTTGTTTGAGCATTGATAATATAAACACCTTTATCTAAGTGAGTCAAATTAATAGATTGACCTGACTTATACAGTTCAGTACTCTTATAAACATTTCTTCCTGATATGTCTTCAACACTGATTTGATAAAATTCATCCGTTGGTAAATTTAAATTAACTTCACCAAAAGAAGGATTAGGAAAAACATTAAACATTTGATTATTAGCTACCACTTCTTCATTAGCAGTAACATCATCAGAAAATATTTTTAACTCTCCAACATCCTGAATTGATTTACCACTCAGTCTTGCATATCTACCTTTTCCAGTTCCATTTACTGTACCCCAATTTCTATCTCCAAACCCATTAGTATTTCCAATTGTAGTCCATGGTCCTGTAGTATTTTCACTAACAGAAACTATATATCCTAAAGGCTGCCAATACACGCTTAAAAAGAATCCTGTTACATTATAAGATTTACCTAAATCTACAATTACTTCAGGTACTCCTTTAAACTTAGCATAAGTAAACTCTACACCATCATTGAAATTACCTATTTTTTTAAATTTTTGATCTTCAACAGCTGGATTATTTACTAAAGGTTTATACAAAGCAACATTCTTTTGTTGATCTGGATAAACAAAAGTGCCATTTACTATTTGCTCTGCTGCAGTAATTGCTCCCTGCATTCCAAATTCAGGAGTGCCATCGTTTCTATTCGCCCAAACACATTTTTTTGTTTTAGGATCCAATACTACACACCCTCCAGAACACCATTGTTCAGGAAAATAGGCGTCTTCCCCATTGTTATCCACAAATGTAAAGGTAAATTTATCTTGGCTCACTTCATTGTTCCTCACATTTATAGCTCCATTACAATTGGTTGGACCATCCCAGCCAGCCCATACCTCAATTTTTCCTTGATGTTTTTTTAAAATTTCAGCAACTTTAAGCCCTCCAAAAGCAGCTTTAATATTTACCTTACAATATGGACACCATGTAGGTGCCTTGGTTACAATAATTACTTTGCCTTGATTTAAAGTTCCATGAATGGATTTGGTTACACCTGTTTCACAATCTGTATAAGATTTATCAGGTAGCTCTTGTCTAAATGCCAGTGATTCATACAAGTTCTTTGCTGTTTGTGCATTTATGCTGGTCCATGTTACAAGACCAATCATAATAAGTGATATAAGTTTTTTCATTATAAATTAGGGTTTAGTGTGACCGCAATTTATAGAAATATTTTTTTAAATAATTGCACTATACTTTCAAAAGGTAATACTATTCTTTCAGTTAAATATAATTATTTTATATATTTAAATCAATGATTTATACATATTTAATACTTTTCTTGCAGTATTTTCCCAGCTAAAATAGCTTGCTCTAGTTAATCCGCTCTGAATTTTGACACTAATTTGTTCCTCATCAGAAAGTATTCCTGAGATTTTCTGAGCCATATCTTTAATATCATACGGGTTTACTAGCACCGCTGCATTTCCTGCAATTTCGGGCATGGAGCTGGTATCTGAAGTAAGTACTGGGGTTCCACATGCCATGGCTTCAATAATTGGAAGACCAAAGCTTTCTCTTAATGAGGGATATAAAAATAATTTTGCAAGATTGTATAGTTTAGGTATTTCAGCAGAGGAGATATAACCTGGGAAACAAAAAGAGTCTATATATCTTTCAGAATTAATGGTTTTTAATATAGCCTCTACTAGGTGTTTTTCATAATCTAAGATAACTAATGGCAAGACATTAGGGCTTGATAACAAATATTTTATGTAAGCTTTCACAACATTTTCTGTATTTTTCTTCGGGGCTTTATTGCCCAAAAAAAGAATGAATTCATTGGGTAACTTATATTGAATTCTTACTCTTTTTAGCTCATCTGAAGAATAATTGCAATGAAACTTATTATTAATGGCATTATAGATAACTTCAATTTTTTTCTGATCAATCTCTAGACCATTTAAAATCTGTTGCTTCTCAAATTCTGATACAGTAATAATAGCTTTGGCATTTTTTACTACCTTAGGAACTACAAATCTGCGATATAGATTTCCAAAGTTTTGATACGCTGTGCCGCCAAAATTAAGCTGTTCAAGATATATTATATCGTGCAGAGTAATTAATGTGGGAATATTGGTATATAGCGGTGCTGTATTAGATGTGCAATGAAGCAAGTCTAGATTATATTTTTTTGCTGTTCTAGGCAATTGAATTTGTTCCCAATCTGGATAAGAAATACCAGAGATAGGGATAATATGCATATTTTCGGAGGGAAGAATACATTGATTATCTTCATCTGGCTTTACAAATACAAAGTATTCATTTTTTTTATCAAGTTGTTGTAGGCTCAAAAGTGTTTCGAGTGCTACTACATCCATTCCGTGCTTTTTAGCTCTAAATATTCTTTGGGCTTCTATTCCTATTCTCATTTGAAGAAAATTTAGTGTTGCAACTTATTAAACTCTTGTGCTATCTTTTTAGAAAAGATTTGAGCTCCAACTTCGTTTAGATGCCCAAAATCAAAAGTATATTTTGCTAAATAAAGTTCTGGATAAAGATGGCTATTAGAAATCTCTATGCGATGATCTTTGGGTATCTGAGCAAAAATAGGAATAAGTTCTTCATAATCTTCTACTACTAATCTTGGTGGAAGAAATACTATCAAATGGATATCTTTTTGTTTTGATTTCTCTATCAATTGTTGAATTTTATGTAAATGAATTTTATTGTAGTTGATTGTATCTATTGAACTAGAAAATGCCAATTGACTATATGCCTTATAATCGCTCACACTTGAAGTGTCGTTCATAAAATCATTATATCCTTTGAGCATTCCTTTGTAATCAAAATTTGCTTTATTTCTTGTATTCATTTCTTCATCATAGCTATAGAAACCATTAAGGTTCTTGCCTGCTATTTCTAAATCAGCATTACCTGACTCTTGCTTGGTCTTTAGCTGATTTACTTTTGACCACATTTTGAAATTGAGCAGATATTCAAAATAGCAAAATGTATGAGAAAATATTCCATAAATTTTTCTAACAATGGTTCTGTTGGATTGACTTATTGCTTTTACTGCAAACCAATAGCTTTGCCAATTGTACCAATAAATGACTCTATCAGAGGTTAGATTCACTATTGCTACTTGAGGGACATTCATCAATTCAAGAAAGGCATATTTCAATTGAAGGCTATCTTTGGCAAGAATTTCTTCATAAACATCATATACTTGTGGTGGTGAAAGCGAATGCAAACCATAATTAAAAGATTGCAATCCAAAACTTGAATCAATATTTTTATCAAAAGTGATAGGGTCAATTTGCCTGTAAAATCTACTTGAGCCTATAAAGAGGTTATTGTATGTTTTTATTTTCTGGTCAAAAACATGTCTTTTAGTTTCAAGTTCCTCAAAGCCCCAATAAGACTTGTTAGCAATAATCGCCCTAATCCCCCAATTACTTAATAATACTAACAGTGTTAGAAAAAATAATTTAGCAAAAAAATATAACACATTCTTATTCATATCAAGTATCTAAAATTGAAAATAAATAAAATCTTGACTTTCAAAAACCCCAAAATTCAATATAATCAGAATAAGAGCCACATAAGCAGCCCATTTCCAGAATAGAGGTTTTGTATTTATCATTTCTTCTATTGCTCTATCTTTTTGGAAATATTCAATAACCATAAGTACACCTATAAATAATATGGACAAGTTAAAATCATATTGATTAACTGGAAATAGTGGAACACCAAGTTGTTCCAAAGAAGCAAATTTCATCTTATAAATAATCTGGAATGCATCTCCAAAATTATTAGCTCTAAAAAACACCCATGCTAAACAAATTAAAACGAATGTGCTTAAAGTATTCCAAAGTTGTAATAAAAAAGTTGGTAGTTGAAATTTTGTCTTGAAAAAACTATCATATCTATTAATAAGTATTGCAATGATTAAATAGACACCATTCAAACTTCCCCAAAATACATAGGTCCAGTTTGCTCCATGCCATATCCCGCTCAATGAAAAGGTAGTAAATAAATTCAAATACTGACGACTGGAAGATACCCTATTACCTCCCATTGGTATATAAACATAATCTTTAAACCAAGTAGAAAGCGAAATATGCCAACGCCTCCAAAACTCACTTATGGATTGAGAGAAATAAGGTCGGTCAAAATTTTTCATCAGGTCTATGCCTATTACTCTAGAAATACCAATAGCAATATCTGAATACCCCGAAAAATCACAATAAATCTGGAAAGCAAAAAACACAGTGGCTAATATCATGTACCAACCAGTATAATGATCCATGTCATTATAAACCAAATTCACAAAAACAGACAAGCGATCGGCAATCACTACCTTTTTAAAAAATCCCCAAGCCATGAGTTTTAGACCAGAAGAAATCCTTCGAACATCAAATGACTGGGGAATATAAAACTGGTGTAATACATTTTGAGGCCTTTCAATAGGACCTGCAACTAACTGAGGAAAATACATGACATAAAGTGCATATACCCCAAAGTGCTTCTCCGCCTTTTGTTTGCCTCTATACACTTCAATCACATAACTCAAACTCTGAAAAGTATGGAACGACAAACCTATAGGTAAAATTATTTTTATAAAATTTGTAGGATAATGAAGACCAAAAAAATTAGCTATCAACAATAAATTATCATTTACAAAATAAAAATACTTAAATACAAAAAGTATCAAACAGGTAACAATTATACTGATAACAAGGTACCGCTTCTTTGTTTTTCCTTGAGTATTTTCAATCCATATGCCCGCATAATAATCTACAACAATGGTGAGCCCTAGAATAAGAATATACTCTGGCACAAAAGCCATGTAAAACACACAAGAAGCAAATAACAGCTCTAACCATCTCCATCGGTGTGGTAGCAAAAAATAGACGGCAATAACGAGAGGAAAAAAAATTAAAAATTCAAATGAATTAAACAGCATTTGTAAAAAAATTAATATTCAACATTTTTTGGAATGTAAACTTCTACATAAGAACCTTCTTCTAATCTTCTTGGTGCTTCAAAAGTATCTACTAATTTATACTTTTGTTTCAAACATTCTTGCACCTGAGCAGGAAAGAAATTATTAATTGCAGGAATTCCTTCAAAAAGCACCAAGTCATAATAGCCATTAGAAATATTATTGCAAAAAGTTTTAGCTTCTTTATCAAACATGCCCACTTTCATGTGGTACCAAAGAGGTTGATTTTTAAGTGGCACATAGCCTAACTCTAAAGCTAATGGGGTAAGCTCTGTCATGTTCAGTACTTTCAAATCTTTTTTTTGAACTACATGGCTTTTCATTAATCGGTCGATGCCTTTTATTGTAGAAGGAGGCAGGGATACTTTTTTAAAACCGCTCCAGTTGGTGAATTTCCAGTCTGGTTTGGGCTTCTCAGCAATTCTATTAAAAGTAATGGGTGGAGGTAATTTCAAGGCAATTGTAACGTATTTCCAGTAATAAGAAGAAAAAATAAAAGTCACTGCAAAAAAACAAATTATCAGTGGTTTATTACTAGCCCAATTCCATTGTAAGGGCAAAGCATAAAGCAAATAAGCTACAGCAAAACCATAAAAGAAAGTTTCATTTCCTAATGCTTGAACGCTAGTAACCTTAGTGATTAGCACCAATACAATTATTCCTAAAGTAAAAAGCAGAAATAATATTTCCTTTTTATTGGTCAATATGTTTTTATCTGATTGGTATTTATTAACAAAAAGTCCAAAAACAAATAATATATAAAACTTTTCCCATTCAGATTCTCCTAAAATTCGGGTGAGAAAATTGACATAATTTAATCTTGCAGAATGCGGAAACTGACCATAATTAAACCAATAACCAAAATCATATTTCAAAAGAGGAAGAATGAATGTACATGACCAAAAAGCTGTTGCCAATATATACATCAATAATATTGAATAAGTCTTTTCTAACCACGAGATATATACAAGAAGTATTAAACCAAAAATCCAAAACAATGCACCATAATCTTGCTTAGTAAAAAATGAAAGAAAGATAAAAAAAGTAGCCATCAACAAATAGCCTATTGATACTCTCTTAGAACAATTGCTTAATACTATTTCTAACAAAAAGGATAAGCCCCATAATCCAAATACAAAAGCAGTATGATTATACCAAGGCCAATAATTGAGAAAAATATAGGTAAGCCCAAAAACCAAAACCGCAACACATTGTATTGCTAAATGAATTCTAAATAAATTAAGTATTTTAATAAATGCAATTCCAACAGCAAGATTAATAAAACATTGGGCAATAACAAGGCTATACAAATACGGCCCAAATAACTTAAAAAAGATAGCTGGAATAATCCAATAAGCATAACCCATTGGTAAACCGAAATCTTTAAATGGAATTTGCCCCAAATACAACCTATAGGCACCTTCCCAAGTTAAAAAAATATTAATTCTATAAGGGAAATTAATCAATAAAGGGAAAAAAGAAATCGCTAACAAAAGAATGCCAATGAGTACTTTTAAGAAAAACGCTCTATTATTCCACTTAGCAGCTATTGACATTGTTAATATAATTTAAAAACCGCTTTCTGCGACTGGCTAAAACTTTTCAGTGAGGCACTCAAATAATTGGATTCATTAGGTCTAACAGCATAAAAATATACTTCCTTTTCAGCACAAATATAATTATTCTCAATACTGAACTGACCGCACAACACCCAATTTTCTGGAATTTTATCTGAAAACCATTCTTTATAAATAATTGCGATAGCAACATTTCTTTTTTCACATAACTCTTGAATATGTTTTCTATCGTATTGCTTTGCCGCCCTTAATTTCATGATATCTTGATTGGCTAAACCAAAAATATCTACTAGATAAATAGGGTTATAATAACTAATCGCCCCAATATCATTAGCAGCTATAGTTTCATTTTCATAATACTTTGATATAAAATCTGACATAAGCATCTGCTGATCATTAATATTCGCCATGGAAACGGATATGTTCTTTATGGCTTCTATAGCTCTACAAGTTAATGGATAAAAAATGATAAACAGAAATACCCAAAAAGAAAACTTCAATAACTTACCTTTAAATAAGGAATCAACAAAAGCATGTAACTCTTTAATATATAATGTAATTACTATTCCAGAAAGTAAGATAAGATAGGCTTCATATCTGTAGAACCAACCTACTCTTGCTAAAACCATATGAATAGTAAAAGCAATAAGCAATAAAGAAAGAAAATAAAATCTTCTCGAATTAGTTTCTTTCTTTACCAAAGCATAAATCATCAAAGTACTAAGCACTATGAAAAGTACCATCAAATGAGGGGTGTGAATCAATTTGTCTAACCATAAATGACTATATTCAAACAATCCCAATAAACTAAGTTTGGGTCTTTCGCCCTTTAACAACAAAGAATTAGGCAAAAAATAGGCTCCTTGTTGAATAGAATAAATGCCGTATAAAATAACTGGAATGAGAGCAGACAACAATACCTTTATAGCAATAAAATATTTTTTCTTGAAAAATAGTATAATAAAAATTCCAGCAATTACAAATAAGCTTTCATACCTAATAGCTACTGACAATACAATAATTACAAACCATAGGAATTGATTTTTTAATCCTATATCATTCTTTTGAAGATAATTGGAAGAGATATAAAAAAGCCACGTTACAATAAGTAACTGGGTAATATGCTCCATACCACTTATGATTAGGGCTGGCAATGGCGAAAAAAAAATAAAAATACTTAAGGTACTCTGAGTTTTGAAATCAAATTGTTCTTTCTTAGAAATATAGTGAATAGAAAAAATTAAAAGTATAAAAAACAGAAAATTAATTACCAAAGGAATTAAAAAATGATTCCCAAAAAAATGAATGATAAAGGAGAGTAATAGTGTATATAAAATACTGGAGGAAGCAGAAGAAAACTCATAAGGAGTGAGCCCCCAAACCCCATGCTCTGATATATTCTTTGCTATGGCTAAATGAATATAGGTATCATCTAAAGGATAGGTAAATTGATGGTGATGGCTATAGTAAACTAGTACTTGAAAAAGCAAAATTAATGTTACACTGAATAAATTAAATGTAAAAAAGTACAAAGATTTATTTTTCAAAATCAGAAAAGTTTAAGCCAAATAAAAAAATTATATCGTAAAGCTAAATTCTTTTCCGCATAAATAAAACAATACTAGTAAGTAATAATTTTCTTTGTATATATTTTCCCATTCACTAATACTTCTATCCAATAAATACCATCAGCACTCAAAGTATGTTGGATTGTGCCTGAAGCAAAATCTATTGTTTTAGCAGATTCTACGGGTTGCCCAAGTGCATTGTAGATAAACAACTGTCCTTGTGAAGTTTTTAGTTTTCCTATTGCAGCAATATTTATAGTTTTCGACTCAGTATAGATGTGTATGTCTCCTGCTTCGTGTTTAGCTAAACCAAGGTCTGTAATGGCTCTATTAAATGACAACACGAAGCGATCTGGATTATCGCCTTTAGCAGTAGTGAACTCATAAGTGGGCTCTTGCAATAAATCCTGAATGGTACTCATTGCTTGATCTTCTAAATAGATATTGGAATTATGATCAAATCCAGAAACCTCTTTAAGGGTAATGGTAAATTTGCTTGCATTTCCTGAAATCGATAATGGAATTAACTTGTTATAATTTATTGGTAAACTATTTATAGAAAACATCTCATTATTATACTTAGTATATATAGATGGGCATTTGTCGTCATTTAAAAATTTAATGGCGTCATATTCATTGTCAACTTGTTCTGTAGCATCATCTAAGAATCTTACCACCACTTCATCGGTACAATTTCCATTATTTACTTGAAGTTTAATTCTTGGTATATCTTGATTTCTTTTTTGTCTGTAGAAATTAGGGGTTCCGCTTCCAAGGGTGGGATTAACTAGTCTTGCTCTATTGTCTATCGTTAATCTAGCATTATTTGAAGTAGCTTGCACCCAAAAAGCCTGCATAGCGGGAATGTATCGAGAAGCACCATTGGTAGAATCGGGAATAGTAGAAGTATAAACTGCATTCATCCCTAAAGCTGAGTTATAATAAGTGATAGAGCTTGAAAGATTTTCTCTTAATATACCTAATGGTGCATTCCAATTAACTGGAGATGGGAATGGATTTCCAACCAAATGCCATCCATCAGCACTAGATTTTCCAGAATTGGTTAGCGTTAGTAATCCTGTATTGTAGGAAACTGCTGCACCATGAGTGTAGCTTCCAGACAACCAAAACAAGCTACCGTTATTTTTAAACTTATACGCATAGCCAATCATATCACTAGGGCCACCAACATCTTTCTGACCCTCTAAAGGAGTCAGATTGCTTAGCCCATTTCTAACTATCCAACCTCTCAAATTAGTATCTGGAACTGATTCTTTGTAAGTACAAATAGTATTTAGAAAGATATTGTTATTGCCCAAAACATCTCCAAACAGGCTACTTCTTAATGGAGAGGTAATATAATGCCAACCTGCATTAAGGGTTCTCTCTACAATTAAATTTCCAACTATAGCTCCGTTGCCTGCTGGGTGAATAGCCCCTCTTAATAAATCAATAGTCAGCGTTTGCGATGGAGAAGGTAAATTTAATGTGCCCGACTCAAGCCTAAGCACTCGCTTTACTTTTATATTTGCAAGGGGAGTTTTTGTAGCTCCTCCATCAATGGTCAAGTTAGAATAATCTCCTGCAATGATGTTTTGATTCTGTAAAGCATTATATATTACCGTACCTTCTGGACCAGATTTAATAGCATTGACAAGCCCTTCAACAGTTCCGTTCAATGTTATTTTCTTGTTTCCTATATCAAGAATATTATTATTCAAATTGATATTGCCTACAGTAGCGTCTGTATTTAGTATTACTTTGCCTGAATCCACGATGCTAAGGTCGTTATACAATCCATCGGCTATTTGAACTGTAGTACTTCCATCAATAAATAGTTTTATAGGCACTATAGAACCCGTTTGTCCAACTTTAATTGCTCTAACATTCAAGTTGGCATTATTAGTTCTTACTATATATGCGGTACTTACATGAGTGTGGTCTAGTATTACTTCTTGTTGTGTTGCTGGTAACAAATTTCCTAGCCAGTTATTGGCATCTTTCCACTCGTTGGTGCCTGCACCTCCATCCCAATAAATTGGAGGGAGTTTGGGGCTAACTGTAAAATTAAAAGTAAAATTCACTACTCCTCCTGCATTGTCATTCAACACAATGGTGTTGCCATTATAAGTTCCTTGATCGTTAAATAATGGAGCAACTTTTATCAACACTGACCCTGCTCCAGAATTAATCAAACTTACAAAAGATGGTGCATTAGAAAGACTAATAGAAACATTGTCTCCATCAATATCGCTTACGTTTACAGGAATATACATCAACTGTTCTTCGGCAATTGTAAAATCAGCTATAGGAGTAAAAGTAGGTGCAGTATTCGCATTGGTAGTAAAAGTAATTGAAGTTTTGGTAGATTCATTTCCAGCCAAATCTAAGGCACTTACTTGATAAGTATATGCAGTGTTGGCAGATAAATTTAACAATTGAGTATTCAATCCTAATAATTGAGTAATAAGCGTATTGTTCCTATACACCTTATAGGCGACAACTCCTACATTGTCTGTACTAGCGTTCCAAGATAGTTGAGCGGAATTTCTTTTCGCAACTGCAACTAGGCCACTTGGAGCAGAAGGGGGAGTATTATCAACAGCATCCCCTAAAATGAATAATTGGTTATCGGGTATAGGAACAACATCAGCTGGATTTGAATCTAGCTTATACCCTACAGCCAATGCTTCCCCTCCTCCGTTCTCAAAAAATGGAACTTGAATCTTATGATAGCCTGCATTCAAATTTATTGTTCCTGACGCACCATTTTTTAACAGAGTTTGTGCACCGTGTAATCCATCATTATTTACTACAAGTGTACTATTGATAAACAATTTACTACCATCATCAGAATTAGTATAGAATCGATAAAGTCCTGCTGTGGTAATATTGATATACGTTTCAAAATTAAAACCAAAGAAATCGTTTTGTAATCTAGGAGCAAGTGAAAAATTAGTAAGAACACCAGATTTTACTACAGGCTCTGTATAAAAATTAGGAACAAGCTCCCATGTTCCTTCATGATAGGTATAATTTACCCCATTTACAAAAGTAATACTGGCAACCAAAGCATTGCTTTGTGCCGAACTATTACCAACTGCATCTTTAGCTGCAACTGTAAAGGTATAATTGGTATTCGTATTCAGCCCTGTAGCAGTAAAAACTGTTAGGGAAGTAGAAGTAGGTGGGTTCAATACATTACCATTAAGTCGAACTTCATAACCAGTTACTCCTACATTATCAGTAGAGGGCAACCAAGAAATGGTAATAGAGTTCTGCGATTTAGCTGTAACAATCAAGCCTTGAGGAACGGAAGGGGGTACATTATCAGAAGAAGGGAGTGTAGTAACATTTACAAAATCAAATAGTGGTGGATAGCCTCCACTGTTCTTGGAATAACCTAAACCACTGTATGCCCTTACAATATACCCACCATAATTAGTATTTGGGTTCAAACCAGTAACCACATAGCTCGTAACATTTGTAGATACTTTACCTATAAAATCATAGGGCCCATTAGGGTATTGTTGTTTAAAAATGTCAAAACCTAGTTCATTGCTGGAATTATCTGTCCAAGTAATGGTAAATGAATTGCTTGTAATATTACTTGCTTGAGCATTAGAGGGAGCGGGCAAATTGATGTCTTCGCCTCTAGTAATAATCACAGGTAAGCTAGCTGCACTAGTGCAGAATCCTGTTTTTTGGGTAATTACTGAATAATTGCCTGCTTGGGCTTGGCTAACTGTAATGTCTTTAGTAGTTGCTCCATTGGACCATGTGTATTTAGCCATACCAATAGGTGCGGATAAAGTAACACTTGTTAAACCTGCTAATTGATTAAAGTTTGGGAAAGGTGCGTTTTCTATAAGTAATGCTGTACTTCGATTGGAAGAAATAACAGGTAATGGTGTTGAATTAGGATTATTGAAAATATTAACTGGTGCAGACCAATCTGTCCATTCAGTTGCACCTCTTCTAAATCTTACGGTATAATTTCCTGTTTCGGTTACAAAAATATCGTTGGTAGTTTGCCCTGGTATCAAAATACCATTTTTTCTCCACTCATAGGCTTGAAAAAATGCATTAACCCCTAAGCGAATTGTCTGCCCAGGACAAATAGGAGCACTTGTGGCCGTTCGCATAGTATCACTAAGTCCAAAAATTTTTATTTTCAATAGATTTTGACTATAAATCCAAGAAATAAAGTTGGGAAGTGCGTAAGTTAAGGGCCAAGCTACGTGACCAATACCCGCCCACTCATTATATCTAGGGTCATTGCCTTTATTTCTTAAAGAATCTAACATAGTCTTAGACACAAGTGGAACAGGATTCGTGTCAGCACCACCTTGAGTAATCCATACAGGGGTATGCGTAAGCATTTGTGGGATACTTCTGCCTAAATAATCAGTATATAAGCCCCCAGCACACATAGGTAAAACTGCTGCGAACAGTTCAGGTCTTCTATAGGCAAGCTCCCAAGTTCCGCCACCACCACCAGACAAACCATGCAGATATACCCTATTTTTATCAATACTATATTTAGCAATGGTAGAATCTATAATTGCCAATGCCCTTCTAATATTGTAAGCATTAGGATCTGAAATAGGCTTATACCCATCTATTCCACTGTAATTTCCAGGGGCTGCACCCCAAAATCCATCTGCACTTTGAGGAAAAAGCACAAAAGCTTCATAATCTCTTCCATTGACTACTTTGTTGCTATCCATGTGCATCTTCCCACCCCAAATTAAGTGGTGGTCATTGCTTTGAAATCTTTTATCTCCATTTTGATATGCTGTTGAACAAGGGTTAGGATAACTACCTTTTATTCCAGCCTCACCTTTTCCATGAAGCATTACAATTAATGGATATTTTTTGGAAGGGTTATAATTCGGCGGAGGCATTAAACGAAAATGCATAATACCACCATAACTAGGCTCTCTGTAGGAAAATGATTGATAAGGGGCAGAATTCCAACTGGTCATATCAAACCAACCAGAAGCGACAACATCAGCATTAGGAGTACCATTTTTTGGTATTGTTTGATCTCCAACACAAGGAGTCTGATTGGGGTTACCAGTTTGCGAAAAGCTGCTTTCAAGTAGAAGAAAAAAAAGAATCCAGAATAAAAGATGTCTCATAGGGTTTTGCATTATTTAAAGAAAAAATATTTCTTAACAAATGGCTTTTTCAACAAACTCCAAACTATTTAATAAATCTGTTAAACAATCATTTACAATTTAATACAAAAAAAAGAGAAATTTTAAGAAATTTTACCTATTCGACAAACATAATTAATATGCAATTAAAAAATAAAACTTTAAAGCTATATAGAAATTATGTGAATTTAACTTTAGTTATATTTTTTATAATTTTTACAATAAACGGTAGAGATAAACCCAATAAGTAAATATAAAACAGAGCAATAGGAATCCAAGTACTTAATAAAACTGGATAAGTGACAAATTGTGCCAGCTTTTTAACATTCATCAGAAAAGCACAAACAAGAAGAATAAAAAGCAAAGAAATGAGCACAAAATAGAGTGTGTTTTTTTTATTTAAAAAATAGCTACAGACTGTTGCTTTATTATTTATTAACCATCTAGAAGATAATGAGATTACCCAAGGAAAAATTAGAAAAAGAATTCTGATTTCGTTAAATATTGCAAAAAGAAAAGTGGTGGTCAAAACCAAGCCAGTAGCTGACAAAGCTGATTGATGAAGCAATAGCCCCCCCGAGCTATTTTCTTTATTGTTTTTTGAATGATTAAACAGTTCAAAAATAAAGAAAAACCATAATAAATGAAATGTAAGAAAAAAGAAAAGAACTACTTGTTCTAGACTCTTAATATTCCACTTCAGCCCTAACCAATAATCATAGTGCTCTGTTCCTAAAATATATCTTAATAGAAAATATACCACAAAAGGAATAGCCGCTAGAATAAGCTTAATTGGTAATTTTTGAAACTGATTATTAGAGAAAAATAAATATATAAAAGGAAGCAATAACAAAGTTTCCCTACACAAAACTCCTAAAATTGATATTAATAAATATGCTATCCAGTAATTTTTAATAATATAAATCAAACCCATGCAGAGCAAACCATAAGCTAAAAAATCTTCTCTAGTATGAACAGGGACTATATGAGAAAATAAAATAGGGCAAGAGGTGAAAAATAAGAACATAGAAAGTATTACAAAAGCGGTATTATCGTAGACTAATATCGACAAAAAGTAAAATGAAACACCTGCAAAACAAAGGCTTAAGTAGGTATAAAAAAGATAAACATAGTAAAAACCTTCTACATTTGGTTGGCTAAAAAATGCTTGATAGGTCTTTTTAACAATAAAAGGAAATAAGAATCTGTATTTGAATGGAGCTATTTCGCTCATTTTCCAATCATAGAGCAATTCTGTTGGGGCACTTCTTAGTTCTATAGTCAAATTTTCTATAGAATTCAATCTTCCATCTATTAGAATATTAGATAAATAAAGGATTATAGCACTAATCAATAAGATAATAAAAATTTCTTTAATATGATTCTTATTATTTACAATCATTCATAAAAATTAATAGTTAAAAAAAGCTGGTCAAAAGAAAATGATTAAGCTATTCTAAAATTAACTTCTTCTCCATTGTAGTTCCGTCATTACCCACAACTCTTAATATATAAAAGCCTTTATTTTTTGAATTTAGCTCTAAATCAATTGTATTTACCCCTTGATTTAAAGATAGTTTGTTATAAATCATAGACTCTGCACCAAGACTGTTAATCAAAAATATATTTACTTCTTTAGAACTATTTGCTGTTAGCTTCAAGTAAGCTTTTTCTGAAGCAGGATTAGGGTTTATTTCCATTTCATTTCCATCAGAAATGTCCGCATTTTGAACAATATTAGTAATTCCACTTTTTCTTTTTTTTGATAGCAACCAATCCCAAAGCTCTTTATTATCAATAGAATATATAGCATCCCAAGCAGTACCATCATGTCCACCAACTGTAGAAACAAGCGTAGCCAAAGGATCTGGCTTAGGAGTACAACTATTAATACTATTAATAGCGTTTTGGCTTGAAGCAAATACCCAGTCATTTTTCCCTGTAAAGGCTTTTACTGGAATATTGGCTATTTGACAAGGATCTGTACTGCTCATAAAAGCAGAACAAGGTACTATTGCAGCCAAGTTTTTATAATAATTATTATTCCCAGCATATCTATAGGTTCCATCTCCACCCATACTTAGTCCAGTCACATACACCATGTCTTCATCAATTCTAAGTCTAGACTTAGCTAACTCTATCAATTCATCCACCATTTCTGGCTGCCAATCTACTGGCCAAGTAGTTTGAGGGCTAATACATACAAATGGATAATTTGCTTTGTTTTGGTTGATTAGTTTGGGCATTCCATTAACTAATACCGAGTTGATACTATTAGGAGAGCCATTAGATTTTTCGCCTACCCCATGCAGAAATATAACTAAAGGGAATTTTTTGGTGGTATTAGAAATATAGTCGCTAGGGGTGTACTCCCAATACTGGAACTTGTAGCCTAACTTATCGCTTTTACAGCCAGTATTATCACAAGTTCCATAAAGATACCTTTGTGATATATACTCTTTTACCACTTGCCTATCTTTAGGATTGGTCTGTGCAGAAGCACTTGAGAAATTGAGTGCAGATAGTGTTGCAATAAGCAAACAATGAAGTGAAAGTAGTTTTCTTTTCATATTAAAAGTGATTTATTGTGGTACAAATAAAAATAAACGAATAAAATTAAGGTAATTTAAAGAAAAAATGATAGAAACCTATATTAAGAAATCTTTTTTATCATCTTAGCAGGAATACCTGCTACTAAAGTAAATGGAGCAACATCCTTTGTTACTACTGCACCAGTAGCAACTACAGCTCCCTCACCTATAGTAACTCCTTTTAATACAGAACACTTAGATGCCAACCATACATTATCTTCTATTACAATCTTAGCTTTCTTCCCTTCTGCGAAATGTTGTTTGATATCATGAAAATCATCATCCATAATAAGTACATAAGGAGATATTCTTACGTTATTTCCAATTATTACTTCCTGACTTACAGAAATATGAGCTCCATTGATTCTAGTATTATCACCCACTTTAAGCTTAGCTCCGCTTTTGACAAAAATTTTGGATTTCTCAATTGCTGACCATATTCTAACATGATTGCCAATAATTGTTTCCCCTCTGATATTTAACTTAGGAAAGCCGTTTACAGAAACCATTTTTCCTAAGTGTTTAATATTTCTAAACAAAAATTTTCCAAGGAGTATTCTATAGATTGCCACTAAAATATCTACAATCAGGATTAAATAACACCTAAATGCAGAAGCCTTGGGATTTTCAGTCTTAATTTCTTGTAATCTGTTATATATTAATAATTTATTCAAAAATATTGCCGTTTATAAAAATTGATAAGTTTATAATTTTGGTTTAGCCCAATAAATATTTTCGTTTGGTTTTCTTATAAAAAAATATCCTTTAATTCCTTTTAAAAAAGCTATTAAATGCTTCCAATCTGTTTTAACAATGTAACTTACAATATTTTTGGGAATAGAAAAACAAGTAAAAAAAAGAAAACCGATTATTTGAGGAAATCCTGATGTATTTCTCTTCATAAACAACAAACGATTTCTGGTCATGAAATAAGTCTTCATCGGGTTTAGCTTTCCAACGGAAATAGATTCTTTATGATATATCTCTGCAGTGCCAACATAATAAATTTGATATCCAGCTCTTTTAATGCTTTCTGCCCAATCATGTTCTTCATAATATAGAAAAAAAAGTTCGGGCATTAGGCAAACATTTTCTATAACTGCTCTAGGTACCATAAGGGCAGCACCATGAGGCAAATCCGTAATTTTTAAATAATTATATTGTCCATTATCCAACTCTTGATAACCAATGCTACTCCCTCTGCCTGTAAAACTATTAATGGCATTTGAACCTGCGTATTGAATCAATTGAGTATCATAATATTTGATTTTTGGGGTTGCCATCCCTACTTTAGGATTACTTTCAAACAAATCTACTAGTGGCTTTAGTAATTCTGGTGTTACTTCTGTATCATTATTGATATAGAAAACATATTTTCCTTTGGCTTTAGCCAATCCTAAATTATTACCTCCTGCAAAACCTAAATTTTCAGCACTTTTTACTACAATCACCTCTGGGAATTCTAGGTTTATTATTGGCTGAGGGTCTTCTTTTGAAGCATTATCCACTATGATGACTTCAAAATTTTTATAGTTTAAATTTTTCAGTGAAGCCAACATTTCGCAAGTAACCTTTGTCTGATTATAATTAATGGAAATAATGGATACTAATGGTTCAACTATCACTATTGTTAAAAAAAATTATATTTTATTTCTCAATTTACAAACTTTATCAAAAATCACTATTCTTTTATTGCGAAAACCTCCGTAAAATTAAAAATTTGAACAATATCGCTAATAAATTGTCCTTAAATCAATATTCTATGGATTTTTACTCCATTCTTCTATTATTTGAATAGCTTTCTTAACTCTTTGCTCGTAATTCGTCAGCAACCCAAGGAATATCCACTTGTGTAAGCAAGTATAAATCATACTTTCTTTGATTGACCAAGTAATCAAGCCAATTTTCATTACGGTTGAAATAATAATTATTGTAAATTTTAGTTTGAAGCGGATTAGTATCACAGAATAAAAAATCACCCTTTATTTGTTGCTCCATCGCCTCTTCTTGTGCTATTTGCCCGATGACTATAGGTGGAATATCTTGAGGTTGGCATAATTCTTCGCCTTTTCTTCCGAAAGGATCATAATAAGCTTTTTTAATATCTAAATAAGCTCGAGCAAATTCAGGAACCCACAGTGTATTAAAATGCTTAGATAACTCTTGAGCTAGCACTGTTTTGCCTGTTGATTCTGGGCCAAAAAGGACTATTTTTTTTATCACTTTTAAAATAATTTGGCCAATTGAATATCGGCTTCAGAAACTTTAAAAAATTCTTTGTGAATACTAAAATTATCTTTTTCTGAAACTGTATCTTTGGTATACCTACTATCTTCTTGTAAATAATAGGAGTTAGCATTGTCTTTTAGATTATAGAATAAAATATTGATAGCTTCTTGCTTTAAGAATGGGTCAATGATAAGATATAAAGATTCTATCCTACGATCTAGACTTCTTACCATTACATCAGCACTACCTCCATACACAAGTGGATTACCCAGATTATGAAAATAATAAACCCTAGAGTGTTCTAAGAAATCTCCAACTATAGATTTTACAGTAATATTTTCGCTTAAGCCTTTTTTGCCTGGCTTTAGGCAACACATTCCTCTTACAATCAGTTTTATTTTTACGCCTGCACTTGATGCTCTATAAAGTGCATTAATCACCTCTAAATCTTGTAAAGAGTTGATTTTAATCACAATACCAGAAGGCAGTTTGTTTATTGCATTCTCGGCTTCTTTATTAATCAAATGGATTAAACCATCTCTCATATCACCAGGAGCTGTCAATAGATTAGTGTATTTTTGAGGCTTAGAATGCCCTGTAATGGCATTAAAAAACTCGCTCACATCGTTCGCATAACTTTCTTGTGTGGTCAGCAAACTAATATCAGTATACAATTTAGAGGTAACCTCGTTATAATTACCACTAGATAAATGAACATAGCGAGTCACTTTATCATCATCTTCTTTACGTACAATCAAGCATAGCTTGGTATGGGTCTTGTAATTACTCACTCCATAAATTACAAAACAGCCTGCTTTTTGTAGCCTCTGAGCTTGATTAATATTATTTTCTTCATCAAACCTAGCTTTTACTTCAAATAATACAGAAACGTGTTTGCCATTTTCAGCGGCTTTGAGCAGTGCATCTGCAATTCTTGATTGTTTGGCTAACCTATAAATGGTTATTTTAATAGAAAGTACAAAAGGGTCGTCGGCAGCCTGTTCTATCAATTCCATAAAAGGCTCGATAGAGTTATAAGGATGATGCAACAATACATCTCTTTGTTTTAAATATTCTAATAAAGGTATCGGTGAAGAAGGCCTGTAACTTAGTGGTGATACTACTTCAAAAGACTCTTCTTTAAAGTTTAATTCTTTATGTTTTACAATGTGCCATAAAGAGGTATAATCAATTAAAGAATCTGTGGAGAATACATTGAACTTATCTAACTCTAACTTTTCTTCTAAAATATTCATCATCCATTGAGGATATCCTTTTTCTATTTCAATCCTTACTACCCTTCCCGTCTGACGTGTTTTTAACTTCCTTTTGATTTCATCTATATACCTAGACTCCATATCATCACTTTCTTCCAAAGAAAAATCGCCATTTCTAGTAATTCTAAATAAATTGATAGATTGGATTTCTACGTTTTTATAGAGTGTAAATAATTTCCAACGGATAATTTCTTCAATTGGAATAAATAATATTCTACCTTCTCTTTTAATTTCAAAGAACCTTGGTAGGTTTTGAGGAATCTGCACAAAGGAAAGCCGCTTCTGATTGACATTATTGCTCACCACCCCAAAAATAAGCACCTTATTTAATAAAATAGGAAATGAATGATGCCCATCATATACCATTGGAGTGAGCATAGGATATATAGTTTTGTGAAAATATTTATCCAAAACATCTTGCTCTTTAGGTGTTAGGGCAGTAATACTTGAAATCATAAAGCCATTCGTCTCAAACAATGGTCTTAGATTATTCATGAAATGTGCGTCTTGCTGCTCGTGAAAATCTGAGATTTCTGTAAATAAGATTTTTCTAAAAGGCTCTTCTCTAAGCCCTGTATAATCTATTCTTACTTTACCGTAATCTATGTAATTATACAAACTGCCTACCCTAATCTGAAAAAATTCATCTAAGTTAGACGCAGTAATTGCCAAAAACTTCAATCGTTCTAATAAAGTCCTTTGAGGATTGAAAGATTGGTCTAAAACCCTCTCGTTGAATTTCATCCAACTAAGGTCTCTACTGATGTATTTACTAGAATCAATAAAAGTATCTTTCTTTTTTAACAGAGAAAGAAGATTTCTATGGCTTAAAATCTCTTTTATTGGCTTCCAAATATATTTTGTAATAAAGTTATGATTTGACACTGATTCAATTTATGTTTTTATTAAACAATACAATTTGCAAAAGTATCACTTAATTTCTTACTTAAATAACAAAAAAATAACTTAACAATTTGATAAAATAGGGAATTATAAAAATTACAAACTTGGGTCTGTTGGTAAGGTATTTCGCATATCGACCAAGAAGCTTCTTATTTTTTTGAGCGATTCAAGCATTTCCATTTGCGTTTTTACTTTCTTCTTACTCTGTTTCAAAGCATCTTTTGCACCTTGCAATGTAAAGCCTTTTTCTTTGACCAGATGATAAACTAATCTTATATTCTCTATATCTTCAGGCGTAAATTGCCTCAAGCCTGTTTTGCTTTTCTGAGGATTAATAATTTCAAACTCCGATTGCCAAAAACGAATAAGCGATGTAGCTACATTAAACATCTCCGCCACTTCGCCTATAGAATAATACTTTTTAGAAAGTGAATTAGAATCCGAAGTTTCGCTCATTTGAATTTTATTTTATTCACAAAATAATGTATTTGAAAAGATATTAAAAGATTTTCCCCAAATCTTTGACACATTATGAATAAAAACCATCTTTATAAAAAACAGTCACAAGAAATATTACATAAATAGCTTTTTAGGAATAAAGAATAGAATCAAAAATGAAAAAAGCATTCTTATATCTCTTTCTAGTAATACTTCTGGCAAACACCAAATCTAGAGCTCAGATAGATACTGCTTTTTGGATAGCCCTACCAGATCTATACAGCAAACCAAATAATAATATTACTCATTTCAAACTAAGCTCTTCATATCCAGGAGCAGGGAGCTATTACCACCAAAGATTCTATACCGATAATAAAGGAAAAGTTAAAAATGGTATTAGAGCTTGGGGAGCAATGATAATGGAAGGAATTCAATATGGTTGGAGTTTTAATAGCCTTTTTTTTGACCGCAATCAATTTAAAGACCTTAGCCGCATGGCTGTAAACTTTACAGTATCTAAGCCATCAACTTGCTTTTATGAAATAACTAATCCATCTTCTTCAGACATCTTCTCAATGAAAGGGTTCAATGGACTAGGAACAACCTTTGTAGTTCCTTTTCAGGATGTTTGGGACAATGACCTTAGTGGAGAAGGTTCCACATTAGATATTGTCGCTACAGAAAACAACACTGCTGTAATTATTACCCCTTCTAATAATTTAAAAAATGGAAACCCTGCTGGAAAGCCCTTCGCAGTTTCAATGACGAGAGGGCAAACTTATCGTGTTAGTGCTGCCTCTTACTTAAGAAATCAAAGGTTATTTGGCACAATAATTAAGTCTAATAAACCGATAGCAGTAACCATGACTAATTATGAAGTAAAGTATGACAATAATCTTACTGACCTTAACGGCGATCAACTAATCCCTGTAGAAGTTATCGGGAGTGAATACATCTTAGTAAGAGGAAGGTATGGAGATACAGATGCTTTGGGAAACTACACCTCCTTAGATAGATATTTTATTACCGCTGTTTATGACAATACAGAAATTAATATTGGAGGTACTATTGTTGCAACCCTAAATGCGGGTCAATCCTATGATCGAATATTTCCAAATGCTACAGATGCAGAATATGTAAAATGTAGCAATCCTGTTTATGTCTATCAAATATCCGGAATGGGCAATCAACCAGGTGGTGCTTTGGTACCAAGTATTAATTGCAATGGCAATAAAAGTATCAGAACATTTCTACCCACCGACTATGCTGTAACAGTTCCTGATATCCTTAACAAGCCCAATCACAATTTCTATAAATCCAAATATGGGTTTATGCTATTCGTAAAGAAAGGTGGGGAGAATAATTTTAATCAATACACTTCAAATTCATTTCTCCCTTATCAATTCCCTATAAAAGCTACCGACTTCAAAGACGTACCAAATACTAGTGGTGAATGGAAATATGGCTTTTTTGACATAACACCATATACCTTCGCAGGGGCAAGCCTTGCAGATTTTAGAAAAAGTCTTTTAGGAACTGGTTACGGTGATAATACCTCTTTAATATTTTTTAAAGCTGAAATCAACAACGCTCAAAACTTTCACGCTGCCATGGTATCATCAGCACCCGAAACAGGTAAGTTGGCCTACTTTACCAATTTTATAGACCTAAAACTTCCAGATACGGCTAATGTAGGTTGCAGAGGAGATTCTGTGTACCTCTTTGCAGGTGCTGGAGGAAGTGATTATCAATGGTCATTCAAAGAAAATGGAATTGGAGGTAAAATCAATATCAGTAATAAAGTATTTATTTATGCTAAAAAGCCAGGAATGTATTATGTACAAAAACAAACCGAAGAATGCTTTGCAAGCGATTCTGTATGGGTAAAGTTTGAACCACCTGTGAAACCAAAGATTGGTAATGACACCACCATTTGTGCCGAAGCATATACTCCATTTACCTTAAATGCCTTTAATCAAAAATACATCTATTATCGATGGAACGATGATATAGACATCAATCTGCCCAGTCTAGTAGCTGAAAATCCCGGGACATACATTGTAGAAACAATTGATGCCAACTTTTGTATGACATCAGACACTATAAATATTCGGTACGGAACAAAAATTATTAATAATGACTTTCAGAAGAAACTCAGCATCTGCGAAAACGATACCATTTCTATAGGTCCACAGCCCAATATAAATTATATCTATGCTTGGAATATTGCACAAGGAATATCAAACCAAAATATAAGCCGCCCATTATACAAAGCACAAACACAATACAACACCTATGTTCTAACCACTTCAGCTCCGAATAATCCATGTAAGTTAGAAGATAGTATATTTATTAAAATTTTACCTTTGCCTGTTTTTGGATTAGGCAAAGACACTATATTCTGTGCCACAACATCCTACAAAATTAGTCTTAACCCCTCTTTTAATTATACTTGGAAACCAAGTAACTTATTTACCAATCCTCAAAATTTTTCTCAAACTATTTCCTCTGGAATAAACGATAGTATAATCGTAGAAGCATCTATAAACGGCTGTATTTATATAGATACTATTTTCATCAATAGCGGAAAACCCATTATTACAAACCCTTTTCCAAACAATTATAACCTTTGCGAAAACGACTCAATCCTCATTGGACCAGAAAAGCTTCCAAATGATAACTACCGCTACCAATGGATACCTTTTTTTGCCTTAGACAAGCCCAACAATTCTCCTACATGGTATAAACAAGGATATCCTGGATTAAGAACTCAGTACTTTATTCTAAAAATTTCAGAACAAAACAACCCATGTCAAAAAGAAGAAAACTTAATGATAAATATCAAAGAAGCACCAAAGAAACAAACTTCTGACACAACATTATGTCTTGGCGATTCAATCATCTTCACACTAAACCCGTCCTATTCCTATTTATGGACAAGTCATTCAACCCCCAATAATATCAGTACAAGCCGTTTTCAGATTCTAAAACCTAACCAAGACGAAATTATTACCTTTACATCGCTTTTAAACAATTGTAAAAACGAAGAAAGTATTCAAATCAAAGTATTCCCCAAGCCATCTTTATCATTGACAGGGGAAGACAGTTTATGTGAAGGCGAACAATTACTAATTCGTGCTATTGGAGCAAAAGAATACAGTTGGAACAATGGCAATATAAGCACAGAAGATTTCTTTATAGATTTTCCAACTCAAAATCAAATCTACTATGTAAAAGGATTCAATGAATACAACTGTTTTGTAGAAACTGAACATAATGTATATATATGGCCAAAGACTCCATTAAAATTCAAATCCAATGAAATAAATATATGTTTTGAGCAAGATAGTTTAATGTTAGATACTCTAATATTGACTAGTTCTAATGACTACAAAATATTGTTTCAGAATAAACCTATACCTCAAAACAAGGTAAATGAATATGGCACCTATTATATCACCGTCAGAAACTCTAAGTGTGAAACAAAAGACAGCCTAAACCTAAGGAATAATTGCAATTCTGGAATATTTGTACCAAAAAGTTTTTCCCCAAATCAAGATGGGATAAACGATTATTTTGAAATCTTGCTCAACAAAACTAACCTTGAAGAAATAAGCATTTATAATCGTTGGGGAGAAATTATATTTCAAAGCAATAATGCAAGCCAAGCTTGGGATGGAACGTCATTTGGGAAGATTATTCCTACTGGAGTTTATCCTTGGCAAATCAAATACAAAAATGAAAAAGGAATACTTCAATCCTTGTCTGGAAGTATTAATCTTATTAGATAATTTAATAGAAAAACTAAATCCTCTTAAAAAGGCAATCTCCAGCTCAACAAATCATTCATAAAATTAACCAAGCAGCCAGGTATCAATAAAGCACTATACAATATTCCATACATCGCACCATAAAAATGGGCATCATGATTAATATTATCCAAAGAACGTTGTGCCTGATAATAAGAGATTCCTAAATACAATGCCCCAAAGAGAAATGCAGGCATAGGAATAAAATTAATGCTCAAAGTCTGAGTGGGAGCAATCATAATAAAAGAAAATATCACTGCAGATACAGCACCAGAAGCTCCTAAAGAGTTGTAACTTGAATTTTTCTTCTCTTTAAAAAAAGTAGGCAAATCTGCCAAGACCATTCCTCCAAGGTACAATCCTAAAAAATAATAATTAGAAGTTCCTCCAAAAGCCATGTCAAAATAAGTCTCTAAAGTACTTCCAATGGCATATAAAGAAAACATGTTAAAAAATAAATGCATATAATCTGCATGAATAAACCCAGAAGTAAGAAAACGATAATATTGATTTTTTTTCTGAATCAAATAAGGATTAAGCATCCAATTAGCATATACCGTTGGGTTATTCCAAGCGTAAAAACTAGCTCCCACAGAAGCCAAAATCAAAAATAAGGTTATATTCATATTCAAAAATAGAGAATTCTAATTTACATAATAAAACTCTTTCACAAAGAATTATTAAAAATGCTTTAATTTGTTTTTGAAAAAACAATTAGTAATTATAAATTTTAAGAAATAAATAATTATAATTGAACAATTAAATACACCCTTAAGAAAGGAGGAAAATATGTCAAAATCACAAGACGCAAAAAAAGAAACAAAAAAAGAGCCCACTAAAAGCTTAAAAGAGAAAAGAGCTGCTAAAGCTGCTAAAAAAGCGGGTAAATAGAGTTTATTCTATTTATGGTTCTCAATAAAAAGACGGAAACGGATTCCGTCTTTTTATTTAATTACAATTTTAAATCAATTAAATTTCATAATAAACTAATCGTCAAGATTGCATTTATACCACAATGATATTATACAACATGACTGTCAATATAGACACTGATATCTCTATAGAATGGATGGATGCTATGAAAAATAAATATATCCCAAATCTATTAAAATCTGATTTAGTAAAAGATCAAAAATTCTATAGATTGCTTACAGAAGCAGAAGGCAATGGCGAAACCTATAGTTTGCAATTATTTTTTGAATCAATGAAAGATTTTGAAACCTATGAACACGAATTGTTCAATCCTCAATTAGAGCAAATATATAGCCAGTTTCAAGGTAAGTTTGTAGAATTTAGAAGTATCTTAGCGTCTGTTCAACCATAAGCCATCAATTTCTTGAGTACACTGAGAGACCATATTTCGCTATACCTTGTACCCACCCCTATCGGCAATCTTGATGATATCACCCTTAGAGCTATTAAAGTACTCAAGGCTGTAGATGGAATTCTAGCAGAAGACACTCGGACAAGCTCTGTACTTCTAAAACATCATCAAATAGTAAACAAAGTTCACGCTTATCATGCTTTCAACGAGCACAAATCCTTAGAAAGATTAATAGAACGATTTAAAAACGGGGAAAAACTTGCCTTAATCACAGATGCCGGAACACCTGGTATTTCTGACCCTGGATTTTTATTGGTTCGTGCCTGTTTAGCCAATGGAATCGAAGTAGAGTGCCTTCCTGGTGCTACAGCTCTTATTCCTGCTTTAGTAAATTCTGGTTTTGCTTGCGATAGCTTTATTTTTGAAGGTTTTCTTCCACAAAAGAAAGGCCGACAAACTGCTTTTAAGAATATTGCCGAAGAAAACAGAACAGTAATAGTGTATGAATCACCCCACAGGCTTATCAAAGCACTAGAACAAATGATAGAATTTTGTGGCGAAGAACGAAGAATATCAGTATCCAGAGAACTTACCAAAATGTTTGAAGAAACCATTACTGGAACCACAACAGAAGTGCTTGCCTACTTTACTAATAAAACCATAAAAGGAGAAATTGTCATCGTAATAGAAGGAAAAACCAAATGAAAAAAACATTCTACCTATTCTTAACCCTATATTTTATTGTACTCACTTTGCCAGCTAAGATGCTTAGCTCCAACACTAAAATATACCTTGTAACGGTAGGACCAGGTGATGAATTGTATAGTGGATTTGGGCATAGTGCCTTATGGTTTCAAGACAGTACCCTACAAATAGATAGAGTTTACAATTATGGAACATTTCATTTCGATGCTCAATTTTATATCAAATTCACGCTTATTTTTATGGTATTTTGGTTGTCAACTCTTATTGGAACTAGCGATTTAGCCAATTGGATACTTGAAAATACCCTTGTTTTTATTTTTTTGGTGTTTTTATGGTGAGATTTCTTTTTAGCG